>NZ_PPPU01000010.1 GCF_006483455.1 Methylomonas koyamae
TTTTAAAACAATCCTGTCTCAAAATAAAATTGAACTCTCCAAAAAAGTCGCCGGTAACTAGTGCAAAAGATTGTGTTATCACCTTAAGTCCTGCGGCGGTTTGCTGTCGCGAAACCGCCCTACAACGCTTTTGATCGAGAAACTCCTGATAAATCGCCAATTCAACGGCCAACCGCTCAGTCCCGTCCGGCCAACATTGCCTTGCTGACCAACGGAATCGGCGGCGAGCCGTAACTTAAAAACGTGTCGTGAAATTCGCGCCAGGCGGCGCGGCCGCCCCGCTGGGCACACCAGTCGTCGCGCAATTGCCGAATCAGCAATTTACCCAAGGTGTAATTCAGATAGGCTGGATCGAAAGTGCCGCGCGCGGCCTGCTGGCGGGCGTTGCCAGGGTCGCGAAAGGCTTGCTCCCGAAACATTTGCTCGGCCTGCTCGACGCTCCAACCCTGGGTGTGCAAACCCAACGCCGCCAGAAAACGCACGTCGCGCAACAAGGCGTTGACCAATTGGCCGATATGGATTTCAGGATCGCCATCGTTCAGGCCGGCCTCCCAGACCAATTCCTCGGCGTAATGCGCCCAGCCCTCGGAAAAGGCATAGCTGCCGAACAACTGGGCAAACTTGGAGCCGGCCCGGTGGGCGTGTAAAAACTGCAGAAAATGACCGGGCCAGACTTCGTGCGCCGATACGAACAGCAAATTGGCCTGGCCGGGCAGATAGGCCGCCTGCTCGGCGGCTGTCCACGCTGGGTCCGGCGGCGCCACGTAATACACCGACGGCAAGCCGTGCTCGTAAGGCCCCGGAATATCGATGTAAGCCAAATTCCAGCGAGCATAAGGCGGCGACGGCGCGACGGTTGCTTCTTCGTCGCTGGGAATCGTCAGCAATTGCCGCTCGGCGACGAAGGCTTTCAATTGTTTGAGTTGCTCGGTGGCGGCAGCTACCGGACCGGCCGGCGGTTTGTGTGCCTCGGCTTGGGCCACGCATTCGGCGGTGGTCGATGAGGGGGCGAAGCGGCGGCAGGCTTGCGCCAATGCTTTCAAATTGCGCCGCAAATCGGCGCGGCCCATCTGCTCCAGTTTCGGCAGCGGTATCTCGACGGCTTCGGTATCGGCCAGCATTCGGCTGAACTTTTCCGGACCCAGCGCGAAATCGTCGGTCGCGGTCGGCCTTTGCTGCTCCAGCCAGTCGACCAACTCGCGTAGCGCTTGCGCCGCCGGCCCGACCTGTTCGGCGAATTCGCGTTGCAACTCCGGATCGGCGACATCGGCAAACGCCGCCTTGGCCTCCGCTTCGTAAAATTTGGCCAGGCCGCCGAACACGGTCTTGCCGATGTCGATATAAGTGCGCGGTAACGGCAGTTCCAGATTGGCGCGAATCTGCGCCGCCGCTTGCGGCACGTTACCGGCATAGGCGATAAATGCCCGCATCCGCTCGGGCAACGGCGCATAGGGCCGGCTGATGTAAAGGTTAGGGTCCAGCGCGCCGGCATAAAACTGCGGACTCTTGAACGGCCGCCGCGCGACTTGGCGCCAGAACAATTCCTTGGTGACGGTCGCCAACAAATAGTCGCGCTCGAAACGTTGCGCCGGTGTCAGCGCCTGGTCCGGATACCCCAGCGCTTGCAGCCGCTGCGTTTCTAGCCAACGTTCCATGCGGCGCAAACCCTCCGGACTCCAATCCGGCAAACGGCCATCGAACTCGTGGCGGCCGGCCTCGGCGGCGAAGGTAGGCTGTTGTTCGAAATAGCCGGCGATGAATTCTTGGACGAAGGTCGGCCAGGCGGGTGGTTTGCCATCCGCAATTGAGCATGGTGTGAACAGTATCAGCCAACAACTTAGCCAAAACGATCCGGTCCGGCTGCAACGGTTAGACTCAGTCATCGTGCCTCCCACATAAAGCAATCAAATAGAACGGGATGATAACCGGGTTACCGAATCAACGACAGCTATCCCTGCGGCAACCAACAAACGGCGCTGCGGGCACGATCGATCCTTTCCTAACAGCTTGCTGGCGTTATCCTCAGCCTGAAGCCATCCCAAAGCAAACCAACAACTCAGATGCCTTCGCCTGACATCACCTGCACCCGCTGCGTAATCCCGCAGAGCAGGGTGTAGGGTATCGTGTCGGCGTGGTGGGCGATTTCTTCGACCGGCAAGCCGTCGCCCCATAGCGTGACCGGGTCGCCGGGCTGGGCGTCGGGCAGCTCGTTCAAGTTGACGGTAATCATGTCCATCGACACCCGACCGACCAGCGGTACCCGCCGGCCGTTGACCAACACCGGCGCGCCGCTGCGGGTGGCGCGGTGGTAGCCGTCGCCGTAGCCGATGGACGCCACGCCCAGGCGGGTGGCGCTGCGGCAAGTCCAGGTGCCGCTGTAACCGACGCTTTCGCCGGCGGCAATGTCTTTGACTGCGATCAGCCGCGAATGCAGGCTCATGACCGGCTTCAAGCCGAAATCGGCGCCGGTTTTGCCGGCGAACGGCGAGCAGCCGTACAGCATCAAGCCCGGCCTGACCCAATCGCTGGCCCGGTCCTGAACCGAGCCGAGGCGGACGCTGGGCCAGCCGATGATGCCGGCCGAATTGGCGATGCTGCGCTGGCCCGGATAATCTTTGACGGCGTCGTTGAATAGATCGATCTGGCGCCGGGTTTTGTCGTCCAATAAATCATCGGCATTGGCGAAATGGGTGATCAGATTGATCGGCTGTTCGACCGCCGCGCAGGCCAGCAAAGCCTGATAGGCGGCGGCGAAATCGTTGGCCTTGAAACCGAGCCGGTTCATGCCGGTATCCAGCTTCAGCCATACCGCCAGCTTGGCGGCGGCGGCCGGTTGCTGTTGCAGAATGGCGATTTGTTGCGGCGCATGGATCACCGCCGTCAGCCGGTATTTCAATAGCTGCTGCAATTCGTCGGCGCAGACGAAGCCTTGCAACACGGTAATCGGCTGTTCGAAGCCGGCCTGACGCAAACGGGCGCCCTCGTCCACCCTGGCGACGGCAAAGCCGTCGGCCCGTGCCAGCGCCGCCGCGACCCGGTCCATGCCGTGGCCGTATGCGTTGGCTTTGATCACGGCCATGATTTTGTTGTCCGGCGCGTAGCGTTTGACCTGTTCCAGGTTGTGGCGCACCGCATCCAGATCCAGACGTACGTAAGCCGGCGGGGTCATTCGTAATCCTCGGGGCCGTTGTATACCCCGGCAAAATTTTCGAAGCGGGTGTATTGGCCCAGGAAAGTCAGCCGCACCGTGCCCAACGGGCCGTTCCGCTGCTTGCCGATGATGACTTCGGCAATGCCTTTGTCCGGACTGTCTTCGTGATAGACCTCGTCGCGGTAAACGAAAATGATCAAGTCGGCGTCCTGCTCGATCGCACCGGACTCCCGTAAGTCCGACATCACCGGCCGTTTGTTGGGGCGTTGTTCCAGGTTGCGGTTGAGCTGGGACAGGGCGATCACCGGCACGTTGAGTTCCTTGGCCAGCGCCTTCAAGCCGCGCGAGATATCGGAAATCTGTTGTACCCGGTTATCGCCGCTGGACGGCGACTGCATCAGCTGTAAGTAGTCCAGCACGATCAAGCCCAGCTGGCCGTGTTCGCGGGTCAGACGGCGGGCGCGGGAGCGCACCTCGGTCGGCGTCAATGCCGGGGTGTCGTCGATGAACATTTTGGTCTCGGCCAGCAAATTGATCGCCGAGGTCAATCGCGGCCAATCGTCGTCGTCCAATTTGCCGGTGCGGACCTTGTGCTGATCGATCCGGCCCAGCGACGACATCATCCGCATCGCCAGCGCCTCGCCCGGCATCTCCATACTGAACACGGCCACCGGCATCCCGCTTTTGAGCGCGACGTTTTCGGCCATGTTCATCGCAATCGTGGTTTTCCCCATCGACGGCCGGCCGGCGACGATGATCAAATCGGACGGTTGCAAGCCGGAGGTTTTCTCGTCCAGATCGGTGAAGCCGGTACTGGCGCCGGTGATGTCCCCGTCCAATTCGTATAGGGTTTCGATTTTGTCGACCGCCTTGGCCAGCAGCGATTTGATCGAATTGAAACCGCCCTGCCCCTTCTGGCGCTGTTCGGCGATTTCGAACACCTTGCGTTCGGCGTTTTCCAGCAATTCGGCGGTTTCCCGGCCTTCGGTACTGAAGGCCGAATCGGAGATTTCGGTGCCGACGTGGATCAGTTGCCGCAACACCGAACGGTCGCGGACGATGTTGGCATAGGCGACGATATTCGCGGCGCTGGGCGTGTCCCGCGCCAGCATACTCAGATAAGCCAGGCCGCCGACATCCTGCAACTCGCCGGTGGTTTCCAGCACCTCGGAGATGGTGACGACGTCGAACGGGTCCTGCCGCTCGGCCAATTCGGCGATCGCGCGGAAAATCAAGCGGTGGTCGCGGCGATAAAAATCGTTCTCGCCGACCTTGTCGGCGACGGAATCCCAGGTCTGGTTATCCAGCAATAAACCGCCCAACACCGATTGCTCGGCTTGAATCGAATGCGGCGGAACTTTCAGAGATTCTACGGTTTGATCGGACAGGAAATAGTGGTCTTCGGACATCGGCGGCGAATCGGCTGGGTAAATCGGAGCCGCATTATACCCGGATTGGCGCCGCGTCCGGCTCGCAAACGGCAGCCAGGTTTAGTGGTGGCAAAACTCGCCCAGGGCCAACTCGTAGTAGTCTTCGGCATCGGCTTTCAGTTTCTCGACCACACCGGGGTCAAGCACGCCGTCGCTAACCCGGTGTTCCAGGTAAGTCAAAATCTCGGCTAACGGCATGCCGGCCCGATAAGGACGCGACTGGGCCAAGGCCTGAAAAATATCGGCGACGCTGATAATCCTGCACTCCAGCGGCAACGCCGTTGCCGCGGTTTTGAACGGATAACCTTCGCCGCGCAGATTTTCGTGGTGCAGTCCGGCCCACTCCGGAATCTTCGAGTCGACGAACACCCGCTGCAGAATCCGGTAGGTGTCGTAGCTGTGGCGCTGCATGCAGGCCCGCTCCTCCGGGGTCAAACTGCCGGGTTTGTCGATAATGTCTTCCGACACCCGCAACTTGCCGATGTCGTGCAGCAAACCGGCGATTTCGACTTGTTCGAGGTTGGCGCCTTGGATACCGAAGGATTGCGCCAACCGGCGGGCGATTTGCGCCACCCGTTCGGAATGCAGTTCGGTGTAGGGGCTTTTCGCATCGACCACCCTTGAAAACAGGCGGGCGATCTCGCGCAAATCCGGATAGGGCAACCACACCATCGGCAAATGGTCGCCCAGATTGCGTAAATCCTCGTCCAGGTAATCCGGGTCCATTGCCAGCCAAAACGCTTGGCTTTGCGCCAGATCGGCAAAAGCGTCCACCAACGCCGGACAGAACAGCGTGCCGGAATAACTTTGCAGGCGCCCGACGATCTTCGGCGCCGCAATCAGAATTTGCTCGCTGGCCAGATAAGGCGCTTGCAGCACGTCGATCCGGTCCGCCAGAAACAGCAGATTGGCGCGCAGCCGGGTTCTGGCGGGGAGTGGCAATTGCACCAGATTCTCCCAGCGGGTGTGGTGGTAACGGATTTCTTCGGCCAGATGGCTGAGCGGCGGGCAGGCCCGCAGATATTGCTCGCCGCGCTCGCAATGGGCTTCGGCACCGTCCCATTCCAACGACTCGGTCAGATGCCGATGTTCGCGGATTTTGGCCACGCCGCAATCGTGCAGCATACCGGCATGCAGAATCTTGAGCCTATCCTCCGCCGACCAAGCTAATTTACCGGCAATGTGCCACGCCATCATCGCCACCCGCTTACCGTGTTTGACTTCGTCGATACCGACCAAGTCCAGCGCGCAGGTCAACGAAATGATCGCACTGTGTAGATCGATGCGTTGGCTATCCATCAGTGAAAACTCCCCCGATTCAGGTTAAACGCGATGTTAATGCAGTTTGGCCGAGCCGGCAAAGCCTATCGGCGGCGATGGACCGCGGCCGGCCGACAAGGCACAATAACCGGCTTAGTTTAATCTCGCCCACCGTCATGCTCGCTCTTCTGGTCCGATTTTCGATTCGTTATTCCGGCATCGTCGTCACGCTGGCGCTGCTGCTGTTCGTTTACGGCAGCTACCGCTTCGCCAACGCCGGCCTCGACATTTTTCCGGAATTCGCGCCGAAACAGGTCATCATCCAAACCGAAGCGCCCGGCCTGGCCACCGAGCAAGTGGAAGTGCTGGTCACCCAGCAAATCGAAAACTCGATCAGCGGCCTGATCGGCCTGCAAACCCTGCGCTCGCAATCGATTCAGGGTTTATCGATCGTCACGGCGACCTTCTCCGAGCATAGCGACGTTTACCGCAACCGGCAACTGGTCAGCGAACGCCTGAACAGCCTGGGCCAGCGCTTGCCGGCCGGTGTCGGCACGCCGGTAGCGATACCGCTGTCGTCGTCGTCGGCCACGGTGTTGACGCTAGGCGTCAACTCCGAGACCAAATCGCTGATGGAACTGCGCAGTCTGGTGGACTGGAGCCTGGTGCCGCGGCTGTTGGCGGTGCCCGGCGTGGCCGACGTCAATGTGTTCGGCGGCGATATCCAGCAATTGCAGGTGCAACTACAACCGGCGGCACTACAGCGCTTCAACCTGGCCATCGAGGATATCGTTGCCGCAGCGGCCGGGGCGGCGGAGATGAACGGCGCCGGCTTCATCGAAAACGCCAACCAGCGTTTTACTTTGCAAATCAGCGGCCAACCGGCCGATCCGGAGCAGTTCAAGCAGTTGGTGGTCAAACGCCAGGACGGCATGAACGTAACCCTGGCCGACGTCGCCGACATCCGTTACGGCGCGGAACCGCCGATCGGCGCGGCGCAGATCATGGGCAAACCGGGCATCGTCCTGATGGTGATCGGCCAATACGGCGCCAATACCCTTTCGGTCTCGCGCCAGGTGGAATCGGTACTGCAGGACTTCCAGCCGATCTTCCAACAGCAAAACATCGCGTTTTACCCGCATCTGTTCCGCCCGGCGGACTACATCGAAACCTCGCTGCATAACCTGTCCGGACACCTGTTGCTCGGCGGACTGTTCGTGCTGGTGGTGCTTTACCTGTTCTTGTTCAACTTACGCAGCGCCTTCATCGCCGCCACCGCGATTCCGCTGTCGCTGCTCAGCGCCGCGCTGGTACTGCTGGAATGCGGCGTGAATCTGAATATTATGGTGTTGGGCGGCCTGGCGATCGCGCTGGGCGAAGTCGTCGACGACGCCATCATCGATACCGAGAACATCTTCCGCCGCCTGCGGGAAAACCGCCTGAAAATCTTTCCGGACCCGACCGAACACGTGGTCTACCAAGCCTCGCTGGAAGTGCGCGGCTCGGTGGTCTACGCCAGCTTCATCGTCGCGCTGGTATTCGTGCCGCTGCTGACGCTGGACGGCGTCAGCGGCCGGCTGTTCGCGCCGCTCGGCGCGTCCTACATCCTGGCGATCCTGATGTCGCTGTTGGTAGCGCTGACGCTGACGCCGGCGCTGTGCCATCTGTTGTTCAGATCCAAGCTACCGGACGACAGCGATCCGCCGCTGTTGCGTTGGCTGAAACCGATATATGCCAGGCAATTGCTGTGGGCGATCCGCCACTTCAAAACCGTAGCCCTGGCCGGGGCACTAGCCTGCCTGGCCGGCATCGCCGCCTTCCTGCAACTGGACCACAAATTTCTGCCGGAACTGCGCGAAGGCCACTTCATCGTCCACACCGCCAGCGTACCCGGTACCTCGTTGCCGGAATCGATCCGGCTCGGCAGCCTGGTGAGCGAACGGCTGATGGCGGTGGCCGGCGTCGAATCGGTATCGCAATGGGCCGGCCGCGCCGAACGCGGCGCCGACACTTACGGCAGCCATTACAGCGAATACGAAGTGCGTTTGCATCCCCTATCCGGTGGCGAACAGCAACGGGTGCTGGACGAAATCCGCGCCATTCTGGACAGTTTCCCCGGCATCCATTACGAGGCCAACACCTTCCTGACCGAACGGGTCGACGAAACCATTTCCGGTTACACCGCGCCGGTGGTGGTCAACATCTACGGCAACGATCTGGCGGAGCTGGACGCCAAGGCCCAACAACTGGCCGCGCTGATCGAGACCCTGCCCGGCGCCGAAGACGTGCAATTGCGTTCGCCGCCGGCCACCAGTTTGCTGCAAGTGCAACTCGACCTGGAACGCCTGAAATTCCGCGGCATCAGCCCGGCGCAAGTGATGGCGGCATTGCAAACCGCTTACGAAGGCCGCATCGTCGGCAAGAACTTGCAGGGCAATCGCATCTTCAATGTCGCAGTATCGCTACCGCCGGAATGGCGCAACCAACCGGATTACCTGGGGCAATTGCCCTTAAAAAACGGCGAAGGCCAGCGGGTTTTGCTCGGTGAAGTGGCCGATGTCCGCCACGGCGAGGGCCGCTACAACATCCTGCACCAGGGCGCGCAGCGGATTCAGACCGTGACCTGCAAGGTGGCAGGCCGCGATATGGATGGCTTCATGGCCGATTTGAAGCAACGGGTACAAACCGAATTGAGCTGGCGCGACGGCAGCTATCCGGAATTCATCGGCGCCGCGCTGGAACAGGCCAAGGCCCGGCAAACCTTGGTGATTCATGCCCTGCTGGCCGGCGCCGGCGTGCTGATTTTCGTGTTTATCGCATTCGGCAGCCTGCGCCACATGCTGCTGACCTTATTGAACCTGCCGTTTGCGCTGTTGGGCGGCGTCGCCGCGGTCGTGGTTACCGACGCCACTTTGTCGGTCGGCTCGTTTGTCGGCTTCGTCACCTTGTTCGGCATCACCGTGCGCAACTGCATCATGCTGATTTCGCATTACCGGCATCTGATCGAATTCGAAGGCCAGGAATGGTCCACCGCGACGCTGATCCGCGGCGCTCAGGAACGCCTGCCGGCGATCCTGATGACGGCCCTGGTCACCGCACTGGCGATGTTGCCGATCGCGATCGGCAGCGACAACCCCGGCCGCGAGATCATGGGGCCGATGGCGGCCATCATCATCGGCGGCCTGGCATCGTCCACGGCACTGAACCTGTTGCTGTTGCCGGCAATCTTGCAGCGCTACGGCCGCTTTCACGTCGAATTGGCCGACAGCAACGCCGCTAACTGATGCCTGCCGCGGCGGCGATCACGGCCTGGCCCAAAGCCAAGCCGCCGTCGTTGGCCGGATAACGCTGCGGCAGCAGCACGGTTTTGCCGTGGCGGCGCAAGTCTTCCGCCACACCTTCCAGCAACAACCGGTTTTGAAATACGCCGCCGCTGAATACGACCGTGTCTGTCGCGGTCTCCCGGCCAAGCCGGCATAAGCTTTCCACGCTGGCCGCGATCAGGCTATGGTGGACACGGGCGGCAATCGCCGCCTTATCGCAGCCTCCGGCCAGATCGCGCAACACGGCCTGCCATAAACCGCGCCAAGTCAACACCTGCTTTCCTTCCATTTGGTTTAGCTGCCAAGCCTGCGGATAGGCGGTTTCGCCGGCGAACGCCGGCGCCGCCAGATTCTCTAGCGCAATCGCTGCCTGGCCCTCGTAATCGGCTCGCTCGGCGTGCAAATCCAGCACGGCGGCGAACGCGTCGAACCAGCGGCCGACCGAGCTACAGAGCGGCGCGTTCAGATTTTTGGCCATCATCGTGTCCAAGGTCGCCAGCGGCTTGTTCGCCAACCCTTGGAAAAACGGCAGATTGCCGAATTCCGCCAACAGTTCGTCCCAAACCAAATAATGGCTGAGCTGGGCATAAGCATTGCGCCAGGGCTCGCGCATGGCTTGGCTGCCGCCGGGCAAGGCAATCGGCTGAAAATGGCCCAAGCGGGTAAAACCGCGGTAATCGCCCAGCAAGAACTCGCCGCCCCACAACTCACCGTTCTCGCCCATGCCCAGCCCGTCGAATATCGCCGCCAATACCGGCGGCGCATCAAGCGCCACGCCATGTTCGGCCAGGCAGGCGGCCAAATGGGCGTGATGATGCTGGACGGTCAAGCAGGGCAAGCCTTGCGCTGCCGCCAAGCTTTGGCCGTATTGGCTGGACAGATAGCCGGGGTGTAGGTCTATCGCAACCCGTTCGGGCCGGAAGCCGTGCAACTGCCGGTACAGCTCGATGGCGTGGCGGTAATCGGTTTGTACCGCGGCGTTTTCCAGGTCGCCGATATGCTGGCTGACCACGGCCTGGCCGGGTCTGAGCAGGCAGAAGCTGTTTTTCAGCTCGGCGCCCATCGCCAGCACAGGCGCGGCCTGCTCGAAACCGGGCGGCAACGGCAGCGCTTGCGGCGCATAACCGCGCGCCCGCCGCAGCAGGCGGATTTCGCCGTCCATCAGCCGCGCCACCGAATCGTCCAGCCGGTTGACGATGTCGCGCTCATGCAGCAGAAAATAGTCGGCGATGCCGGCCAGTTTTTGCCGCGCATCGTCGTTGGCTATGCATTGCGGCTCGTCGCTGACATTGCCGGAGGTCAGCACGATGGGATCGTGCAATTCCTGCATCAACAAAGTATGCAGCGGCGTGTAAGGCAGCATGAAGCCGAGTTTGGCGTCGCCCGGCGCCACGCCGCCGGCCAGCGCTTCGCCGCGGGCGCGCAGCAGCACAATAGGCGCAGCCCTGTCTTGCAGAGCAAGGATTTCGGCCCCGTCGGCTGCGGCAAAACGATGCACCATGGCTAGATCGCGGGCCATCAACGCAAACGGTTTGGCGTAACGGCGCTTGCGCTGGCGGAGGGAGTCGACCGCCGCGGCATTGGTCGCATCGCAGGCCAGATGAAAGCCGCCCAGGCCTTTGATGGCGACGATGCGGCCTTGGCGGAGCAGTTCGGCGGTTTGCCGGATCACATCGTCCATGCTGCCCAAGTCCGGCGCCAATGTCTTTAAGTCAAGCCGTTGGTGCTGAGTTGGACGAAGCATCAGCGGCTTGACTTGGGACCGCGGATTTTCCCCTGCAGCCTTCGACAAGCTCGGGGCGAACGGAACAGTCCTGAATTGGCTGCCGTTGGCGCCGAGCGCGGGTTCGCTGCTGTCCTCGGCCGCTTCCAGCCACAAGCTTGGCCCGCAAACCGGGCAACAGTTGGCTTGGGCGTGAAAGCGGCGGTCGGCCGGATCGTCGTATTCGCGCTGGCAGTCCGGGCACATCGCAAAGGCCGCCATGCTGGTGTTGGCGCGGTCGTAAGGCACGGCGCGGACGATGGACAGGCGCGGGCCGCAGTGGGTGCAGTTGGTGAAGGGATATCGGTAGCGGCGGTTGTCAGGGTCGGCGATATCGGCCAGACACTCCGGGCAAGTGGCGGCGTCGGCGGCGATGGGCGTGGCGATGCCGTCCGCCCGGCTGGCGACGATGCGAAATTCGTCGGGCGCGGCTTGATTCAAGTCCCGGCATTCCAGCGCGTCCAACCTCGCCAGCGGCGGCAATTCGCGCGGAATCAGGGCGATAAACCGCTCCAAAGCCTCGGCGCTGCCGAAGGCATGAATCATCACGCCTGCGCCGTCGTTCCAGACCTCGCCGGTCAGGCCGCAGCGCCTCGCCAAATGCCAAATCGCCGGCCGAAAGCCGACGCCCTGCACCACACCGCGGGCGCGGATGGCCTTGCCCGCCATCAGCAGATGCGCGGCAGTTGCTCGCCTACCGGCCAATCGACGATGCGCCGGCCGCCGAAAGCCGTGGTCATTTGCACGAAACGGTGCGGATCGGCGACGACTTCGCCGATGATGGCGGCGTCTCTGCCCAAGGGATGCCGGCGCATCGTCGCCAGCAGCGTCTCGGCCGCATCGGCATCGCAGATGCAGACCAGTTTGCCTTCGTTGGCGACGTATAATGGATCGAGTCCGAGAATTTCGCAGGCCGCCTTGACTTGGGCCTTGACCGGAATCCGGGCTTCGTCGATCACGATGCCGACCCCGGACTGGCCGGCCAACTCGTTCAATACCGCCGCTAGGCCGCCGCGGGTCGGGTCGCGCAGGCAGCGGATCGCGCTCGGCGCCGCGGCGACCAGATCGGCCACCATGCCGTGCAAGGCCGCCGAGTCGGAAACGATCCTGGTCTCGAACTGCAAGTTCTCGCGGCTGGCCATAATCGCCACGCCGTGGTCGCCGATCGAACCGCTCAGCAGCACCGCGCAACCCGCTGCTGCGCGCTCGCCGGAAATCTCGACACCGTCCGGCACCAAGCCGACGCCGGTGGTGGTAATGAACACGCCGTCGGCCTTGCCCCGCTCGACCACCTTGGTATCGCCGGTCACAATCGGCACGCCGGCTTTATTCGCCGCCGCCGCCATGCTGGCGACGATGCGCTCCAGGTCGGCCAGCGGCAGGCCTTCCTCCAAAATAAAAGCGGCCGCCAGATACAGCGGTTTGGCGCCGGACATCGCCACGTCGTTCAAGGTGCCGTGCACCGCCAGCGAGCCGATGTCGCCGCCCGGAAAAAACAACGGCGAAATCACATGGCCGTCGGTACTGATCGCCAAGCGCCCAGCCGGCACGTTGAACAAGGCCTGGTCGTTGCGCCGATTCAGCAAGTCGTTGTCGAAATGCTTGATGAACATTTGCTCGATCAACTGCGCCATGGCCCGGCCGCCGCCGCCGTGGGTTAAATCGACTTGGCCGGATTTGAGGTTGAGTAAGTTGGGGTAAGACATGGGATAAAAAGCCGATTATCGGCAAGAATTCAGGAAATCGCGGCAACAAGTCGCAAACATGGCTCAGGCTTGAAGCTTAAGTAACTCTTCAATACTAAAGCCAATATCCTTAGCGATCTGCCGCAGCAAAATCGGCGAAATATCGCGCCCTGCATGAAATGGTACTGTGGTACACCTGCCGTCCGGATGGCGAAATTGTTTATGCGAACCTCGTTGCCGAACTTCCGCAAATCCCAACAGTTCAAGCAATACCACGACTTCGCGAGGTTTAAGAACAGGTATGTTTCCCATACTTAAGCGACGACTACATTTTGAGTTCCAACAAACTCTGCTTCGAGTATTGGCTCACCATCCTCAAGTAACATTTGAATGACTTCTCGAAGATTTTGATTGAGCTCATCTAATGATTCCGCCTGACTATGTGCTCCGGCAAATCCTGGAATAAAACCCACATACAATCCAGTGTCATTACATTTTTCAATAATTGCGGTGTAAGTTTTCATACTGGCAAAACCCCTTTGAATGTTGATTAAAACCAAAACCAATTTTATTGTTTTAAATTTATTAATAGCCCCTATTAACTAGTCAAGTGAATATCAAACAGAATTCTACCATTGCGACGTCCGAGCAAGTCTTTATCGAAACGAAATGATTGATGAAAAATACATTTTCTGCTTTGAGCATATCTAGAGCTTGGGCAATTAAGTTTTCCTTATATCGATTCTATTGAACAAAATTAGCCTATAAAATATGGCTTTTCACCAACCTGTTAAGAGTCATCTTCGACTTTCAAGGATTTCGGTAAAAGCCACCAACTCCCCTTCCGTTTTGGCACAAGTCTCTGTATCACCATCTGATCCAATTCTTCGTAATTATCATCCTCCGGCATTGCCACTGAATTTGACTTTGCAAGCTGGATCATATCTTCTACAATTTTCTTTTCTGCCTCTGGTGAGAGTTGAATCGATTCTTTCTTTTCTTGGCTTCTCCAATTCGGCGTATGCCTGTCCCATAATTGGATAAGAAGATGGCTAGCGTCTCCAATAGGGGCTGGCGCAAATTTCATTAAGCCTAATTCCAAACTCTCGGCAGGTAATTTTGAAAACTCAGAGTTTTGGCGAGATAGCTCTGCTTTCAAATCTGGCCCCCAAATAAATTCTTGATTCTTTCTTAAGAAAACTCTGGCGCATTTTCTATGTAACTTATCAGATGAAATAAAGATCATAGAGAACGGGAGATAACATAAATAGGAGATGTCAATTCGATTTGACGCTCTCTCTGAAGATATTAGATTTGCTCCTAGCGCAATTTGAAAAAAAAGTTCGACTACGAGTACATGCGCAGCATAAGGTGCGTAGTCAAATAAGGGGCGATATTGATCTATTGACCAGCGCTCAAGAATGGAATGATGCAGATTAGAAGGGATGTCTAAGAACGCAAAGAGCAAGGCCATTTGCTCAAATGGTTTAGTACGACTACGGACCAACTGCGTTGCGATTTCATACGCAGCTTCAACTGATTTACACTCTTGGGAGTTGATTCCTAACTCTCGCATCCGTGTTGCTGTTGCTGACAAATCGAGTGTGGTCAACATTTTTCTCCAACTTTCCGCATACTTTCGCTCTACCTCAAGAAAATCACCGTTCTGCCAGCGAGTAAATGCTTTGGCCTCTGGAGATTCGTCAAATACGTGTCCGCTCTTGCCGTCGGGGGTTTGCACGTATCTACCACCGGCCCGTGGTATTTGACCGTTCAATGGCACCGAATGCCCCATGAGATTCGAAATGCAAAGCTCCTGATGATGAATACAAGGCCCCCCGGAAAGTACAGGCGTTTTGTCTGCAATTATTCGGACAAGATCTTCTGCTGTTCGTCCTTTAGAATTTGTTGCTTTTGTTAAATCAGCCAAGGTTTCCACATAGAATAGTGGGCAGATAATTGGATAGAAGAAGTGGTCAAACCAGATCGATTCGTCTATGGATAATGATTGAATAAAGGATTTGTCGAATAGAGCGATAGGACCCATAAGGATTTCTTTAATAGCCTAACAACTTAATTTCAATTTAATTTAAAGCAATTACTTGGTAATTGCCATACGGTAAGATTGGCGACAATTAAGATGGGCCGACACTTTTTGCCATCCATAAGAATTGACGCCACATCCTAGCTTATATCTTTGGCAGGGCCAAATTCGCCTCTCTTCCAAACCTGAACCAAGAAGATCGCTTGATTAATCGCACTATGAAATCCATGAATTGTCTCGGGGACCTTAATATGGCGCAAATTAGCGCCAACGCTTTGAAAACCAAAGGCATTGCCGCGATCGAATCGGCGCTGGTCAATGCGCCGGAAGCCGTGGTGTCGGCGCAGGGCAAGGAGCGTTTCCTGTTGATGGAAATTGCCCTTTACCATTAATTTGCGCGAATACGAATGGAGGTGGCGCTCGCGCAAACCCGCGCGGATTTTAAGGCCGAACGCTTTACGCAGGAGTCTCCGGAAGCGCATCTGACTCGGCTGGATACGCTTTAATGGCTTATGCGTTGGCCTTTACCGAGCAACACAGCAAAAAAACACGTACTTTATCAAGTGCCATCCGGAATTACGGCAGACGTATTTAAAAAACCCTGCAGCTACTGGAGACCAACCCGTTTCATCCGTCGTTGCGCCTGCATCCGCCCCATTCGCATTTAATACTCTGTCGAAACGCGGTTATATGCCGGGGGCCTGTACCCTTGTATCGGCTTTGGCAATTTAGTGATGTAGCCTACGCAACAAACTGGCTTGTTCAAATCCTGTAGGAGCGGGCCAAGGCCTCAAGGATTGCAATAATTGCAATGGCCGGCCGAGGCGAAACGGCGTTCGCGCGCGACTGCAACCTGATGGCCGCAGCGCACGCACGCATGGAGATCGGCTTTGGCGTCGTCGGTCGGCAATCCGCAATCCTCGCACGGCAAACCGCGCACGACGCCGGAGACGGCAAAACCGGGCGCGGCGCAGACCGGGCATAGCGACAGCAGCTTTTGCGCCAACACTTCGGCCGCGCGGCGGATGTTCAGCATGCGGGTTGGATTGGCGAAGGCGCGCATGTCGGTTTCGATGAAGGCCTGCCGCGCGGATGAGGCGGCCAGCGCCCAGGCGACCGCCGCCTGCAACTCGGGCCAAGTCGCCAAGCCTTTGCGAAACTCGGGATGGTCTTGCTGGTCCGGACGCACGATCAGATAGTGCTGCGGAAACCCGGCCGCCAAGGCAAAACGTTCGGCGTCTTCCCAGTTGGTCACGGTTTGGTGGGCAAAATTGGTGGCGCCGGATGCGGTGGCGACAACTTCGATGCCCAAACGGGCGTCGAGCCAGACCAGCAATTCCAGATTGTGTGGCAGCATGAAGCTGACCGGGTCCGGCCCGAACGCGCCTTCGCTGGCCAGGCCTATGCTCAGGCCGGACAATTCCATGCCGATTTGCGCCTTGCGCCGGGCTGCTTCCAACTGACTGCCGGCGCGGGCAATATCGCGGGTGAAGGTGCCGAGGCTATCGGTATCGAACCGGTCGACATGCTCGATTCGGCAACCCAAGCAGTGGCCCAGCACCTCGCTCAGCGGGGCTTGCTTGCCGTGCTGGGTCAGCAGGGCCACCCGCTGCCCGCAATAAACGCTTTCGTCGGCGGTCGAGATCGGCATGAACGCTCCCCCGGCCGCTTATCGGCCGCCGGCCAACAGCGGAAACAGTTCCGTCATCCCGCCGGCGATGAATTCCACGGCGATGGAGCTGAGCAACAACCCCATCACCCGCGTCACCAGGTTCATGCCGGTTTGACCCATGATCGCCACGATCCGCGGCGCCAGCAGCAGAAACAGCAAGACGATGCTGCTGACAGTCGCGATCACACCGCCGAACAGCAGATAGTGGTTCAACGACAAATCGCGGTGGGCGTAAACAATGGTGGTGCTGATCGCGCCCGGCCCCGCCAGCAAGGGGATCGCCAACGGCACCACCGCCACCGAGGCCTTGTCCTGCGATTCGGCGTCTTCTTCCGGGGTATGCCGGGAGCGGTCGTCGCTGGCCCGCAGCATCGACATCCCCATCAGCAACAGCAGCAAGCCGCCGGCCACGCGAAACGCCGGCAGGCCGATACCGAAAAAGCGCAGAATCGGCTCGCCGGCCAGCAACGCGGTCAACAATACCATCGTCACCGCAAAGGCAGCGGTGATGGCGGTCTGCCGGCGCTCGGCCGGACTCTTGCGCGCCGTCAACGCCATATACACCGGCATGGCTGTGATCGGATTCACCACCGAGATCAACCCGGCCAACAGTTGGACAAATTCATTCCAATTCATGGTTTCTTCCCTGCTCGATAAGGTATCAACGCACGATTACGCCGGCCGCCACCGTATGCAACGACACCGGATCGATGACGATGAAACTGCCGGTCGTGCGATTGTCGCTGTAGGCATCGGCGCAAATGGGTTGATGCAACTTCAGCGTGGCCCGGACGATATCGTTCATCTGCGCCGAATCCGGCTGCGGCTGATGGGCCAGCGTATTGACGTCGACCCGATAACTCAGCTCCGCGAACGCGGCGTTGACGCTGCGGGTGGTGTGCTTGACCAAGTACTTGCGCCGCAAGTCCAACGGCTGCTCGGATAGCCAGCAGATATCGGCGCTCAGGGTTTTGGTCACCTGCGGCAACTGCTGCGAATCGCACAGCATGTCGCCGCGGGAAATGTCGATCTCGCTATCCAACGCCACCACCACGGAACGGTCGGCGCCGGCTTCCGCCAAGTCGCGCTCCGCCACGCTCAAACGCGCGACGCGAGCGCGCTGGCCGCCGGGCATCACCGCCACTTCGTCGCCCAAGCGCAAGCGTCCCGATGCCAGCGTGCCTTGATAACCCCGGAACTCCGCATCGCTGGCCCCGTCGGCGGCGTTGCCCAGCATCACCCGCACGACCCGCTGCACCGGCAGCCTGAACGGCGCGACGTCGGCATCGCGCCTGGCCGGGCTGGATTCCAGATGTTCGAGCAGGCTGGGGCCGCTATACCAGGGGATGGCCTCGGACCGAGTCGCCAGATTGGTGCCGTTCAGCGCCGACAGCGGAATCGCCTGCACATGGTGCCGGCCCAGCCGGCCGATAAAGGCATTGAATTCGTCGACGATGGCCTGGTAGACCGCGGGCTGCCAATCCACCAGATCCATCTTGTTAACCGCCAGCACCAGCTCGGGGATGCCGAGCAAGTGCGCCAGATAGGCGTGGCGGCGGGTCTGGGTGACGACGCCTTTGCGGGCATCGACCAGCAGAATCGCCAGATCGGCGCTGGAGGCGGCGGTGACCATATTGCGGGTGTATTGCTCGTGGCCAGGGGCGTCGCCGATGATGAACTTTCGGCGCACCGTGGCGAAATAGCGGTAAGCCACGTCGATGGTAATGCCCTGCTCGCGCTCGGCGATCAGGCCGTCGGTCAACAACGACCAATCGATGGCGGCCAGCCCGCGCTTATGCGAGGTGGCCTGGATCGACGCCAATTGATCGGCGGCAACGTTGCCGGTGTCGTAGAGCAAGCGGCCGATCAACGTGCTTTTGCCGTCGTCGACGCTGCCGGCCGTGATGAACCGTAACAAGCCGGACGGGCGAGTCGTCGGCTCCGTTCCGGTGTCAAAGCTGTCGGAGCTTGAATTCACGATTGCGTTCATCAGAAATACCCCTCTTTTTTACGTTGTTCCATGGCCGCTTCGGAAGCGCGGTCGTCCAGACGCGTGGCGCCGCGCTCGGTCAGCAGGCATTGCGCGGTTTCGGCGATGATGTCGGCGACGTTGACCGCAGTCGACGCCACCGGCGCGGTGCAGGAAATATCGCCGACTGTACGGAAGCGGCAACTGACCGTTTCCACGGTATCGCCGGCCCGGGCCGGCGTCAGATGCGTCACCGGCACCAGAATGTCGCCGCGCCGCACCACTTGGCGCTGGTGGGCGAAATACAGCTCGGGCAGTTCGATGTCCTCGCGCTGGATGTATTGCCAGACATCGAGCTCGGTCCAGTTCGAAATCGGAAACACCCGCAGATGGTCGCCCAACGCCACGCGGGTGTTGTACAAGGACCACAGCTCCGGGCGTTGATTCTTGGGTTCCCATTGGCCGAATTCGTCGCGCACGCTGACGATGCGTTCCTTGGCCCGCGCCTTTTCCTCGTCGCGCCGCGCACCACCCAGACAGGCGTCGAAACCGAACTCGGCGATCGCTTCCATCAAGGTCACCGATTGATGCGCGTTGCGCGATTCCTGCGCATGCCGCAGACGCACCGATCCCTTGCGAATCGAATCCTCGACGCTGCGCACGTGCAGCTGGCAAGCGTAGCGCTCGGCCATGCGGTCGCGGTAGGCGATGACTTCATCGTAGTTGTGGCCGGTATCGATATGCAGCAGCGCGCAGCCGATGCGTTCCGGATGAAACGCTTTGTAGGCCAGGTGCAGTAGTACTGCCGAATCCTTGCCGCCGGAGAACAGCAACACCGGATGCCGGCATTCCGCCGCCACTTCGCGCAAGATGAACAGGGCCTCGGCCTCCAGCAGATCCAAGTGATCCGCTGCGGCAGGACCGAGCCCGTCGTGGGTGGATACAGTCATGTCAAAACTCCTCGGGGTCTAGGGAAACGGGTTGCCAATCGTTCGGGCCGCCGTAACGGAAACAACGGCCGTCGCCCGGCTCGATCCGCAGCAAATGCAGCCAGCGGTTCTCCACCAACTGCCGGACTTCGGCCTGGCTGTCCAGCACCTGTTCGATCATGGCCGCCGGGGCTTCGATGATCACGCTCAGGCGTACCGGCTCGTGGCGCAACGCCTGACCATCGTGCAGCGATTGCCAAGGCAGCCCGACCCGCAGGTCGCCGCCGTTACCTTCGAGGATACCGATGGTGCCGACCACGTTGTGCAGAACCTTGTTGCCGCTGCCGAAGCGCCGGTTGTCGACGGCCGAGGCGTAGTACTGCAGATTGATCCAACTGGCGACGACCATCGGCGCCGTCATGATCAGGTTCAAAATCGCGCCGTCGCCATCCTGGCGATAATCGTAGTTGTGCAGAAACACCCGGCCGTCAAAACCGGCGTGAGCCGTGCGTTGCCGCGGCGCGGCAATGAAGGCGGCATTTCCGGCCAGGCCCCATTCCGGCCGGATCTGGGCCCAGTCGCGACTGCGTTTCAGCATCGCTTGCCACAGCGCCTTGGCGTCGACATCGGCCAGACCCAGAGCCGACGCCCGCTCCCGCCGCGACAATTGCGAGGCCTGCTCCAGCCAATCCTGCAATTGCGCTAGATCGGCGGCGAAGTAATGTGGTACCTGGTCCAGATCGAACAGCCGTACCTGATCGGTGGTGGTATCGTGCAGCCCGGCGACGAACCAGGTCTCCCTGGGGATGGCAATGCCTTGCGCCGCCAGACCGGCCCGAACCTCGCGGTCGTTGAGCACGGCCGCGGCCACCCGGGCGTTGGCTTCGCCGCTATGGCCGCCGCAGGCGCCGCAATCCAGTCCCGCTGCGTACGGATTGTTGACCGTGCTGCTGCCATGGCCGCAGAGCAAGACCAGGCGGGCGAAGCCGTCGTTCAAGCTCATGCCTTGCAAAGCTTTGCGGGCCAGTTCGATCCGTTCCCCCAAGGCAATGCCGGTTTCGACCACCGGACCGTTGGCGATCAGCCGCCCGCGCTGGCGGGTGATGACCGGCCCGATCCGCTGCACCACGGCCCGGTCCAGTCCGGCGCTACCCGGTTTGGCCACCGTGCGGGTCAAACCCAAACTATCGCTCAACAGCTTTCCGGCAAAGGTCAAACCGGAAATCTCGACGTAGGAAAAGCAGGAAACCGCCGAGTGTTTGAATCCCTTCCACAACCGATTCAGGCGTTTGTTGAGCCAGCGTTTTTCCAGAATTTTGCGCAGATCGCCGACATCGGCCTCGGCTACGCTCTCCCTGATCCGGAATTTCGGCTGCAATAACACCGGACATTGCGGCTGGCCGTGATGGTGGCCAAGGCCGATGTACTCTATCGGGAACCCAAAGAAACCGGCGAAACCCAAGGTTTCGATGTCGGCGGATACCGCTTCCAGCGCCCGGCGATAGACTTCGGAGCGAACGTCGATGCAAAACACCGCCTGAAGCGCCTTGCGCTCGGCCGGAACCAGCTTTGCGGCAGGCGGCGACGACGCCAAGCGGGCCAATAGCGGACGCTGTCCGGCCAGTTCGTAAGCCCATTGCAGCATGTGGCGAATCTGCAGCGAGTCCTCGGCGACCGGGTCGGCCGACACGGCCGACACCTGCCAGCGCAAACGCCAGGTCTGCAGTTCCAGCGGCTGGGCGACGCGGATGTACAGGGCATAGTCGTAGGCCAGACGAATCGCCAACAACTCCAGCAAAGCCTCCGCGGCCTGCGCCGGCTCGTTCGGCCAGGTTTTATAACGCAGCCAGGCGCTCCAGCCGGCGACGGTCAGCAGTTGCCGCTGGCAAAAATCCTCCAGCCGATCGTCTGCCACCCCCAGGCCGGCGAGTATCTGCGAAATCGCCGCGGCCGGACTCTCCGGCAGCGTGGCGATGCAGCGGCGGAAGTCGGCGATGCCGGCCAACTCGGGGGTACGATCGAAGGCCGCTGCCCGCCGCCAGGCCGAGTAAAGCGGTTGATTGCGCCAGGGCATGCGCCAAGCCGACTGGCCCTCGTCGAAATAGGCAGCGCACCATTTCGAGATCTCGTCGGTAATCAATCCGGCCCAAGCGCTGCCGGTCTCGGCATCGAGGTGGTCGGCCATTGTCGGCCAGCACGCCGGCGCCTGGTTCGCCGCCTCCGGCCGGGCATCGTGCAGCGCATCCAGACACTGCTGCAGCGACACGCTGCTGCCGGCCAGCGCCAAGGCCTGCTCGATATCGGCCATCCGGATCCGGCCGCTACGGTATTGTTCGGCGTAGAACCGGGTCGGCATCAACATCTCGCCAAAGCCGCTGCGGGTTGCCCATTGGCAGGCTGCGTCGAACGGCCGATCGCTCCAACCCAAAAACGGATTGACCGCGACAAAATGTTGCAACGGCCAGAGCGGCGCGATGCGGCGGCAGGCGCGCGTGGCGGCATCGATGTAGACGGCGGCAGTTACGTCGTTCGGTGCGGCTTTGTCGATAACGCCGGCGCCGGCCGGAGCGGATTTGATTTTGACTGAGGACAAGGCTGGGTTCATTGCGGCATTCCTCCGGAGTGACGATGGCTAAAGCGGGCCGATGCCAACCGCCGGCTAGCGAGCAGCCGGTTGGCGAGGGTACTGATATAAAAACCGTTGTAGATATGGACGTAGGCTGCCTGCCAGATTCCGGCGGCCGCCGGACCAGGGAACTCGATCTGCAACATCAGGATCGAGAAAAATCCGGCCAGGACGATACTCAGCAACAGGCCATCGAACAGACTGTCGACCGGGATCGGCCCGGCCACATCGCCCGTCAGCAGGTTCAGAAAGCCGGTTTGCAATGCGAAATACAGCAAACTGGTGCCGGCGGCGATCAGGCTGGCGCGGAATATTTGTTTGGGGCCGGCCTGATGCGCCAGCGCATTCCACAGCAAGTAGGTCAAGGCCATTTGCAGGATCGCGCCGAGGAAAACGATGCCGGGTTCCGTGCCGGGACTCAGCCCGAACGCAGCGGCGCTGCCGACCGTCAATGCCGCTGCCGCCAAAAACGCCAACAGAAGTTCGCCGGGATGACGGCTGTCGCGGATCGGCGGTGCCCAGGCGGCACGAGCAATGTCGACCACACTGCCGGAGGCGAGAAAGGCATGCGCTTTGTAGAGGGCATGCGCCAGGATATGCAGCAGCGCCGAGGAAAAGGCACCCAAGCCGCACTGCAGCATCATGAAGCCCATCTGGCCGACGGTTGAGAACGCCAGCGATTTCTTGATACTGGTCTGAGTCAGCATGGTCAGCGAACCGAACAAGGCGGTGAAGGTGCCGATCACGGCCAGCATGTGCAAGGCCGCCGGCACCTGCACCAGGATGTGGCTCATGCGAATCACCAGAAAGCCGCCGGCGTTGATGATGCCGGCGTGCATCAGCGCGGAAACCGGGGTCGGGGTTTCCATCACCTCCGGCAGCCAGCTATGAAACGGGAACTGGGCCGATTTCATCACCGCGCCGACGATCAAGGCAAAGGCCGCCGTCGTCAGCGCCGTTTCGTGGCCGGCGCCGAGTTCGGCGGCGAATAAGGCGCCGAACTCCAGCGTGCCGAAGGCCTGATACAAGCAGACTCCGGCCAGAATCAAGGCAACATCGCCCAGGCGGCTGACGACGAATTTCTTGCGCGCGGCAATCTGCGCGCCCGGCCGCTCCGGGTAAAACAGCAACAAGCGGTGCAGGCTCAAGCTGGTCGCGATCCAGGCCAGCACGAACCCGACAAAATGCCCGGAAATCACCAGCATCAATACCGCCGCGACGGTCCAGGACAGCCACTGCAGAAACCGGCGCTGGCCCGGATCGCCGTCCAGATAATTGCCGGAATAGCGGATCACGATCGCGCCGATCAACGCCACCAAACTGAGCATGATGGCGGACAGCCGGTCGATGTAGAGCGGAATGCCGGCGACATCGCCCTGAAATTTGCCGCCGAGGAAGATACCGACCGCGCAGAGCAGCGCGGCGAGGACCGCGCCGCCGGCCAGCACGGCGCAAACCGCCGCGCTGGTTCTGGCCCTGACCGGAACCAGCACGGAAGCTGCGAGTCCGGCGCACACCAGTTGGGCCGGAGCAGCAATTGCAGCGTAAGCGATCCAGGCGGTCATGGCTGCCCCCCTGCCGCGACGGCACGGCCGCAGGTTAGGAAAGTGGCTTGGACACGGTTTCTATCGCGGATGACGGTATGCATGACGATCTCCTGAGCAAGGGTAAGTGCGTGACCATGCTAGCAATCGGCCATCAATTCATCCAATATATGTATTTAATACAAACGTTCTCTTTTATTAATGAAAAAATGGCTGCGCTGAATTATCACCACTTGCGTTATTTCTGGATGATCGCTAACGAAAGCAACCTGACCCGCGCCGCCGAACGGCTGCATGTGTCGCAGTCGGCGCTGAGCATCCAGTTGCGACAACTTGAGGAATCGCTGGGGCAAAAACTATTCGAACGGGAAGGCAAGCGCCTGCAATTGACCGAAGCCGGCCGGATCGCGCTGGATTATGCCAACTCGATTTTCCGGGCCGGCGACGAGTTGATCAGCCTGATGCACGGCCGCTCCGCCGGCGAACGCCAACTGTTGCGGATCGGTGCGGTATCGACCCTGTCGCGTAATTTCCAGTTGGAACTGGTGCGCAGCTGGGTGCAACGCAGCGATGTCGAACTGGTGCTGCATTCCGGCAACCTGCGCGAATTGCTGCTGCAAATGCATGCGCACACGCTGGATCTGGTGCTGTCCAACCGGCCGGCACCGCGCGACGCCCAGGCCAACTGGCACTGCCATCTGCTGGACGAACAACCGGTCAGCCTGGTCGGCAAACCCGATGCCGAGGCCGCGCCGTTTCGCTTCCCGGAGGATTTGAACGGCAGGCCGCTACTGTTGCCCAGCATCGAAAGCGAGATTCGCGGCGCCTTCGATTTTTTGCTGGAGCAAGCTGGGGTGCGGCCTGTCGTGGTGGCGGAGGTGGACGATATGGCAATGTTGCGCTTGCTGGCGCGCGAATCCGGCCATTTGACTCTGGTGCCGCCGGTGGTGGTGCTGGACGAGTTGCGCCAGGGCCTGTTGGTGGAACATTACCGGATCGCCGACATTCGCGAACGCTTTTACGCGATTACGCCCAGCCGGCAATTTCCGAATGCATTGTTGAAAGAGTTGTTGACGAATTCGGCCTGAACTTTAACCGCTGCGCCCAAGGTCAGGGCAGCATCGGCCGAACGCCAGTCGCCGCTCTTGCCGGGCTCAGCCGTTTCTGACCCGGCCATAACTCCAATAGGCCGCGCAAGCGCCTTCCGACGACACCATGCACGAGCCCATCGGGTTTTCCGGAGTGCAGACGGTTCCCAATAATTTGCAATCCTGCGGCTTTTTAGCGCCACGCAGGATGGCCGGGCATTCGCAGCCTTTGACATCGCTGGCCTGGATCGCCGGCATCGCAAAGCGGCGTTCGGCGTCGAATTCGGCATAGTCCGGTTTGATGCGCAACGCGCTGTTGGCGATCAAGCCGAGGCCGCGCCACTCGAACTGCGGGCGCAATTCCAACACCTCGTCGACCAAGGCTTGAGCTTTTAAATTGCCGTCGCGGGTGACGGCGCGGCTGTATTCGTTTTCGACCTGGTGCCGGCCTGCATTGAGTTGGCGGATCAGCATCAGAGCCGACTGCATCACGTCCAGCGGCTCGAAGCCGGCGATGACGATGGGTTTGGCATGCTGCTCGGCGAAGGTTTCGTAGGGCCGGCTGCCGATCACGCTGCTGACGTGGGACGGACCGAGAAAGCCGTCGATTTGCACCGGTTCCGGCGCATCCAAAATGGCTTGCATCGCCGCCGGGGTCAGTACGTGGTTGCAGAATACGCTGAAATTTTTCAATCCTTCGGCCTGCGCTTGCTTGACGGCAACGGCGGTGGGCGGTGTTGTAGTCTCGAAACCGATCGCGAAAAACACCACTTGGCGGTCGGGGTTGTCGCGGGCGATATTCAGCGCATCTTGAGTCGAGTAAACCATGCGGATGTCGCCGCCGGCGGCTTTGGCTTTAATCAGGCTGTTGCGGCCAGTCGCAGGAACCCGCATCAAATCTGCGTAGGTGCAGAGAATGACATCATGCTGCTCGACCAGTTGGATCGCGTTGTCGATGCGTCCGGTCGGCAGCACGCACACCGGGCAACCGGGACCGTGGATGAATTCGACGTTGGCCGGCATCAGATCCTGCACGCCGTAACGGAAAATGGCATGGGTATGGCCGCCGCAAAACTCCATCAGCCGATAATGGCGGTCAGGATCGACGCTGTGCGCAATCGCGCCGGCCAGTTGTTGGGCGAGGTCGCGCTGACGGAATTCGTCGATATATTTCATCAGGCAATCAAACCGGCTTCGGCAAACAAGGCCAGGGTTTTCAGGGCTTCGTCTTCATCGATTTTGTTCAAGGCATAACCGACGTGGACCAGCACATAGTCCCCGACGTGCACATCGTCGACCAGCGCCAGCGACACCTCGACTTGCACGCCGTCCACCGATACGGTGGCCATGTCGCCGGCGGCTGCGATTTCAACAATTTGGGCAGGTAGGGCTAGGCACATAGAACATTCCTAATATTTATTTTAGCCAATCCGAGGTAGCCAATAATCCGGTTTTCGATGCAAATGAGCTACGGCAACAACGATAATCGATTGACGGTCGATGCCGTACAAAACACCATAAGGAAAACGTTTTATCAGGCAGCGGCGAATATCGGTATCGATTAAAACGTATGAGGTAGGGAAGGCTGTGATACGGCGAATCGCTGCATCGAATTCAGACAAAAATTGTTTCCCCAATCCGGATTGTTGTTGCTCGTACCACTGATAAGCCTGGTCCAGTTCAGTTTCGGCGGCGGCGAGAAACTCGACGTTCATTTATATTTTTGCATGACCGCCTCATAACTGACGGTAGACATTTTGCCGTCTTTATACGCCTGCCATCTTTTTTGAGCTTCATCGCGCCAAACCGCATCGATTTGGGGATCGGGCGTATCCAGATCTGCCAGTAACATTTCCGCCAGTTGCAGTTTCTCCAGCGGCATCAGTTGACTAATTTGTTGATAAATTTCTTGAGTCGTCGACATTTAACAGCTCCAATAAATCAGCGATGACAGCTATCGTATGCGCTTGACTGCAAGCAACGCAAACTACGCATAGCCAATCCCCTGCAACGCCAGTTCCGCCCGCAGCCATTGCAGCCAATTGTCCATGCCCTCGCCGGTTTTGGCCGACAGTTGCAGCACCCGGATTTTGGGATTGACCTGCTTGGCGTACCGGAGGCATTGCTCGACTTCGAAATCCAGATGCGGCAGCAGGTCGGTTTTGTTCAGAATCATCAAATCGGCGGCATGGAACATGTCCGGGTATTTGATCGGCTTGTCCTCGCCTTCGGTGACCGACAGGATCACCACCTTGTGCGCCTCGCCCAAGTCAAAGGCCGACGGGCAGACCAGGTTACCGACGTTTTCGATGAACAGCAGGCTTCTTTCCGGCAGGTTCAGGCTTTCCAGGGCGTGGCCGACCCGGTGCGCGTCCAGATGGCAGCCCTTGCCGGTGTTGATCTGCACGGCCGGCACGCCGGTGGCGCGGATGCGGTCGGCGTCGCGGGCGGTTTGCTGGTCGCCTTCGATCACTGCGATGCTCAACTCATCTTTCAAACGCAGAATGGTTTCGGTCAGCAGCGTGGTTTTGCCGGAGCCCGGACTGGACACCAGGTTTAAGGCCAGGATGCTGCGCTCGCCGAAATAGCGCCGGTTGTCGCCGGCATAACGGTTATTGGCGGACAAAATATCCTGTTCGATCTGCACCATCCGCGCCGGCGTCAGGCCGGGCGCATGTGCGTGTTCCGGGCCATGGCTGTGTTCGTGGTGATGGTGGTGCTGGCTATGACTGTGGGCATGCCCATGGTGATGTTCGTGCCCGTCGCCATGTTGATGATCGTGATCGTGTTCATGCGAGTGGTTCAGGCCCTCGCCGCAGCCGCAGACGCCGCACATTACTCTACCTCCAGTTCTTTGATTCGCATTTGGTCGCCGCCGACGATTTGCAGTTGATGGCTGCCGCAGCGCGGGCACACATCGTACAACTGGCTGACGCCGACATTTTCCCCGCACGGCAAACACCAGGCCACGCCGGGCAAGGCAATGATCTCCAACCGGGCGCCGTCCGCCAACGAACCGCGCATCACCGCATCGAAGCAAAACCGCATTGCCTCCGGCTCGACGCCGGCCAAGGCGCCGATTTCCAGCCAGACCGTTTTCACCCGGCCGAAGCCCTGGGTTTGGGCTTCGCGTTCGATGATGTGCAAAACGCCTTCGCACAACGACATTTCATGCATAGGGTTTCCATCCGTCCTGTTTCGGAGCCGTTTCAGGCCGTTAAGTTTCGTCCAATGCCAAACGATACGGCACGCAGGGATCGATCGCCTGTAGCCACCATGCCGCCTGCCGGCGTAAATTCTCCGGGTCCAGCGCCGTCAGTGCGCGCAAACCCTGCGCCAACACCGCGCCGGGCCGGCAATTCCATTCGGTCGGGGCGATCACCCGATAATCGACCACTCTGCCGGCCGTAAATTCGACCCGATGCATCAATAAACCGCGCGCGGCTTCGACTCGGGCCAGCCCGCCTGCGTTCGCGCCGAAGGCACTGGCCATCTGCGGCGGCGGCTCGCCCGCGGCAACATAATCCACCAATTTCGCCACTTCCGTTAACACCGCAACGAAGCGTGCCAACAAGCCGTTACCGTAGCGGGCCAGCAATTCGGCCAGTAGCGGATGACGGCGTTGCCGGCTTAACGGCGTCGATTCGCAACAGACACCCTGCCAATCCGGCTCCCGGCCGAACCGATCCAAATCGCGCGCCGCCAAATACTCGAACCAATCGCCGCTTGCCAGCTCCGGTAGCCAGGCCGGCTCGGTGCTCCCCAGCGCAAGCCAGTCCCAGCGGTACAACGCGCCGATTGCGGCAGCGGCGATGCAATCTTGCCCGACCAGCCAAGCCAGCAAATCCGCTTCGCTGGCAAGCTGGCGCCAGCCGGTCAGATTCTCGCCGAAAACCGCTTGGTCCAGCAAAGTGAGCAGTTCGGCGCGAATGCGGTCGACAGCGAACCGATTGCCCGGCAACCCGCTTGCGGCATTCACCGCTTCAGCGTCGTCAAGCAAAGCAGACTTATATTGTCGGTCCAACGCCATCAGCGCCGCCAACGCGGCTTTATCCGGCGGTCGGCCGACCAAAGCCGGCCAGTCCAGCAAGATGCGCCAACAATGCTCGCGCAGACTCTCCAGTACCACCACCATTCGCAGATCGGAGTCCGCCTTGGTTTCGGCGCCAAGGCCCAGCGCCGCCCGGCAAGCCAAAGAGGCCGCCAAGCTCTGGGCATTGCCGCAGAGGGTAAAAACCAGCGGCACGGTCGCCAGCACTTGCTCGGCGGTTTTTCCCAACAACACTTTTGCCGCGTCCGGCCGAGTCGAAACAATGCGCGGCGACCGGCCGGCGCCTAGTTCGATACGCAACTCGCCGGCCAGCGTCAATCAAGTGCCTCGCAAATTGCCGCGCAACAAATCGCGGCGGCTGACGTTACGCAGCGCCGGCCCGGCCAACACGCCGTTCAGGGCTGCTTCCGCCGCGGTAATCGCCGCCGCTTGGTCGGCAAACTGTAACATCGGCGAAAACAGCGAACATTGGCCGTAGCGCCCCAAAGCCGGTTCCGCCGCCAGCGTAAATTCGAAACTGCCGTAGGGCAGCTCGCGCGAGAACTTGGCTCCCAGCGGCAATTGCTGCCAAGCGCTGTCCGGCCCCGGAAACACCAGTAAATTCATGGACCACGGCGTCACCAAGACCCCAAGCCAGTCGTCGCCGGCACAGCGAAACGGCAAAGCCTGCACCGACAACGCCGGATTCAGCAGCGGTACATCCTGCATCCGATCCGCCAGGATCGCATTGAACGCCCGTTCCAATCCCTGTTGGATTTCGCAACCAGTGCGCCAGTGCACGCTCAGTCCTCAAGCAATAGAAAACCTTGCTTCGGCGCGCCGCATTCCGGGCAGCACCAATAATCCGGCAACGCGGCAAACGGCGTTGTCGGCGGAATTTGGCTCGATGGATCACCGGCAACCGGGTCGTACACATGCCAGCAAATCTTGCATTCCAATTTGGCGTCGGCCGGCAAGCGCGACGCGTCGCCGCCGTAAGCGCCGGCAAAAAAGCCTTCGCTCATGCATAGACCGCCACTATTTCCTGCAAGCGCTGGGCGCTGTCGGCAATGTCTTCCGCCGACGCACAGGCCACGCTGGGCATGTCGCTGACTTCCAGCGTACTTAAAATCAACGTGTCCTGCGAATTGAAATACTGCACCCACCAGACGTTCCGCGTCGCCGTGGCGCCGATCCGGCAGTTGCCGTAACCGCGCGACAAAATCGTCGTGGGGCCTCTGCCCAGGCGTTGCTCCAGCAGCGCCAAGTCCTGCTCGGTTTGCGGCAACAAGCTCAAGTTGATCACGTGCGGCTCGACGCCGGGCCGGTATTCGGCAATCTTGGCGTTCAATTCGGCCAGCAGCGGCAGCGCATTCATCACCCCTTCCGGCAAATCGTCGATGACCGTATCGATGCGGTCCGCGGCACCGGCGAAAGCGTTGTCGGTTAGCGCCTTCGGCATCACGCCGACCTCCAGAGCATCGGCGATCAAGCGGTTTTGTCCGTCCAGACGCTGCACCCGCCAGACGCCGGCCAGCACCGATTCCTGTATCCGCCAACCGTCGCCGCCCAGTGCGCTGACTTCGCCCTCGCCGAGCAATTCGTCGATAAAGCGGCGGTTGGCATCGTCCAACTCGATCAACTCAATGGGCCCGCCGGTCTGTGGGTAATGTTGCAGGTCTTGTAACAATTGGTCCGCTATCGTCTTGGCGGCGGCCAGCGCCGGGCTAGTCAAATTGGCCGAAAGCTGCGGCATCCGATAGGTCGCCATTTCTTCCGGCATCGTCAAATAGTCCAGCTCGGCGCCGTCTGCCTCGGCGGGTTGGGAGCCTTGGCCGAAAATTGGGAGGGGTATGCTGGTCATGTTTCGGTTTTCTGTTGAATTAAACTGTTGGCTGGATGAGCGAAGCGTCTCCGGCATTGGGTTGTTGGTTTATTTGGTGCAGCTATCGCGAGGATGTTTTTAGATGTCGGTTCTCGGACCGACAGCCGAGTAACTTTTCTTTGTTTGGCTAAAGAAAAGTCACCAAAAGAAAAGCCACCCGGTATTCCGCCAATTTCCTGTGCTTCTCGCTTTTGGCGAGGGTTTTCGGAAGGGGCTTCCTGCCCCTCCGAAAACTAGCGGCATCCCTGCCGCTCCCCTACCGGGCTATTCTCGCCAAAAGCTGCGATGCTCAGGGCGGAATAACGGGATCAATCCATCCTGAAATTAAAGCTCAAAATTACATTCTAGGAGACTATTTCCCGTTCAATGTTAGCAATAAGATCATTAAACTCATCTCCTATTGCCGAAATATATTTATCTATCGCTACTGTCCTTATTACACTCTCTTCTGTTTCGGCTTCAATAGCCAGATATTTTGCAAAGTGGTGATGATTCGTAATATCATCCTTTTTAAGAATCCATACGACATCTAATCCATACTTATTCTTAAGGAGTTTTTGTACTTCAGAATTATTGAATACTGCTTTCTCTGGGGGCTCACTACCTGGAAATGAATAAAGTGCGTTTTGTGGAGCAGAACCGACGTCCGCATCTCTAACAGCAATAGCTTTTTTACCAGTTTTTTTGAGAACATTTACTGCCTCTCGGACAGCATCTTTATCACCAATATCATGAATCCTGACCGCCTTGAGCAACTCCTTTTTTTTGACTCGTATTATTTCTGTCAATAAAACTTTTGCAAAAACATCCTCAACACATATATCTAGCTCTCTAACGTATCCTGATGACAGTATAGATCGCACCTGAGTTGAAGATATTTTATTCCTGATCTCGACACCTGATTCATCTCGAAGCAGTAGTTTTCTGGCTTCAGGCGGAAGCGCATTAATTATCACACTTGAATGTGTTGAAAGAATTATTTGGTGATGTCGTCTATCACATACATCAAGCAAATATTTCGCGAACTGGTATTGAGCACTTTCGTGAAGAGATGTTTCGGGCTCTTCAAGAATAAAAAGACTATGTTGTGGCGAGGTTTCTAATTTATCAACAGTGTACAGAATTCGACCTTCACCAAATCCCATATTGTTTTCAGAATACGAATACCCCAGTCTTGATGCAATACCAACCTCTGATTCTTTGCCTTTATGCGAAACACCTTGAAACGTCACATCGTTATAATCATGGCCTATAATTCTGGCCATTTTATTTATTACTTCCTCATCAATTTCCCGCTTCTCTGTAAATTGAAGAGCAGCCCCGCCATAGACGCTTAAGTCTCGACGCTCAACTTTCGGTATGTACACAGTAAAACCAATGTAATAACAATGCCGCTCTGGTTGCCTTTTATAATCTGACCATGCAGAGTTTTTCCGTGAAAGAGTTACTTCCTGCGGCTTTTTGTAATCGTTTGTTTCATAGTGATAAATTACTTTTGCATCGTCTGATATTGGCTTTGGATCAGCTGGAGAAACGGGAAAAAAATCTTTTATGTACTGTCTTTTGTAATCCATCGAAGTAGATGGCTTCTTATAAGCACAAATTGCCAATTGACCCAGCGTGCTTTTTCCCGCGCCATTTAACCCTGAAATTGCTGTTATTGGGAAGTCAATTTCAAAATCAAGTGTGTTTATTCCTCTAAAGCCGTGAATGAAAACTTTACGTAAACAAGGTCCAAAGTTTGAATAACGATTTTTTTCAGAGTACTTTACATGTAGCTTCTTGGCTATATCCGTCATTACTATTCCTTGATTTAACTGAGCGTTCGTTAGATAACACTTTACGACGTAAAGCGCATTAATCGCAAACGACGCGCCTCCTAACGTCCGCATCATCCTACAACATAATCGCAACTCTAACTTACAACATCATGTAACTACCTTTTTAGTGCGAAGGGGTTATTCTCGTTATTCCGCCCCGAGCATCGCAGCTTTTGGTGAGAATAGCCCGCAGGGGAGCGGCAGGGATGCCGCTCGTTTTCGGAGGGCCAAGGATGGCCCTTCCGAAAACCCTCGCCAAAAGCGAGAAGCGCAGGATTAAGGCGGAATGCCGGGTGGCCTTTTCTTTGAATACTTTCTTTTGGCCACGCACAAATTCGTCAGGAACGAATTTGAACAGCCGATAGGCTGGTCCGAAGGGCGAAAACCAGGGATGGTTTTCGTAGCGAAAGTATTTCGGCCGTCGGGCCGAGACCCGACTTCAAAACACCCGTCGCGACTGCGACACATTTACTCAACAAAACGCTGAAGCTAGAGCTTCCAAGACAACGGTTCCCAACCTGGAGGTTGGGAACCAGAAAACTCGTAGCTCACTTCAACAATGCACGGGCTTTCTCGGCAACTACCTTGCCGGAAATTGATTGGACTTTGCCCGAGTCGAAATCAGCCACGCGCCGCGCCGACTCCTCGCCCCATAACCGCTCAAAATCAGCCTCAGAAACTTCCTCAAGGCTCAATAACAAACGCTGCGCCAAAGCGGCCCGGTCTTGAAGCGGTAAGGAAAATATTTCGGCTTCCAGTTGTGCGAGATTCATTTCTATACTCCCGAAAAGTATAACAACATGCCACCCCGTATCGGCGCAGCGTTCTTAGTATACGTCCAAGCACAACCCCGTCGCGATAGCGACACCAAATTGTTAAAGAGCTAAGCCACGTGCCGGAAACGCTGGGCTTATTCCGGCCTGCAGGCTTCGAAATGTTGGGTTACGCTCTAAAGAGCTTTTATGCCCCTGGGTAAACCCAACCGACACATTTTTAAATCAGGCATGCCCACCGCAAACCTTATCCAAATCAAACCCCGGCGGTTGGCTGGGCTCGGCGGCTAAAATCAGGGCAATTTCCCGGCCGTATTCCGGCCAGTCGCGCAAGCCGGTGATGGCGCCCAGGTATTCGCCTTTGCGCAGAAAGACCAGGGTCGGCCAGCCGGTGAAGCGGTAGCGGGCTTGCAGTTCGCGTTCTATGCTGCGGTCGACCAGCGCGCCTTGCAGCAAGCCGCGAAAAGCTTTTAGCAATTCGGGCAGGATCACGACCAAGTCGGCACTTTCCGGGAACGTCGCCGGGTCGCCGGCAAAGCACAGCACCACATCGGCGTTGCCGTAAACGAAGTTGTCGTAATTGTCGGCGGTCAGAAGCGGCAGGCCGTGGCGGCTGTGCAGTTGGGCGATCAATTCGCTCATGACCGTAAAAACTCCGGCAATTCGGGTTCGCGCTCGACCAGGTCGGCGAACAGGTGGTCGAAGTTGGTGTGGCCCTGCATCGCCAGCCGCATCGCTTCCAGAGCGTCGCCGATTTGCCGGGCTTTGTCGGCGCTGATGACTTCCCGGGCGGTGTCCAGAAACACCAGTAACCAGACGCCGGGTTGTTGTTCACCAACCAGCATGGTGTCGATACGGCTGTGTTGGCCGCGGTATTCGCACAAGGCCGACTCGGCGCCAGCCTCGACCACCCGCATCGGTATGCCGATACACATCAGTATTTCCCCCGGTAGTCGACATCGATAGGCAGCGCGTCGGTCAGCGGTTGCGGCGGTCGGACCTCGAACGCGGCCGAACGGACCACGCGCTCGTCTCCCAGCCGGCAAGCGCTGTCGGCGTCGGGGCGTTCGGTTTCGTAACGGCCGATATTCAGGATCGGATCGGCCAGCTCGACTTCGGTTGCCAGCGGTTCGGCCGTCACGCCGCAATCGGCCAGATAAGCCAACGCCAGTTCGATGGCCGGCTGGATTTGCGCTTTGACCTTGGACGTTAAACTGCCACCGTAGTCCTCGAGTTCTTCCGGCTGGACGCCGATCAGCAACAGACTTTCCGGATAAGCACCGAGCATTTGCGCCATCGCCAGCACCTCCTGAAAACCGGTCTGGTGCAGGCTCATTTTCTTGGCACCCAGAAAGTTAGGCACATCGGCGTTTTCGACCCGTTTTAAAGTACCCGGCGCCAAACCGTAATCGACCGCATCGAACACCACCAGCACCTCGGCGTTTTGCACGTGTTCGATCAGATAGACGCCCTGAGTACCGCCGTCGACAACCTGTACCTGATCCGGGAACCGGTAGTGTTTTTGCAGATGCTCGATAACACGCACGCCAAAGCCTTCGTCGGCCCAGAGCAGGTTGCCGATGCCGAGCAGCAGAATACGTTTTCGTCCCGCACCGCTCATTCTGCGTCGTCAATCGGCTCGTTGTTTTTAAACGTGCGCCAGCCGGTCGCTATCGTCGACAGCATACTTTGCCCTGACAATTTCTCTTCGCGCACGGCGACGTAGACGTGGATCAGCACGAAACAGACGATGAACCACATCACCAAATGGTGCCAGGTTTGCACGGTTTGACTGTCACCGAACGCCGCCAACACCCAACTGGTGAACAGCGCGAATTGCCAGCTTTGCTGGCCGGCGCCTTCGCCGTACAGGGCCAGACCGGTGACGATCATGAACAGCAAACCCCAGACGAACAGATGCATCGCCAGAATCGCCAGCGGGTTATGGCCGATATAGTGCCGCGGGGCTTTGGCTATGAAAGCGTACCAGCGCAGCTCGTGCCAGACCCCGTCCCAGAAATGGGCTTTCCAGACCGGCGGCATGAAGATTTGCCGGGCATGTTCGTTGCCGGCGTAGGCCCAATAAATCCGGCCGACAAAGCCGACCGCCAGGATATAACCGGCAGCGAAATGGGCGAAGCGGATGTAGCCCATCAAGAAGTGTGCCGATGCTTCGCCGGCCGTTGACGCCAAAGGCTCGGCGATCAGGTAACCGGTCAAGGCCAGGACCACGATAGCCAATGCATTAATCCCATGCCAGAGTCTGACCGGCAGTTCGTAAACGTAGACCGCAGAGGCCGGTGCGCTCATTGCGGCCGCCCTCCGCGACGGGCGAACAGGGCCAGTCCGGCAATCACCGTCAATCCCAGCGCATACAAATAGGGCTGGCTGGCGCTGTCCATCGCCAAGTGTTCGAGCCGATGCGAGACGCTATCCAGATCGGGCCGGTTATGGGCTTGGGCCGCGCTTACCACCGAGCTCAAAACCATCGCTAACAGAAATTTGTTCATCGTATTCTCCGTGCTGGGCGGCGGGATACGGAGCCGCCGGGAATTAGTGGGTCTACCGTACTTTGACGCGCGTCAGTTCCTGGCCGTCCGGACTCATGACGTGGGTCGAACAGGCCAGACACGGATCGAAACTGTGCAAGGTGCGCAAAATCTCGACCGGTTCTTCCGGACGCTCGACTTTGGTATTCATCAACGAAGCCTCGAACGCGCCGATGTTGCCTTGCTCGTCGCGCGGCGAGCCGTTCCAGGTGGTCGGTACCACGCACTGGTAGTTGGCAATCTTGGTATTCTCGATTTTCAGCCAATGGCCCAACGCGCCGCGCGGGGCTTCGGTGAAACCCACTCCCTTGACGCTACTCGGCCAGGTATCCGGGTCCCAGCGCTCGACGTTGGCGGTAGCCAGATCGCCGGCCTTGACGTTGGCGATCAGCTTGTCCATGAAGTAACGCATCTTGCCTGCGGCCCATTGCGCTTCCAAACCGCGGGCGGCGGTGCGGCCCAGCGTCGAGAACAGCGCGCTGACCGGCACGTCCAGGGTTTTCAAGACAAAATTGATTTGCTCGCTGATCTCCTTATTGCCTTGAGCGTAACCGATTACATAGCGGGCCAGCGGACCGACTTCCATCGCATGGCCGTTCCAGCGCGGTGCCTTAATCCAGGAATATTTGGCCGATTCGTCCAGCTCCTGGATGTGGGTGCGATCGCCTTTGGTTTTAGCGCCGATTTTGTAGTTCGGTTCGGTGACGCCGTCCCACGGATGCAGGCCAACCGCTTCGTCGGCGTACTTGTACCAGGAGTGCGGCACGAATTCCTGAATCTGCTTGGGATCGGTCAGATCGACTTCGTAGACCTTGCTCAGGTCGCCGTTGATGATCGCGCCGCGCGGCATCAGCAGATTGGCGGCCGAGTAGTCGTTGGCCTTATCCGGAATGTCGCCGTAGGACAGCATGCTGGCGCCGGCCAAGCCGCCGCCGTAGAGCCAGCCCTTGTAGAACTGGGCGATGGCCAGCAAGTCCGGAATGTAGACTTGGTCGATAAAGGTGATGGTGCGGTCGATGATCGACGAAATCAGGTTCAAGCGCTCCATGTTGACCGCGCCGACCGCGCCGACGCCGTCGATATTGATCGCGCACGGCACGCCGCCGACCAGCCAGTTCGGATGCGGGTCCTTGCCGCCGAAGATGGTGCGGATTTTCATGATGTCTTTTTGAAAATCCAAGGCTTCCAGATAGTGAGTGACCGCCAGCAAATCGGCTTCCGGCGGCAACAAATAGGCCGGGTTACTCCAGTAACCGTTTTTAAACGGGCCGAGCTGGCCGGATTCGACGAATTTTTTCAGCCGGTTTTGGGTGTCGCGGAAGTAGCCCGGCGAGGATTTGGGATTGCTCGGCGAAATCTGTTGCTGCAACGCCGAGACCGCGACCGGATCGGCTTTCAGCGCGTTGACCGGGTTGACCCAATCCAGCGCGTGCAGATGATAGAAGTGCACCAAGTGATCGTGGGCCTGCAAACTCAATTGCATGATGTTGCGGATCGAGTTGGCGTTTTCCGGAATTTTGATTTTCAACGCATCCTCGACCGCGCGCACCGAGGTCAAGGCGTGGGTACCGGTGCAAACGCCGCAGATGCGCTGGACGAAGGCCCAGGCGTCGCGCGGGTCGCGGCCTTTCAAAATCACTTCCAGACCGCGCCACATGGTGCCGCTGGACACCGCGTTGCGGATGATATTTTCCTCGTCGATATTGACTTCGCAACGCATATGGCCTTCGATCCGGGTGACCGGATCGACCACCACGCGGCGGCCGGCGTCGTTCAGATGAAAACCGTTGGGGGTAGCAGTGACGGTCATGATTATTCGGCTCCGGGTTGTTTATCGGCTTGTTTGGCGCGGTTCAAGGCAGTCAGACCAGCATGAGCGGCGACGCCGGCGGTGACGATGCCGGCGGCGGTACCGCCGACCACGTCGGCATTGGCTTCGATACCGAACTGGTTGATGCCGGTCAGGCGGTCGTAGAAACTGCCCTTATCCCAGAACCCGTCCTCGGAACAGCCGATACAGCCGTGGCCGGACTGGATCGGAAACGACGTGCCTTCGTTCCATTTCACGGTGGAGCAGGCGTTGTAAGTGGTCGGTCCTTTGCAGCCCATTTTGTACAGACAGTGACCCATCCGCGCCGCCTCGTCGTCCCATTGTTCGACGAACTGGCCGGCGTCGAAATGCGGCCTTCTATAGCATTTGTCGTGGATGCGCTGGCTGTAAAACATCTGCGGCCGGCCTTGTTTGTCCAAGGTCGGCAGTTTGTCGAAAGTCAGCAAATACGCCACCACCGCGGTCATGACTTCGGCGATCGGCGGGCAACCGGGGACTTTGATGATGGGTTTATTGGCCAGGCCCGGCACTTTGTGGACCGGCGTGGCGCGGGTCGGATTGGGCTTGGCGGCCTGCACGCAACCCCAGGAGGCGCAGGAACCCCAGGAAATGATGGCCTTGCAGCTTTCGGCGGCGTATTTGAGTTGCTCGACAAACGGCTTGCCGCCGATGATGCAGTACATGCCGTCCTCGGCCAGCGGCGGATTGCCTTCCACGGCCAGGATGTAATTGCCTTTGTATTTTTCGACGATCTCGTCAACGATGGCTTCGGCCTGATGGCCGGCGGATGCCATGATGGTGTCGTCGTAGTCCAGGGACAACATCGACAGAATCACGTCTTTAGCCAGCGGATGGCCGGAACGGATGAAGGATTCGGAACAGCAGGTACACTCCAGACCATGCAGCCACAACACCGGAATCCGCGGCTTGGTTTCCATCGCATGGGCGATTTTCGGCGCGAAGGCCGGGCTCAAACCCAGCGAGGCGGCGGTCAGGCTGCAAAACTTCAAGAAGCTGCGGCGGGTGATGCCCTGCCGGCGCATCACATCGTAAAAGGTTTCGATCATGGACACTCCCGGCACGGCGCAACCCGGAGTCATGTGCGGCCCAGTCGCGCGTGTTTATGCCGTTACTCAGTTTATTATTATGGAGACGGCAGCGCCGCCTCGGCCCGCAGAGAAACAGCAACATCCATGCCGACGTATCGGCCCGACCAAAACCCTGTGAATCGTAAGAAAATATGCCGCGGCCGCGCCGTGTGCGTGTCGGCTATGTTACAAACTCGACAATAACCGCAACGATTTGCCGCAAAACAAACAAAACCGACCGCGACCCGCTTGCGGATAAAGCGGCCGAACATGACAGGAGAGTTTTATGACGACGCGGATTTTGATACTGACCTTCATCGCCTTGATCGGCAGCCAGGCGGCACGGGCCGACTGGGACCCGGAATTGGAAGCCAAAGCAACCGCCGAGCGGGCCAGGCAACAGCAAGCGCAAAAAATGCCGGATGCTGCCAAGGCGGAGCCGGAGGTGATGGACGACAAACGCAAAGCGTTGGGCGTGGCGGCGCAGGGCAAGACAGACGCCGAAGTCGACCGGCTCTACCAAGCCCAAATCCGGCAAAACCAGCAAGAAGCCGAACGATTATCGGCGGAAGCCCGCGCGGTATTGAGCAGCGGTCAGGGCGCCGCGGCGGTGAAGCAAATCACCGGTAAAACCTTGCAGGAATTGGAAAACATGTCCGACGCCGAAGCCGAAGCGCTGGCGCAAGAGCTGGAGAAAAAATACGGCCAATAAAGCGCGGAGCGTCAACCGGCGCTGCCAATATTGCGGCGCCGCAGCCTTGCAGCGCGACAGCTATTCGCCGTCGATTTCTTGCTCCAATAAGGTCCGCAGGCCGGCCGGCATTTCCAGGGTCTCCATGTCCCAGCCTTCCAGTTCCAAGACGTCTTTCAGGCACTGCTCCATGATCCGGTGCGCTTGCTCGCTGGCTTCGGCGATGCGGGCGTGGACCTTGGTTTGCACCTCGCTCCGGCTGCGGTCGGCGCAATTGGCCTGGTAATCGAACAGGTGACGCAAACTGTCGATCTGTACGCCGACCTGGGATGGGCAGGAACACAAATACAGGATGGATTGGATGTTGATGCGTTGCAGTTGAGCTTTGCTAAATTGGGTTTCCAGTTTCATACGGAGGGCTCTGGTATCGGTATTGTTATAGTTATCTAAGCGCCACTCCTGGCTAGAATCCGCCGGCCCGTTCCGTCACGGCTCGGCCGGCATAGGCTATCAAGGCCACCGCCGCTTAGCAATCACTGCCGCTTGATTTTAAACAGGTGGCCGCCGTAGTTGACGACGATGCCGTCTTCCATGATCTGTTTCAACTCCAGCCGGTCTTTGATCATCTGGCCGGGCACGTATTTGACCATATCGATCATGACGAAGCGTTCGGCCGGGACCGGCGAATAACTGTAGACATTGATCGGCAAGGCGGGCAAGGACTGGCGTACGTCCGCCGGCAGGTCTTCCAGCGCCTGCAACGCGGGTTTAGCCGGCAGCGGGGCCGCCGCTGGGACCGGCTCGGTAACTGTCTCGCGGATTGGCGGGGCGGCCTGGGCGGCAGGGCTGGGGACGCCAGGCTCCGGCAACGGCTTGGCGGCAACGACCGGATCGGGCGGCGGCTGAACTGCAGCCGGTTTGACCGGCTCGAGCGGCGGCTTCTTGGCCTCGACCGGTTTAACGGCCGCAGCCGTAGCGGCAACATGGGCCGGCTCCGGCTTGGCCTTGGGCGTAGGCTTCGCCGGCAACGGCAGCCGGTCGGCCGGGTCGGGCCGGTTCGACTCCGCCAGTGGCTGCGGCGGCAACTGAATCGACGTGGCAGGCGGCGGGGTGTCGTGCGCGGTCATCCGCGGTGCGATGCCGAGAAAATAGGCCAGAATTGCCGCGTTGACCGCCAATAATGCCGCGATGATTTTGGCCGCCGCTTGCCGCTCCGGCGCCTGTTGCAGCACGATTCGGCTGGCAACCGTATCCGGTTGGCTGGCTTGCCGCTCCCGTTCCGATTTGCGCAATGCGTTCAGGATGTAAGACATGTCTAAAACCCTAGTGCCGGCCGGCCTGCAAATGTGGCGAATCGGCGGCGCCGGTTAAATTATCGAGTTCGATCAAAGTTTTGGCGCCGGCGACACCGTCGGCAGCCAAACCCTGTCGGCGCTGAAATTGGATCACCTGCTGTTTTAGCGTCACATCGAAAGAATCGGGCGCGGTCTCGGCCGGCGGCAAAACCATGACTTGCCCCAACTTCTCGCGCAACCACAATACCTCGGCCGACTTCTGCCCCACGCCAATATCGGCGGCGCCAGGGCGCGGTGAACGCCACAATAACAGATAATTCCCGCCCCAAGCCGCCAGCACATCGGCCAATGGAAAATGCATCGTAGCGCCGGACTGGACCAAGGCCTGGTCTTGCTCGACGCCTTGAATCGGCAAGAAGCGCTTGCGGCCCTGGGTGTCGACAAACTCCAGCAGGACCGGCCGATCCAGACCGAGGACATCCTTCCAATTGCCTTTGCCGGCCAGACAATGCAGCCCTGATACCGCCACCAGCTGATGGCAGTCAGTCAACCCCTCGGCCGGCAGAGACACGCCCCAAACTCGCAACAATTCGCCCAGTGCGGCCTCGAACGCCGGTGCCGAGTGCTCCAGCCAATCGCGGAATGCCGGACTTTCCGGTTGGGCGGCAAGCGGTTGCGGCGCAGCAGCTGCTGGAATAGCTAACGGTTTTACCGGCGGTATC
>NZ_PPPU01000011.1 GCF_006483455.1 Methylomonas koyamae
GGTTATGTTGCACCCGCTTGGGCGCCCGCCCCGGCTTACCCGATAAGACAGCCCACCGCGCACTGTTGCAACGGTGGCAAGGCGAACCGATGTCTTAGCGAGAACGCTTGGCCCGCTCCGGTTCCAAGTATTTGTGGCGCAAATCGACGTAATTGCCGCCTATCCATTGCCAGAAAGTCGCGGCTGCTTCCGGGTCGGTACTGAGCAATTTGACCGCAATCGCACCGTTGGCGCTGATATCGGTGATTTGGGCGTCAATATCGATCGAATTCCTGTTTTTGACGACGCGCTTGTCGGTTTCCACCCGAAACGTCACCGGTTCGCCAAGCTTGAACACAATATCGCGTTTCAACCCGCCCAGAAATTCCAGGCGATACTCCGGCACCGACTGGAACGGCAATACAAACTCCGCATGCCAGCGGAAGGGCGGACAATGGATAGGTCCGCTGTGCTTCGGAAAATGCACGGTGTAGCCGTCGTCGACTTTGGCCTTGATTTCGCCTTTGGTGTAAATGTCGCGGCAATTGGTCAGCACCGCATCGCCCGGTTCCAAGTTGTATTTGGCGGCAAATGCGGTTTCGCTCAGCAGGCCGATAGCGACAGCCAATCCGTATCGGCAAAGGTTCGATCTGTTCATGGCGAACTCCTGACTGTGATTATTGTGTTTTATCGCGGCGGCAGCGGTGCGGCGGCCGGGAGCGGCCCCAATAAACTGCGCGCCAACGGATCGGTTTCGTCGATATCCACCGTCACCATATGGCCGGTATTGGCGCCAATATAGCCTTGCATCGCGGCAGCCATGTAAGGAAACACCAAGCGCAAATCGTTACTGGCGCCGCCGCTCTGCACGCTGGTTTTCCACAGTTGTTTGCGTTGCTGCTGCGTCAAATAAGGTCCGGTTTCGCAGGCTTCCAAGGTCAGATAGCGGCGAAAAGTGGTGTATGTGTCGATGCGTTGGGTATATCCGGTGCCGGCAAAACCCGGATAAAACCCGCGGTAATAAAATGATCTTCGGTACGGGTAAAAGTAGCCCCAATCGTTCCACATCGGTACGTCGTAAGCGTATTGGTGCACTTCCGGCTGGCCGACGCCGTAGCCGAGAAACACTACCAGATCGCTGTCCTGAGCTGTCGCCGCTTTGACGAAGCCGCGGTTAGCCAGTACCTTTTCGATATAACCTTTGAATTCGATGAATTGCAAATCCTGCTCGTTACCGCCCGGATTGCCCGGCAATACCAGAAAACGGTTGCCGATCGTTGCGCCGGGCGCGGCCAATGCATCGATTTCGGTACGGAACTGTAGCGTCGAATTAACACTACAACCACTCAACATTGCCATCAATACGCCGAATACGACGATCAATAGCATCGAATTAAGCCTCTCCATGCTCGCCTCCTGTTGGCTCTGCCAAATCGTGTTCCTGCATCAAAGTTCGAGCCCGCTGCTGCATACGAAGTTCGGCCAAGACTTCTTGCTCGTGCAATCCCGCCCGGTGCGCCAATTGGTCGGTCAATTGCCGGTTCTCGGCACTACGTTGCCGGACCTGGCGTTTTTCCTGGCTGAGCAATTCGGCTTCGAAGCGCATTTCCTGTAACTCGGTATCGTGCCGCAGTTGTTCGGCATGCAGCCGTTTTTCGATTGCCAGTTGCTGAGTCAATTGCTCGAATTTGTCTTCAGCCAAACGCCGCTGTTTTTCGGCTTCGAGCGCCTGCATCTGTTGTTCCAGATCGATCATCCGCCGCAAATGTTCCAATTGCTGGCGTTTTTCGTGAATTTCCTCTTCTTCGAGCAAGCGCTGTTGTCGCGACAACTCCAGATTTTTGGTCTGGTTCAATTCGAAGGTTTTTTTCAGCACGTTAACGTAAACGGCGTCGCGCCCCAACTGGGCATCGGGAAATTCGGCAAAACCGGCGTTCAACCTGCAAACCGCCAAAGACTGAATCTGCTGTTGCGCCAATAATTCGTTGATGCGTTGGGCGATGCGTTTTTCGGCATCGGCCAGACCGGTATGGACCCAGTTACCGTCGGCCAGAGTCTGCAACTCCAGATTGACGGCATCCTCGACCATAGCGGCGTAGACATTGCGGATATGGGCGTTGATATCCGGCAACAATTCGGCATTTTTGAGTGCGTAATCGAACGTTGCCTGAAACCGCAAATCCAGCGCCAAGTCCAGCGTGCAAAACCCTTCGAACAGCGTTATCTGTCGGCGGTAAGGCCAGGACTCCACCGGCAGCGGATAAAGCGTGTGGTAAAAGCGCCTGATGAATTGCTTCGGCCGCAAATACAGCTTTTGATAAGGCCCCAACTTAACCAGGACTACTTGGCGGTCGGCATCGAAGCCGGCCAACCAGTAGCTGTCATCGGCACCTAAATCATCCTGCAGATCGCTGCCGGTGAGCCAGGCATCCAGTTCGGATACTGAGCTATTCATGGCCGGCCGGCGCAGTGAGCGCCTTTTGTTTCAGAGCCGCGATTTTATCCGACATTTTCTCGGCAACCAACGGATACAGGTTGGGCGCGAATTCCACAGTACGGTGGTCCACTTTGCGCAAAAATCCGCGGCTAAGGAGAAGGCCGACCACAAACATCCGGGTCCAATCCGAATAGCGCCGGGCCTTTTCCAGATCGGATTTTTCGATCACCATTTCCAGCTCGTCATTCTGGTTGATGCGAAACTCGGTGAACTGGCGCAGGCACTCGAATACCAATTCTTCCTCCTGCACCGTCAATGGCCCAGGCGCGGTGAACTCCAATCGGTACGACAGCAGCACGGTAAAAAAATCCACCATGGCCGCGCAGACGAAAGCGAACCAGGAAAATCCGCGCCACATCGCAAACGACGGTTTCACGTCCTCGACGAATTGTTTGAAGGTCATCGGCAACGGCGCATCCGGCGGACTCACGCCCATGCTGCTGGCCAATTGGTTCACGCCCAGTTGGATATCCTGGTAGTGCTTCAAAAATTGGGCGTAGGTAGCTTCGTCGCTGCTCACATCCAGCTGATTCAAATTTATGTGTAATTGGCGGATGTGCTCGTCCAGCTCGCGGAAGGTTTGCTCCTGCTGTTGCAACGCCTGCTTTTTTTCCTGGTAAATCTGGTTGTAATGCCGCCAGAACGGGCCTTCGCCGACCTGATTCTTGTAGCCGGGACCGATCTGATTATGGGTGCCGAAATAGGCTTGGCTGGCGTCGAGCGAGGCTTTATCCAAATCCTGTTTTTGCTGTAGCGAGATTCGGCTCTTGAGCTGCATTACGGCGTCCAGATAGTCCTTGCTCTGCTGGCGCAACTGATTCAGACGGTTAATGTGTAGAGTTTCGCGCTCGGATATTTCGTAAAACTTGAAATAAGAAAAAGTGATCGAGGCGGCGATCGCCACGGTCAACGACGCCACCACCGAGAAATATCGAATCCGGTTGGCTGTCCAATGAATCCCGGCCATCTCCAGCGAGCAAATCACGATGATGGATTGAATGGCGACGGTGATCACCAGCGCGATCCACGGGGTGATGAAATGCGACAGACCGTAATAGGTGGTAAAACCGGAGGAAACGCTCAGCATCAGAACAATGGGTATCGTCCAGATGCGCAGCATGCTGACGAATAGAGTCTGAATCCGATTCAGAAAATAGCCGGGCCCGCCGGGGCGGTGCTTGTTGCTGGTGTCGTTCATAATTATTGTTCTAATGACCAGCGTGAAACCCGAATTCGGGTTCAACTCATGCTGAGATAACGTTCGCCGGTGTCGTGGACGATGGTGACAACGGTTTTCCCGGGGCCCAGTTGCGCCGCCACTCTGACGGCACCGCAGACGCTGGCGCCTGAAGAGATGCCGGCCATGATACCCTCCTCCTCGATCAGGCGCTTGCGCATCGCAAAGGCCTGCTCGGTACTGACCAGTTCGATGCCGTCCAACAAATCCACTTCCAAGTTCTTCGGCACGAAACCGGCTCCGATACCTTGAATCTTATGCGGCGAATGGTTGCCGCCGGAAATGACCGGCGACTCGGCCGGTTCCACTGCAATAGCCTTGAACTGCGGATTGCGGTTTTTAATCACGTCGGCCACGCCGGAAATGGTGCCGCCGGTACCGACCCCGCAGACGAACGCATCGACTTGACCGTCGGTGGCTGACCAAATTTCCTGAGCGGTGGTCTGTCGATGCACCTCAGGATTGGCCGGATTTTCGAACTGGTGCGGCATAAATGCACCGGGATGGTTGGCGACGATCTCCTGCGCCTTGGCAATTGCGCCTTTCATGCCGTCCGCACCGGGCGTCAATACGATTTCCGCTCCGTAAAGTGCCAACAACTGGCGCCGCTCGACCGACATGGTCTCCGGCATTGTTAGAATGCAGCGGTAACCGCGAGCTGCGGCCACCATCGCCAACGCAATCCCCGTATTCCCCGAGGTGGGTTCGACAATGATCCCGCCACCTCGCAGTTGACCACTTTTTTCCGCCGCCTGCACCATGGCTAAACCGATGCGATCCTTTACAGAGCCACCGGGATTTCTCGACTCAAGCTTGACCAATACCGTCGCCGAGTTTTCCTCGACGACTTTCTGCAATTTGACCAACGGCGTGTTGCCGATCAATTGAGTTACATTACTGGCGGCAGGCATTGAGTCACCTCAATCATTTTTCGATTTTGAAAGCCAAGAACACCGGACTGCCGTTACGTTGTACCAAAAGCGCAATAGATTTTTCAACCGGTAATTTGGCTACGATGCTGTTGAATTCAGCGGCATCGCGCACCACGGTGTTTTGAATCCGCAAAATCACATCGCCCGGCTGAATCCCGGCATCCAAGGCAATCCCTTTACCGACTTTCTGGACCAGGACCCCATTCTTTTCCACCTGCAACTGTTGGCGTTGTTCAGCAGTCAGATCAGCCACCGCCAGCCCCAACCGGTTCACCGCAGTCTCCGGAGCCGCCGACGGTCCGGCAGCCGCCATGCTTTGCTGCGCCGGCAACAAGCCGATTTTTACCGTAATGTCTTGCTTGTCGCCCTGGCGAATGATTTTGACTTTAGCTTTTTCATCGACTGGCGTCATGCCTACCCGCGGCGGCAATTCGCCTGAGGTTTCGATGACTTGGCCGTTAAATTCGACAATGATGTCGCCAATCTGGATGCCGGCTTTCTCGGCCGGACCCCCGGGAATCACTTTTGATACCAACGCGCCGTGCGGACGGTCCATGCCAAACGACTCCGCCAATTGCCGAGTAACGTCTTGAATTTGCACGCCTAACCAACCGCGCGAAACCTTGCCCTTACTTTTGATTTGGTCGACCACGTTCATCGCCACGTCTATCGGTATCGCAAACGACAATCCCATGTAACCGCCTGAGCGGCTATAGATCTGCGAGTTGATGCCGACCACCTTGCCCTGCATGTTGAACAGCGGGCCGCCCGAGTTGCCGGGGTTGATCGCCACGTCGGTCTGAATGAAAGGCACATAGTTGCCGTCCGGCAAACTGCGACCCTTGGCACTGACGATACCGGCGGTGACCGACTGGTCGAAACCGAACGGGGTGCCGATCGCCAATACCCATTCGCCGACTTGCAATTGGTCGGGTGCGCCGATTTCCACCACCGGCAGGTCTTTAGCGTCGACTTTCAATAAAGCCACATCGGTACTTTCGTCGGAACCGATCAATTTGGCGATCAATTCCCGGCGGTCTTTTAATTTGACCACGATTTCCGATGCATTATTCACCACGTGATGATTGGTCAGGATATAGCCGTCGCGCGAGATGACGAAGCCGGAACCCAGCGAATTGGTTTCCCGTGGCGTGTAGCCTCGGCCCGGCCCCTGGAAGAAATGGCGGAAGAACTCCTCCATCTCCGGCGGCATGTCTTGCGGCATTTGCTGAGGGTCGGCCCCGGCTTGCGAATCGGTCGCTTTCTGGGTGGTGCTGATATTCACCACGGCATCGCCGTTGGTCTTCACCATTTCGGTAAAGTCAGGCAGTTGGGCGTAACCGGAGTTGATCGCCAAAAGCATTATAAGAAATCCATAAAACAGCTTATTAAGCATGTAATCTCCAAACGTACGAATGAAATATAAGAAGACGTTTATTGCCGAAACGCGATGCCGCCGGCAATCAGTTCGACTGTTTCCGCAGGAACTTCGCCGAGCACGGTAATCTGGGTATTGTCTATCACTTTGCTGAAAGAGTTGACAGTTCCCAAACTATGCAAACCGTTGATGCCATCGGCTTCCTTAGCTTCGAGGTAAACCGAAACGGTGGAAAAGCCGTCGCTGACCAACAGATGGTCTACGGCTTTCTGCGACTGTTGGATCGAGTTGCGGATAAAAAAGACTGGCTCGAAACCCTGAGGCCAATTTTTCAAAACGAATGTAGCGCTGTCCAAAGGCTCGGCTTGTGCGCTGTGGATGTGTTTAGTGTGGAACTTATCGTCAACGTTATTGCCGTTGAGGGGTTCTGCTCCAGCCTGCGTGTTCAAGTCGGTGAACATGACTTGTTCCAGAGCATGCCCTTCCAAACCATAAACTTCGATTTTCAACGGCAGAAAGGTTTGGGTGTTGATCCAAATTTTTCTCGGGTAACGCAGTTGGTCTTTCGGCTGCGCCGCAACGATTTGCGCCGGCAACATCGCGACGGATTCCTGACCAGCCAGTTCCAAGTTGTAGGACTTTTGTAACATCGCCGCACTACTCGGCATATTAATGATAAAAGAACTGTCCAACGGATGGTGGTTAATCACCTTTTCGCTGGTTTCCTTGAACACACAAGTGACTTCGTTGGATTTGCGCGTCACCTCCCTCATCGGCGAGTTCAAGGAAGATAAGCGTTCCTGCGAGACACCGTTATCGACGCTATGTCGATATTTCATGGTTTCGATCTGGCCGTTTTTCATGAAAATTACGGTACCCTCGTAATTGAGGGTTTTCATCGCCAGATTCATTTTATCCAACCATTGCACCGCCGTAAGATTGTCGCCGGCAGCGGTTTCGGCGATCAAGCCGATCAAAACAACCAGTAATAATCTCACGTCCTTATTCCTGCGAATATCCCACCACCCGCGCATAAGGTTGCGCCGCCTGCACCGTGTTTACGTAAAGCGTGTTGTCGTGAGCCTGCAAATAGTCCTTAAAACGGGCGTGCATTTCAGTTGACTCCGAACCGCTATGCGCCACCACGCCGACGGCACTGAACGGATTAGCTTGCCTAGGCTCGACTTTACTGGCTAGCCAGACAACGGCGAGGACTGTAGATGCAGCGATCGCAAGCCCGGCTTTTTGCCACTTTATCGCCGCTTTCTGCCGCGGCATGAAATAAATCGGTTCATGACGTAATTGCTGATGGATTTTGTCGGCAAAATCGCTACTCACCAGCGAATACTCACTACTTTTCAACACTTGACTGGCAATTTGATAGCGCCTTAGCTTGTCTTTCAGGGCGTCGTCTTCGCTAACGGCTGTCAGCAACTCCAGCGATTGCGCGCCATCCAGTTCGTCGTCTATGAATTGCGATAGTTTTTCGTTAAGTTGTTCCTGCATCGATACACCTTTAGTCGAGCAATGGGTTTAATTTTTGGTCAATGGCTTCGCGGGCTCTAAAAATCCGCGAACGCACGGTGCCGATAGGGCAATCCATAGCCTCGGCTATTTCTTCATAGCTCATCCCTTCGAATTCTCGGAGAGTAATTGCTATTCGCATTTCTTCCGGTAAATTTTCAATAGCCGCTCGTATTACAGCGACAATTTGCTCGTTCATCAGTTGATGCTCGGGCGTTTCTATATCTTTCAATTGCGGCGCGTTTTCCACCTGCTCCGCATCTTGAACGTCGATCTCATAATCAGAGTGGCGACGGGAGCGCGACAAGAGATAATTCTTAGCTGTATTTATCGCGATCCGGTAAAGCCAGGTGTAAAAGGCACTCTCTCCGCGGAAATCGCCCAGAGCCCGGTAGGCTTTGATAAAGGTGTCTTGTGCCACATCCTGCGCTTCACTGGGATCTTTAACGTAACGATTCACCAAGTGGACGATCTTATGCTGATACTTTAAAACCAAAAGATCGAAGGCGGATTTATCACCTTGCTGCACCCTCCGCACCAAGCTTTGATCGACATCTTCGGTGTTGCTAATTTGTTCGTTCACTGCTCTATTTTTCTGATGAGATAGACAGAATTAAACCTTATTAGTTCTGGCAATACAAAAAAAATTGCCGGCCAGATAAAACAAGATATTATTCCCGGCCGGTTTGAACTTTTTCCTTCGCTGATCCACTTGACGACCTTGACCCATAGCAATACCGTCCCAAACGCAAACCTTCACTACGACGTCTTGATTGCCGGCAGCGGTGGCGCCGGACTGAGCTTGGCACTACATTTGGCGGATCGGTTTAGAGTCGCAGTGCTGGCGAAATTTGCGCTGACCGAATGCAGCACTTACTACGCCCAAGGCGGGATCTCAGCGGTATTCGACGACCGTCACGACTCCATCGAATCTCATATCGAGGATACGTTAATCGCCGGCGCCGGGCTGTGTGACCCTAACATAGTCCGCCTCAGCGTCGCCCAGGGCCGGCAAAGTATAGAGTGGCTTCGCTCTCAAGGCGTCAACTTTACCGAAGAACACGGCGCCGACGGTGTAAAACAATTGCATCTTAACCGGGAAGGCGGACACTCCCACCGGCGTATCGTACACAGTGACGACGCGACTGGCAAAGCCGTATCGCTGTCTTTGATCGACCGCGCTAAAGCTCATCCCAACATCAATTTGCTGGAATACCACAATGTCGTGGAATTAATCACCGCGACCAAGCTGGGGGCTAAGCAACAGCGAATATGCGGCGCCTACGTTCTGGACAGCAAGACCGGAAAAATCAAGACCATTGCGGCCAAGATCGTGGTACTTGCCACGGGCGGCGCCAACAAGGTCTACTTATATTCAACCAATCCACACATTTCTACCGGCGACGGTATCGCGCTGGCTTGGCGGGCGGGCTGTAAAGTGGCAAACATGGAATTCATGCAGTTTCATCCGACCTGCCTCTATCATCCCACTGCCCGTTCTTTCTTGATCAGCGAGGCGGTACGCGGCGAAGGCGGTCATTTGATTTTACCGGACGGCGAACGCTTCATGCGCCGCTACGACGAACGTATGGAATTGGCGCCGCGCGACATCGTCGCCCGTGCCATAGACAGCGAAATCAAGAAGCACGGTATCGAATGCGTGTATCTCGATATCAGCCACAAATCCCGAGAGTTCATTCAAAAGCACTTCCCGACCATCTACATGCAGTGTCTGGAATTGGATATCGACATCAGCCAGCAACCCATTCCAGTGGTTCCGGCCGCTCATTATACTTGCGGCGGCGTGGTTACCGACGCCAATGCCCGTACCGGCATTCCGGGTTTATACGCCATCGGCGAAGTTGCCTGCACCGGCCTGCACGGTGCGAATCGAATGGCCAGCAACTCGTTATTGGAATGCCTGGTTTTCGCCGAACAAGCTAACCAGGATATCCGGCGGATTTTCAACCAACTGCCGGAGCCGATAGCATTGCCCGACTGGGATGAATCCAAAGTCAGCGACTCGGACGAGGAAGTAGTGATAGCCCACAACTGGGACGAATTACGCCGCTTCATGTGGGACTACGTGGGTATCGTCCGGACTAACAAGCGTCTGGAACGGGCAATGAATCGACTGGTGTTGCTGAAAGACGAAATCGCAGAATACTACGGCCAATTCCGCATTACCAGCGACCTCCTAGAGCTTCGCAACTTGGTAATTGTTGCCGAACTGATCATTCGCTGCGCACAGCAACGCAAGGAAAGCCGCGGTCTGCATTACACCAAGGACTACCCGGCTCCGGACAACAGCCGCGTCCCGACTAACACGGTACTAACCCCCGAACAGACCAACCAATAATCGACCAACCCTGACAAAGCCTTGCCCACGGGCTGCACGACGACGAACGCGCATAAAAAAAGGGCTTGAGAAAATCTCAAGCCCTTGCTTTAAATGGTGGCGACACCGGGAATCGAACCTGGAACCTCGGGGTTATGAATCCCGCGCTCTAACCGGTTGAGCTATGTCGCCACAAATCTTGTTCAACGAAACAAGCGATCATTATACTGACGCGTCAAAACCTTGTCAAACGTTGAACCTAAAATGCATCACATCGCCGTCCTGCACTTTATATTCCTTACCTTCCAGACGCCATTTGCCGGCATCTTTCGCACCTTGTTCGCCTTTGTAATTGACAAAATCTTGATACGAAATTACTTCGGCCCGGATAAAGCCTTTTTCAAAATCCGAATGAATCACGCCGGCTGCTTGCGGCGCCAGCGCATTGACCGGAATTGTCCATGCTCTGACTTCTTTGACCCCTGCCGTGAAGTAGGTTGAAAGATTTAACAACTCGTAAGCCGCTCGCACCACCCGGTTCAACCCGGGCTCTTCCAAGCCTAAATCCGCGAGAAACTCGACCTTTTCCGCGTCGTCCAACTGTACGATTTCGGCCTCGATCGCAGCACATACCGGCACCACTTTAGAGCCTTCGCCGTCGGCAAAGTTTTTTACCTTATCCAACAACGGATTATTTTCGAAGCCGTCGTCCTGGACGTTCGCCACATATAAGGTGGGCTTGATCGTGATCAAACACAATTCCTTAATTAATTTAGCTTCGTCTTCGCTCAGCCCCAAGGTGCGGACCGGTTCACCGGCGTTCAGGTGTTCCAGGACCCGTTCCAACACCTGCTTTCTGGCCAACTCGTCTTTGTTACCTGATTTGGAAGCCTTGGCCGATTTCTGTAAGGCTTTTTCCACCGAAGCCATGTCGGCCAAGGCCAATTCGGTATTGATGACTTCAATATCGTTGACCGGGTCGACCTTACCGGCAACGTGAATCACGTTATCGTCATGAAAACAGCGCACCACATGCACGATCGCATCGGTTTCTCTGATATTGCCGAGAAACTGGTTTCCCAAACCTTCGCCCTTCGAGGCGCCAGCCACGAGTCCGGCGATGTCGACAAACTCGATGGTTGTAGGCAATACCCGCTCCGGGTTGACGATTTCAGCCAGTTTATCCATCCTCGGATCGGGTACCGGAACCACTCCGACATTCGGATCGATGGTGCAGAAAGGATAGTTCTCGGCAGCGATGGTCGCTTTAGTCAGCGCGTTGAACAGGGTTGATTTGCCGACGTTGGGCAAGCCGACGATTCCACAATGAAGTGCCATAGCAATAATTTCGAAATTTGACAGGAATGTCCGGCACAACACGGCCGGGTTGGAGAGGCGGCGGATTATACAGCGATTTTACGAATTGAGAACCGATACCCTCGCCTGGACAGCTCTGGCGCAGCAAAGGTATCGGATAGAAGCAAAAGCGTTTTAGAACAAACCGGAGATCGATCTAACCAAACCGGAGGTTAAGCTTGGCGCCGCCGCCTCATATTCCAAATTGGCCTGATTGGCAGTGCTGACGATCCGCGTACGGTATTTTTTTCGGTCGCTGACTTCCGAAGATGTTTGCCGGCGCGAACCGCCGATGCCTTGCTTGGCGTCCTGTTGGCTGTCCTGCCTGACGACAACACCGCTTTTGGCCTTTTCCGCGATCTCGATGTCGGTGACCACCATGTAGGTTACGTCCTTGACTGCAGCATCGGCGATGGTTTCGATGGCGCCGCCAACCGCGACACCGGCCAAACCGCCAATACCGGCTCCCGACCAACCGCCGAGGCCGCCGCCGATTGCCGCACCGGCCGCCGCGCCCGCCAACGAACCGCCGTAGCCGGAATGCAACGCCGATTCCGCCGCGGTGGGACTGGCTTTATCGACACTGAGCACATTGGCTCTCAACCAATAATGCGACGCTTCCGGATCGGTGGAAATGATGTAACCTTTGGACTGCAGAGCTTGTTTCACCGGTAACATCACGTCGAAATTGGCTTTGTCCGAGGTATTGCGCACATCGAGAAAGATGGTGCGCTGTTCCGGCCCGACCGGATCGAGAAATATCGTGTCGCTCATCTTGGTTTGGACGTCCAGGTCCTTTTTGGCAATCGATGTGTGTACGGCGGCACACCCGCCCAACATTGCGGCCACAGCCGCCGCACCGGCAAGTTTCATGAATGTGTTTCGAGCAATAGCCATCTATATCTCCAAATGAATTGATCCAAAAATAAAACTGCAATTTAGTAAGGCCAATAATAGCCGTAATAACGGTAGTAATAACTGCAATCCCGGTAATCGTTCCAAGAGTAACGCCGTAAATCGTTGCAGGTGTAACCGCGGCGCCAGTATTTACTGGGCTCGGACTTCGGTGGCGTACCTCTTTTCGTCGCTTCTTCGATGTAGCTGTTGAGTTTGGCTTCGTCCTCAACGCTGAAGGGTTTGGCCATAACCTGATCGTTGAGCATTTTTTGCATGTCGCTGGCCTGATCGGCCTGCACCACACAACTTGCTAATATCAATCCCAGCGATAAAACGCACTGCGGTAACATTTGTTTCATTCGATCTCCTCCCAGATACCAAGAGAACACAACGCCGTTCTCCGTTTTGATGACAATCGCGCCGATTTTAGAATCGATAATGCCGCCGAACAACCGATTTGAGCCGACAACGTTAATCGCCGCGCACTATGTGGTCGTCGAATACTACTAATTGGTTGCGGCCATTGGCTTTGGCCTGGTAAAGCGCCGCATCGGCACAGTTAATCATCTCGTCGATGTCCGGCGCCAAGTTATCCGAATAGCTGTCGGCTGCCAAGCAAAACAGGCCGATACTCAGTGTCACGTTTACCTTCTGACCGCCCAATTTCCATTCCAATTTACTGATTTCCTGCCGAATCCGCTCGCCGAAAACCTTACCGCTCTCGCTCGCCGTATTGGTAAAAATCAATACAAATTCTTCGCCGCCGAAACGCACCAATATATCGGTACTGCGGACTTGGCGTTTTAATGCGGAAGCGACACCGACCAGTATCTGGTCACCGAACAAGTGGCCGAAGCGGTCGTTAACAACTTTGAAATGATCGATATCGAGCACCAACAAACACAAGCTGTTGCGATAACGCATATGCTGGGCGACAACAATTTCGACCTGATCGTAAAAAAATCGCCGATTATGCAGGCCAGTCAACTGATCGTGCATCGACATACTGGCGAAATGTTCTTTGAGCTGATTGGTTTCAGCGACCAGACTTTCCAATTCGGCCGTCCGCGACGCGATTCGTCGCTCCATTTGCCGCACCAAACGTTGGCTAGTAATCAATTGACCGAGGATATTTTTGTAGATTTCCAGCAGACGGATGTGCCAATCGTTGAAGTAAAACGGTTGCGGATGCGATACGTTCAACACGCCGATCAGCTGCCGATTCAAGGTGAACACCGGTACGCTGATCAGCGAACCCGGCGGCGTAGCATCCGTCGTTCTTTCGAAACGCGGATCTTCCAGGCAATTTCGGCAATACTGCAACTCACCGGTCGCGGCAGCCGCACCGATTATCCCCTCGCCGATTTTGAAGGTTAGCGGCGTGTCCGGTACCGACTCTACCACCTGCAGTGACTCTTGAATGCTGGTTCCGGCTAAATTGGTCAGGCATCCCAAATCATCCAGCATAAAAAACGAGCAGCGCTCCATGTCCTGATACTGAATCAAACCGGTGAGCGCTTGTTTTACCAGCAGGGCTTCGTCGTCGATCTGGCAGTCGAGTTCCGACAACTGCTTAATCGCCGACAAGGCGTTGAACAAATCCATCACCAAGTCATGAATGCCGCCGGCTTGACTAGGATTTGAGCCTTCGGATTGCGAATTCATCGCGCCCCCATCACGCCGGCCAAGCTATCTAAAGCCTGCTTGTTTTGAGCTAGCCAATCCACCAGGTTTTCGATAGCTGGTTCCGATAATTCGATTTCGCGACAAGCCGCATCCACCACGCCGCTATTTACCGCCGTTCCGCTATAAATGCGGGCGCTTAACTGGCGGGACAAACCGAGCAGTACCAGCAAAGGCCGTTCCGGGCCGCTAAAATTCGGTTGCCGGAAGTTCGCCAGTACGGTCTGATACACCACCGGCAATTGCCATCTATTCAATAACACGTAGCCGAATTGGTAATGGCTAAGCCCAAATTCCCGGGCGATTTCGTCACCGACCGCTTCCCCGGACGTTTTGCATTTTTCCAGGATCGCGTTCAGCTGCTCCGGCAGCAAAAATCCGAGCGCCAGCAAACCGATATTCAACAATAAACCGCTGGTATAAACCGTCGATACCGAGAAACCATGCAAATGGCGGCTTTCCGTCGCCAATTTTTGCGCCGCAATCGCAATCAATAGCGACTCGCTCCAGAAGCGCTCGCTATCGAAATGTTGGCACTTAGTGGTATCGAATTGGGCGTTGAACACAATCCCTAACGCCAACGACTTGACCAAGTCCATACCCAAAACCTGGAAAATCGCGGTACGCAAATCACTGACAACACCACCGCGGGAAAAATAGGCAGAATTGGCCAATCCCAACAGTCTGGCTACCAGCGCTGGTGACAACGCCAACACCGAGCTCAGCCTATCTATCGAAATATCCGGCGTATTCACGGCAGCAAGTATTCTGACACTGGCCTCAGGTAAGGCCGGCAGGTTTTTCAATGCACCTATTTCTAACGCGATGGTTCGAGAAGTAGCGTTCATTTGGTTTGGTCAATTTGGGAAATTTTCAGGCACACCAACAACCTGCGGAACTGGTCGCGTCGCAACATGTCAGGGAACACCGCGAGTGAGTTGCGGACTCCACTCCCGTCGCGCCAATGCACCGCCACCACCACCCGGCTAACAACGGAGCTGGGCAGCAAGCGAATCGGGAGAAATTCGCCTCGCCCTTCTCGTACCGACCAGCCTCGGCTCAAATGGAAGCGTAACTGGATTGGCCCGACCTTTTCGGCCACAATTGCTTTGGCCCAGCTCAAAACCACCAACGCCGCCAGACTTACCCGGCAACCCGCCGGTAACCCATTCAGCCAACAACCGGCCAACGCCAAGCTGTGCAAGACGCTAACACATATCCGGCGCTGTCGGGAAACGCCAAAGTTAAAATCCACGCTTTGCTCGAGATTTTTGGTCACAAAACCTTCACCCGGCCTTACCTAAGGTAAACTAATCAAATTATTCTCGGTTTTAACAGCCTTATGATTGTAGACCCTACTCCGGCCGTAGCGGCAGAACCAGCGAAACTTCCCCAAAAACTATACGCCGACACCGGGTTGGCTGCCATCGGCGTCAACGGTGTTGATGCCGCCGGCTTTTTGCAAGGCCAACTCACCTGCAACGTGCTCGACCTGAGCGAATCGCAAGCCAGCATCGCGGCATTTTGTAACGCCAAGGGCCGGGTCATTAGTACGCTGTTAGTGGTCAAAACGCCACCAGGATTCTTATTGATTCTGCCGCTCGCGCTAAGGGACAGCGTTTACCGCAAACTACGCATGTATGTGCTGCGTTCCAAAGTGGAATTGACGATGGACGACCGGCTGAAAATATTCGGCATCACCGGTTGCGCCAGCAACTTCAACGACCGAACGTTGCTTCAGGCCGATTTTGCAGTGTCTACCGGCCCGGAGCTCTTGCTCAAGCTACCCGGCAGCGAACGGTTTTTGTGGCTGGTGCCGGAACACGAAGTCGCTAGCCAAGTAGAAAAATTGACTGGTCAGCCCGGTTTTACCCACGGGAGCCCGGCGGAATGGCGCTACCACGATATAGCGTCAGGTTTACCGTGGTTCGGTCCGGAGCAGTCCGAGCAGCACATCCCGCAAATGCTGAATATCGACCGACTCGGCGGTATCAGTTTCAACAAAGGCTGTTATACCGGCCAGGAAATTGTGGCGCGGACTCATTACCTCGGTAAAGTTAAACGCGCGTTGTTCGTGGCAGCCTGCTCAGGCGCCAGCCAACCGCAGCCTGGCGCCGCCGTTTTGGACGGCGACACACAAACGGTCGGAAGCGTCCTCACTGCCGCCACCTGGGAAAACAGCACGCGCCTATTGTTGGTCCTGCAAATAGTTGATGGTATGCCAAAACACCTTATACTTGACGGCGATAACCACGCGCAACTGACGCTGATTTCGGTCCAATAACGGAAATTCATTCATGCAATTCAAATCAGTTCAAGACTTTCTGATCCACGTACAAGCGGAATTGGACGCCAATCGTCTGGTATTGCCGACGCTGCCGGACGTTGCCATCAAAGTCCGAGAAGCTGTTACCAAAGGCGACGCCACCGCGCAAAGTCTGGCTGAAATCATCGCCACCGACGCGGCAATTTCGGCACGTCTGATTCAGGTTTCCAATAGTCCTTTGTACCGTGGCACCGTTGAAATCAAAAACATTCAAATGGCGGTAACCCGGCTCGGCAACAACACGATCCGGACTCTGATCACCAGCCTGATCATGCAGCAGATGTTTACGCCTGCCAGCGCATTGTTGGAAAGCTACTTCCGCAGCACCTGGGAACAGGGCGTGAACGTCTCGGCGATCGCCCGCGCCCTGAGTTCTTTCGTTCCACACTTGAACGCCGACGAAGCCATGCTGGCGGGCCTGATCCACCAAATCGGCAAACTGCCGATACTGACCTTGGTGGAAAAAATTCCGGAATTCCGCGACAGCCCCTCCCGACTCGACAAACTATTGGAAAAGGCCCATCCGCACGTCGGTAAACTCATCATGAATACCTGGAATTTTCCGGAAGAATTGAAGCGGGTGCCGTCTGAATACGTCGATTTTCAGCGGGACTCCGGTCCGCAAGCCGACTATGTGGACTTGGTACAAGTTGCCTTCTTACAAAGCATCGCCGGTACCGATCATCCCGCCTGCCGGGTCGATTGGAGTACGGTGCCGGCTTTTGCCAAATTGGGCCTGCAAGCCGATGCCGAAATTTTGGAAATCGAAGGGGTTTCCGAAGAGATCGAATTGGCCCAGTCCATGTTTTTATAACCCCGCCACACCATGATAGACGATCAGGCTGCCGCCCGCTTCCGTCGCCTAGGCGCGCTGACAATATTCGCCGTGTATTTTGTGATTCTGGTGGGCGGCATCGTCCGCGCCTCCGGAGCCGGCATGGGTTGTCCCGACTGGCCGACCTGCTTCGGCCAATGGGTCCCACCCACCGACGAATCGCAGCTTCCGGCGAATTACCACGAAATATATGCTGCGCGCGGTTACGAGAATACGGCCTTCAATCCGGTGAAGACCTGGACCGAATACACCAACCGCCTGGTCGGCGTGACGATAGGTTTCTTGATTTTCCTGACGGCTTGGTCCTCGCGCATTTATCTGAAAGCCGACAAGACTATTTTTTATTTGGCGCTGTCGGTGTTCTTGTTGGTCGGTTTTCAAGGCTGGCTCGGTTCGGCCGTGGTAGCCAGCAACCTAAAACCGCTGATGATTACGCTGCACATGCTGCTGGCCCTGGGCATCGTCGCACTGTTGATTTATGCCATCGCCCGCTCGCAGAAACCTCTGCTCCAGGCGATAGACACACATTGGCTGACGCCGCGTTTCGCGACGGTTTTGAAAGTAGCCATGGGCATGACCTTACTGCAAATCGCGATGGGCACCCAGGTACGGGAAGCAGTCGATTACATCGCTCACGAGCACAGTTACATTGACCGCCAATATTGGCGCGACAGTTTTCCAATCATCTTCTACGTCCACCGCTCGTTTTCGTCGATCATTCTGTTTACCAACCTGTGGCTGGTTTGGAAAATCCGCGAGCAAGCGGCCGCCGGCAACCTGTTGTTGCGGCTAGGCTATGTCCTGGCGGGCTTAATCGTGACGGCTATTCTGGCCGGTGTCACATTGGACCGTTTAGGCTTCCCGGCGTTTGCACAACCGGTGCATTTGCTGATGGCGAACCTGATTTTCGGCGCCCAATTTTTTCTGTTTATTTGCCTGAGCTATTCGGCAAACCGGGCAGCATAGCGTATCGATATTTTTCTGTAATTATCAATAAGTTAAGCAAGATTCAACCGAACTGCGTTACAATGCCGGCTATGACTGTGCTCCTAGCCGGCCGATCTCTTTTCATCTACAGGTATTTTTAATGTCCGATACGCCCTCCGCAACCGCGCCTTCCTTCAAAGATCTCAACCTCACCGATCCCATACTCAAAGCGCTGGAAAGCGTCGGTTACGAAACCCCTTCGCCGATTCAGGCTCAAATCATACCGTTCGTCATGGCCGGCCGAGATGTGTTGGGCCAGGCCCAAACCGGTACCGGTAAAACCGCCGCCTTCGCCCTGCCCATCCTGAACCGCATCGACATCAAGCAAAAAGACCCGCAAGCCCTGGTGCTGGCGCCGACCCGCGAACTGGCAATCCAGGTGGCCGAAGCCTTCCAATGCTACGCCGCTCACATCAAAGGCTTCCATGTGTTACCGATATACGGCGGCCAGGACTACACCAGCCAATTGCGCCAACTGAACCGGGGCGCGCATGTCATCGTCGGCACACCGGGCCGGGTCATGGACCACATGCGTCGCGGCACCTTGAAACTGGACCAATTGCAAACCCTGGTGCTGGACGAGGCCGACGAAATGCTGCGGATGGGCTTCATCGACGACGTGGAATGGATCCTGGAGCAAACTCCGCCGACCCGGCAAACCGCATTGTTCTCGGCAACGATGCCAAGCGAGATCCGCAAAATCGCCCAGCAATACCTGAACAACCCTGAACAAGTCACAATCAAGGTCAAAACCGCCACGGCAGCCAACATCCGCCAACGTTATTGGTTTGTCAGCGGCCTGCACAAGATGGACGCCTTGACCCGGATTCTGGAAGCGGAAAATTTCGACGGCATGATCATTTTCGTCCGCACCAAAACCGCGACCATCGAAGTGGCCGAAAAATTGGAGGCACGCGGTTTTTCCGCATCGGCAATCAACGGCGACATGTCGCAGGCACTGCGCGAACGTGCCATCGACAACCTGAAAAGCGGCAAGCTGGATATTCTGATCGCCACCGACGTTGCCGCCCGCGGCCTGGACGTCGACCGCATCACTCACGTCGTCAACTACGACATTCCTTACGATACCGAGTCCTATATTCACCGTATCGGCCGCACCGGCCGCGCCGGCCGCACCGGCGACGCGATCCTGTTCGTCTCGCCACGTGAAAAACGCCTGCTGGCCAATATCGAACAGGCCACCAAACAGAAAGTCGAGGAAATGCAGCTGCCGTCGACCGAATTCATCAACAACGCCAGGATCAACAAATTCAAACAGCGCATCACCGACACGCTGGCCGGCGAAGAACTGAGTTTTTATACGCAGCTGATCAACCAATACCAGGTGGAACATAACGTTCCGGCGATGGACATCGCCGCGGCCCTGGCCAGACTGTTGCAGGGCGATACGCCGTTACTGCTCAAAGACAGCGGCAAAAAACCGCGCAAAGATGCCGATAGCAAACCGCAAACCGAGCGGGGCGAACGTGGCCCGCGCCGGGAAAAAGGCCGCGTCGGCGCGGTGGAAATGGAAATGTTCCGCATTGAAGTCGGCCGCGCCGACGGCGTCAAACCCGGCAATATCGTCGGCGCCATTGCCAACGAAACCGGCATTGACGGCGACCACATCGCCCGTATCAAAATCGAGGAACACTACAGCACCGTGGAGTTACCGGCCGGCATGCCGAAAGACTTATTTCAAGCTTTGAAAAAAGTGCGCGTGGCCGGCAAGCCGTTGAACATTTCCCGTTTCGACGCCGCTTTGGTCAAGAAAGACAAAAGCAAAAAACGCGTCGGCTCAACCTCAAAACGCGCTAAAAGCCGGGAATAAGCCGGCAAATGCAGCCGGCTGCGGGCACGCGCCGGCTGTCATACGTCGGTTCAATCCGACAAATCGATAGTACCTTCGGCAAATATTGCCGCCTGTCCGCCAACCCGGACCGTCAGATACTCCTGCTGCTTGTTGTCCATTTCCAACTGTATCAAACTGCGGCGACCGGCGTGGTGGCCGCGCTCGACGGCGAACACATGGGTACCCTTACGCGTGTGTTCGAAGGAACACAGATAGCTGCAAAAAGCCGGCGTTGCACTGCCGACCGGCGGGTCTTCATGCATACCGATGTTCGGTCCCAACAAACGCAAGGTGAAATCGGCTTCCGGGTTCGGCGATTTCGGCGCGAACAACAAAATTTCCTGAGCGGCGGTTTGCGGGGCGCTGGACTGGCTCCATGCCGAATAATTGAATCGGGCCTTGCGCACCGATTCGTAACTCCACACCGGCACCACCAGATACGGAAATCCGCAGGAAACCAGGCGCGGCGAATATTTCTTATGGTCCAAGTCGGCGATTTGCAAACCGAGGAATTGGGCCAGCTCTTCATCGCTCGGGGCAAAACGGTCGACGACGGCGCTAATGCTCCGGCTAAACTGCACCAACGTCGGCTTACCGCCGACGCTGGAGATATTGGCTTCGATCACGCCAACGTTTTGTTCCAGCAACAATGGCGTCACCGGGTCGGCCAACGCAATATCGCCGCAAGCGGCCATCACATAGGCCGCGGCCACAATGGACTGACCGCCAAACTGAATCTCCCCTAACGGAGAAAAGATACGCATTCGCCGACCGCTACCCGCACCCTGGCCTGGAAACAAGAACACGGTTTCCGGCAGGTTCAATTCCTTGGCGATGGCAACCATCGTTTCGGTATTTAGACCGTTACTCTGCGGCAACACCGCAATCTGGGCACCATTAAAGATTTGCCGGGTAAATACGTCGGCAATGTAATAGCGGTATTTCATCGGTTTACTCCGGCAACTGCACCGCTACCCTGCCGCGATCGATTCTGACCCGGTATGCAGGCGTTGCGACGCTGGGATCTTCGAAACAGACGCCGGTATGTAAATGAAAATGCTGCTTATACATCGGCGACGCCACCATCGGCTCACCGCCGATGTCGCCTATCATGCCACGCGACAACACATTCGCGCGACTGAACGGGTCGAAATTACCGACCGCGTAAACCGCTTGCCGCCGCGGCAGATAAAAAATCGCCACTTGTTGGCCGCCGACCAGAGCGCAAATACCGGAATCCGGCTGCAAATCGTCGATACTGCAGACATCGATCCAATTGTTCATTAGGCGGCCTCCTCAACCAGTTTAAAATGTTTGCGCTCGAAATCGTTGGCCGGCCGAATCTGGCCGCGCTCCTCGACAAACACCACGTTGTCGTCGGCTTGGTCGCTGTTGACGAAATGGCGGAACCGTTTCAGGCGTTGTTCGTCCTGCAAGGTGGTTTTCCACTCGCATTGATAGGTGTCGATGACACGCTGCATCTGCTGCTCCAGATCGCCGCCAATCCCGAGCTTGTCGTCGATCACCACCGACTTCAAATAGTCCAGACCGCCTTCCATGTTTTCCATCCAGACCGAAGTGCGTTGCAGCCGGGCCGCGGTACGCACATAGAAAATTAATACCCGGTCGATGTATTTGATCAGGGTTTCCTTGTCCAGATTGGTGGCGAACAAATCGGCATGGCGCGGTTTCATACCGCCGTTGCCGCAAACGTACAGATTCCAACCGTTCTCGGTGGCGATGACGCCGATATCCTTGCCCTGGGCCTCTGCGCACTCACGGGTGCAACCCGACACGGCGAATTTGATTTTGTGCGGCGCCCGCAAACCCTTGTAGCGATTTTCCAGTTCGATCGCCAAACCCACGCTGTCGTCGACACCGTAGCGGCACCAAGTACTGCCGACGCAGGACTTGACGGTGCGTAGCGACTTGCCATAAGCGTGGCCGGATTCGAAACCGGCATCGGTAAGTTCCTGCCAGATCGCCGGCAATTGCTCCAGCCGGGCACCGAAAAAGTCGACGCGCTGGCCGCCGGTGATTTTGGTGTACAAATTGTATTTTTTGCCGACCTGTCCCAGCACGATCAACATATCCGGGGTGATTTCGCCGCCGGCGATCCGCGGCACCACCGAATAAGTGCCGTCTTTCTGCATATTGGCCAGGAAGGTGTCGTTGGTATCCTGCAGACCGATATGCGGTTTTTCCAGGATGTAGTCGTTCCAGTAAGAGGCCAGAATCGAGCCGACCGCTTGCTTACAAACCTCGCAGCCCAAGCCCTTGCCGTGTTTATCCAGTAATTCGTCGAAGGTTTTGATCTGGCCGACCATGATCAGGTTGTACAAATCCTGGCGGGTGTAGGCAAAGTGTTCGCACAGGTCGGTGCTGACCGCGACGCCCATCTTGCCTAATTCGCAGTCCAATACCGACTTCAACAGCGCCGAACAACCGCCGCAACCGGTGGCGGCTTTGGTCTGCGCTTTTAAATCGCCCAACGTCAGGCAACCGGCTTCGATCGCGCCGCAGACCTGGCCTTTACTGACGTCGTGGCAAGAGCAGATTTGTGCCGACGCCGGCAGCGCATCCGGCCCCAGTCCCACCGATTGGTCGGAGCGCTGCGGCAAAATCAAAGAATCCGGATTTTCCGGCAACTCGATACCGTTCAGGCAGTATTGCAACAAGGTGCCGTAGCCGGCGGCATCGCCGACCAACACTGCACCGAGCAGGTGTTTTTGATCCTGGCTGACCACCAAGCGTTTGTAGATTTCGTCTGAACCGTTCTGGTAGGTGTAAACCAATGCTCCCGGCGTCTTGGCGTGAGCATCGCCGATGCTGGCGACATCGACGCCCATCAGCTTCAGTTTGGTGCTCATGTCGGCGCCGGTAAAGCTGGCCGCGTCGTCGTTTAATGCGGCGACGACAGTTCTGGCCATGGTATAACCCGGCGCGACCAGACCGAAAATCTGGCCGTTCCACAGTGCGCATTCGCCGATCGCGTAAATGTCCGGATCGGAGGTTCGGCATTGATTGTCGATGACGATGCCGCCGCGGGGGCCGACTTCCAGCCCGCATTGGCGGGCAATTTCGTCGCGCGGCCGGATCCCGGCCGAGAACAATACGATGTCGGTTTCCAGCACTTGACCGTCGGCAAAATTCATTTTGTGCCGGCACTGCATGCCGTCGTCGATCAAGGTGGTGTTTTTGTTCAAATGCACGTTGACGCCCAGGGCTTCGATTTTGTGTTTCAGCATCGCGCCGCCGCCTTCGTCCAATTGCACCGCCATCAAGCGCGGGGCAAATTCGACGACGTGGGTTTCCAGACCTAAATCCTTCAGCGCTTTTGCCGCTTCCAAACCCAACAACCCGCCGCCAACGACGGCGCCCACTTTAGACTGCGCTGCGGCGGCTTGAATCGCCTCAAGGTCTTCTATGGTACGGTATACCAGGCACTGCGGCCGCTCGTGGCCAGGCACCGGCGGCACAAACGGGTAGGAGCCGGTCGCCAATACCAACTTGTCGTAAGCTATCGTCAAGCCTTTCGCCGAGGTGACTTGCTTGGCGGCGCGATCGATCTCGACGGCTTTGTCCCCCAAATGAATTTCGATGCCGTGCTCGGCAAAAAAACCGGACTCGACCAGAGACAGGTCTGCCGCGGTTTTGCCGGCAAAATATTCCGACAAGTGCACGCGGTCGTATGCAGGACGCGGTTCTTCACAGAACGTGACTACCCGGTAGTTTGCAAGCGCCGCACTGCCCGCCAAACTACTCAAAAAATGCTGGCCAACCATGCCGTTGCCAATCACAACCAGGGTTTGTTTGTTACTCATCTCAGGCCTCTGTCGATTCAGATTAATCCGTAGGCGCCGAGTTAACCATTCTGTGGCTACTCGGCGAAAGGGTTCGCAACTTGTCCCGGCACCCAAACTTCCGGCCAAAAAAAAGGCGTCCTGACGAAACGAGTACACTCGTTCGAGCAGGACGCCTTTGTCCAGTATTTAACACGGGGGGGTAAGCCTGTAGACAAGACTTGCGAATTGGAAAACAAAATACATGCCAACTCATAAAGCATTGATAAAATGGCACTACTTGATCTTATCTAGCGCAAACCCCTAAACATTGCACCCAAATAAGGCGAGCTTGGCGCGGTTTTGCACCAAATTGAAGCAATCAGCCGATCAAAACGACCGCCCCAGCTATCCGCCAGGGCTGGCATACTAGCTGCTAACAGTTACCGAATCGACAACCCCGGAATTCGCATGTCATTTACCCCGTTTAAACTGCTGAGTATGCAGGGCAAAGCTAAAGTCCTGCATATGAGTTGGATAGCTTTCTTCATCAGCTTCGTCATCTGGTTCAACCACGCCTCGCTGTTGGTCTTGATTCAGCAAGATGTCGGGATCAGCGAGACTGAAGCCGAAATCCTGCTGTTGCTGAACGTGGCGTTGACTATTCCGGCGCGGGTCATCACCGGCATGCTGGTAGACCGGTTCGGCGCCAAAATCAGCTACAGCGTGTTATTGGCGGTATGTAGCATCCCCTGTTTCATGTTCGCTAGCGCCGAGAATTTCGCCGAATTGGCTTGGTCGCGTTTCCTGCTTGGTTTCATCGGTGCCGGTTTTGTGGTTGGGGTGCGGATCATCGGCGACTGGTTCCCGGCCAGCCAGGTCGGTACCGCAGAAGGAATTTACGCCGGCTGGGGCAATTTTGGCTCGGCTTTCGCCGCGATCTTCCTGCCCGGACTGGCATTTTACTTCGGCGCCGAGCACGGCTGGCGCACGGCGATTGCTTTAACCGGCGGCATCGCCCTGGTCTATTCGGTTATTTACTACTTTAGCGTCGAAAACTTCCCGCCCGAAATCGCCGCCTTGAAAACCCGGCGCTCGGCAACAATGGAAGTCACCAGCATTCGCGATTTGTTTTTGTACATGTTAAGTCTGGCGCCGCTGTACACCACAATGTCGCTGCTGGCCTGGAAGCTATCGACGCCGGAAATCGCCGTCATCAGCCCCGGTTACACCTTGATGTTACATAGCGTGGTTTGGCTGCTATTCCTGATTCACTGCTACCAATTGGTCAACAACAACGCCGACCGTCTCAGCCAGCCGATCGCCAGCATCCACCATTACCGCTACAAACAGGTCTTCATTCTAGCCATTGCCTATTTGGTGACCTTCGGTTCCAAACTGGCGGTACTGTCGATGCTGCCGATATTTTTTTACAAAACCTTCAACCAAACCCAAGGCCTGGGCATGCTGGATGCCGGCCTGCTGGCTTCCAGTTTCGTCGTGACCAACGTCATTGCCCGCCCCGCAGGCGGCTGGCTTAGCGACAAGATCGGTCGCAAATTATCGTTAACGCTATTTTCAGCCGGCTTGGCCGGCGGCTACCTCCTGATGGCCTTCATTTCGCCGCAATGGTCGATTGCCGTTACCGTGGTCGTCACCTTGGTGTGTTCGATCTTCATGCAAGCGGCCGAAGGCGCAATTTTTGCCTTTGTGCCCTTGGTCAAACGCGCGATCACCGGTGAGGTGGCGGGCATCGTCGGCGCTTACGGCAATGCCGGCGCCATCGTGTTCTTGATTTTACTGACCTTCGTCTCGGCGACCGCCTTCTTCCTGATTCTTAGCGCCTGCTGCCTGTTACTACTCGGTCTGATCTACTACCTGGAAGAACCGAAAAACTACATTACCGAAATCATGCCTGACGGCTCGTTGCTGAAAATCGCATTGGATTAACCATGGCCGGATTGAACGTTTTAGTCGTCGACGAATTCGATAGCGAGCGCCTGCTGGAAGCGGCGTTACGCCAACACGGCTGCGAGGTGGTCACGCTCAGGCTAAAAGAGCTGAACATGCTGCAGATCGTGCAAACCCTGCATCCCGACGTGGTGGTATTAAACCTGTATACCCCAACCGATGAGGTCCTGCAGACCATCGTCGAAATCAACCAGAGTTTTTCGTTACCGGTGGTGATGTTCGCCGAAGACCAGCAAACCGACACCATCAACAAAGTCATCAAAGCCGGCGTCAGCGCCTACATCGTCGATGGCCTGGAGCCGAAACGGATCAAGGCCATCGTCGATATCGCCATCGCCCGCTTCAAGGAGCAGCATGCCTTGAAAGAAGAACTGAAAAAAACCAAAACCCAGCTCGAAGACCGCAAATTGCTGGACCGGGCCAAAGCCATCTTGATCAAATCGCAAGGCTATACCGAAGACCAGGCCTACCACGCCCTGCGCAAGCTGGCGATGGACCGCAACATGCCGATCGGCGAAATGGCCAAGAATGTGATTTCGATGGCGGAGTTGTTTGGTAAATAGCGGCTACTCGTGATTGTTTGAGGGCACGAAATAGGTCGTTTTCGGCCATTAAGAGACAAACAGGAGTTTATGGTGTACGACAAGGAAAGCCTAAGAGCAGCCGTCAACGCCTTGCTAAGCGATCCAGTAGAACACAGCGCCAACTACAGAAGATATTCATAAGCTGGCCGAGGGTGGATCTAGTTAGGCAACATGTTATCCGCTATTAAAATCTGATTCAAATATATAGGAATATCCTGATTCGACTCTGTTATATGTAGTGTTATTCAGCAGGGCGTGCTCCACATCCAAATATATTACTTTTGCTAGATCCTTTATTGGCTTTAACTTTTCGGAATCCATTCCACATACAAATAGTTGCGATTTTTTAGGCAGCTCATCAAGAAGTAGCGAGACAATACTATCGTAGTATTTTGCTGCTTGCTCGTGTTGATTCGGAGTATCAATGACAAAAGGGCATAAAACATGCTCTCCATACTTATAAATCAAATTGTATATGCTGACATAATAAGCAAGCATTGCTCTCGTTGACTCTGCTGCACCGCCGCTTGCAGCAACTTTGGAATAATTTTCTGGGGATTTTATAGGGCTAGTATTAACCCCAAAAGCCTTGAGTTTAGTAACGTAGCGTGGAAATAAATCCTGAAAGTCCCCTTTAATCTTTTCTCTGCTATCTTTAGAAGCCTTGGTTCTTTCGTTAATCAGACGTTGCTCATCGGTAGTAAGATTATGTAATTTTTCAATCTGCACGCATCTATCCCCTTCAACCTTTTTTTTCACCGAATTCGATGCAATTGATTCAAGGATGGTGGAGAAAGAATTATTTTGGTTTTCCGGTGACGAATATTTTTGATCAAGCTCGCTAATGTGTGCTCTAAGTTTTTTAAATTCAACGTCTTTTTTCTCTATATTTTCGTTCAATAGAATCAACTCTGAATGTAGTCTTTGGACTATGGCTTCAGCTTGCTTTTTGTCTTGCAGCAAAGTAAATCTATTTACAATAGAGTTGTCATGGATAACGCCACATGTAGGGCATTCAATATCTTCATCTAGAGATTCTGCAAATTCGTAATCCTCGCAAGCCTCGATAAATGAATTTTCAGCCACAATGATCTGACACTCCACATGAGCTTTTTCCGCTTTTAAAGAAGCCAACTCCTCAAACAGAATTTCTTGCTGATAGTATAAATCCATAACTTCAACACTAATTTGTTCTTCTACTTCATTAAGCTCCTTTTCTTCCAAGACTAGGCCACTTAAAAATGGAATATCGCATAATACGGAAATTGCAGTATCTAATCGCTCAATGGCTTTTTTGACTTCGGTAGATTCAAGTTTTTTTGAATAAATTTTTTCAGTGGTATCAAAGTAATTTTTTTTAATCATTCCTGTGTGATAAGGAACTATTGTCTTTCTCCAGTTTGCAAATTGGCTTAAATTAAGGAAGCCTGCCCAAGCATTCGCCCAACTCAATTTTTGATCTATATAGAAGGGCAAAAAGTAGTAAGCCGGCGAAGGCGTGGTAACTTCATCTTTATCACGTACTTCTAATAGAGCATTGAAATTAACTAGGCGCATCAAGGCGGAAGAAAAACCATCTCCTCCCAGAGAGGAAAAAACCTTATGGTTATTTTGATTATCCTTCAGAATAAATCTATTACCATGTCTAGCCAAAAGGTATGATTCTTCATTAATATCAAATTCTAATATCACTCTGCTATCAAGAGCTTTCCAATTATCATCAAACTGCGGCTCACAACCAAAGCACCAAAATATACTCTTAACAAGAGATGATTTTCCAACACTATTTTTTTCTTTTGATAGTATTAAATTGTAGCTCCTTGAGAAGTCGAACTGAGCTGCTTTCCTTTGAGTTTTGCTTATTATAGTCAGTCGATTGAAATACATTTCTCTCATTAGATATTTTCCTTAGACTTCTTACTAGTCGCTTATAGCTAAAATTATCCCGACTCATATTTTTACGCTCCCCAGAAATTCATACAGAAAGGCACCAGTGAGGTCTTCTGAGTTTGAGAAAAATAACAAAGTTTTCTCATTGAGATTTTTTATTACTTTTGTCTCTAAATCCTTTGCGCTAGAGCAGCCTTCTATATTATTGTTAATATTAGTAATCAGGTCGTCTGAAACAGATTTTATCAAGGGCTCTCTATTTGCCGCCCTTTTCAAGTAATAACGATCGAAAGCGTTACGAACTTTCCTTCTCTCTATAGAATTTAGTGAATATTCTGATGCTAGAATATACATTAATTCATTTGCAATATTCTCGTCGGGCTTTCGACTTATATGGTGTTCAATAACTTCTGCCAGTTGAATATGTGTTATTGCTTTCTTTCTAAGCGCATCATCCCAATTTTGATAATCGAATATATTTTCTCCTTTTCTGCTCAAGTCTCTGATAATGCATGTGTAGATAGAATTAGAGTCATATTTTAAACCTGGTACTAGCTTGCTTATCAACGAACTGATTCTTCCTTCAACCACATGATCAAATCCTTTATCAGGTAGGCCGGGTATTATGAAGGCTAATTTTTCAAAGAATCCCGATGTATCTTTAATATGCGCTATGCATTCTTTAATCTTTTCTTCTTCTTCTTTGCTCAATTGGCCAGAATCGAGTACCTCAAAGGCATATCCTTTTTTGTTAAAATCAAAACTGTATCCCCCAGTTGAAACAAAGTTTACTCTTGTTATTTTATCTGTATAGGACCTATCACAGCAGCTAATTGCCAATTTTTCGATTATAGACTTAGGATCTTTTTTGGATTTCTTTGTAAGGTTATCAACGGTATAAGTTTTTGATGTTTCTTTGACTTGATTAAACTCAAATGTAGTTTTGTCAGCATCTAAAGAACTCGCAATAGTGACATCCTCGTGCGCTTCTATAAAAAGAGCAAATTCATTACCCTTTTCGTGCTCATCCAGCATGCGACAGAAAGCCCAGTGATATTGGTAGTTATACTTACGAAAAGTTTCACTACCAGATTTTTCCCTTTTAGGGTCTAGGCCTAATGGGTTTGTGTTACTTTCATCCATTTTGAATCCTAATCATCTATGGTCGCGCAGGGCTGTATGGCGGATAATCGAAGCATCATCCGCCGATACAGTCGTCAATTCTTCCTTTTACCCACTTGTACCAATGCCAAATCTGAGGGTCGTAGACTGGCTAGAGTAAGGTGAAACCCAGCAATTGCTTTGAAATAACCTAGTTTCTTTACATTCGAACTGCTCTTAAGTCTTAGAAAACTTAACCACTTCTAGGCTGGGTTTCATTATCATTCAACCCAGCCTACCACTGCAAACCACACATCAACTTATTATCAATTTGCGGACATTAGTAAAACTGGAGCGAACGTCGCTTCAGGGTCGAAAACATCAAACACCTCAGCGACATCAGCACCACACGGGTTACATTCTCACCAACGCCCCTAACCCGCATCCACGCCAACTGGTCAGCCTTTGGTCTTTGCCGCCATCCCGATTTCCTTGATGCTGCCATCGGAGTTAACATATCCGGCTTATTTGCTGGCGAGCCGTATCGTTCAGCGACGGGTTGATCCGGCAGACAGTCGGGTGCCCTATTCCAACGGTTTCTTTTTTCCATCGATCCGACAACAGTATGAAACTAGCAAAATCTTCCCGCTTCTCCCCTTGCCAAGGCCCGGTCGTTACGATCGTTCTGGACGGCGTCGGCATTTCGCCGCGCGACGACGGCGATGCCGTCAAAGCCGCGCGCACGCCGATGCTGGACCAGCTGATGGCCAACTTTCCGATGACCAAATTGTTGGCGCACGGTAAGGCCGTCGGCATGCCCAGCGACGAGGACATGGGCAATAGCGAGGTCGGCCATAATGCCATCGGCGCCGGCCGGGTGTTCGCCCAAGGCGCCAAACTGGTGGCCGAGTCGATCGCCAGCGGCCACCTGTGGCAAGGCCACGCCTGGCACGAAGTGGTTGCCGCCGCCAAGCAAGGCGGCACCCTGCACTTTTTGGGCTTGTTTTCCGACGGCAACGTACACTCACATATCGACCATCTGAAAGCGATGATCGATCGCGCCAAACAGGAAGGCGTGTCTAAAGTGCGGCTGCACATTCTGCTCGACGGCCGCGACGTCGGTGAAACCTCTGCGCTGGATTACGTCGATCCGTTCGAAGCGTATCTGGAGGACTTAAGCGACGCTAATTTCGACGTGGCCATCGCCTCCGGCGGCGGCCGCATGAAAATCACGATGGACCGCTACGAAGCCGACTGGAGCATGGTGCAACGCGGCTGGGACATCCACGTCAAAGGCGAAGGCCGCCAGTTTGCCAGCGCCCATGAAGCGATCGAAACCTATCGCAACGAACTGAAAGTCATCGACCAGGACTTGCCGGGTTTCGTGATTGCCAAAGACGGCCAGCCGCTGGGCAAAATCGTCGACGGTGATGCCGTGGTGTTTTATAACTTCCGCGGCGACCGCGCCATCGAGATTTCCCGCGCCTTCACCGAAGAAAACTTCGCGCCGTTCCAGCGCGGTCCGCTGCCGAAAGTGACCTATGCCGGCATGATGCAATACGACGGCGACACCAAATTGCCGCCGCGCTTTTTGGTCGAACCGCCGGCCATCGATAGAACCATGGGCGAATACCTGGCCAAAAACGGCGTCGCCCAATACGCGATCAGCGAGACGCAAAAATACGGCCACGTCACCTATTTCTGGAACGGCAACCGCTCCGGCAAGTTCGACGATGCGCTGGAAACTTACGTCGAAATCCCCAGCGACGTGGTGCCGTTCGAGCAACGTCCCTGGATGAAATGTGCGGAGATTACCGATGCGCTGATCGAAGCCATTCAAGGCGGCCAATACAAATACCTGCGCGTCAATTATGCCAACGGCGACATGGTCGGCCACACCGGCAACTTCGAAGCAGCGGTGACCGCGATGCAAGGCCTGGATCTGCAACTGGCGCGCTTGATTCCGGTAATTCTGCAGGCCGGCGGCGTAGCATTGATTACTGCCGACCATGGCAACGCCGACGAAATGTACGAACTGGACAAGAAAGGCAACGTCACCCGCGACGCCGAAGGCCGCACCAAGGCCAAAACCTCGCACACGCTCAACCCGGTGCCGTTGGTACTGGTCTCCGGCGAAGCCGATCCGGCCTACAAGCTACGCGACGACTTGGCGGCGCCGGGCCTGTCCAACATCGCCGCGACGGTATTGAATCTGCTGGGCTACGAAGCGCCGGAAGATTACGATCCAAGTTTGATCGTGCCGGCATAAGCCTTGCGACCGCGGCGGGAGGCGCCATTTCCCGCCGCGGCAACTTTAGCGTTCGCCGGGCTGCCGAGCTCAGCAATGCGCAAATGAAAAAGGCCGGAATTCCGGCCCTTTTTGCTGATTAGTCGCTTGCCGTCTTGAATCGGGTCGCGGCGCCCAGCAAGCCGGTGACGAAGAAGGCTGTGCCGACCAAGGTAAAGCGCAGATTTAGTTTTTCCAACGCCAGATCGTCGGTCGCATAGAGCATGAAGATCACGGCAATACCGCCCCAGGCCAGAAAGCGCAATCCGGCAGCTATGGCAGCTTGGCTCAAGGTTTCGGCGTCGCTGGCCGGCGCATCCATCCGGTAGGCGACGAAGCCGCTGATCAACGCCGGCATGATCCCCCACCGGGCATGGTCGAGGAAACTGTCCAGGAAATTGAAGTCGCCGCGATGGTAGAACGTCAGCTCCAGGATGAAAGTGGATATCGAGGTGCTGACCACGAAACCGACGAACATCATCGCCATATAAAAGCCGTAGTAGCGGTCGGCCGGCTCCTGCTGGTGGCGGAAAGCGACGCTACGCAATACGAACACCAGGGCGATCGGCAACACGTAAATCGCAATCGAATAGGCAATCCAGCGTAACGTGGTGTAACTGAAGTGGGATAGCGGCTTGTCCGGAAACAAAAACACGTTGTGCAACGCTACCGAGACCTCGCGCCCCAAAATCACGCCGAAAGTGGTCGCGGCTGCAAAAATCAGCAGGTATTTATAGGTATGCTTCAGCCGCGCCTCATGGACGTTACCGCCCAGTTCCTTCACGGTGGCCCAGATTTCGTTCTCATTGGCGCTGCCGAACACAACCAGCGCCGCCAGCAACCGGCACAGCAGCCCACTGAGCCGGTCCAGTTCCTTCAATAGATTGACGGTCTTGGTGTAGTGCGGCTCGGCCTCCTTCCATACCGCGACCTTTTCCGACATCGCGTTATAGGAAATGCAGATTTCGCCCCATTTCAGCGACGGTTCGCTGAACAGCCGCCGGTAAGACGATTGGTCGGCATAATGCTGAATTCGGTCGAACAACAGGCTGTTATGGGCCCATTTGTACTCGACCGTGGCACCGGCTTTGTCGAAATCGCCGGCGTCGATGCTTTGCACCAACAGGCGGTCGGCGATTTGACCTTTGATTTTGTCGTCCACCGCCGATAGCCGGGATTTGATCAAGGCGTTGTAGACCTCGACCGCTTTGGTCGGGATCGCGAATGCATCGTGTATGCTATCGCGCAAAATCAGCAGCGGATTGAACGCGCTTTCCCAACCGATCAAGAACAGCACGACACCGGCGGCGATCAGCGGCAGCAACTTGTTGCCGTCCAAACCGTACAACAGCTCGACCAGGCTACCGGCCCGCAAATGGCTGACGACCAAGGTCACCAACGGCTCCAGCGGCAGCCATTGCCAGGTCAACAAACAAAACAACGCCGCCATCAAGGCACAGTACAAACCGATTCCGGTCCAGTAGGTGCTGCGGCGAATGAAGTATTGCGGCAGAGTCGGTTCCGCGCCAAGCTGGATCCGGCGCTTTTGAAACGAACGGTAGGCCAGCACCGCGGCTGCCGCGGCGCCCAGCAACTGAATCGCAAAATTAATCAGAAATTCGATGGTCATTGTTCCTACGGGTTGGTAGAGAAAGGAAGTCCGCGCCCAAGCACGCGGCCTGTCGCGCATTCTAATGCAAAGCCGCCGCAATTAGCGACCGTATCGACAGCTCAGGCCGACAAGGCCAACGAATCTTCCAAAGCAATTTCCAGCTCGGCCAGTGCGATTTCCGACAAACCGAGCCGGGCCGCTTCTTCGCTGCTGGAGACCACCAAGTCCGGTTGGGGTTGGGAGGCAATACCCAGCTTGTACGCCACCATGTCGGCTATCCGCACCACCAATTCGACGGTACCGGTATCCTCGTTAACCGGCCGATGATGCGACTCGGCGACGTTACAATAGGTTTCGGGCAGATTCCAGGACCGCAGCAGCCAGGCGCCTCTGGCTTCGTGCTGGCGAATCAGCAATTCGAGCTGCAAATCCTCCGGCAGATTCAGTTTGGGATCCTGAGTCCGCAAATCATCCAGGCAGCGCAATAGCAGCAATTCGCCGATGTCGTGAAACAGGCCGGCCATGAAGGCCTCTTCGGCGATCGCATGGAAGGACAGCCGTTTCGCCAACCATTCCGCGCCCAACGCCACCGCCACGCTATGCTGCCACAGCTTGGCCATGTATTTTTCAGTCGCAGAGTCCCGCGCGCTGAACATGCCCTTTTGCATTACCAACGTCGCAATCTGGACGATACGCGGCAAGCCCAAACGCACGACTGCGTCTTTGACGGTGTTGACCGAACTCAGGCCGGCATAAAACGACGAATTCGCTACCCGCAGGATCTGGCTGGCCAAGCTGGCGTCCATTGCCAATTGTTTGGCGATGTTATCCAGCGAACGGTTTTCGTCTTGCAAGGCCTGCCGCAATTCCGTTACCGCGCGCGGGAACACCGGCAGCGCACCGGCGCCGCTGGCGATGGATTCATCGATCATATCCGTTAATGATTTTTCGCTCATGTTAGTTAGTTCATCAAATCAGCGGCTGCCCAGCAAACGGCGCAGCTCGTAAAGGGGACGGGGCTTGCCGAAGCGCGGCAGGTTGCGGATCACTTCTTGCAGTGAAGTAATTCCGGCCGCAGCCTTGACCAGCCCGTCTTCGACTAAAGTCACCAAACCGGCGGTCTCCAGACTGACGCGGCGGATTTCGTAGGACGTCTTGCGTTGTAAGATCGCATCCTTGACCGACTCATTCATCGACAACAACTCGAACACGCAAACCCGCCCGGAGTAACCGGTAAAGCGGCATTTATCGCAGCCCTTGCCCAACAGAAAATGGGCGCCGATCACGTCGTCCGCCGTCAAATTCAGCCGTCGGAGCAGGGCCGGATCGGGCTGGAACGGTTCGGCGCAATGCTTACAGACTCGGCGCAACAAACGCTGGGCAACCACCGACACCACGGTCGACGAGATCAGAAACGCCTCGATCTCCATGTTCAACAGACGCAACAGGCCGCCGATACTGTCCTCGGTATGGAATGTGGTCAATACCTTGTGGCCGGTCAGCGCGGCCTGGATTGCCGTATCGGCCGAGAATCGGTCGCGAATCTCGCCGAGTACGATGATATCCGGATCCTGGCGCACGATATGGCGCAGGGTTTCTTCGTAGGTCAAATTGATTTTCGGGTTGATCGAGCACTGGGCAACGCCATCGATCACGTATTCCACCGGGTCTTCGGCCGAAACGATACTGACTTCTGGACCATTCAAATAGTCGACCGCACTGTATAGGGTCGTGGTTTTGCCCGAACCGGTCGGCCCGGTAATGATAATCACGCCGGTCGGGACATCCAGCGAATCCAGCAGGAACCGCTCCAACATCAGCGGCGCCATCCCCACTTCATGAATATCCAGCAATTCGGTTTTGCGATTCAACAAGCGCAGTACGATCTTCTCGCCGTTGATGGTACTGAAAAACGACGCCCGCATGTCGATCACATGATGGGTGGCGACCTGCTCGAACAATACCCGGCCGTCCTGATGCCGGCGCTTTTCGGCGATATCGGCGCCGGCCATGACCTTGATCCGGCTGATCATGGCCTGGGCCATTGCAACCGGAAAATCCCGATAGTGCACCATCAGGCCGTCGATCCGAAAACGGACGCGCAACTTATGCTCCAACGGCTCGATATGGATATCGCTGGCCGCTTGGCGGATTGCATCCTCGAAAATTTCATTGACCGAAGCAACGGCAGACTGCTCTCCGAAGGCGGCTTTCTCCTCCCGGGCATTACGTTCGTAATTCAGCAAAAAACGCATTATCTGGGAATAACGGCCCACTGCCGGAATCACCTCGGAACCAAGCACGTGTCGTGCCGTTGCGATCGCGGTTTGATCCATGGGGTCGCCGAACGCGACCAACACACCGTCGACTTGTTTTTCGATCGGCAGAAAGCAGTGCTTGTTCGCCGACTTCAGCATCGGTTTGGTCATCAGACTCTGATCGACGTTGGCGAGGCTGAGGTCGATCACGGATATACCCATCAGATCGGCCAGAACCTCCAGCATTCTCGATTCGGAAATCAGATTGCGCTCGACCAGGATTTCGCCCAGGCGTTTGCCTCCGCCTGCCTGCTGTTGCTGGGCCAAAGCCAGTTGCAAATCGCTATCGCTGATAAAACCGAATTCGACCAGAAACAGGCCCAATTTGACTTTTAACGGATGACTGCGGAACACCTCGACCAACTGCGCATGGGTGACGTAACCCAAATCGCACAACACCACCAGAATCGGCTTGGGCGATTCCAGCTTGCCCTGCACGCGCTGCGCATATTTCAATTTGGCGCCGTCAAGCACCTCCTGCTCGACTAAAAGTTGGAGGAAGGAATCGATGAATTGAGTGCCGGAATCGGCAGAGCTAACGTCGCGGGATTTCATTCTCACCTTGAACTGAAGACCGATCGGAGTCCGTGCGTAATAGACACGGGACAAATTCCGCTTTCCATGAATACTAAGAATACTAAGTTACTAGATTTTGACGGTCCAATACAGCGTTATATTGTTACAAACCCGCGTAAATTTTACGACCGCCAAGCGGTTGCCGTTGAGCCCGGCACCGACCCATTCGAAAACAACAGTTTACGCGCCCTAGAGGGCATTTTTGGCTCTAGCTTATAAGCCCGGCCGCCAGGAACACCGCGACACCAGTAACTCGCTGTCTTTATAATTGATTAGGCAATATTCTGCCACTCCAGTCCGCCAACGGCGGACTCCAGCACAAACCCGCTTTCGCCGCAGGAGGTCTTTATCATGCAAAGCATTGCCGAATTTTTCGGGACCAAGGATTTTATGCCGCACGGATATTGCCTGGCCTGGAGTCCGGGCCTGCTCTGGCTGATGGTGACTTCCGATGCGATTATGGCTTTGGCCTACTTTACCTATCCGATCGGCATCGCCTACTTCGTTTGGAAACGGAAAGACTTGTCCTACCGCTGGCTGTACCTCGGCTTTTTTATCACCTTCATTCTGACCTGCGCCGCCACCCATCTGTTATCGGTGGTGACGGTCTGGATTCCGCTTTACTGGCTGGATGCCTATGTCAAAGCCGTATCCGCCCTGGTGGGCATCGCCACCTCTTTCGCGATCTGGTGGGTCATACCGCGCGCGCTGAAATTGCCAAGCCCGGCGGAATTGCAGCGCGCCCGCGATCAGGCCGAAGCCGCCAACAAAGCCAAAAGCGTGTTTTTGGCTAACATGAGCCACGAACTGCGCACACCGCTGAATGCCATTCTCGGTTTTTCCAGCCTGATGCAAAAAGATCCGCAGCTCCCGGCCAGCCAACACCACAATCTGGCCATCATCAACCGCAGCGGCGAACATTTGTTGAGCTTGATCAACGACGTACTGGAAATGGCAAAAATCGAGTCCGGCCGGCTGCAATTGGAACGTAGCCGCTTCGATCTCGGCGCCATGATCCGCGACGTCAGCGACATGATGTCGATGCGGGCGCGCGACAAGGGTTTGCAATTGTTAATCGACCAAACTTCGGAATTTCCGCGCTTCGTTTGCGGCGACGAGGCGCGTCTGCGCCAAGTGTTGATCAATCTGCTCGGTAACGCCTTGAAATTTACCCAGCAAGGCGGCGTCACACTGCGTCTGGGCACACAACAAAACAACCACAGCCATCTAAGGATCGAAGTGGAAGATACCGGTCCCGGTATCGCCGACAGTGAGCGGGAGCACATCTTCGAGCCCTTCGTGCAACTCGGCGACCAGGGCGACAGTAAAGGCACCGGCTTGGGCTTGACCATTACCCGCCAGTTCGTGCAACTGATGGGCGGACAGCTGACGCTGGAAAGTAGCGTCGGCAAGGGTTCGTTGTTCCGCATCGATTTACCGCTGCCGGAGTTGGCGGAGCCGGAGGTCCGTGCCAGCGCAGCGGATAGCCTTGGCGAAGTGACCGGACTGGCCCCCGGCCAACCGCAATATCGGATTTTGATCGTCGAGGATCAACTGGAAAACCAGCTGCTACTCGGCCGGCTGATGACCGATATCGGCATGCAAATCCAGGTAGCCAAAGACGGCGCGCAAGGCGTGGCAGTGTTCGAATCCTGGCAACCGCACCTGATCTGGATGGACCGGCGCATGCCGCACATGGACGGCATGCAAGCCACCCAAGCCATCCGGCAGTTGCCAGGCGGTGATCGGGTCAAGATCGTCGCGGTCACCGCCTCCGCGTTTATGGAGCAGCGCGAGGAAATGCTGCAAGCCGGTATGGACGACTTCATCCGCAAACCCTACCGGGCCGAAGAAATTTACGCCTGTCTGGCCAAACACCTCGGCGTCGAATTCGTTTACCGGACGGAAATCGCCGCTGCCCAGGACGCAAGCTTGGACCCGGCGATGATTGCCGCCCTGCCGGAACCATTGCGGAAAGACTTGAAAACGGCACTGGAAAGCCTGGAACAAGCGCGCATAGCCGAAGTCTTGGAACGAATCGGCGGCGTAGATCGGCCGCTACAAAAAACCCTGGCGCTACTGGTCGACAACTTCGACTATCCAGCTATTCTTAAATATCTGTAAAGCTGCTCTGGACAACTACGCCAGTGAACGGAAAAATCCTCGCCGTCGACGACACCCCGGATTCCCTAAAATTGTTGACCCAACTGTTGCAGTCGGAGGGCTACGAGATCCGCTCGGCCATCAATGGCGAACTGGCTTTGCAGTCGGCGTTACTCAATCCGCCGGAATTGATCCTGCTCGACGTGCGCATGCCGGACATGGACGGCTTCGAGGTATGCCGCCGCTTGAAAGCCTACCCGCAAACCCGCAGCGTGCCGGTCATCTTCGTTACGGCGTTATCGGAGATCAACGAAAAAGTCGACGGCTTTAAATTGGGCGCCGTCGATTTTATTACCAAACCCTACCAGCGGGAGGAGTTGTTGGTCCGGGTCCGCACCCATCTGGAAATGGCGCGCTTGCGAAACGGCCTGGAATCTCTGGTCAACGAACGCACCGCGGAATTGAAAGCCAATATGCTGTCGTTCGTCACCGCGATCGCATCGACGGTGGAAATGCGCGATCCATACACGGCCGGCCATCAACGCCGCACGGCTCATCTGGCGTCGGCAATCGCCCAACAAATGCGACTCGGCCCGGATTTAATCGAAGGCCTAAGCCTGGCCGGGGTGGTTCACGACATCGGTAAAATCAAAGTGCCGGCCGAAATTTTATGCAAACCGGGAAAGCTGGACGAACTGGAATACGGCCTGATCAAACTCCACCCGCAAACCGGTTACGAAATTCTGAAATCGATCGATTTTCCCTGGCCGATCGCCCAGACCGTATTGCAACACCACGAACGACTGGACGGATCGGGCTATCCGCAAGGCAAAACCGGGGCGGACATTCTGCCGGAAGCGAAGATTCTGGCTATCGCCGACGTGGTCGAAGCGATGATTTCCCACCGCCCTTACCGGCCCGGCCTGGGCATAGCCGCCGCTTTACGGGAGATTGCCGAGCACCGCAACACGCTCTACGACGCCGCTGCGGTCGATGCCTGTCTGGCTCTGTTCCAAGAAAAGCATTACCAACTGCCGGTTTGAACGGCGCAGCCACCAGTCCAACCGCAAATATCGATTCACATGATGAACATCCCGAGTTTCTATCTGGAACCCGCCAATTATGCCGCTGACTTTCCCGACCTGCATTACCTCAGAACCGAAGTGTTCGTCGTCGAGCAAGGTATTGCGCCGGAAATCGAATTCGACGATTTGGACCGGGATTGCCGGCATCTGATTGCCCGCGACGCCGAGCGGCGGCCCATCGGTTGCGGCCGTCTGTCGCCGACCGGCAGAATCGGCCGAATGGCGGTACTGCCGGCATGGCGCCGGCAAAAGGTTGGCGAATCGCTATTGCGCGGCTTGATCGAACTGGCCGGCAATTTGGGGCTAAGCGAAGTCACCGCCCACGCCCAAACCGCAGCGCTGGGGTTTTACCGGCGCTACGGTTTCCAAACCGTCGGCGCCGAGTTCCTCGAAGCCGGGATTCCGCATACCGCAATCCGTCTGACCATTGCCGCGCCGGCGCCGATGTCCCGCCAGAGTGAGGACGCGCCTGAACCAAGCGTACCCGCCATACGCCTGCAAACGCCGGAAGCGGCGGCGGAAGCAGCCTTGGCTTTGGTCCAGCAAGCCCGCCGCCTGCTCTGCATCTACAGCCGCAACCTGGATTCGCGGCTCTACAGCCAAAAACCGCTGGTAGAAGCCTTGAAACAATTCGCGTTGCGTAACCAGCGCGGCGCCGAAGTCCGCATCATCGTTCAGGAACCGGAAGCGATTCGCGGCCAACAACTTCCTTTAATCGATTTGGCGCAACGTTTGCCGTCTTATATTGCGATCAGGGCAGCGGTCGAAGCCGAGGATTTGAATTTTAGGCCGGCATTCATCGCCAACGACAACGGCGGTTATTTGTTTCAATTGCAGAGCGACCGCTACGACGGACACTGGAGCCCGAATTTACCGGCGCAAAACCGGCAATTGAGCGAGGAATTCGAACGGGTATGGCAAAGGGCGCGGATTTGCAGCGAGTTCCGCGCCTTGGCACTTTAGGAAGCCGACAAGTCACTTAATCTCGCAATTAAAACAACAAAGCCCGGCGAATTCCAGCCCATAATTGTTTTCTCTCGCGAAATAAACAATGCATTCAAGCACATATTGTAAATTGATCCAGCCGGGCTATAGTGAAACCGTCGTTAGCGCAATTCGGTTCGAAACGGCGCCAGCCGCACCCGGCCAATCCCGCTAACGTTCCCTCGCTCACAGCGGTGAACTCCTGCACCGCGCACTCTACGGCCTCTATCGCTGCCTGATAGAGGCTTTTTTTGCGCCCGGCCGAATCTCGGCAGCAACCTGCGGCGCTTCAGCCGGGACGGTACCCTTCTTCCATCAAAACCCGCCTGACGGCCGGGCGAGTCAACATCAGCTGATAATGCTGCCGACAACGCACCGGCAACTCGATATCCGATCGGTCGGCCCAGAATTCCACATAAAACAGCGCGGCGTCGGCAATGCCGAAACCGCCCACGGCATAGCCCTGCTCCGGCAAAGCCCGCGCCACCAAAGCCAGAGCCTGATTGACGATAGCCGTCCCCTGCCGTTTGACTTGGTCGTACTGGGCAGAATCGGTCCCAAATTTCTCCGGCACGAATAGGCGCTGGAAACCCTGGCCGTGAATCGTAGCAACCACATAATCCATCAATTCGATCGCTTGCGCAGCCTGATCCGGACCGGTCGCCAATAGCCCTGCTTTGGGGTAAGTTCGCGCCAGCCAATAGGCGATGGCCTGGAATTCGGTGATGGCCGAACCGTCGTCTTTAACCAAAACCGGGATCGTCGCTTTCGGGTTAATCGCCAAAAACTCGGGCTTGTGCTGGTCTCCGGCCAGCAGATTGACGATTTGCGCTTCGAACACCAAGTCCAGTTCTTCCAGCAAAATATGGATGCCGGTCGAACAGGAACCGGGCGTCATATACAGTTTCAGCATCGGCCCTCCAGAAAATGCCGGTTCAAATCGAGCGCGAAAGTTTTCCACAAACCGGCAATCTCCCGACGCGTCGCATTCAGGTAATCCCGGTCCGGTTTATGTTCTTCCGCAAAATTCGACAGCGCGCAGGAAGTACGGTGCTTATCGACCGCAAACAAAATCAACTCGTCGCTAAATCCGGCAAATGCGGTCAAGACTTGGCCGGTTAGTTCGCTCATTCCGTTTTCGACCCCGACCTGGCTGGCGTCGAACGACAGGGATTTCAGCTGTTGCAAGGCCTGAGGATAAAATGCCGCCAACACCGCCACCAGATTCCGCTGAAAGCAACCCTGCCACTGTTGGCTCGCCAAATCGGCAGCCAAGCGCTGTTGATATTGGCGCTGCAAGAGCGGTTTGGCTTCGGCGATAAAACAAGCGAAGTCTTGCAAAAGCCTGGCGTTCAATTGGGTATCCATGGTGCGATCTGTACCGAGTTTACCGAACTGACAAACAAGATACGGACCAGTTTGCAAGGGCCGCGACCGGCCCGGACCGCAACCGCCAACTGAAAACTATTTTAAATAAAATCAATAGCTTACCTCCGCTTGCAGTATAAGCAGATCACTTCCCGCTACTGCCGATCCGACACAAGCCGCATTGCAGATGCTACATATTCCCGGGAGTTGCGGGGTTTGCGACATAGCAAAACGTCGGCTGCAAACCAAAATCAGCCTAAGTCCAGATAATCCCGCTATTCGCAAGACTTCGCGGCGACGCCAAAAACCGCCGCTACCCCAAACATTGCATTTACTTGAAGCTGGGCGCAAAGGCTGCCTGGCCTTTGCGATTCTTTAGCCCCGTTTTGCAACCACTATGCTGAATCCTGGATTGTCTGCGGCGAATGCCGAGTTTTGTCCGCTGACCAGTAACCGGATCGGCAACGCCGGCCCTGGCGGCCGCTGCCTCAGGCGTAATACAGCTTGCGTAATTCCAGCATCGACGCCGCAACCAACTCGGCGCTATCGCTGGCGCGCTTCACCGCATAACCGGCTTTGCCCAAGGTGATTTCCTCGCCGGCAGCGGCGTAACCGACCACGTTGTGACCGACATCGAGATCCCTGCGGTGCAAGCCGCCATACTGGGTGTTGAAATCGGCCAGCAGTCCGCAATGCGGCGGATTCATGACCGATCCCCACCACGACAATTGGGCAACATCGTGACTCCAAAAATCGCCGATCGCTTCCGGCGGCAGGCAGCGCTCCACCAGACGGTCCCCGATCACCGCATACTGGCGCCGGCTGATTTTTCCCGGTTCGTCGCCGACGTTGTCGCGGCATTCCAGAATCTCGCCGTTAACGAAACTCTCGGTCGCCGGCACCACCCGGTTCCATTGGCCATCTAATGCTTTGTGCTCGAACATATTGCCTTTCTCCAATTACAGTTGAACGAAACCTACGGGAAGGCGGGTAACGGCATTCCCGGACATCGACACTGCAAGCAAATTCGCGGCCAATTCTCGGTTAGCCGGGCAGCGGGATTGCCGCTTTCAGGATATTTTTAAAAACAAGGATTTAGCCATCATCCTTAGCGCAAATCCGGCATTGGCAGCCCGATAATGGCCCGCGCCCATCGTGTTTTGCAGGTTCGGACACGACAATTTGTCGGCTTTGCATTGTGCGCCGGTAAGGCGCACCCGGTTAAACCCCAACGCTCTGTAGCCGGAATTACTCGGGCCGGCTGTGCACGTCGGGCAAATCGAACATAGCGGATAGGTCAGGAAACGTTAAACCTAGAAAAAGCAGTTGAGCCGAAATAGAGCCCGTTCGTGCTGAGATTCGAAGGATGGGCGGGATTTTTGATTCACCCAACGGACCAGCGTGTTGTGAGCCACTCATGCTTCGATCTTGCTCAGCATATATGCCCTAGAAGGCACGAAAGGCACACAACACACGTCAACGACTCGTTCCAGATGAAACAAAGACAGACAGCGGCGATAGCCGCGGTTGGTGTTAGATGTGGTATAGGCCAGCGTTCGATAGAACAATTTGAATAACCGGCTAAAATTCAGGGTTTCCGAAACCGTAGGAATAGTCTGACGGGTGCTTCGAATAATGAATGATTCCATCCCAAGCCTTGATGATTTGGATTTCCGCTTACTGTTCGAATCGTCGCCCGACCTTTACCTGGTGTTAAATCCACAATTGGAAATCGTCGCCGCCAGCGATGCCTATACCCGCGCCACCTTGACTCGCCGGGAAGACATATTGGGGAAAACGATGTTTCAAATTTTTCCCGACAATCCCGACGACCCGACGGCGGAAGGCCAGCGCAACTTGCGCGCGTCCTTGCAGCGGGTGTTGTTGTCCGGAAAACCCGACACCATGCCGGTACAGAAATACGACATCCCTAGACCCGACGGCAAGGGGTTTGAGCAGCGGTACTGGAGCCCGATCAATATCCCCATTCTCGGCAAGGACAGCAATATTGCCTATGTGCTGCATCGCGCGGAAGATTTAACCGAGTTTATCCGCGTCAAACAACTGGGCGTTGAGCAAAGCCAACTCAACGACACACTGCGCGCCCAGGCCGTAAAAATGGAAGTTGAGCTGTTCGCCCGCACCAAGGAAGTTGCATCCGCCAGCGCGGAGTTAAAGTCCGCCAACGAGGAACTGTCCCGCTTGTACGCCAAAACCTTGGAGTTGGACGAACTCAAAACGCAGTTTTTTGCCAACGTCAGCCATGAATTTCGCACGCCGCTGACGCTGATGCTAGGGCCTCTGGAAGAATTGCTGGCCCAATTTGCTCCAACGAGTTCAAGCCCTGACGCTGCCTTGCATGAACAACTTGATCTGGTGCATCGCAATGGCCTGCGCCTACTCAAATTGGTGAATGCGTTGCTCGATTTTTCGCGTATCGAAGCCGGTCGCATGGATGCGTCCTATGAAGCGACGGACTTGGCGACCTATACCGCCGAGCTGGCGAGCGTATTCGGCTCCGCCACTGCAAAAGCGGGGTTGAAGCTGATCGTGTCGTGCCCGGCAATGGCCGAACCGGTGTATGTCGATCGGCAAATGTGGGAAAAAATCGTCATTAATCTGCTGAGCAACGCCTTCAAGTATACCTTTGCCGGCGAAATTGAAGTTTCGCTACGTCAATGTGGACAAAGGGTTGAGCTGGCCGTGCGCGACACGGGTGTCGGCATTGCCGCTGACCAGCTTAACCATGTGTTCGAACGCTTCCATCGGGTGCCGAACGTGCGCTCGCGCAATCACGAGGGAACCGGTATCGGCCTGGCTCTGGTGCGCGAGTTGGTCCGCTTGCACGGCGGCGACATCTCGGTCACCAGCACGCAGGGTTTCGGCAGCACCTTTACCGTTGTCATCCCGACCGGCACAGCACACTTGCCGGCTGACCATATTCACCCTGCCAAAGTGCCCTTCTCTGCCTGCACTGGCGCGGAATTTATGGCCGATGAAGCGTGGCGTTGGGAAGTGGGAGCGGAACATGAAAATGCCCTCGGTCCGCACATAGATTCGGTTGAATCGATAGGGTCTACTGCGGGCGTGAGCGCACACATTGTCATTGCCGATGATAACGCCGACATGCGCAGTTATGTTGCCCGGCTGTTGCGGGTACAAGGCTACGACGTAACAGCGGTGCGCGACGGCTTAGCGGCGCTGGCAGCAGTACGCCAGCGCCGACCGGATCTGGTGCTCACCGACATTATGATGCCGGGTCTGGACGGCATCGGTTTGCTGAGCGCCCTGCGGGAAGATCAAGAAACCAGCACGATTCCGGTCATTTTGCTCTCGGCTCGGGCCGGAGAAGAAGAACGCATCGAAGGCCTGAAACACCGAGCCGACGACTACCTGACCAAGCCCTTCAGCGCCCGGGAACTACTGGCTCGTGTTGGGGCATACATTGAAACAGCACGGCTACGCAAAGAGGCTGAAATCCAGTTACGTATCCAGGAAAACGAACGCGAATTTCGCGCCTTTTTCGATCTGGCCGCCGTGGGCATCGCGCAAGTCAGTCCCGATGGACGGTGGATGAGAGTCAACCAAAAACTGTGCGACATCGTCGGCTATTCTCGGGAAGAACTAGTAACGAAGACATTTCAAGACATCACTCACCCGGATGATCTCCATACCGATCTCGGCTATATGCAGAGGATGCTGATCGGAGAGATCGATACCTACTCCTTGGAGAAGCGTTATTTGCGTAAGGATGGCGCCGTCGTCTGGATCAATCTGACCGTCGCCCTGGTTCGTGGCGATACCGGACAGCCGAGGTACTTCATCTCTGTAGTAGAAGACATCACCGGGCGTAAACAACTTGAGATTGAGCGGCAGAAATTCTTCCTGCTGGCTGAAAGCAGCAGCGAATTCATTGGCATGTGCGACCTCGATATGAATCCCCTCTATGTTAATCCCGAGGGTCGGCGCATGGTCGGTCTACCGGATATGGCCGCCGCCTGCCGGGTCAAGGTACAGGACTACTTCTTTCCGGAAGATCGGCGTTTCATCGCTGCGGAGTTCTTCCCGCGCGTGCAACGGGAGGGGCACGGCGACGTGGAGATCCGCTTACGGCACTTTCAGACCGGCGAACCGATTTGGATGAACTACTACCTGTTCAGTGTCTACGACGCCGCCGGCATGCCCATCGGCTGGGCAACTGTCAGCCGCAATATAACCGAACGCAGACAAGCAGAGGCGGCGCTGCGCGAGAGCGAGTCGCGGCTGCGGTCTGTTACGGATAACATATCCATCGGTATTGTCACGCTTGATCGCCATCGGCAATACAGGTTCGTTAACCCTGCCTATGTCCGTATTCTTGGCCTTGCTCAGTCAGCCGACGAGCTGATTGGCAGGTCGCCGTCCGAGGTACTTGCATCCAGCTATGCGACGCAGATTTCGCCACGCCTCGACCGAGCCTTCGCCGGTGAAAAGGTGGTATACGAATTGATTCGGCCACTTGCCTCTGAGGCCGCGCCAAGACAATACACCGTCATCTACGAGCCGATACGTGATGGCGAAGAAATTGATGGCATCATTGTCATCATCTATGACATTACCCAGCTGAAGCAGACTGAAAATGCCTTGCGCGAGAGCGAGCGCGAATTTCGAGTTCTAACCGAGGCCATGCCGCAAATTGTCTGGGCGACACGCCCTGACGGCTGGAATGTCTATCATAACCAGCGCTGGGTCGAATATACCGGTCTGACACTTGAAGAAAGTTATGGTCATAGCTGGATAGAACAAGTTCACCCTGATGATAGGCAACGTGCCTGGGAAGCCTGGCAACGCGCGACCCAGCATCATGACAGCTACTCCGTGGAATTTCGCTTGCTACGGGCAGACGGCGTATACCGGTGGTGGTTGGCCCGGGGCATGCCACTGTTAAACGCACAAGGGCAAATCGAAAAATGGTACGGCACCTGTACCGACATTCAGGAGTTAAAAGAAGCGGAAACCGTTATCCGTGAAAATGAAACCAGGCTGCATTTTGCTTTGGAGATGTCGAATACCGGCGCCTGGGAAGTGGATTTGGAAACGCACGCGGCGTATCGCTCAATCGAACACGCCCGTATTTTCGGCTATTCCGACACCGCGTCGGCATGGTCGGTCGACAAATTCCTGGAGCATGTGCTGGCGGCAGACCGGGCCAGGGTCGCGGCAGTGCTGCAAGAGGCGTTTGCCAGCGGCGGCGAAGGCAAATTCGAATGCCGGATTCGGCGTACCGATGGCGAAATCCGCTGGATCATGGTCGCCGGCCGCTATCGCATCCACCGAACGGACGGCAAAAGCCAGGTCGCCGTGGGCGTCATTCAAGACATTACCGACAGTAAACTCTTTCAGGAAGAACTCAAGCAACACCGCGACCAGTTGGAAATATTGGTTGCCCGCCGCACCGAAGAACTGGAAAAAGCCAAGGCCTTGGCGGACACCGCCAACCATGCCAAGAGCGCCTTCCTGGCCAATATGAGCCATGAAATCCGCACGCCGATGAATGCCGTGCTCGGTTTTTGCTATCTATTGGAACAACGTCATCTGGACGGCGAATCGCTGGCCTTGGTGCGCAAAGTCCACAATGCCGGGCATACGCTATTGTCCCTGATCAACGATATCCTCGACTTTTCCAAGATCGAGGCTGGGCGGCTGGATATTGAGCGCGCGCCGTTCAAACTGACCGAAATGCTGGACAACCTTGCCGCTATCATGGCGACGGCCGCCCACGATAAAGACCTGGAATTGATCATCACCCCACCCGCCGAAATCGACGCCTTGGTTGGCGATGCCTTGCGCCTCCAGCAAATATTAATCAACTTGCTCAGCAACGCGATCAAATTTACCGAACGCGGCGAGGTCGAGTTGCGCGTTAGCGTGGAATCTGCGGACAAACAACAATGTCAGCTGCGTTTTGGGGTGCGCGATACCGGCATCGGCATTTCCAGCGCACAGCAGTCGCTGATTTTCTCGGCTTTCGGCCAAGCCGATAGCAGCATCAGCCGCCGATTCGGCGGCACCGGCTTGGGCTTGAGCATCAGCATGCAACTGGTGGAACTGATGGGCGGCAGCCTGCAAGTGACCAGCGAAGTCGGCCAGGGTAGCGAATTCTGGTTCGTGTTGCCGTTGCAGCGCGACCAGCGCGTGGAACGCCGGCCTAGCGAACTGGCTCGGCTCGAACTGCTGATCGCAGATGACTGCGCCAGCGTGCGCGAGGCGCTGGCCGTTGTGGCTAACTCTTTGGGTTGGCCGGCCGATACCGCCGCTTCCGGCGAATCCGCCCTGATGCAAGCACTGACCAGGATGGATAGCCAACGTTTTTACGATGCCATCGTATTAGATTGGAAAATGCCGGGGCTGGACGGATTGAGTGCCGCTAAAGCCATACGCCAAGCGCTTCAGGAAAAACGCCAGGACTTGGACCCGCCGATACTACTGATGGTCGCCGCTCATTTGCGCGAAGAATTATTGGCCCAACCGGGTATCGAGACAGTGGCCAAGGTACTCAGCAAGCCGGTCACCGCCTCGACGCTCTACTCTGCCGTCGCCGACTCGTTAAACCAACGCGGTCTGGGGCTATTTCGGCCCGATCCGCCGCCGATCGCCGCCGCCGGCAATCGCCGCATTCCCGGCGTGCGCGTACTGGTGGTCGACGATAGCGATATCAACCGGGAAGTGGCAAAAGGCATCCTGGAAGCAGATGGCGCAATCGTCGATACGGCCTGCGACGGCCAGGACGCGCTGGAATGGCTGCGAGTCCACCCCGATACGGTGGATATCATATTGATGGACTTACAAATGCCGCGCCTGGACGGCTATGCCGCCACCCGCATTATCCGCGAGGATGAACGCTGGCGGGAGTTACCCATCGTCGCACTGACCGCCGGCGCCTTCCAGGAATTGCGCGATGCGGCGCAGGCATCCGGCATGAGCGATTTTGTAGCCAAACCGTTCAACGTGGCGCAAATGATGGAAACCATTCAACGCTGGACCGGATGCTCGGCAGGAAAGGCCATCTCGGGCGTTAGCGGCGCAAGCGTGGCCGTCGGCTCGGCAAGTGTATCGCCGCCGCGGCCGGCGACCGGCGCTGGAGAACCCGAATTGCCGGCTATCGATCTGGCGGCCGCGCGCGGCCAATGGGGCCAGCTCGACGTCTATCGCACTTATCTGGACAAATTCGTCGCCGCGTACGCGGTGTGCGGAACCTCTATCGCCGCCGCCTGCCATGACGGCGACCTGAAAACTGCCGGGGATCTGGCACATAAACTGTACGGCGTGGCCGGAACTTTGCGGCTGTCCCGAGTCGCCGAGCTGTCCCGCAAACTGGAAACACGCTTGAATGGGGGCGAAGCGGCATTTAAACTGGCGGCAGAATTGCAAGCCGCGATAGATCAGGTATGCGCGGCAGTCCACGCTTGGCCTGAAACCGAAAACCCCGCGGTCGAGCCGGAGCCGGCTGCCGGCCCGCTTGGGGACGGCTTGCTTGATTTGTTCGCGGGCATGCTGGAAGCGCTCGACCGTAACGATCCCGATGATTCCGAAATCTGGCTGGACCGGCTGCGGCAGCACCCGGACCCCATCCAACTGACCGAGTTGGACGCGCTGCTGGCCGACTTCGATTTCCGCGGGGCGGAGGCCGCCGTACGCAGCCTGGTGCAGCACCTGAATTTATCGATACCGGAGTAAGCCATGCCTTACGGCCCTATTCTCATCGTCGACGATGAGCCCACCAATTTGGCCATCCTACGCCGTACGCTGAAAGACGAGCACCGGTTAATGCTGGCTCGAAACGGTGCAGAAGCGCTCGAGCTGGCGGGCAAGCATCATCCCTGTCTGATCCTGCTCGATATCCAAATGCCGGAAATGGACGGCTATGCGGTCTGCCGCGCCCTGAAAGCCAATCCGGCGACCGAGGCCATCCCGGTGATTTTCGTCACCACGCTGTCCGAATTGGAAAAAGAGGAAGCCGGCTTCGACGCAGGCTGCGTCGATTATTTGATCAAACCGGTTTACCCCCGGATCGTGCGGGCGCGGGTGCGGACCCACCTATCGCTGGTGCAGGCCAAACGCTTGGAGAGAACCTACGGCGAGGCCATCGCCATGCTCGGTAAAGCCGGCCATTACAACGACAGCGATACCGGGCTGCATATCTGGCGCATCGCGGCTTACGCCCGGCAACTGGCCGAGGCCGTCGGCTGGCCCAAAGAGAATTGCGTGTTGCTGGAGCAAGCCGCGCCGATGCACGACACCGGCAAAATCGGCATTCCCGACTCGGTGTTACGCAAACCCGGCCAACTGGATGCCGACGAATGGGCCATCATGCGCAGCCATTGCCGAATAGGCTACGAAATCCTGTCCAGCAGCGACGCGCCGGTATTCGTGTTGGCCGCCGAGGTCGCACTTCGCCATCATGAGAAATGGGACGGCAGCGGTTATCCCGACGGCTTGCGCGGCGAAGCGATTCCCGAATCGGCGCGCATCGTCGCGCTGGTCGACGTGTTCGACGCCTTGACCATGAAACGCCCGTATAAAGACGCTTGGTCGGTGGAACGGGCTATGGACACCTTGCGCGAAGGCGCGGGCCGCCATTTCGACCCTACCCTGGTCGAGGCATTCGAATCCTGCCTGCCGCGCATTTTGGAAATCAAGGCCGGTTGGGACAGCCGCGAAGCACAGCAAGGCGCCTGATCCCTCCGCCAAAGCCGAATTGGCGCTGCCGCTGCGCGCCCTCCGCTAACCGCAAATAACCAATTCCGACTAATTCTTTGTCAGATTTCAAATTACCGAAGGCCGTCATTCCGGCATGGATTCATGTCAGGGCGTCCTGCCTGACACCCTGCGGGTAATCCAAATCCGTTCCAGACCGATTTTTGCCGGAGCCGCAGACCCCAGCTCGGTATTCATACCCTGGCCGCCGGTCGCCGAGTTGTGGTTATAATCGGCCATGCCTTTATCTGCCGCCTTTACCCGCCAATGCCTCGACTTGCTCGGTGCCGCCAACGTCGTCACCGAGCCCGAGCGCTTGCGGGTTTACGAATGCGACGGCCTGTCCGCCTACCGCACCCTGCCGGAGCTGGTGGCGCTGCCGGAAACCGCCGAGCAAGTCCTGGCGTTGATGCGCTTATGCCGCGAGCAGCGGGTGCCGGTGGTGCCGCGTGGCGCCGGTACCGGTCTCGCTGCCGGCGCGATGCCGGTGGCCGGCGGCATCGTCATTGGTTTGAGCAAGATGAACCGCATCGTGGCGCTCGATCCGCTGAACCGCACCGCCACGGTCCAGCCCGGCGTCAGAAACCTGGCCATTTCCGAAGCCGCCAAAGCGCACGGCTTGTTTTACGCACCGGACCCTTCGTCGCAAATCGCCTGCAGCATCGGCGGCAACATCGCCGAAAATGCCGGCGGCGTGCACTGCCTGAAATACGGCTTGACCGTGCACAACGTGTTGCAGATCAAATTGGCGACGATAGACGGCGAACTGCTGACGCTGGGCGGCCCCGGCCTCGATGCGCCGGGCTACGACCTGCTGGCGTTGGCGATCGGCTCGGAGGGTTTGCTGGGTATCGTGGTCGAAGCCACGGTCCGGCTGCTGCCGTTGCCGCCGGCGACGCGGGTGCTGTTGTCGGCTTTTCCCAGCGTCGAGCAAGCCGGCGCGGCGGTGGCGGCCGTGATCAGCTCCGGCTTGCTGCCGGCCGGCCTGGAGCTGATGGACAACCCGGCCATCCGCGCCACCGAAGCCTTCGTCCACGCCGGCTATCCGCTCGACGCCGCGGCATTGTTACTGTGCGAGCTGGACGGTTTGCCGGAACAGGTGGCGGCCGACAGCGAACGCGCCATCGCGGTGCTGACGGCGGCCGGGGCCAGCGAAATCCGCAGCGCCGACGACGAAGCGCAACGCAAACGCTTCTGGGCCGGCCGCAAGGCCGCGTTTCCGGCGGTCGGTCGCATTGCCAGCGATTACTACTGCATGGACGGCACGATTCCGCGCAAACACCTGGCCGAGGTATTGCGCCGAATTTCCGAGATGTCGGCCGAATTCGGCCTGGCGGTAGTCAACGTATTCCACGCCGGCGACGGCAATTTGCATCCTTTGATTTTGTACGACAACGGCGTCGACGGCGAATTTGCCAAAGCCGAGGCCTTCGGCGGCAAAATACTGGAACTGTGCGTCGCGGTCGGCGGTACCATCACCGGCGAACACGGCGTCGGCAGCGAAAAAATCCCGTATATGTGCGTGCAGTTCAGCAGCGGCGAATTGGAGCAATTCCTGCGCTTGAAACGCGCCTTCGACCCTTACGCTCTACTGAATCCGGGCAAGGCGGTGCCGACCTTGTACCGCTGCGCCGAACTCGGGCGGATGCACGTCCATCGCGGCGAACTGCCGCATCCGGATCTGGAGCGATTCTGATGGCCGCCGATATCAGCGCCGAATTGCGCGAGCACATCGAACGGGCCGCGGCGACCAACACGCCGCTGCGCATCGTCGGCGGCAACAGCAAAGCCTTTTATACCGGACCGGCAGCAGACGTCGAACTATTGGAAGTAGCCGGACACACCGGCATCATCGGTTACGAACCCAGCGAACTGGTGGTGACGGTCCGCGCCGGCACCCGCCTCGCCGAGCTGGAAGCGGCGCTGGCCGGACACGGCCAGATGTTGGGCTTCGAGCCGCCTTATTTCGGCGCCGACGCCACCATCGGCGGCACGCTGGCCTGCGGCTTTTCCGGCCCGCGCCGGCCATTCGCCGGCAGCGCCCGCGATTTCGTGTTGGGTTGCCAGATCGTCAACGGCCTCGGCGAGGAGCTGAATTTCGGCGGCCAGGTCATCAAAAACGTGGCCGGTTTCGACGTGTCGCGGCTGATGGTCGGCGCCCTGGGCAGCCTGGGTCTGTTGTTGCAGTGCTCGTTGCGGGTGCTACCCAGGCCGGAAACCGAGACGACCGTGACATTCGCGCCGGCCGAAGCGGCCGCCGCGATCGAGTTCATGAACCGTCTGGCCGGCCGGCCCTGGCCGCTGTCGGCGCTGGCTTACGCCGGCGGCCGGGTCCGGGCCAGGCTGTCCGGCGCCTCAGCCGCGGTGAGCGCCGCCGCAACCAAGATCGGCGGCGATATCGACGCCGACGGCGACGCGTTCTGGCAGGACTTGCGCGAACAGCGTTTGCCGTTTTTCCAGCAGCCGGGCAATTTGTGGCGGATTGCGATGGCGCCGGCCGCATCGCAACCCCAACTGGCCGGCGATTGGTTGCTGGATTGGGGCGGCGCCCAGCGCTGGCTGAGAACCGGCGAATCGGCCGCAGCGGTGCATCGGGCCTGCGCCGCTGCCGGCGCCCAGGCACGGCTGTTTCGCGGCGAGGCCGGTGCGGACCGGCAGCGCATCGCGCCGGAATTGGCCGCGCTGCAACGCCGCGTGCGTCAGGCCTTCGATCCGCTCGGCCTGTTCGTCCCCCTCCCGGATTAAGCCCATGCAAACCCGCATCGATCCAAGCCTGGCCGGCCACCCCGGTATCGACGCCGCTCAAGCGGCGTTGCAGCGCTGCGTCCATTGCGGCTTTTGCAATGCCGCCTGCCCCACCTACCGTTTGCAAGGCGACGAACTGGACGGGCCGCGCGGCCGGATTTATCTGATCAAACAACTGCTGGAGGGCCAGAACGCCACCGCCTCCAGCCAACACCATCTGGACCGCTGTCTGGGCTGCCGCGCCTGCGAATCGGCCTGCCCGTCCGGCGTCGAGTACGGCCGCTTGCTCGATGTGGGCCGGGAAATCGCCGCCGGCCGGATCGCGCGGCCGTGGCGGCAGCGCTGGCTGCGCCGGGCCTTGCTGGCGATACTGCCCTACCCGCGCCGGCTGTCGCCGCTGGCCGCACTGGCGCGGCTGGCGAAACCGTTGCTACCGGCCGCGTTACGGGCCAAGGTACCGGCCAAACCGACGCCGGAAACCTGGCCGCCGCTAAGCCGCCGGCGGCGGATGCTGATCCTGGAAGGCTGCGTGCAGCCGGCGCTGGCGCCGCGCATCAATGCCGCCACGGCGCGGGTGCTGGACCGTCTCGGCATCAGCGTGATTCAAGGCCAAAGCGCGTGTTGCGGCGCGCTGGCTCACCATCTGGACGAGCGCGAAGCGGCACTGGACGCGATCCGGCGCCGGATAGACGCCTGGTGGCCGGCATTGCAGGCCGGGGCGGAAGCCATCGTCATCACCGCCAGCGGCTGCGGCACCATGATCAAAGATTACGGCTATCTGCTGCGCGACGACCCGGACTATGCCGCAAAGGCGGCGCAAGTCGCGGCCAAAGCCAAGGATATTGCCGAAATCATTCGAGCCGAGGACACCGCCAAATTGGCGGCCTGCCCACGCAAAATTGCGTTTCAGGCGCCTTGCAGTCTGCAACACGGCCAAGCGTTGGCCGGCGTCGTCGAAAGTCTGCTGACCGGCCTGGGTTTCGAGTTGGCGACGGTGGCCGATGCCGGCTTGTGCTGCGGCTCGGCCGGCAGCTACTCGTTGTTGCAACCGGAACTTTCCGGCCGCCTGCGCCTGGCCAAACTTACCGCACTGCAAGCGGGGCAACCGGAATTGATCGCCAGCGCCAACATCGGCTGCCTGTTGCACTTACGGGAAACGGCGCAACTGCCGGTGGTGCACTGGATAGAATTGCTGGACGGCTGGGATCGGTAAAGCCGTGTATTGCGAAGGTTTGACGCCGATCAAAGCGCAGCCGTTTCGGCGAGGTAAAACGCACGAATTCAGGAGCAAAATCCGCCGGGAAGGCCTAACTTAAACTGCCAAAAGGGAGCATCCCATGAACCACAAACTATCCGTCGCCGCCCTGATTCTGATCGCGGCAACCGCCGCCGGCCGAAGCGAGGCGGCAAATTTTTCCAGCGTTTATGCCTTCGGCGACTCGCTGTCCGACAGCGGCAAAAGCGCCTCGTCGGTCTGGAGCATTTACAATTTTTTAAATGGTTATCCGGGGCCGATCAATCCCAACGGCAATTGCGATTCCAACCATCCCTGCCCGCCCTATTTCGAAGGCCGCTATTCCAACGGCCCTGCCGCCGTGGAGCGGGTGGCGAATGCGGTTTTGCCCGGTGGCGCCAACGCCGGCAATTTTTTCAATTACTCGGTTTCCGGCGCCACCAGCGGCATCGGTAACTTCGGCGACGGCGGCTCGCAGTCGGCCCCCGGCGGTTTCGCTCTACCGGGCATCGCCCAACAAATCGGTTTTTATCTGAACACCGCCGCCCCGGCCGCCAATGCGCTGCACTTCGTCTGGGGCGGTGCCAACGACTATCTGACCGACGTCTATATCCCGCTGGCAACTCAATCCGGCCTCGACCCCAGCGCGGTCGCCAAAAAAGCGGCACAAACCGCCGCAACCAACATCGCCGGTTACGTCGGTGCGTTGGCGGCTTTCGGCGCAGAAACCATCCTGGTGCCCAACTTGCCCGATTTGGGCTTGACGCCGTTCGTCACCAGCCAAGGCCAGGACGTGATCGACCCGGCGCGCGAATATTCGTTGACCTTCAACCAAACCCTGACCAGTTTATTGGGTCTGGTCGACAACCAGTTCGCCGCCACCGACATCGTCGAATTCGACTCGTTCGGTTTATTCAATGCCATCGTCGCCAATCCGGCCGGATTCGGCTTCGGCAACGCGGTCAGCGCCTGCGTCAGCTTACCCGACGCCTGCGCCGATCCGAATAATCATGTGTTTTGGGACGATTTCCATCCGACGGCGGCGATGCATGCGCTGGTCGCCAACGCCATGGTCAGCCAGGTACCGTTGCCGGCTGCCGGCTGGTTGTTCGCCGCCGGCTGGTTAGCGCTGTGTCGCCGCCTCCGGTTTACCGCGCCGGCCAGCGCATAAGCTCTAGTTGGTTGCGGCCGGTTCAAGCAGCCGGCCGCAGGGCGTCAACCGGGACGGCCTCGATTCAACTCGGCGATGGCCCGCTGCAAGGCCTCGATCAACTCTTCGGCTTGGCGCAACGCATGCTCGTCGCCAAGCCGGACCGAACGCAACACCCGAATCGCAACCGCTTCCAACTCCGGCGCGCAGACATTGCCGGCCATGCCTTTTAAATTATGAGCCATCTCCTTGATTACCTCTAAATCCCGGCTTGCCAGCGCTTGGCGCAATAGTTCGGCATCGCCTGCGTGGTGCTCGGCCGCCATACGAATCAAACGGTCGACGAAATCGGTTTGATTCGGAAACTTTTTGGCAAGCGCCGGCCAATCGACTGCCGGCAATGGCGTCGGCTCCGCTTGGCCTAAACTCAACGGCGCCAAGCCCGGATTGGCACCGGCATTGCCAATCTGATCGCGCAAGGCCGACACCAGGGTTTCGATATCGAGCGGTTTGGTCAAAGTCGCCGCCATTCCTGCCGCCAAACAGCGCCTATGTTCTTCTTTCAGGGCGTGAGCGGTCTGGCCGATCACCGGCAGCGCCGGCGCAATTTGCCTGATGAGCCGAGTTGCTTCGAGCCCGTCCATCTCCGGCATCTGTACATCCATCAACACCAGATCGAAGTTCTGCGCCGCGTGTTGCACTGCTTCGACGGCCAAACGCCCGTTAGCGACCATCTGCACCTCGGCGCCTTCCTGGCGCAGAAAATCCTCCAGCACCAACTGATTGATCGCATTGTCCTCGGCGGCCAGTATCCGCAGGCCGGCCAGACGCCTTTCGCCGGTAGTGCGGGTGATGGCAACCGGATTGTCGCAGTGATCGATCAGCCGTAGCGGTAGGCGCAGAGTAAAGGTGCTACCCACACCCAGTCTGCTGTCGACCTCGAGCGTACCGCCCATCATTAGCGCCAGACGCCGGCTAATCGCCAGGCCCAGGCCGGTGCCGCCGAATTTGCGGGTGGTGGCGCTGTCGGCCTGTTCGAACGCCTCGAACAATCGAGCCAAATTGGATTCGGCAATACCGATGCCGGTATCGCGGACGCGAAACACCAACTCGCCGCCCTCGCAGCTGCCGCTTAGGCAGATTTCGCCGGTCTGGGTAAATTTGATGGCGTTGGCAATCAGGTTGATCAGGATCTGGGAAATTCTGACCGGATCGCCCAGGCAGGCCTTGGGCAATGCGTCGTTTTGGACTAGCAATTTCAGTCCCTTAACGGCGCCGGCCTCGGCAAAGGTTTGCAAGGCGGTGTCGGCCAAATAGCCGGGATCGAGCGGCACGCTTTCGATTTCCAGCTTGCCGGCTTCGATTTTGGAAAAATCCAGAATATCGTTGATGATGGTCAGCAACAATTTGCCGGAATCGAGAATACGGGAAAATATCTCCTGGGTTTCGCCTCGGCCCACACTGTCGCGGTAACCGATCTGGGCCAAACCGAGCACGCCGTTTAGCGGCGTGCGGATCTCATGCGACATATTGGCCAAAAACTCGCTTTTCAGCCGCGCCAATTGCTCGGCGGCCCGGCGCGCGTCTTCCCTGGCCTGATCCGCCAAGTAACGTTCGGTATTGTCGTAGAAGCTCATTACCGCGCCAGACAAGCAGTCGCCGTTCCAAACCGGCTGCGTGGCAACGGAAACTTGCAGCGCATGGCCGCCGGCACGCCAAAACACCTCGCTGTCCAGCCGCAACTCCTTACCGGCAACAACCGCATGGAACAAAGGGCAGGCTTCGGCAGCACAACGCCGGCCGTCGGCCCGCCGGTAATGAATCACGTCGTGCACGTTGCGGCCCAATATGTCTTCGACCGCATAGCCCAACAATTGCGCCGCGGCCGGATTCGCCATCCGCACCAAACCCTGGGCATCCAGTTCGAATATGCCTTCCGCGGCCGACTCGACCACTTGCCGGTAGCGTTGTTCCGCTTGCCTGGCTTCCCCGGTGCGGGCTTCGACCAGGCGCTCCAGATGAAACCGGTGTTTTTCCAGTTCGGCTTCGGCCTGCTTCAGATGAGTCACATCGGAAACGATTGCATAAAATCCCCTGACCTCGTGGTCCCTGATATCGGGAATGTATTGCACCATGGCATGACGTCCCGGGCGGTCGTTACGCGCCGGGTATTCGGTATCGAATACCTGTTTTTCGCCGCGCAACACCGCTGCAACCCGAGGCAGATTGCTCGGATAAACCCCCTCCGGCAACACTTGGCCCATGTGTCTACCCCGCATCACTGCGGGATCGATGCCGAACCAATCCGCGTAAGCGGCGTTGCCGAAGCGATTGACCAAATCTTTATCCCAGTACCCGATCATGGCCGGGACATTATCGAGGATGGTACGGTAAAAAACTTCCCGCACCGCCAGTTCCGCTTCTTTGGCCTTGAGCGCCCGCAGATCGAAAATCGTTGTCATCAGACCGAGAAAATTGCCTTGGGCATCGCGGATACTGGACACGGTCAGAAACACCGGCACGGCACTACCGTCTTTGGCTTGCCGCACAACTTCCCGCGCGCAACCGCCCTGCTCGAAAGCCTGCCGCAATATGTCCAGTTGTTCGACTCTGCTGTCCGGGTCGTCCGGCACCAAAAAACTCGGGTGGCGGCCGCAGACCTCATGCTCGGCATAGCCGAATAATTGCAAAAACGCCGGATTGACAAATTCAATGGTGCCGTCGGCAGCGGCGATTACATTGGGAGCCGCGGATTGACGCAAGGCCTCCGACAGGCGGTAGCGTTCGCTCTCCGCGGCCTTGCGTTCGGTAATGTCCTCACTGAAGAAAACAACGCCGCCGACCGAACCATCTCGCGCCGGCCATGGCCGTACCTCCCATTTCAACCATTGCACGCTGCCATCGCTACGCCGGAAACAATCCTCGTCTTTGCGGATCACCTCCCCGGCTAGGCCGCGGCGATGAACAGCTTTCCAGTCGTCGCCGATCTCCGGAAACACGGCATAATGCGATACGCCGGACAGTGCGGTGTCGCCCAAGCGGTAATCCTCGCGCCAGCGTTTGCTGGCCGCCAGGTAACGCATGTCCCGGTCGAACATCGCCAATGCCGCCGGCGCATGTTCGATCAATATCCGCAACCGCTCCTCGCTGTCCGCCAAGGCGTCTTCGGCCCGTTTGCGCTGAGTAATATCCAACACCGACAACAACATTTCGTCGCCCAACCGGACCCGGCCGAGCAGTACGGTTTTGATGCTGCCGTCTTTACTGCGCACCGACAACTCGGATTGGGTTAACTCGGTTTCCACCAGTTCGGCCCACCGCTGCCGGCAGAGTTGGAGTTGCTGCAGACTCGATTCGGGATCGGCGATCACTTTATCCCGCCAATCTTCTATGCTGGACAATTCGTCCGGCCCATAGCCAAACAGTTTGACGAATTCGCGGTTCATCGAGACGAAGGCGCCATCGCGGTTGCTGGTGGAAAAGGCCACGGGCGACTGCTCGTACATCCGGCGGAAGCGGGTCTCGCTGGCCGCCAACGCTATTCGCTGTTGCTCGATGGTATCCATCAAGCGTTTGCGCTCGGTCACGTTGCGGGCAACGGCAAACATGCCGATCGGCGATCCGTTACGGCCGACGACCGGCCCTTTGATGGTTAAAAACTCCAGGACTAAACCGTCCCGGTTTTCCAGATGCTCGTCCAGCATGATCGGTTTGCCGCTGAGCATCGCCGCCCTATCGTTGGTCATGAAGGCCATCCCGACCTCCACCGGAAACAAGGCCAAGTCGTCTTTGCCGATGATTTCCGCGAGCGGTTTGCCGATGAATTCACAGGTGGCGGCGTTGGCCAGCACGTATCGGCCCAGTGCATCCTTGGCGAATACCGCATCCGGGGTACCGTCGACGATGGCTTGCAGCAGGTAGCGGGTGGCTTGCGCTTCCGCCAAGGAACGCTGCAAGCGCCCGCTCAGCGACGACAAGGTAATTCCCGACAGCAGAAAAATCGCCAATTGCAAACTTTCCACCGCCGGTACCACCACGAAACTGTCCAGCGGCAGCAGGAGCCGATAGCAGACGAAACCGGTCGACAGCAGCGTCGCGGTAAACCCTGGCCCGCTGCCGCCGAGCAAGGCACTGAACACGACCGGGATCATGAATAGCACCAGCATCGGTCGCTGGCCGAACGGCATGGCGAACTCTTGCCTGACCCAAATCGTCGCCAGCGTAATGCAGACGGCAAACAGGTACATGGGCCAGCGCCGCGGTTTATCGAGAAAACCGGTTACCGCCGAATTCAGATGGGATTGGGCCTGATCGGCTGCCGAAGCGGTCGCGACCGAATTCAATGCAAAAAACAGAAAACCGGTAGTGACAACGACGAACAACACCCCTTTTGCGGTCGAAAACCAGACCACAGATTCGGTGTCGGTAATTTGAGCCAACAAGGTGTCGGATAAAAATATCCAGGCCAAACCGAGTATCAGGTAAGCCGTCGTTGCAAACAAAATAAATCGGTTTCTCGCCATGCCAAAATGTTCGAATGGTCCGGATAAAGGGATCGCTTGCCACGGGCCGATACCCGCCCGCCTATTTCGATAATTTTGGCACAGTTTAAAATTCCTTCATCGGCAATAGATTCGAGCGGCCGTTGCCGTCATCACTATTGCAGCCGCGGACATCGGCACCGCAACGGCCGGTGTATAATCGCCGAATTCATTATCGGCTTCCCTCATCCGCATGTCTTCGCTCAAAGTCCTGCTCTGCCTGCTACTCGTTTTCGTCGCCCACGGCTCCATCGCTTGGTATCGCAACCAACCGCAAGCGGCCGGCCCGGACGTGCCGTCCGGCAAATTGCGCAGCCTATCGTTTGCGCCTTACCACGCCGGCTTTAGCCCGATCGCCCAAAAATTTCCGTTGCCGGAGCATATCGACACCGACGCCCGGCTGATCGCCGACAAAACTTACACCATTCGCACCTATTCCGTGCGCGGCGGCATGCAACCGACACCGGAATACGCCCGCCAATACGGTTTGAATATGATGATGGGCGCCTGGCTCGGCGACGGCCACCCGGAAAACAAAGTCGAAATCCAGAGCCTGATTCAAGCCGCCAACCAGCACCCGGACGTCGTAACCCGGGTCATCGTCGGTAATGAAGTGTTATTGCGCAAGGACATGGATATCGACACGCTGATCGCTTACATCCGCCAGGTGAAGCAAGCGGTGAAACAACCGGTGACCTATGCCGACGTCTGGTCCAGTTACATGCAATATCCGCAACTGTTCCAGGAAGTGGATTTCATCACCGTGCATATCCTGCCTTACTGGGAAGACGAACCGGTCGCGATCGAACACGCAGCGGACCACGTCGAAAAAATCGTGCGCCAGATCGAAGAAAAGGCCCGCAGTATGGGCGTCGACAAACCGATTCTGATTGGCGAATCCGGCTGGCCCTCGCTCGGCAGGCAGCGCGGCGCCGCAGTACCCGGCGTGGTCAACTCGGCGCGTTATATCCGCGATTTGATTCAGGTCGCCAACCGCCACGGTTTCGATTACAACATCGTCGAAGCTTTCAATCAGCCCTGGAAAAGCCACAACGAAGGCGTGGTCGGCGCCAATTGGGGCTTACTGGACATAGACCGCGAACCGGTGTTTCCGCTGACCGGACCGGTACAGGAAAATCCGGACTGGCTGCAGCAGTTCGGCTGGGGCGCGGCGCTGAGTCTGGCCGCGGCCGGCATCGGCCGGCGGGCTTTACAACATTTGGCCTGGCCGAAGCTAACGGCGTATCTGCTGCTGATCCAGGTATTCAGCGGATGCCTGGTGCATCTGGCCGACTTATCCTGGGAGACCAGTTACAGCGTCTGGCAACAGGCCTACACGCTGATCATGATATGCGGCAATGCGGCACTCGCCGGCCTGCTGCTGATCCAGGTTTACGCCGCAGTAGCCGAGCGAGCCGTTCCGGCCCCCTGCCGCGTAGCGCTGCAAACCGGGTACTTGCTGTTCATGGCGTTGGCCGTCGCAAAAACCTATCTGCTGGCGTTCGACGGCCGCTATTTGAGTTTTCCGGTCGAGCAATTCACGATTCCGGCCGTGGGGATCGCTGCGCTAGCCGTATGCCGCCGGCTCGGCGACTTGACGACGAATAGCGGGGCCGAGGCCGGCAAATACAGCGGCCGCCTGGCATTTTTGTTGGGCTTGGGCATATTCGGCGTCGTCGCCGGCGAAACCTATTCCTTCATGTCGGCCTACGACTTTATCCAGGCCCACCCCAGCATCGGCGAGGGCCTGCCGGTCGCGCTAGGCTATACCTTGCAGAACCGGCAATTGCTGGCTTGGCTGGTCTGCATCCTGATTCTGGCGTTACCGTACTGGCCGAAACCGAGCGGCAAGCCGCAACCAGCCGGCGATGCCCGCATTAGCGGAGAACCACAATGAAAGCCTCCTCCGCGACCCGATTCAAATGCGCTGCCGTGTTTTTAGTGTTCATGATTTTTAGCGTCGGACCGATTCCGATCACCAGCACACTGGGCTTATACGTGGTTATTTTCCGGCCGCGCTGGTTTAAAGAACTGGTTAACCGCGTCTACGCCGACGATTAATTGGCCGCCCGGATTCCGTGTTATCCCAGCTCCGGCAAGTCTAAGCGGTTTACCCGGCCGGATTTATCCATTATCGTTAGCTACCGGGCCGAATCGCCCACATCCAGCCATCACAACCCAGGAAAATTATTATGGAACGTCGCGATTTTATTAAATTCAGCGCGGCCGGCGCGGTAGCCGGCCTGGCCCTTCCCCACGCTGCTTCGGCGGCAGCCGGCGCGGTACCGACACCGCCGGGGGACCTGTTCTACACCAAGGACGCTCAGGGCCGCTGGGCCGGAAAGGCTGCCACCCACTTGCCGGTGATCGAGGCGACCAAAGACGGCGGCAAAATCAGCATAAAAGTCACCACCCCGCACGAAATGAAAGGATACGAGCATTACATCGTCAAACACGTGCTGCTGGACAAGGACTACAAATTCCTGGCCGAACACATGTTGGACCCAAGTAAAGACCCGGTGCCGGTTTCGACCTTTAGTTTGGACGGCTATGTCGGCACGCTGTACGCCCTGAGTTTGTGCAACAAGCACGATTTGTGGATCAGCAGCGCCGAGATTGCCTGATTCCTGCGCCCCCGGATCGGGGAAAGTATCCGGGGGCCTATTGCCGCAGTTAAACAGCCTGCCGGCGCAGTCGCCTGGCACCACCCCTTAAAATCAATGCCTGGAGATTTGGGAGAGCGGCATGATTGCTCTCCCCTCAGCGCCCGCTCAAGTTTGGTCTCCAACTCGTTAAACCGGTTATTCGGCCAATCCGTATCTTGCATCGCGACCATCGTTTCCGGGTCGAACCGAAGCAAAAAGACGGCGGGCGAAACTCAACAGGTCGTCGATCGCGGTGTAGGCTACCGGAATCACCACCAGACTCAGCGCGGTCGATGTCAGCAAGCCGCCAATCACGGTAGTCGCCATCGGTGCCCGGAAACTCGGGTCCGCGCCCAGACCCAGCGCGATCGGCAGCATGCCGGCACCCATCGCGATCGTCGTCATCAGGATCGGTTGCACCCGCTTGCGGCAACTGTCGATCACCGCCTCCAGCCGGCTCAGGCCGTGTTCCCGGCGGGCAATCATCGCGTATTCGACCAGCAGGATCGAGTTTTTGGTGACGACGCCCATCAGCATCAACAGCCCGATCACACTCGGCATCGCGAAGCTGCCGCCGGTCATCAGCAAGGCCAGAAAAGCCCCGCCCAGCGATAAGGGCAGCGCGCCGAGAATGGTCACCGGCTGACTGAAGTCGCCGAACAACAGTACCAGCACCACATAAATGCACAACACGCCAATGGCCATCGCCCCGCCGAAACTGCCGAACAACTCGTTCATCCGTTGCGCATCGCCCGATTCTATCGTGCGCACGCTGGCCGGCAGATTTTGCAGCGTCGGCAATTGCATGGCCTCGGCCAGCACGTCGCCGACCGCCCGCTCGCCCAACTCGATGTCGAAGGTGGTATTGCGCATCCGGTCCAGCCGGTCGATTTGCTGCAAGCCGCCGGCCAGGCGAATGTCGGCCAGGGTGGCCAAACTGACGCTGCCGCCGCGTCCGGCCACCCGCAGTTGGCCGATTTCGTCCAGACTCCGGCGGACGGATTCGGCCAGCCGCACCCGAATCGGAATTTGCCGTTGCGGCAGATTCAGCTTGGCCATCACGTTGGAGTAATCGCCGTAACTGGCGACCCTCACCACGTCGGCCAAGGCCTCGACCGTGACTCCCAATTCGGCGGCCTTGCCGAAATCCGGAGTGATTTGAATCTCCGGGCGTTGCAGGCTGGCGCTGGAGGTAATGTTCCCGAGACCGCGCAGTTGGCGCAACTCAAGCTCGACCGCATCGGCGGCCCGGCGCAAGGCTTGCGGATCGTCGCTGGCCAGCGTCAGTTGCAATTTCTCACCGCTGCCGCCGGCACCGACGGCCACCCGCACGCCGGGCAGATCGGCCAGTTTCTCGCGAATCGCCGCCTCGACCGCCGCTTGTTTATACGGGCGTTCGGCGCGATCGCGCAAACTCAAGGTCAAGGTGGCATTGCGCACTTCGTAGTTGGTGGTCGCGGCATCCGCACCGCCGCCACCGCTACTGGAGACGCCGGCCGCGGTGAACACCTGGGTGACGTCGGGCAATTCGCGCAAGCGGCGTTCGGCCTCGACGGCGACACGGCGGGTTTGCGCCAGCGAACTGCCCGGCGGTAATTCCAACGAAACCTTGGTTTGACTGTTGTCGGCCGCCGGCACGAAGCCCTTGGGCAGCAAAGGCATCAGGCTCAAAGAAGCCACCACGAACACCACCACGCCGACGCCGACCGTCATTCGATGGCTCAGGCACCACTCGACCACCCGCAGATAAATACGCATCATCGCGCTGTCGCCGCTATCGCGTTCCGGATGCGGCTTCAGTAAATAAGCCGCCATCATTGGCGTCAGCAAGCGCGCCACCAACAACGACGCCAGTACCGCGGCGGCGGCGGTCACGCCGAATTGGCGAAAGAATTTGCCCGCTACGCCGCCCATGAACGCGGTCGGCAAGAACACCGCGACCAAGGTAAAGGTGGTGGCGATCACCGCGAAGCCGATTTCGTCGGCGGCGTCCATCGCCGCTTGCAACGGCGTCTTGCCCATCCGCAAGTGGCGGACGATGTTTTCGATTTCGACGATGGCGTCGTCCACCAAAATCCCCACCACCAAGGCCAGGGCCAGCAGCGACAGAATGTTCAGGCTGAAGCCGAAATACCACATCGCCGCGAAGGTCGGCAAAATCGACAAGGGCAAGGCGACCGCCGCGACCAGCGTCGCCCGCCAATCCCGCAAAAACCACCAGACCACAATGACGGCCAGGAAGGCGCCTTCGTAGAGCAAATGCATGGAGCCGGTAAAGTTGTCTTCGACCGGCTGCACGGTGTCGAAGGCCTCGCGGATTTGCACTTGCGGATGCGCGGCGGCAAACTCGGCCAACGCCGCGCGTACCGCTTCCGCCACGGTGACTTCGCTGGTGCCTTTGTTGCGGACGATGTCGAAGCCAACCACCGGCTTGCCGTCCAAGGTCGCGTAGGTGGAACGCTCGGCGATGGTATCGCTGATGTCGGCGATTTGGTCCAGTTTGATGTGGCTGCCGTTGCTCAGCGGAATGTCCAGGTTGCGCAGCTCGCCGGCCGTCGCCACCCGACCCATGGTGCGCACCGCTTGCACGCCGCCGCCGATATCGCCGCGGCCGCCGGACGCGTCCTGCTGAACCTTCTTCAGTTGCGTCGCCACCTCGCTGACCAGCGCGCCCAAGCCCGCCATCCGCACCGGGTCCAGGTCAACGTGCACCTCGCGATCGACGCCACCGGTGCGGGTGACCTTGCCGACGCCGGTCACCGCCAACAAGTGCTTGCTGACGTCGTTATCGACGAACCACGACAAGGCCGCTTCGTCCATGTTTTCGGCGCTGACCACGTAGGTCAAAATCGCGCCGCCGGCGGTCGTGGTCTTAGAGACGATGGGCGCCGCCATCGCCGACGGCAATTCCGAGCGGGCACCGTCCACCGCGTTGCGCACCTGATTCAGCGCCTCCTCGGAATTTTTATCGATGTTGAACTCGACCTTGATCGAAACCGAACCGTCGGTGATCGTGGTGCGCACGTGCTCGACGCCGCCGATCGCGGCGATCTTGTCTTCGATCTTGCGCGCCACTTCGGTTTCCAATTGCGCCGGCGCCGCGCCTTCCAGAGTAGCGGCGACGGTGATGGTCGGCACTTCGATGTCCGGAAAGTTTTGTTTGCCTAATTGCTTGAGACCCATGCCGCCCAAAATCGATAACACCACGAACAACAATATACTGGGCACCGGCGTACGGATGGCCCATGCGGAAAAATTCATGATTTTGCTCCCGCGCCCGAAACCGCTCGATGCGGCGCTTGGGCGCTAGTCTATGGCGATGTGCTAGACAGCGCCGGTTTAAGAGTGGCGGATATCCGCCCCGTTCGTCGGTTGTCAGGGGGCGACGCTGACGATGTCGCCGTCCTTTAAAAATGCGCCGCCGCCGGCAACCAAATGGGCATCGCCGGCAATGCCCTCGCGGATTTCCACCCAGTCGCCGACCCGGCGGCCGGTCACCACGTTGCGCTGTATCACCGTTTGAGTCCCGGTGGCGACCGAGGATTCGGCGATTTCGAACAAATAATCGCGACCGTCCCGTAACACCAGCGCGGTCTGCGGCACGACCAAGGCAGCCTGTTCGCCGACGGCGATGCTGCCTTGCAAATACATGCCCGGTTTGGCGGCGGCGCTGGGAATATCGACGTAAACCAGCGCGTTGCGGGTAGCGTCGTCCACGGTCGGCGCGGTCATCCGCACAGTGCCGCTCACCCGGCCGCCGTCCGCCAAGCTCAATTCAACGGTTTGGCCGGGCCGAATTTGGGCGAGCTGCTGGGCGTTGACCTCGGCCCGCCACTCAACCCGTCCCTGCCGCACCAGCCGGAACAACTCGGTCCCCGCTGTCACCACATCACCCAAGCCGGCGCTACGCGCCGAAATCACGCCGTCGTCCGAGGCAACGATGTGGGTCTGGCGCAAGCGAATCCGCTGGTTTTCCAATTCGGCTTCCGCCAAGGCCAGATCGGCGCGGGCGGTTTGTTCGGCGATCACGTATTCGTCGATTTTCTGCGACGATAGCGCGCCGCTGTCTTGAATTTCGCGGGCGCGGGCGGCGTCGGCGCGGGCCTTGGCCAAATTCGCCCGGCTTTTATCGACGCTGGCTTGTTGCTTGTGCAGTTCGGCAACGACGGTGTCGTCGGCCAACACCGCCAAATCCTGACCGCGCTTGACCCGGTCGCCAACATCGACCAAGACTTGCTTGATGCGCAAACTGCCGATTTCGGCGCCGATTTTGGCTTCCTGCCAAGCCGCTACCGCGCCGTTGACCTTGATCGTGGTCGGCCAGTCTTGCCGGCTCGGCGTCAGCGTTTCCACGGCCAGCACCGCCTTGGTTTTGGCGACAACCTCAGCCGGCGCCGGTTTGGCGGCGAATGCCAGCACGGCGATGCTCAAACCGGCCAGCGTCAGGCCGACAAACCAGGTTTTAAGGTGTAGCGTTTGCCGTATCTTCATAATTGTTCCTCGTGCCGGGCGTCGCCGACGCTCAATTGCGTATCCTGGGCGCGCCATCCGCCACCCAGAGCCTTGTAAAGTGCGATCCAGTACTGCACGCGATTTTGTTGTTGAGTGATAAGGCTGATTTCCTGCGCGATCATCTGCCCGCGCGCGTCTTCCAACGACAGCAGACTCAAGCCGCCGGCCCGCCAGTTCTGCTCGGACGCTTGAAAATACCGGCGATATTGTTCGGCGCTACGGGCTTCGACGCTTTCGCGTTGCTCGGCGCCGCTCAGATTAACCAAGGCTTGCTCGACCTCCTTGACCGCGGCGCGAATGTCGCTCCGGTACGTGGCCAGCGCGCCGGCATAGGCGGCTTCGGCACTATCGACCTTGGAGCGCAATTCGCCGCCGTCGAAGATCGGCAAGCTCACGGTCGGGCCGATCGACCAGGTGTTGCTGCTCAGGGTCAAGCCGGTGGTTTCGGTTTTGCGCTTGCCGATCGAACCGGTCAGGCTGACGCTGGGATAGCGCTTGGCGACCGCGTTGCCGATGTCGGCGCTGGCCGCCGCCAGCTTGCGCTCGTCGGCGGCCAGATCAGGACGCTGAGTCAACAGATCGGCCGGCACGCTATCCACCCGGAATTGGGTCGGGGTCGGTATGCCGCCGCCACGATCCAACCAAGCGCGCAACTCGGCCTCGGCCAGACCGGTCAACGCCACCAAGGCCTTGACCGTGTTGTCGCACTCGACGCGTTGGGCGATCAGACTGGATTCGCTGGCGTGCAGGCTGGCCTCGGCCAAAACCGCGTCGGCGGGCGACGAAAAGCCTGCATGAGCCAGAGTGCCGGTCAGGCGGGCAGTATCCTGCTTTGAGTCAATTGCGTTTTGATAGGCCGCCGCGGTCAGTTGGCAGGCCCGGTAACCGACGTAATCGCTCGCCACTTCCGCCGCCAAACTCACTTTAGCGTTGTGCAATGCCAATTCAGCCGCATCCAGCCGGGCCTGCTCGGCTTGGCGACCGAAGGCGAATTTGCCGAACAAATCCAGTTCCCAACTGGCGTCCAGACTGCCGGACAGAAGTTGGGTAATCCCGCTGTTGAACCCAGTGCCGATAGCACCGCTGGTTTGGCCGTTGATACCGTTGGAGGTGCCGCCCTTGGACCGGCTGAACGCGCCATTTGCCGTCAGGCCGGGCATGCCGCCCGCCTCCGCGCCGGCCAGACTGGCGCGCGCCGAAGCGATGCTCGCCACGGCTTGATCCAGCGTCGGATTATCCTGTTCGGCGGCCTGCAGCAAGCGGGTCAACACCGGATCGTTGAACTGGCGCCACCAGTCCAGCCGTTCCGCCGCGCCGTCGGCCTCGGTGCGTCGAACTTGCCATTGCGCCGGCGTGTCGACAGCCGGCCGAACGTAATCGGGAAACACGCTGCAGCCGGCCAGCGCGCCGCCGGCCAATATGGTCATGATCGCGGCCTTCATGACGGCCTCCGGCCGGCGATACCGTATAAAAACACCTGCACTACGAATTCGACGTGGGCGCGAGCATCCCAATCTGTTTCCAGAATGCCGAACAAGGCTTTGTTTCGCGGTTCGGCAATCAACATTTCCAAAAACAAGGCCGCCGCCGGCTCGAACTCCGCTGCCGACAGCACGGTATCCCCGGCGTGCCGGTGCAGGTAAGCGGCGATCATCTCTTGAATGCGCTTGGGGCCGGTGTTCTTGATCAGTTCACTCAGTTCCGGAAACCGGCAGGCTTCGGCGACGCCCATCCGGTAAAACGAGATCATGTCGGCCTGCATGACTTTGCCCAGCAGCTTTTCGCCGAGCGCGATCAAGCCGTCGCGGCACGCCAGATGCTCCAAATTTTCGATACCTTGCATTTCGGAAATGTCGGTTTCGACCAGCCTATCGACTGACGCCAGCATTAGCTCGGCCTTGTTTTTATAGCGTTCGTAAATGGTCCGGGTCGAAACCCCGGCCGCCGCCGCGATTTTGGCGATACTGGCGGCGGCATAGCCCTCGCGCATGAACTGTACCAGCGCCTGATCCAGCAAATGATCGTTGCGCTCGGCTTCGGTACCGGCTTTCGGCCTACCCACTTTAGGTTTGTTCGTCGTTTCCGCTGCCATCGTCTGCTCCGGTAAATAAAAATAAAACGTTTCGTTTTTATTATTTCCGAACAAACTCTGTTTGGCAAGCACCACATCGAAATATTTATCACTGTTTCTGAACCTTATGCAGTGGAACGGCGACTAATCGGCTTTAGCGATGAATCCGGAAAGCATTGCGGAGGGAGGGAGGTGCGAAGTTCATGCGCAGGAAGGGCTATTCGAGAACCGAGCGCTGATTTCTGAGCAGCAAAAACACGGGCGATTTTTTACCTGAAAAACTCGAACGGCTCAGGTGGCGCAAATCCGGAGCAAAACGCCCCTACGCCAAACCATTTGCCGACTCTGATTTGCCATCTGGCGGTCAGCGCAGGCGCGGTGCGTTGGACCTTGATCGGTAAAACAGTAAGGCCGGATATCTACAACCGGACTGAAAATTAACTCAAGGGCTTGAGGTTGGCGCGACCCGGAGCGGCCGCAATAGCGATATCGTTAGTATCGTCTTTCAACGCCACGCCGGACAGTTGCCGCTGTAACGCTTGGCAGCTCAGATAAGCCAATTTGGCCGCCGCAGCGGTGTAGCTCATGCCTGCGGGTGGGCGAATATTGGAAAGACAATTGCGTTCGGCGTCGGTGCGACCCGGTTGCGGGGCGTAGGTCAAGTAAATGCCCAGACTGTCCGCCGCACTCAGACCCGGCCGTTCGCCGACGACAATCACCGCCAGTTTCGCCCCCAGCAAAGCGCCGATTTCGTCGGCGACCGCGACCCGCGCGTCCGGCACCAGGCAGATCGGGCCCAAGCTCAGCGAACACTTGGCGTAGGCCGCGACTATCGCCGCCAATAGCGCTAGGCCGTGCTGTTCGACGGCGGCTGAGGACAAGCCGTTGGTTACGACCAGCGCAACATCCGCGGCCGGCAAGTCCAGTTTTTGCAAGCTGTCGCGGCTAGTCTGGTCCAGGACGCGGCCGAGATCGGGCCGTTGTAGATAATGCTGCCGGCTGTGGATCGGCGTTGCCAAGCGCAAGGTTTGCCAACCCGTTGCCGCCAAAGCCTCGGCAAAATCGCCGACTTGCCAGGGCTGATGCACTGCGTCCCGCGCCAGCGCGTGGGCCAGTTGGAATTCGAGTTGCGCCGCGGTCGGCGTGGCGCAGCCGGCCCGGCCCTGGCCGATGCGGGCCTGAGTGTAACGCCGGAGTTCGAACCAGGGGTCGGGCGCGGACATTATTCGAGCAAGGCCGCGAACCGGCTCAACAACGGGGCTTTGGCACGCAAGTCCGCCAGCCGGTTCTCGCCGTCGAAAATGCCCATCCGCTCCAGCCAGGCTTCGAATTCCGGCGCCGGCCGCAAGCCCAGCACTTGGCGCAGATATAAGGCATCGTGAAACGAGGTGCTCTGGTAAGCCAGCATCACGTCGTCGGCGCCGGGTATGCCCATAATGAAATTGCAGCCGGCGACGCCGAGCAAGGTCAATAAGTTGTCCATATCGTTCTGGTCGGCTTCGGCGTGGTTGGTGTAGCAGACGTCGCAGCCCATCGGCAGGCCGAGCAATTTGCCGCAGAAGTGGTCTTCCAAGCCGGCGCGGAGGATTTGTTTGCCGTCGTACAGATATTCCGGGCCGATGAAGCCGACCACGGTATTGACCAGCAACGGCGAGAACTCGCGCGCCACGGCGTAAGCCCGCGCCTCGCAGGTTTGGGCGTCGACGCCGTGGTGGGCGTTGGCGGACAGCGCGCTACCCTGGCCGGTTTCGAAATACATCACCTGATTGCCGACCTCGCCTCGGTTCAGCGCTTCGGCCATCGCTTTGGCCTCACCCAACAGCGCCAGATCGATACCGAAACTACGGTTGGCCGCCTCGGTGCCGGCGATGGATTGGAACACCAGGTCGACAGGTGCGCCGCGTTGCATCAACTCCATTGCCGTCGTCACGTGGCACAGTACGCAGGACTGGGTCGGAATTTGGTAACGGCCGATTGCGTCGTCGAGCAATTCCAGTAAGGTGCGCACGTTGTGCAGATTGTCGGTGGCCGGATTGATGCCGATCACCGCATCGCCGCTACCGTAAAGCAAACCGTCGATGATGCTGGCGGCGATGCCGCGCGGGTCGTCGGTCGGGTGGTTGGGTTGCAAGCGGGTCGATAGGCGCCCGGCCAAACCCAGCGTGTTGCGAAACCGGCTGACCACGCGAAGGCGGCGCGCTACCGCGATCAAATCCTGATTTCGCATGATCTTGCTGACCGCCGCCACCATTTCCGGCGTCAAGCCGGCGGCCAAAGCCGTCAGGTCGCCGGTATCGGCCAACAGCCAGTCGCGGAATTCGCCGACCGACAACGCCGCCACCGGTGCAAAGGCCGCCGGATCGTGACGTTCCAGAATCAATCGGCTGACCTCGTCGCGTTCCGGCGGAATCAAGGGTTGCTCCAGAAACTCGCTCAGCGGCACATCGGCCAGAATTTGCTGGGCGACGGCGCGCTCGAATTCCGATTCTGCCGCCAATCCGGCCAATTCGTCGGCCGCCCGTCTGGGCGAGGCCTTGGCCATCAAGGTACGCAGATCGGCGAAACGGACGCTTCTGCCGTGTACGGTTGCCGAGTGTTGCATGGTCGAGCGGCCGCGGCCGGAAGTTGAAGATACCGATCGAGGATACGTCGGCCAGATGACCGATTTATGACAGCGGCCATTTCCGGCATGCTGCCAACGCTAACAAATTTGTAATATTTCCCGATTAAACTGGAATAAGATTCGGCCCGGCAGTCGGGCCGGCTTACTTGACCACTTCCGGATTTATTCGATGACTGACACCAACACCACTTCTCCAACCCTGACCATAGGCGACAAAACCCACCCGATCGACAGCCTTAGCGAGCTTGCCAAAGCGCAACTGGCCAATCTGCAAATCGTCGACGCCGAGATTCAGCGGCTGCAACAACAATTGGGCATCGCCCAAGTCGCGCGGGAAACCTTTCTGACCACGCTGCAAACCGAATTCGCCAAATTGGGTTAAACCGTTTTCGGCTGGAGCGGCGGTGTTTTCGCTACTGACGCTGAATCTGCATACCTACCAGCAACACCCCCGCCACAACTGCTTCGAAACCATGCACCTGCACGAACGCGAGGTGCACATCATCGCCGAAGCCGTTGCCCAACAAGGCATAGACGCGATCTGCTTTCAGGAAGTCGGCGAATACCGGTACGATCCTATTACCCAGCCTTATGGTGAGGCGCCGTCGAACATGGCATTCCGGATTTGCCGACGCTTGCGGGAATGGGGGCATTGGTTCCACATCCACCAGGACTGGAGTCACATCGGCTTTCGAAACTGGCGGGAAGGCACCGCCATACTCAGCCGCCATCCGCTGCGGCACAATTATTCGGCGTACGTGTCGCACGATTGCGGCAAAGACAATTACATGTCGCGCAATGTCACGCTGAGCTGCATCGACCTGCCCCGCTTCGGCCTGCTGCACTTGGCCAACGTGCATTTGAGCTGGGCCCACCACGGCTTCCATCAGGAATACGAACAGCTGAAATGGCTGATCGGGTCGCGTTACCATTTCGGCGTCCGCGGCGATTTGATGGTCGGCGATTTCAATGCTCCAGCCGGCGAGCAGGCCTACCATCAAATCGTCGGCAACAGCGAATACGTCGACCAATATCACGAACTGCATCCGCAGCGGTTTTACGAACCGACTTTCCGCGGCCAGATCGACGGCTGGCGCCACAGTCCGCCGCGGCGCATTGATTACATCTTCAAACGTAAGGGCCAGCCGTTGCGGGTCCGCGAAATGACGCCGATTTTCAACGACGAGTTTTATCCGGCCGTATCCGACCACTTCGGTTACCTGGCCCGCTTCGAATTGTTTTGAGCCGGAGGCGTTTGGCTTGCGTCAAATAACCGTAACCGGACCTTAACCGTCCTGTCACGGCCGCGCCCTAAAATCCAGGCTTTATTCCCGGCTCCGGACACGTGCCATGACAATCCGTATTCTGATTTTGTTGGCGATGGGCTGGCTGGGTGGCTGTGCGACCAGCGCCGACCGGCACGCGGCATGGCCGGCCAGCTTGCCGGCGCAAGCCGGGTTTGCCGAGTTTTACCTGCAAGACCACCGCAATGCCGAGCTGCAAAGCCTGGACCAATACCTGGCCTGGGTCGAACGTTTTTACCAGGGCTGGGACCTGTATCCGACCGGCTGGAACCAAATCAGCCGGGATTTGGCCGGCAAAATTACAGACCCCGGCGTCAAACGCGAAATAGCAGCCAAACTGCGCCGATTGGGCATCGCCATCGCCGCAGAATGGGCCAAAGACAATAGCGTGCGCCGCATCACGACCCGGCACGTCGGGATATGGGGTAACGCGTTGCAAAAATCGGCCGAACGCGCCGAAATCCCGAACATCGTCGACCGCGTGCTGGACGACGTCGACAACCTGCTCAACAATCGCATCGCCGCCGACGTCATCACCGAAAACCGATTCTACGCCGAGGAAGACGTGCTAAACGAAATCAATTGAGCACAAGGTATCTCGATTCGCCCGGATTAGGCTGGAAGGTCGAGATGACAAAGATCGGCACCTACCCTCCGGTTTGGCTGGGTTGACGATGGCCGCGAACACGTTATATTGAACGCCCAGGCCTCGAGCCGACTCCCTTCCCGGAAACAAGGCCGAAACCGATGGCAAGAAGCATTCATTTATGCATCCTTACCGCTTTGGCGGCCTGTACTCCGCCCAACGAAACTTCCGCGCCGGCAAGCTCTACCCTGGAAGCCGCGATCGCCGGACACTGGCGCGAGCCGGCCAACGTCGCCCGCGACATTTGGCGGCATCCGGCACAAACTTTAAGCTTTTTCGAGGTCAATCCCGATCAGACCGTGATCGAAATCATCCCCGGCAGCGGTTGGTATACCGAAATACTGGCGCCTTTCCTAAAGGAAAACGGCCATTACGTCGCGGCAGTGATCGAACCGGACAGTGCCGTTAACTCAAGTTCGCAACACTATTACCAGCGGCAACTCAAAACCCTGAAAATCAAACTGGCGCGTTTACCCCGAATTTACGGCAGACCGGAAATCCGCCGCTTCGACGAAGGCAAACCCATATTCGGCCCGCCCGGCTCGGCCGACAGGGTACTAACCTTTCGCAATGTGCATAATTGGCGGGAAAACGGTACTGCAGAACCGATGTTTCGCGGCTTTTTCGACGTGTTGAAGCCCGGCGGCATTCTGGGCTTCGTCGAACATCGGGCCAATCCGGATGCAGCCAACGGCGGCAGTGCCGGTTACACCACGCAAAGCCAAGTGATTGCCTGGGCCGAACAGGCCGGATTTGAGCTGGAAGCCGCCAGCGAAATCAACGCCAATCCGGCAGATACGAAAGACCATGAGAGCGGAGTCTGGAATTTACCGCCCAACTTCAGCCTCGGCGCGAAAAACCGGGCGAAATACGCCGCCATCGGCGAAAGCGACCGCATGACTTTACGCTTTCGCAAACCGGTAATCGATCAAGCTGAGCGGTAGCCAGCTACTGTTGATCTTAAAAACAGTTGGCCCTGTAAAACTCTTGCACTTGGACAGTCGAAGGATGGAACCGCTTTTTCAACGATCCGGGAACTGAAGCTGTTACAGACTATCCCGCGCGAGCTCAGGAAATGCGGAATTCCTCAGACTACAACCCCACAAACTCCATCAATCCCTGCAATTCCTTGGGTTCCAATTCATAAAACGAATGCGCCCTGACCCGCTCCGGCAGCGTGATGTCGCCGTAGCGGACCCGGATCAGGCGGCTGACTTTGACGCCTTGCGATTCCCATAGCCGCCTTACCAAGCGGTTGCGGCCCTGTTTGACCGTTGCGTAGTACCATTTGTTGGCGCCCTCGCCGGCGTAGAAACTGACGTCTTCGAAATGCGCCGGGCCGTCGTCCAGCTCGACGCCTTGTTTCAGACGTTCCAGCATGGCATCGTCGACTTCGCCCAGGATACGCACCGCGTATTCGCGCTCCACTTCCCGCGACGGATGCATCAAGCGGTTGGCCAATTCACCGTTGTTGGTGACCAGAATCAAGCCGGAGGTGTTGATGTCCAGCCGGCCGACCGCGATCCAGCGTCCGACCTGGAGTCGCGGCAGTTGGGTAAATATCACCGGCCGGCCTTCCGGATCGCGACGCGTCACCAACTCGCCGACCGGTTTGTGGTAAACCAACACCCGGGTCGGCTGTTCGGCGTATTTTTCCCATTTGACGATGCGACCGTTGATTTGCAAATGGTCGCCCGGTTTCAGGTGATAGCCCAATTGCACCGCGTTGCCGTTCACCAACAGCTTGCCTTCGCCGATCCAGCGCTCGATTTCCCGCCGGGAGCCCAAACCGGCGCGGGCCAGCAATTTTTGAATCCGTTCGCCGCCCGCTGTTACGTTGTCAGTGGAGGGTGACGCCTTTTTCGCCGCCGGAGCCGGTTTCGGCTTGCGCATTGGCGCCGACTTCGGTTTGCGGTTCGGTTCCATCGGCTTCCGGTGCTCCGGACGGGTTGACGGTTGGTGCGGTTTCGACGGTTTGCGATCTTTCACTGTGGTCCTGCTCGGTCTGCGGTTGCGGCGGATTACCGAAATCGAAATCGGCGATTTCTTGCAAGGTCGGTAAGTCGTTCAACGAAGTTAAATTGAAATAATCCAGAAATAGTTTGGTGGTGCCGAACAAGGCCGGCCGGCCCGGCACCTCCTTATGCGCGATCACCCGAATCCACTCCCGTTCCAGCAAAGTCTGAATGATGGAACTGCTGACGCTGACGCCGCGAATGTCCTCGATTTCGCCACGGGTCACCGGCTGACGGTAGGCGATGATGGCCAGGGTTTCCAATAGCGCGCGCGAATAGCGGGCCGGTTTTTCCTCGAATAGCCGGGTCACATAAGGCGATAGGCCTTCGCGCACCTGAAACCGGTAACCGCTGGCCAGTTGCCGGAGGCCGATCGGCCGGTCGGCGTAATCGCGGGCGATGTCTTCCAGGGCCATCTGAATCGTCAGTGTGTCCGGCTGTTCCAGTTCCGGAAAGGTCTCCTGAATCTGACGGATGGTCATCGGCCGATTCGCGGCGAACAAAATGGCTTCGACAATGCGTTTGGTGTTCATGTCGCAGTCTTTAACCCGTTCCGGCGCCGGCAAATGGCGTTCGACAATGATGGCCTGGTGTTCGCTGGCGCGGATGACGGCAGCCCATTGCGGCGGTAGGCGGGTAGAGCGGCGGCGGGCAATGATGCATTCGGATTTATGTTCGCTTTCCGGTTTACGCCAATCGCTTTGCCAAGTAGGCGGCAAGCGTACCGCACGCCGGCCCGCAGGTTTGGCAAGGAGTGCCGGCGCTTCGCGCGGCTGCAGTTGGAGTCGACGTTCGCCGCTCCAGCCGGGCGGCAACCGTACTGCCCGACGCTTGACCGGTACCAAAATTTTGACCGGCTCGGGTTTGATCCGCGGCTTGCGCGGGGCGCGAGGCTTGGTTGGCGGGCTAACATGGTCGGCAAGGTTGGCGGTTGGCGGCGGCTCAATCGCCAGTGCTGCTATTGACTCGGAAGCGGACGTGGATGCCGGCGTAGGGCTCGGGCTGGAAGATGTCGATGACTCGTTCCTTGGAGAGTTCAAGGATGGCAAGAAACGCGACAACCACCCCGTTTTTTCCTTCACCTCGGGTAAAACACGCTGGGAAAGGGAGGATATCTGCTCGGTTAAGTTTTTCCAAAATGGCTGCCATTCGTTCACGGACTGATAGAGGCTCTTTGGTTATGTGGTGGTGGCTGAGCCGTTCGGCGCGCTTCAACACGTCCTGAAAGGCCAGCAATAATTCCTTGAGTTCCACGTCCGGCAGGATCTGCCGAACGTTGACAGTCGAGGTGTCGACGCCGAATTCGAAGGTGTCGCGCTCGTTTCTGGGCAACAGATCGATTTCTTCGGCGACTTTCTTGATCGCCTCGTATTCCTGCAATTTGCGGATCAAAAACGCCCTGGGGTCTTCTTCCTCTTCCTCGCTCTCCGGCTGGCGCGGCAACAACATCCGCGATTTGATCTCGGCCAGCAAGGCCGCCATGACTAAATATTCGGCGGCCAGTTCCAAGCGCAGGTTTTCCATCATCTCGATGTAGGCAATGTATTGCCGGGTGATCTGCGCGATAGGAATGTCGAGAATATCCAGGTTTTGACGGCGAATCAAATACAGCAGCAAGTCCAGCGGCCCTTCGAAGGCGTCGAGAAACACTTCCAGCGCGTCAGGCGGAATGTAAAGGTCTTCCGGCAGTTCCTGGAAGGGTTGGCCTTGGACCAAGGCCAACGGCGCCGCTACCGGCTCGACAGCTAACGCGGTTTCGTTCAAACCTAAATTCCCGCCAGACTGAAAAACAATTGCTGGGCGTAATACAACGGGTAGGCCAGGATGTATTTCAAGACATCGGTCGCCAACAGAATCAGCAAAATCACAAAACCGAAACGTTCCAAGCGGTTGTATTGCCAGGCCCAGTAATGCGGCAGCATACCGGACAATATCCGGCTGCCGTCCAGTGGTGGGATCGGCAACATATTGATCAAGGCCAATACCAGGTTGATGCTGATGCCGGCCACGCCGCTGTAGATAAAAGGCATCGAAATAAATTCGATTTCCAGCATCACCCCCAGCCTGGCGATCAACGCCCAGGCCGCGGCCATCAACAGGTTGGACACCGGTCCGGCCAAGGCCACCCAGGCCATACCCTGTAACGGTTTCTTGAAGTTACGCGGATCGACCGGCACCGGCTTGGCCCAACCGAATACGAACCCGGTGAAAGTCAGCAGCAACAAGCCTGGAATAATCAGGGTTCCCAAGATATCGATATGCTTGAGCGGATTCACCGTCAACCGGCCTTGCGACGCCGCGGTATTGTCGCCCAACAGTTTGGCAACCCAGCCGTGAGCCACTTCATGCACGGTAATCGCAAAAATCACCGGTAAGATCCAGACCACGATGCGCTGCACCAGAGTTAATTCGTCCATCATCGCTTTTACTCCAACATCGGCGCGATACCGATACCTTGCCTGACTATTTCGATGGTTTTATCGCCGCAGGCGATTACCGTGGTCGATTGGTGTTCGATCACGCCGCCGTCAATGACCAGAGCCAGCTCTTTTTCCAGGCGCTGCCTGATTTCGTAAGGATCGGCCAGCGCATCGGTTTCGCCGGGCATGATCAGGGTAGTGGTCAGCAACGGCTCGCCCAACTGCTCGACCAAGGTTCTGGCAATGACGTGATCCGGTATCCGCACGCCGATAGTTTTCTTTTTCGGGTGTTGCAGCCGGCGCGGCACTTCCCGCGTCGCATCCAGCAAAAACGTGAACGGCCCCGGCGTCAGTTTTTTGATCAGCCGATGGGCATCGTTACCCATTTTGGTAAAGGTCGATACCTGCGATAAATCGGTACAAATCAATGTGAAATTGTGATTATCGTCCAGCCGGCGAATCGCGCGGATGGTATCCATCGCCGCCTTGTCGCCGATCTGGCAGCCCAACGCGTATGAGGTATCGGTCGGATAGGCAATCACGCCGCCGTCGCGCAGAATATTCAGGGCTTGTTGAATCAGCCGCGGCTGCGGATTCTTCGGGTGGATTTCGAAATATTGCGCCATGGGCTAGAAAGTCGGCTTAAAGAAGGTCATTGTACCGCACAAGCGGCGGAAAACCTTGCCGGACATTTGCCTTGCCGGCTAACGGCCACAACTTAACTTGCTGAATCCGTTAATTTATTACCTCTCCGACTGCTTTTTCGCGACCTTGTCGCGTAAATAGACCGGCATGGCCTGCTCCACCGGCACCGCACCGCCGTTGGCGCACAGAAATGCGCCGAGTTGGGCGATACAGGCGGCGCGCGGCCATATTGCTTCGGCTTCGACGGACAACAGCCGCTGACCTAATCGCTGCGCCAGCAGCTCGGCGTACTCGGTCCAGCCGGAGCCAACGCCATAGCCGGTTTCATCGCCGACCTGAATATCCGCGGCGGGCGTAACCGCTTCGGCGCCGAGCAATTCGGCCAAGCCCAAATCGCTACGCCGATAAACGCCCCAAAAGATCTCGCCCATCCGCGCATCCATCGCGGTGAATGCAATTTCGGGATCGCTGCGCTTATTGAAGAAATCTTGAGCAATCGCGGCCAGGGTCGATACCGGCGCCACCGGCAAATCGGCGCCGTAGGCGATACCCTGTACCACGCCGCCGGCGATGCGAACGCCGGTAAACGAGCCGGGACCACGGCTGACGGCGATGGCATCCAACTGTTGCGGCCGCAGTTGCGCCTCGGCCATCAGACGATCGATCATCGGCAGAATCAGCTTGGTGTGCTCGCGCGGGGCGATGGCAAACTCTTCCCGGATTTCGCCGTTGATGAACAATGCCGCCGAACAGGCGTCGGTCGAGGTTTCTACCGCTAGTAACTTCAAAGCCTTTCCTTCGTTATGCAAAAAATTGGCGGACGTCGGCGATATCGCGGCTGCGTTTCATGGCCGGCACGCTATCCAGAAACATCTGGCCGTAGGAGCGTTTCAACAAGCGCGGATCGCAAACCATCAACACGCCGCGGTCGTTGACGTCGCGGATCAAGCGGCCCACGCCCTGGCGCAGCATGATAATGGCACTGGGCAATTGGTGTTCGAAAAACGGGTTGCGCCCCTGCTTCTCCATTGCGTTCATCCGGGCTTTCAATACCGGATCGCCCGGCGATGCAAACGGCAGCTTGTCGATAATCACGCAGGACAAGGCATCGCCGCGCACGTCGACGCCTTCCCAAAAACTGGCGGTGGCCAACAGCACCGCATTGCCTAGCTCCTTGAACTGATCCAGCAACACACCTTTGGACTTGGTACCTTGTACCAGCAAGGGGTGGTCGAGTTTGCCTTCCAGCAATTGCGCGGCGCGCTGCAAGGCCCGGTGGCTGGTGAACAGAAAAAATGCTCTGCCCCGGCTGGCTTCCAGCACCGGCAACGCAAAATCGACGATTTTGTCGGTAAAGTCCGGATCGTTCGGTTGCGGCAGGCCCTTGGGGTGGTAAAACAAGGCTTGATTCGGATAATCGAATGGGCTGTCCCAGCTTTGACTCAACGCGCCGCTCAAACCCAAGCTCTTGGAGAAATGCACGAAATTGTTGGCGACGCTGAGCGTCGCCGAGGTAAATATCCAGGTGGCCTTATGGCGAGCCATGAAACCGCGGAATTCCTTGGCGATATCCAGCGGGGTCCGGCTCAGCGTGAACGACTTGCTGTAGGTTTCGTACCATTTGATCCATTGGCCGTCCTTGTCGCTAATCAAGGTATCCAGTTGCGCATCCAGCGCCTCGGCCCGATCGAAGCAGGACTCCAGGCCTTTGCTGCGCACCGAAGCCCGCTCCAATTGGTCGGTCAAGCGGGCCAACTGCTTTTGCAGGGACTCCAAGGCGCCGGCGATTTTCGGATTACTTTCGATCTCCTGCCAGTCGCCACGCCTCAGCTCCAAGCCAAAGGCCAAACGCATGTCCTTGACTTCGTGCTGCAAATCCTCGCAAGCCGTGCGCAGGTCCGGCATGTCCTTGGCATCGGTAAAATATTCGGCCAAGGCATCGTCGGCCAGATCGGTCAACTGTTTGCCGCTGATGGTCACGCCCAGAAAATTGGAGGCGGTGTCGGCCAATTGATGCGCTTCGTCGATGACGACGACATCGGCATCGGGTAGCAACTCGCCGAATCCGGTCTCGCGAATCGACCAGTCCGCGCACAACAAATGATGGTTGACCACGACGATATCCGACTCTTGCGCCTGTTTGCGGGCTTTGGTCAGGAAGCAATCGGCGTAGTCCGGGCAATTCTGACCCAGACAGTTGTCGGTGGTCGACGTGGCGTGAAACCAGACCGGGTCGCCATCGTGGACATCGGCCGCTTCCGAGACGTCTCCGGTTTTGGTCCGTTTCGACCAGGCCTTGATTTGCGCAAGCGCCGACGCCTCTTCCCGGCTATAGCCGAAGGCGGAATTCAGCGCCTGTTCCAAGCGGTAGGTGCACAAATAATTGGCCCGTCCTTTCAACAAGCCGGCTTTAAAAGGCCGTTTCGCCAACGCTTTGCGTATCAGCGGCAGATCTTTATTGAACAACTGGTCTTGCAGGTTTTTGGTCCCGGTCGACACGATCACGCGTTTGCCGGACAGGATGGCCGGAATCAAGTAGGCGAAGGTCTTGCCGGTGCCGGTGCCGGCTTCGGCGATCAGGTTTTGTTGCGATTCGATGGCGTAGGCGATTTTTTCCGCCATCTCGATCTGGGCCGCGCGCGGCGAGTAACCGGCGATGATGCCGGCCAAAGCACCATCGCTAGCGAACACTTCATCCAGTTTACTCACGCTAACACTGACTCCGCTGCAACTTCAGCCGGTTTAATGACCGAAAAAGCTTTCGGCTTTAGCTTTGGCTTGTTTGGCGCCTTGCGGGTTTTGCTGCATGTTGCGCGCTTCGGCAATCAACATCCAGCTTTTACGTTTCAAATCCAGGTTGCTTCCTGCGAGCAGAGCCGCCTTGCCGGCCAGTTCCTCGGCCAGTTGCGGTTTGTTCTGTTTCAGGCGCAATTGGGCCAGTTTGTAGGTCAAGGTCGGGTTACGAGCGTCGATGCGCAGCGCGCGTTCCATCACGACGACAGCGGCATCCAGATCGCCGCTGTTGCGACTACGGTCGGCTTCGCTGAGCAGCGCCAGCACGGCAGGCGGCGTCCCGCTCGGAATCGCGGCGTCTTCCACCGCATATCTCGGCGCCGGCACGGTAGCCAGCGGCGTAGTCGGATTGGCCGGAACTACCGGAGCCGCCGCGCCGGGCTGTGCCGGCGGTACGTCGGCCGGCGGCATCAACGGTTCGGCGCGGAAGGCCGGCAAATTGGGCTCGACTTTCACGCTGCCGGGGCCGCTGTCAATGGCATAAGTTGCGGTCGGGTTGGGACCTGCGGCCGGTTTTTTTGGGGCGACGGCTGTTGCCGGCGCTTTTGCCGCCGGCTTTTTCGCAATCTTTTTCGTCGGCGAGCTGCCTGACACCGGTGGTTCGGCTACGCTGCTACAACCTGCTCCGAGAAGCAAAAACGGGACCAGGGCCAACAAACATTTATTTTTCATTAGTGATGCCAATTCAAACAGATAAAAAGTTAAAACAGTTCGATCTCGTCCGGACGGCTCTGTGCACTTGCCTGAGCAAACAACAATAGCGCCTCTTCGATGCTCTTACCTTGATGGATGGCGTCGAACATGACTTTTTCCGACTCCATCGTGTAGCGGCTGCGAATACTTTCCTGAAATTTGTGCCACTCCAGCGGATTGTAAAGCCGGTGCGGTGTCTCGATGATCTCGGACAAGCCCTTCAGGTTGTTCGAGACGTGCTGCAGGCATTGCTGCATGCGATCGTAGAATTGAAACGCCACGATCGCCTGATTGATCTTGTCCTGCATCGACTCGCAATAGCCTAAAGCCGCAGCGGACGAGTCGTTCGGGGCGACCAAGGCTAAAAACTCGTGAATTTTCTGCATATCGTCGACCATATGGGTAAACGTACTGGCCAATGCGTTAACCGATTCGTCGCCGTCTTTAATGCTGCTCTCAACTTGGGCCACCGAGACCGTCAACAGCTTGATCGTCTCCCTGATTTGGCTCCAATCCAAGTCGGGCTGGTTTGATACTGAATAATTCATAAAGCAATCCTGGAAGTAAATGTATCGATTCGAGATCGACGGCCAGCGCGGGTATTGTAACCGACTATGCGCTTCGGCATGGCGTCGGCTTAAGTATAGAAAATTCGCCGATTTCAGCGCGCTTGCCAGCCGCTTTTTTGATTCCGTCCGGTAGCCGCCGCTTTAGCGGAATTTAAGCCGAAATCCCGCCCGGTTGACGATGGCGCGCGGGATGGAGTAGAAAGACAAACAGTGGCACGCCTCCGTGCTTGCCAACGCCGCAACCGATCTTGAAAAGGAACCCATGAATATACAATCCGCCGGTAAAAAATTGTTCGTCCTGGACACTAACGTCTTGATGCACGATCCGACGTCAATCTTCCGGTTTCAGGAGCACAACGTATTCATCCCGATGGTGGTATTGGAAGAGTTGGACCACGCCAAGAAAGGCCTATCCGACGTATCGCGTAACGTCCGCCAAGTCAGCCGGTTTCTGGACGAGTTGATCCGCGACGCCGACCAGCAATCGATCAAAGACGGCCTGCCGCTGTCCCGGATCGAGCACGGTCTGGCCGGCGAGCGCGAATTCGACGGTCGCCTGTTTTTTCAAACCCGGCAATTGTCGCATCTGTTACCGGCCGATCTGCCGGGCCAAATCGCCGACAACTCCATCCTCAGCATCGTGCTGGCTTTGAGCAAGGAATATCCGGACGTCAACGTGATTTTGGTGTCGAAAGACATCAATATGCGCATCAAAGCCGCCGCGCTGCAAATCAACGCCGAGGATTACCACAACGACCAGACCATCGAAGACATCGACCTGCTTTACAGCGGCAGCCTGGCGCTGGATGCCGACTTCTGGGACGAAAACGGCGGCAAGATGGAATCCTGGCAGGAAAACAACAACACCTACTACCGGATCAACGGGCCGGCGGTCAGGGAGTGGTATCCGAACCAGTACCTGTACATGGAGGGCGAGGACAGCTTCGAGGCGATCGTGAAAAGCTGCGACGGCGAGACCGCGGTGCTGCAATTGGCGCGGGACTTCCGGACTAAACACAATAATATCTGGGGCATTTTCGCCAAAAACCGGGAGCAAAATTTTGCGTTGAATGCGTTGATGGATCCGGAAGTGGATTTCGTAACCCTGATCGGCTCGGCCGGTACCGGCAAAACCCTGCTGGCATTGGCGGCCGGCCTGTCGCTGACGCTGGAGCGGAAGCTGTATCAGGAAATCATCATGACCCGCGAAACCATGCCGGTCGGTCAGGACATCGGCTTTTTGCCGGGTAGCGAGGAAGAAAAGATGGCGCCGTGGATGGGCGCGCTGATGGACAATCTGGAACTGCTCGGCAGCCGGGCCGGCAATACCGAATGGGAACAAGGCGCGTCGCAAAACGTCGTGATGAACCGGGTAAAAATCCGCTCGTTGAATTTCATGCGCGGCCGCACCTTCCTCAACCGCTATCTGATTATCGACGAAGCCCAAAACCTGACGCCGAAGCAACTGAAAACCCTGATCACCCGAGCCGGACCGGGTACCAAAATCATCTGCATCGGCAATCTGGCGCAGATCGATACACCCTACCTGACCGCGACCAGTTCCGGCCTGACCTACGTGGTGGACCGCTTCAAAAACTGGCCCAATAGCGCTCACATCACCTTGCGCCGCGGCGAACGCTCGCGTTTGGCCGATTTTGCCTCGGACAACTTGTAAGCTAGCCCGCCAACGTGCCGTTGGCTTCCCAGCGCGGCCACGCGGTTAACACAGCCTTAACCAGCGTGGCCAATGGGATTGCGAAAAATACGCCCCAGAATCCCCACACGCCGCCGAAGAACAAAATCGCAACGATGATCGCTACCGGATGCAAATTGACCGCCTCCGAGAACAGCAACGGTACCAATATTACGCCGTCCAAGGCTTGGATTACCGAATAGGCGACGAACACGTACATGAACTGGTCGCCACCGCCGACTCCCCATTGCACATAAGCCACGCCCAGCACTGGAAAGGTGACCAAAGTTGCACCGACGTAAGGAATCACGACCGACAGGCCCATCAACACCGCAAGCAACATCGCGTAATTCAAGCCCAGCCACCAAAACACCAGATAACTTATTGCCCACAAGATGAAGACTTCGACAAACTTGCCGCGCACGTAGTTGGAGATTTGTTTGTCGACTTCCTGCCAGACTCGCAGGCTCAAGCTGGTGTCGGCGGGCAGGAACTGTAGCATCCACCCCAGCAGCACCTGTTTGTCTTTCAAAAAGAAAAACACCATTAACGGCACCAGAAACAGGTAAATGATTACGGCCACCAAGCCGACGAAGGATTGGGCGGAGCCCGATATCAGATCCTGGCCGTATTTGAGCAAATCCTGTTGGATCGAGAACATGATTTCCCGAATCCGGGTTTCCGAAATCAACTCCGGATGGCGTTCCGGAAAGCGCATGATCTCGGCTTGGGTTCTGGACACGATTTCCGGGATGTGCTGAACCAATTGTACGGTCTGTTCCGATACCATCGGTACCAACACGAACAGCACGAAACCCAGCACCGCCGTAAAGGCAAAAAACACCAGATGCACCGCGAGTAGCCGCGCCACGCCGCGCAACTCCAATTTGACGACCAAGCCCTCCAGCAGATACGCGAGTACCACGGCAACGAATACCGGCATCAACAGCCCCAATAGACTGTATATCAGCAGGAAACCGCCCAACAGTATTATCGCCAACCCGGCCACCTGCGAATTGGGTAAGAAACGCCGTAAAAAAAGGCGCACGATGCCGTGACTGGAATTATTGCTGTACTGGTTCATGGAGCGCTGACGAAGGTCCGGCAAGAGCCGGCACCCAACTACCGGACGGGAAAAAGGAAAGGCGTTAAACTAAAGAGAATAGTTTATCGAAATTGGCGATTTCCAGAATTTTTTTTACTTCGGCGCGAGCGTTCTTTATCCGGATCGCCGACTTGTCGCCGCCGACCTTATCGCGCAACACCAACAACATCCCCAGCGCTGAGCTGTCCATGTAGTCAGTGCCGGACAAATCGACATCAATCTGTTTCACGCCGCTCTCAGCCAGTTTGGTGGCTTCGCGAAACTCGTTATGCAAACCGAAATCGAATTTTCCGCTGACCTTAATGTGTAATACGCCAGAATCGGCTCTTGCCTCAATACCCATAGCTTCTCCTTATCGCAAAATTGCCCGAACGGCAAACTCAGAACAAATCCACATCGCCTTCGTCCATAGACGATTGCGATACCACGCGGTAGTTACCGGCCTGCCATTGTTGTTTCATCTGCCTTAAACGATCCGATCCCTGCCCCAATTCCAACTGCCACTCCTTGCGGTTTCCCGCTTTGAACGTCGCCATACCGATAGCAACTTCGTCTTTCAATGCGGCGAAATGGTCCAGGTTAGCCTGCATCTGTTCGATCAATTGGCGGGCCATGTCTTCGAACTGCAGCCCTCTGACGGCGTTGCCCACACTGACTTCTATCCTCCCGGTCAGTTGGGAAATCTCGTCCACGTTTCGGGCGACGTTTGCATTGATCGTGCTGATATCGAACATCATCTTGTCGATATTGGCTTTGGAACTTAACGCAAGGTTCATGTCCTTCGACGCCATCACTTCGATCATATCGCGAGCATTGCGGATGTTATCTTTGGACGCTTTGACAACCGCCTTGATTTCTTCGCTGAATTTATCGGAGTTTTTCGATAAATTGCGGACCTCGCCGGCCACGACGGCGAACCCTCTCCCCGCCTCGCCTGCCCGCGCCGCTTCGATGGCCGCGTTCAACGCCAACAGATTGGTTTGGTCGGCGATTTTCTGCACATCGCCCAGTAATTTTTCGACATGGGCCATGTGGTCGCCGACGTCGTTGATCACGGCGACCATTTCCACGCTTTGCTTACTGATTTGCACGATGTGGTCGATAAAAAATTGCAAAACTTTATCGGTTTCGTGGGTAAAACTGGTGAAATTGATATGCGCACTGTCCCGCTCAACACTATCTTCCAAATCCGATACCAGCGAGCAAACCACCGTTGACTGGCCGCTGGTCAAGGCATGTAAATTGTTGAAGCTATTGGACATGGTGCTGACCGCATCCGCCAACATCGCCTTCAATTGGTTAAGCTCGCTGCGAAAAGTGCTGCTTTCCTGTTCGATGCAATCGCTCAGGTGAATCAGATAACTGTCAACCGCCCTGGATATGTCCGTTTCATTTTGCTCGCCTTGAGCGGCTTGCCGGAGCATGCCGGCTGCCTGTATACGAAACGTGCGGAACATCCACAGCAGACTGAGCAATCCGGTTGCAGCCCAATACACCTGGGTATCGGCAATCAATAACGGCAGCGCTAACACCACAGCGGTCAAGCCAATCAAAACACCGTTATCCTTAAAAAACTGCACCATATGATCTATTCCGCCAGGGCTAAAAGTTTTTCCGCTATTCGGTTCAAGGATAGCACATGATGCGCGGCACCCAGTTTGAAGGCCTCCCCAGGCATACCCCAGACTACGCTGGAAGCCTCGTCCTGCACGATATTGATCGCCCCGGCCTCGCGCATCTCCAGCATGGCTTTGGCGCCGTCCGCCCCCATTCCGGTCAACATCACGCCGATGGCGTTACCGCCCACGTTTTGCGCTACTGAACGAAACAAAACTTCAACCGACGGTCTATGCCGATTCACTGGCGGACCGTCGTCCAAGCGGCAAATGTAGCGGGCACCGTCGCGGGCAACCAGCAAGTGGCGATCGCCGGGGGCAATGTAGACATGCCCTGGCATTATCGGCTGCCCATCCTCGGCCAAGCCCACTGTCATGTCGGTAGCATCATTGACGTGCTTGGCGAACGAAGCGCTAAAGGCTAGCGGGAGGTGCTGGGCAATCACGATCGCGGGGGCGGTCCGCGGCAAAGTCCTCACCAAGTGTTTGACCGCCTCGGTTCCGCCGGTGGAGGAGCCTAATGCGACGATTTTGTGCGTAGTCTTGAAATGTTTTTTCATCACGGTGTTTGCCAAGCCGTCGGTATGGCTGGGAATTACGCGGGGATTAGGCGTTTCCAAAGCCTTTACCCTGGCCTGTGCCGCCACCCGGATTTTACTAACGATTTCGTCGGCATAAGCCCTTAAGCCTTGCGATACGTCAACTTTGGGCTTGGCGACAAAATCGACGGCACCCAAAGCCAAAGCCTCCAAGGTGACTTCGGCGCCTTTTTCGGTCAAGGTCGAAATCATCACCACCGGCATCGGCCGCAAACGCATCAGATTCTTCAGAAACGTCAGACCGTCCATACGCGGCATTTCCACATCCAGCGTCAGCACATCGGGGTTTAACGCTTTGATTTTATCGCGAGCGATCAACGGATCGCTGGCCGTGCCGACGACCTCTATGTCGCCGGCCTCGTTAAAAATTTGCGTCAGCATCTGCCGGATCAAGGCCGAGTCGTCGACGATCAGTAGCTTTATTTTTGCCATGTTCGCCTCTAGAACAACTCGACGCTGCCTTCAACCGGTGCGTCTTTGATGCTGAAACTGTATTGTTTCTCGCGCAGGAAAATGGTCTGGTTATGCAAGTCTTTGATTTTTTTCATTCTGACGCGTCCGGTACGCGGAAAGAAATTGACTTTACGCGGATAGATATCGCCCAAGTCTTGAGAAACCAACTTCAACGCTTCCGTATCGACATAATCCAACACAAATTGCACGTTGCGAGCGCCGACGTCACTCAGCGAAGCAATAATTTTGCCGCCGCCGAATAACTTGACTTCCAAATTCTTTCGTTTCCCGCCATGTTGCAATATGGTGTTGATCAGATGCTCCATGGCGTAATTGCCGTAACGCAAGGCATTGCCCACCACGGCTTCGTCGCGCGCATTCAAACGATTTTGGCTGGTCTCCGGCAACATGAAGTGGTTCATACCGCCGATTCCGGATTCGCAATCGCGAATACATGCCGACACACAAGACCCCAGCACAGTGGTGATCATTTCATCGGCACCGGTGACATAGTAGTCGCCGGGCATCAATTTCGCGGCAATAATTTGGTTTTCCTGATCCCAGTAGCGGTTTATGCCCTCGAAACCGGCGATCGGTGGTTTTTCGACTGTATGACGGGTCACTTGCGCGCTTTCCTGTAAATAGTGTTTCCAATCGGATCGAAGGCGGTATCGAGCTGATGCAACGATTCCGAATGGCCTATAAACAGACAACCGCCGGTATCGAGCAAACCGGCATAGCGTTCTGCGAGCATGGCTTTGGTTTCGCGGTCGAAATAAATCAATACGTTCCGGCAAAAAATAGCGTCGAAACCGCCGCGCATCGGCCATTCCTGCATCAAGTTCAATTGCCTGAAGGTTATCAATTGACGCAATTCGGCTCTGACGCGCACTTTGTTCGCCTGCCGGCCGCTGCCTTTTTGAAACCAGCGCTTTAATCGCTGCTCGGCAATACCGGTGACGCGCTCTTCGCTATAAACCCCGCTGGCGGCAGTGGCCAACACATTGGTATCGAGATCGGTCGCCAGAATCTTTATATCCCAATCGGCCGGCAACCTTTCTTTTAACGTTATCGCCAACGAATAGGGCTCTTCACCGGTAGAACACCCGGCCGACCAAATTTTGACCTGTTTGATCCCGGCTTTTTTTCTCAAAAGCTCAGGCACCACGGTACTACTCAAATATTCGAAATGGTGGTTTTCCCGAAAAAACGCAGTCAGGTTGGTCGTAACCGCATTGATGAACTCGGTAAACTCGGTGTCGGGATGGTCGGTGAGATACTGACAATATTCTTTAAAGCTGCTCAGACCCAACAGACGAATCCGTTTCGCTAGCCGGGAATAAAACATGTCGAACTTGTCGTCCGGCACTAATATGCCGGAATATTGGCGGGAAATTTTTCGAAGAACATCGAAATCCGCGTGAGTATATTCGAATTCGCGAATACTGCTTGCCATATTGCTTGTAGCCATTCGATAGCGAACCGGAAACGTTTAAAAAAAACCGGAGGCTGCGGTATCGACTTCCAGCATTTCGGAGACGCCTAACAGCTCCGCCGCCTCGATAAACTTATCCGAAGGAAAATCGATCGCCACGACTTTCTGCAACCCTGCGGCCGTCCGTTTCAGGATCACCAGCAATTGAAGAGTCGACGTGTCGATGCTGGCCACCGCCGAGGCGTCTATGTCGATCGCATCGTACCGGCTTAACATTTGCATCAAATTTTGATGCAAATCGGCGACGCCCTGTATATTCAACAACGGTTCCAACGCCAAGCTACCTTTAGCCGACGTTTGCGGCACGGATTCAGATAGTTGGTCGGTTGACGCCGTATCGGAGACGATGGTATCGGCGGCTTCCGTTACCGATGTCAAGGCGTCCTCGCCATCGGCGGGTAAAGCCGCCGGCATCGCCTCAGCGGCTTGCTCCTCAGGACCCAAGGTTCGCATCCAGGCTAACGGATCGTAGCCAATTAAACTGTTTTCGCCATTTTCAGCCATTACATCACCCTATTTTCCAAAAAGTCTTTGGCCAATTCGGCAAAATCCCGTGCCGAACGGCAGCCTGGACGATACTCAAAAATAGTCTTACCAAAACTCGGGCACTCGGCCAGCAACGCCGTCTCCCTGATCGGTGTCGCCAGAATTTTGCCGGGGAAATAGTTTTTAACCAGATCCAATACATCTGCGGATAACCGCCGCGTCGGTATGTAACGCGACATTACCAACGAAAAACGGTACTGCCGTTGCAACGCCGCCTCGAATTTCTTGATGGTCCCCATCAAATGCGACAAGCCTTGAAGAACGAGATAATCGCTGGTCATCGGAATCAAAATTTCGTCGGCGGCGAACAAGGCATTCGCGACCAGCACGCCCGAAGACGGCGGACAATCGATGAAAATAAAGTCCTGATCCGGATCCGAATGTTCCAAAGCCTTGCGCAGTAAATCGCCGCGACAGGAATCGCCGTCGCTTAGTTGCTCGATTTCTTGAAGGCGTGGGCCGGAGACCACCAGATTCAAATTTTTTCTGGCCGGAATGCATCGACTCTGTAACGAACCGCCATTCAGCATCACTTCATCGATCCCCCCTTGCGGCTGCGGCCCGACGATTCCCAGCGACACCGCCAAGTGGCTCTGCGGATCGAGATCGATCACAGTTACTGCCTTTCCGGATCTGGCCAAAGCGTGGGTCAAATTGACCGAAGTCGTGGTTTTGCCAACACCGCCCTTCTGATTCAGTACGGCTATGACTTTCGCCTTCATTGCAAATTGGCGATATTGATGAACTCTTCCGGATTCAGCAATTTGTCGACATCCAACAGCATCACCATGTGTTTTTTGCCGACATACATGCCTCGCATATATTCGGTATTGATTTTAGTCCCCAAATTCGGCGCGTTTTTAATATCCGCCGGATTAATATCCAACACGTCGGACACGGTATCGGCAACGACCCCCATCACAGTGGTTCCGGCTGCGGTTTGGATACTCATGACAATCACCACCGTCACCGGCGTGTATTCGACTTTTTCCATCTGAAACCGCTCGCGCAAATCGATAATCGGCACAATGGTCCCGCGCAGATTCAGCGCACCTTTGACGAAAGCCGGTGTATTCGGAATCTTACGGATCGGTTCCCAACCCCGGATTTCCTGGACTTTCAAGATATCGATACCGTAAGCGTCTCCCGCCAGTTCGAACGTCAGAAATTGTTCAACCTGCTTATTGGTTGCCATGGCTCATCGTCCTCGCCGATCGCTCGATAATGTTTGCAACACCCTCAAAAATCCTGCCACTCGTCATCCGCATCGTTCGATTTAGAGGCAAAGGCAGGCTGCGTATTTGCGGCTGGAGCCGCAACAGGAGCGCTACGCACTACCTCCGCCCGGGCGACCGTGGGGCTATGTCCACGCTGCGCAACAGGTTGTTGACCAATGTTTTTGTCGGTTTTAAAGAAAGCGAGCATCTCGACCATATTGGTGGACAAATCGCTCATCGATACGCTTGCCGCCGAAGCTTCTTCGGCTAATGCAGCATTTTGCTGGGTTATCTCATCCATCTGCGCCACGGCTTGGTTGACCTGACCGATACCGGCAGACTGCTCGACACTGGCGTCCGCTATCTGGGCCACAATGTCTCCCACTTTTTTGACGCCGGCAACGATTTCGGTGAGCGCCTTGCCGGTTTCATTGACGAACTCGGTTCCGGCCCGAACTTTTTGCACGCTGTTTTGAATCAGTTCTTTACTTTCTCTGGCTGCCGTCGCACTGCGCTGCGCCAGATTTCTAACCTCGGTCGCCACCACCGAGAAACCGCGTCCTTGTTCTCCGGCCCTGGCAGCTTCCACCGACGCGTTCAATGCCAACAAATTGGTCTGGAATGCAATTTCGTCGATGACACCGATGATGTCGGCAATTTTATTGCTGCTTTCGTTGATCTCTTGCATGGCCGATACGGCAGCCTTAACCACGTTTCCGCCTTTTTCGGCCAGATCTTTGGCGTTATTGGCTACCAAGTTGGCTTGCTGAGCATTATCGGCATTGTTTTTCACCGTACTGGTCAGTTGCTCCATGCTGGCAGCCGTTTGCTCCAGATTGGCCGCCTGCTGCTCGGCGCGGTGCGACAAGTTATTGTTTCCACTAGCAATTTCTTGCGAGGAGTTATTGATAAAATGCGCCGACTCGCTGACTTGGCCGAATATCTCGTTCAATTTGTCTATCGTGCTGTTGATGTCGTTCTTGCATTTCAAATAGGTGCCCCGGTAATCGCGATCGATACGATTGGTCAAATCACCTTCCGCCATACTCTGCATTGTGCTGCCGATATCGCTGAATACGTTTTCGATAACGTCGGTCAATTCGTTAATGCCTGCACTGAGCGAGGCAAAAAAGCCTTGCTTGTTGCCCAACTCGATTCGACTGGAGAGTTCTCCAACTTTTACCGCCTCGACGATGTCCGCTATTTCGCGTTCGATCTTCACTTCGTGGGTTCTATCGAGCCACTCGACTACGGTGCCGATCCGGTTGCCTTCTGCATCTATGACCGGATTGGCGATAATATTCATATGGCGGCTACCGATTTCCAGGCCTGATTTGTAAGTCGATTCCAATTTGGCCAACATACCGCGCTGATGGCTCGGATTTTTATGAAATTGGTCGATATTTGCCCCCATCAATTTAGCCGAATCGAAGCGAGGTAACTGCTGCCGAATATCCTGCTCGGCGTTTTTGAACAACTCCGCTACCGCTCTGTTCATGTAGATAATTTCCAAGTTACTATTCGCCAACATCACGCACGAACTGACGTTATCCAAGGCCCGTTCGACGCGAGTGGCTTTTATGGCTCGTTCCCGTGTGTCGGAAATGTCGACATTCAGATTGACTTGCATCATTTGCAAGCTGCGTAGTAAATCGCCCAGTTCGTCGTGCCCGTCCAAGTGAATGGTGCTACGGAAATTACCCTCCGTGATTTTGGCAAATACCCCTTTCACAGTACGCAGATTCGAAGTGATGTGGCGGACAATCGCGAACCCGATCAGCGCTACGATCACTATCAATCCGCTTACCGCTGCGAACTGACGATATTTTTCCTGCTCCAGTCCATCGACCCGTTTCTGCAACATGCTTCTCAATAACGGACTTGCGGCATCGTATAAGGCATTCACCGCTTGCAAGGCCGACGCACCGGAAGCCGCGATGCGGTCCGGCGAAACGTTCACCGCCGACGCCAGATATAAATTTTGTTCGATCAAATCGGAAAACTTTGCGGTGTCGCCAAACATTATCTCCTGTTTGTCGGCCAGCGCCGTTTTCGCTTCTGCATCGGCGGCATACGCCACCGCCAAATCATGTTCGGTTTCTCCAAGCCTTTCGCCAATATGCTGGTCGACCACGGCCATTTCGATTTTGGCTTGCGGGTCCAGACTAGTCCCGGCTTTTGCGAATACAACCGCATTCGCCATGTGCTCGCTGACATGGTCGATTAATTCCGGTAGCCGTATCGAGACAACATTCATCACATAATAGGTGCCTACCTCGGGATCGAGCGTCAGGTTCGACTGGTCGCTAACATGAATCATCAGCTTGGTAACGTTCTCAACCAACTCGCTGTGCTTAGCCAAACTGGCTTGCGCAGTCAGCTGCGCAGCGTTTTGCGGCTCGAGTAGCGCCCAATCACTCTTGATTTTTTGCCAAGCTTCGGTGCTGTTGAATTCAGCGCCAAACTCGGCATCTACCGCATCCGCTGCTTTTATCGCGTCGGCAACCCGTTTGCCAGACTGGCTCAATGCGGCGGAGTCGCGATTGCCGGCCGCAGACAAGGCCAGATAGCTTGCTCCTCGATGTTCGGTCAATTCGACAAGCAAATGTTTCAACGATTTTAGATAATCTACGCCGCGGATTTCTTTTCTGGCGAATTCGATGTCGGCGTTTTTGTCTTGGTTGACCATCCCCAGCAAAACCGCGCCGGGCAGCAGCAACAGCAGCGCGAATAACACCAGTTTGGCGGTTATGTTCAGCCGATTGACGAAATTGATCTTATCGACAAACCGATCCGATCTGATCTGGCTCTTCTTATTACGGACTCTGTCGTACAAAAGCTCTGCCGCGCGGATTTGCTCCCGACTCGGTGCATAGCGGGCGGAGACGTAACCGGTGACCTTGCCTTGCTCGAAAACAGGCGAAACGTTTGCTTCCACCCAATAGTAATCGCCTGATTTACAGCGATTTTTCACTAAATTCCGCCAAGGCTTACCTTTGGAAATCGTACTCCACAAGTCGGCGAACGCTTCCGGCGGCATATCCGGGTGGCGAACGATATTGTGGTTCTGGCCGAGCAATTCCTCTCTCGAAAATCCGCTGATTTCGACAAAGGCTTCGTTAACGTCGACAATCCGACCTTTTAAATCGGTCTTAGTAACCAGGATGGTGCCTTCTTTCATCAACACTTCACGGTCGGTTACCGGATGGTTTATCTTCATTTTGAACGCTCCTTAGCCGCTAATTTTCTTGCTTTATTTGTTCGAATTGTCATTTTCATCATTTACACCATCGAGACTGAGTAGTTTATCGACGTCCAACAGCATAACCATCCGGCCGCCGACTGAAGCCAGACCGGTTATGAACTCGGTACTGACCTTGGCCCCAAAATCGGGTGCGGTTTGAATCTGTTTTTTATTGACGTCCACTACGTCGGAAACCGCATCGACCACCACGCCCATAATTCTAGTCCGGTCTGCAACTTTAGCCTGTAGCACCACCACCACCGTAAGCGCGGTATATTCGCAGCGTCCGAGTTGAAACCGCTCTCGTAAGTCGATGATGGGTACGATCGCACCGCGCAGATTAACGACGCCTTTTTCGTAAGCGGGGACGTTCGGAATACGCGACACGGGTTCCCAGCTCCTGATTTCCTGAACCCTTAAAATATCGACTCCGTATTCTTCCCGACCCAGGGTAAAACTCAAAAACTGCAACAGATGTTCCTGATTGATGGCTTCCGCCTGTTCGGAGGTAATCGTTTCGACGTTATGAGTCATATTTAATTCGCAGCAATTATTGATTTGATAATCGGACCAATCCTGGAATATCCAAAATTAACGCAACCGAGCCGTCGCCGAGGATGGTCGCCCCCGAGACGCCTTCGATCCGCCGATAATTGGCTTCGAGCGACTTAATCACGACTTGCTGTTGGCCCAGCAAGTCGTCAACAAACAATCCGCAGCGTGCGCCTTGCCCCTCAACCACAACGATTAATCCTTCGGTCAATTTGGTATTTTTGGCGCTGGGTACTTTAAAGATCTCGTGAATGCGGATCACCGGCAGATATTGGCCCCGCAGCAAAAAGGTCTCGCCCTTCCCGGCCACCCGGTTAATAAACTCTTCTCTGACGTGCAGGGATTCAATAATCGAGCCCAACGGTAAAATGTAGGTCTCGTCGCCCACCGCGATCGATTGGCCGTCCAAAATCGCCAAGGTCAGCGGCAAATGGATCGAGATAGTCGAGCCCTTACCCAACTCCGACAAGATTTCGATATCGCCGCCCAAGGCTTGAATATTACGCCTCACCACATCCATACCGACGCCGCGGCCGGAGATGTCTGTCAATTTTTCCGCCGTAGAAAAACCAGGCATGAAGATCAATTCGTATGTCTGTTTTTCGCTCAGTACGGCATCGGCATCAATCAAGCCTTTTTCGACCGCTTTGGCGCGCAGCTTTTCTTTGTCCAAACCTTTGCCGTCGTCCGAAACTTCAATCACGATATTTCCGCCGCGGTGGTACGCCTCCAGGGTGACCGTGCCGGTTTCGGGTTTGCCGGCCGCAACGCGCACTTCGGGCATTTCGATACCGTGATCCAGGCTGTTGCGGACCAGATGTACCAGAGGATCGCTCAGCAACTCGACGACGGTTTTATCCACTTCGGTATTTTCGCCGACCAATCGAAGCTCGATTTTTTTACCCAGCTTACTGCTGATGTCATGCGCCAAACGCGGAAACCGGCTGAATACGAAGCTGATTGGCAGCATCCGAATATTCATTACGCTTTCCTGCAATTCGCGCGTGTGACGCTCCAATTGCGATAAGCCGTTTTTTAGCTGATCAAGCTTGTTGATTTCAAAGTGCTCGCCCAACAAACTCAACATCGATTGAGTGATGACTAGTTCGCCAACCATATTAATCAAGGTGTCGATCTTACCGGTATCGACCCGAATCGAGCTTGAGCCTTTGCCGGCAACTTTCCCATCGTCTTTTTTGGCCGATTTAGCATCTGCCGCTTGAGCGCCGCTTTCGTTTCCCGGCTCCGCCTCAGGCTTGGCTTCGACCGCCGCCACGCTGGCAGTCACTGCCGGAATATCAACCGGTTGCTCAACGTGCACCGCGTCTGGCCGACGGATGGGCTGCTTGGCCAAATCGCAGTGGTCTTCCACCCAATCGAAAATTTCGTCGATTTCGCCGGCCGGGATGTTTCCCGCGACGTGTAATTTCCAGGACAAATGGCATTCTTCAGGATCCAGATCGTAAAGACTGGGTACGCCTTGTAAATCAACCGTTGTCGTTAGTTCTCCCAGAGCGGCTAATTCTCTGAACATCCTTACCGGTTCATTGCCGGTTTTGAGTAAGTTCAGATGCGGGCTGAACGCGATCGACCAACCGCTCAGTTCCGCAGTATCAGTCTGCTGCGGAGCGGGTTGCTGTAGGATCGGCTGAGCGATTACGCCCCTAGGGTCGCCGGCCGGCTGCCCGGCATTACGCAACTCGTTATCCAAGGCTTGCTTGTGGGCCGAGACCGTCGCCTGATCGATTTCGGCGCCGATCTGGATCGATTGCAACATATCGCGCAAGCAATCGACCGAACCCAGTAAAACGTCTACGGCCGGTTGCGTCACTTTACGCCGACCGTCGCGCATTTCGTCGAGCAAGGTCTCCATCACGTGGGTGAAATCGGACACCGCGTTAAAGCCGAATGTGCCGCTACCGCCTTTTATGGAGTGGGCTGCACGGAAGATAGTATTGATCTCTTCGGCATCAACATCGCCGGTATCCATGTTCAGCAAGCCGGATTCCATCGCATCCAATCCTTCGAAACTTTCTTCGAAGAACACTTGATGAAATTGCGCCATATCGATTGCCATACAACCACCCAAAAATGACTGTCAAGATGCCGTTGGACTTCAGCCCATCACTTTCTTGATCGTTTTCAGTAACTGATCAGGATTGAACGGCTTCACGATCCAGCCGGTTGCTCCGGCATCCTTACCCTGTTGCTTTTTGTCTGACCCCGCTTCCGTCGTCAACATCAACATCGGCGTGAACTTGTAGTTGGGCAGCGCCCGCAGTTCTCTGATCAATTGGATTCCATCCTTGTTGGGCATGTTGACATCGGTCACCACACAATCGAAAGCCTGCCCTTTGGCTTTGTTCAAAGCATCCACACCATCGACCGCTTCCACTACGCTGTAGCCGGCCCCCTTCAGAGTAAACGCCACCATTTGTCTCATCGATGCCGAATCGTCTACGGCAAGAATCGTCGCCACAATTATTTCCTCCAGTTTTGAGTCACAGTAAAAAACGTAGTCGAAATTGCCGTTTTGGCTCCGCCGAGCGTTACTCCAATTCCCAGACGCAGGAAGTGTAGTCAAGCTCCTACAAGAGTGTAGTTACTGAAATCCGATCTTGCGAGGTCGCGCCGAATTTTGTTTCAGCTCTCATAACTTTGTTTGATCCTGTGCTATCTTCCAACAGGCCTCGCAATATACCGCCCAAGAAAACCCGGATTCACTCCCCCCTATGAGCAAACTCAGAGCTGCCGCAGGATTCACCCTGATCGAACTACTGATAGTGGTAACGATCGTCGGCATATTGTCGGCAGTCGCGGTTCCGAGCTTTACCGCGGCAATCAGAAGCAGTCGGCTAACCGCTGCAGCGAATCAATTTATTACTTCGTTAAGTTTTGCCCGTAGCGAAGCTGTAAAGCGCGGAAGGATTGTCGTCGTGCGCAAAACCGGTACGAACTGGGAAGAGGGATGGCAGGTGTTTGTTGACGTAGATCGCTCGTCGTCAAGCAAAACAAACGTCTTTAACCAAGATAACGATAAAAAACTATGCGAGGACGACGAGGACTGTAGTCTGAAAACTTACGAGTCTTTGCCCACCAATTACACGTTAAGAGGTAACAATTTCGCCGACTATATTAGCTACAGCCCCACCGGGGAAAGCAATACTTTTGGGTCTTTCGCTATTTGCGACAACTCTGACGGTAACAATACCCCAGAGCAAGGCACAGCAAAACGCATCATTGTGAGCAGTACCGGACGCGTCCGCCTTGGCCAAGATGCCGACCATGACGGAATTCCAGACGGACTGACATCTTGTACATCTCCTTAATCCGAGCGGCAAATTTCTTATGTTAAGCGCCAGTACAGAGCAAAACTTATCCAAGCTTACCAACCAACACGGTGCCAGCCTGATCGAAGTCCTCGTAACCATGCTGATTGTTTCGCTGGGCCTACTGGGTCAAGCAGGTGTCATAGCATTGTCGGCAAAAGCCAGCCACAGTGCGTTTCTCAGGAGTCAAGCGACACTATTAAGTTACGACATAGTGGAACGTCTAAGACTGAATCGTGCTCAGGCAGTTGCCGGAAATTTTACGATCAACTTTGCCCCTGCCGGCAGTAGCCCAAGTGGAAGCGTGCCCAGCGGTACAGAGATTCAGAATGTGGAATTAAGGAACTGGAAAACAAATTTAGAAAACTCGTTGCCTAACGGAGACGGTCAGGTAACAGTTGACGGTGGAGGCAACGTCACCATTAACATACGTTGGAGTGAAGTAGTCAAAGGCGCAGCCGATGGAACGATTACGCCTACAACATTTACCACCCAAAGCCTTATATGAGTTCCCAGCGGACATTACCACATTTGCCGTCTGCCTCCCGCACCATGTCGGGTGTGACATTGATCGAGCTCATGATTTCGCTGACTATCGGCCTGGTCATCATAGCGGCAATCGGATACGTATTACTCGGCTCCCGGCAGAGTTTCCGCAGCCAGGACGCCTTGGCGCGGATGCAGGAAGGTGCCCGTACCGCTTTTAACATTATTGCAAAAGACATTCGCATGACGGGATTTCGGGGCTGTCCAGTCAACGCAGCAGCTGGCGGGGATATCAATGTTCTGGTCAACAGTACCGATTGGGACAAAAATCTGATAGCTCAACCCTTAATAGGTTACGAAAAAGCCACCGCGGCGGCCTGGAGCGCTTTTCCGGCAGGAGTGACCGGTGTGGTCGGAAACGTTGTCGCCGGCGACGCCTTAACTATCCTCCATTCCGACAATACTCAAGAATACATCGTATCCGCTCATACTCCGACGTCGAATCCGCCGCAATTTACTCTGACCGCCAATCACGATATCAAGCAAGGCCAGATTCTTATTGCTGCCAAAGCAAACTGCTCGCGCATAGCGGTGTTTCAAAATACCAAAGAATGCACTTATAACAGTAATGGCAATTGCGGCCATAGTCTGATTCAGCATAATGCCGTTACCCCATGCAGTAGCGGAAATAGCCGAAAAGGACTCGGCAATCCGATTGGTTCTTGTCCGGACGGTACTAGCGATACGTTCGATGCCGGCTCGAGAATATTTCGGTTAAGTGCTACGACTTATCACATTCGCCTTAATAGCAGCAACGAACCGTCGTTGTATCGCCAAGTTTTATCGACATCCGGTGGCGCTCCGACCAATACCGCCGAAGAACTGATCGAAGGCGTGCAGGACATGCAAATTTCGTATGCGGTAGACACCGGGACCGACGGTGCGGTCGATGCATACGTTACAGCCACCAATGTGACCGATTGGTCGAAAGTTTTAGGCATTCGCGTCAGCTTATTAATGGTCTCCCGTCAAGACGAACAAGGGCTTACCAGTTCCCCACAGCAGTACGCTATCGACACAAACGCAGACGGCGATGTCGCAGACACTGGCGAAACGGTCACACCGTCCGACTACTTGTTACGCAAAGTATTTACGACCACGATTGCCATTAAAAATCGATTATGAAACGGGCTCGTCAACTAAAGTCAGCGGTTCTTCTTAAGCGAGCCCTATTTAACACTGGCATTCCGTTCGGGCTGAGCTTGTC
>NZ_PPPU01000012.1 GCF_006483455.1 Methylomonas koyamae
ATCGGCAATTCCAAGTGGCTAAGCCCAATCAAGTATGGACGACCGATATTACCTACGTATGGACCCTGCAAGGTTGGCTTTATGTCGCGGTAGTGATCGATCTGTTTTCCCGCCAAGTCGTGGGCTGGGCGATTGACGATCACATGCGCACCTCGCTCTGCGCACGGGCCTTGCAAATGGCCTTCTGGCGCCGTAAACCGCCACCCGGCTTGCTGCATCACTCGGATCGTGGCAGTCAGTATGCGAGTCGTGAATACCGTCAACATTTGGCGGTGATGAAGATGCAACAAAGCATGAGCCGCAAAGGCAACTGTTGGGACAACTCCCCAACCGAACGATTTTTTCGCAGTTTGAAGCATGAGCAACTCAACTACGAAAAATTCAAAACCCAAGAAGCGGCAAAACTGAGCGTGATCGATTATTTGGCTTTTTATAACGGCCGCCGATCGCACTCAACATTGGGCTATCAATCCCCGCTTGAATTCGAGCAGGAATTTTATAGAAACGCTGCCTGATGTGGTGTCCGGTTTTTGTTGACCATTACAATCCAGGTACGGGACACGTAAGGCTGCTAATCCGCCTAGAGAGTCGTTCAATTCGACTACATTGCGGCAATTCGTGCTCGCCAGTCAGCTAAATTGAATCGACCAGTCACCCGAGAAACGACATTCCTTTCCCGGCCAATCAAAAAACTGCTGGGCGTCAACCATACATCCCCAAAGGCCCTCGCATGGACTCCTTCGATATCCAAGGCTACTGCATACGGCAATTTCCGCATTTCGCTCAACTGCTTTACTCGGCTGGGAATGTCGTAAGGCATCGCTACCGCAATTATTTGCAAACCCTTGTTGGCGAATTGTTGGTGCAAAGCGATTAAATCCGGGATTTCTTCGATACAGGCCCGGCAGTCGGTCGCCCAAAATGTGATCAATACTGGCTGACCGCCCAATTCTCGGAGCACAATTCGCTCGCCACTTAGCGTGGTGAATTCGGCATCGGGGGCTTTGGGGTCTAAATGAGTTTGTTGCCAAAAAACTATCGCCAACATGCTCACAGCGACAATTGCACCAAGTGCGGGTTTTAGTTGCATAGGCGTTAAATTCGGGACGACTTGATTGGTCTTGGGGCGATTATAACAAAGCTGCTAAAATGGCCGAATTGCCCATCAATCGTGGTTTCTGTTATGAAAAAAATTCTGATTTCCGACAAGCTCGCGGAAGACGGCGTTAATTTTTTGAATGCTCAAGAAGGCATTCAAATTCATATTCAGACCGGATTGGATGAAGATGAATTATGCGAATTGATTGCCGAATATGATGCATTGCTGATCAGAAGCGATACCCAGGTCACGAGGCGGGTTTTACAGTGCGCGACCAAGTTAAAAGTGGTTGGACGAGCGGGCATTGGAGTCGATAACGTCGATTTAGCGGCTGCTACCGAACAGGGTGTTATCGTAATGAATACGCCGGATGCGAACGCGACCACCACGGCGGAATTGGCGATCGCCCATATCTTCTCGTTAAGCCGGAATCTGCCTGCGGCCAATCTCTCGGTTCGACAAGGAAAGTGGGAGCGGGCCAAGCTGATGGGTGCGGAGATTGCCCACAAGACGCTGTCTATTTTGGGTTTCGGTACGATCGGCCGGATCGTCGCCCAGCGAGGACATGGCTTAGGCATGCGGGTAATTGCTTACGATCCTTATGTTGCCCCCGATGTTTTCGCTAAACACGGTGCGGAAATGGTCGATCTGGATACGTTGCTTAAACAGGCAGATTATTTGACGCTGCATTGTCCGTTATTAGAAAAAACTAAAAATATTATCGGCCACCAACAATTGGCCATGATGAAGAAGTCGGCAAGACTGATTAATTGCGCCCGTGGTGGTTTGGTCGACGAAGCGGCTTTATACGACGCGTTAAAGGAAGGGCGTATTGCCGGCGCGGCCTTGGACGTTTATGAAAACGAGCCACCGGCCGATTCCCCTTTGTTGAGTTTGGATAATATTGTGTTTACTCCTCACCTTGGAGCGTCCACCAAAGAAGCGCAAATTGCAGTCAGCGTAGAAATTGCGCGTCAGGTTGTCAAATACCTGCAAACCGGCGAAGCGGTTAATGCCTTGAATCTACCTAGACTGTCAGCCGAAGAGCTGAACGAGGCGCAGCCATTTATGAACTTGGCGAATATTCTGGGTAAGGTTTTGGTGGGTTTAATCGACCGGCCGATCGAAAAACTGGATGTTGCCGTTTTCGGTAAAGCGGCCCAAGTCAAAATCAGGCCGATATCGGCGGAAGCCATGGTAGGTTTGTTTAAAGGTCAGCTTTCGACTCCAGTCAACCGGGTCAACGTCGAAAATATCGCCAAACGCCAGGGTGTTGCGCTGGTTGAATCACAGACCGAATACGCTGAAGGCTATCAATCGTTGATTAAAATCACCGGGCATTGTGCGGATAAGGAAGTATCTCTGTCCGGTACCTTGCTCGGACATCAGCATCCCCGGTTGGTCGGTATCAACCACTTCGAAATCGAAGTCGTGCCGGAGGGGGCATTGTTGATTACCCGGCATGACGACAAGCCGGGTGTGATTGCGGCGATCAGTTCGATATTGGGCACGGCCAATATCAATATCACCCGGATGCAGGTCAGTATCGCCGACCAAAACCAATTGGCGATGATGGTGATCAGCGTTTCCGACCCTTTGAACGAACAAGTATTGAAAGCAGTATGCGAAGTGCCGGCAGTGCATACGGCGAGGCAAATCGTATTATGAGTTTTGACGTAGTCTGTTTTGATTGTGACAGTACCTTGAGCCGGATCGAAGGGATAGACGAGTTGGCCCGGCGTAATGGGATATTCGATGAAGTGGCGGCGTTGACAGATGCGGCGATGAATGGCGAATTGGCGTTGGAAGAGGTTTATGCCAAACGCTTGGAATTGATCAAACCGGACAAAGCGGCGATAGATTGGTTGGCCGCCTTGTACATTTCCGAGTTGGTCGACGGCGTTGCCGAAACCGTTGCCGCGTTACAAGCGAATGCCAAACAAATCCATATTATCAGCGGAGGATTGCGGCAAGCGATTTTGCCGTTGGCGGAACGGCTGGGGATTCCGGAGCAGCACGTGCATGCGGTCGATATCGAGTTCGACGCCGACGGCGGGTATTCGGATTTTGCCCGGCATTCGCCGTTAGCCGTCAGCGGCGGCAAGGCTAGAGTCTGCAGAAGGCTTAGAATGCACCATTCAGCCTTGGTGATGATAGGTGATGGCAAGACCGATCTGGAGGCTAAGCAGGCCGGTGCTTATATGATTGGGTTTGGTGGCGTGGTCCGCCGGCCTTTGGTGGAAGAACAAGCGGATTGCTACGTCGCCGATGCGTCGCTAACGGCCGTTTTGCCGCACGTGCTATAACGAAGCTCGATAAGCCGGGTTTGCGATGGTAAAATCGGCAAATTTTTTAGAGGATTCAGAGAGATACAATGGCAGGGCATAGTAAGTGGGCGAATATCAAGCATCGTAAAGGTGCGCAAGACGCCAAACGGGGCAAGATTTTTACCAAACTGATCCGGGAAATTACTGTAGCGGCCAAAGGTCCGGGGGGCGGCGACGTTGCCAATAATCCCAGCTTGCGCGCGGTTATCGACAAGGCGCTTGGTGCCAACATGAAGCGGGACACCATTGATAACACCATCAAAAAAGCCATCGGCGCACTCGACGGTGATAATTACGAACACGTGCGCTACGAGGGTTATGGCCCCGGCGGCACCGCGGTCATGGTCAATTGCCTGACCGATAATCGTAATCGCACCGTAGCCGACGTGCGACACGCTTTTTCCAAGCATGGCGGCAACTTGGGTACGGACGGTTCCGTGGCATATCTTTTCCGTAAGGTCGGCATTATCAGTTTTTCCGACGAGGTAAACGAAGATGCGGTGATGGAAGCGGCGATGGAGGCGGGGGCCGAGGATGTCGTGAGCAACGACGACGGTTCGATCGATGTGTTTACGGCGCCGGAGGATTATCTGAATGTCAAAGAAGCCATGGTCGCTGCTGGATTGGAGCCGGAAAGCGCGGAAGTCACAATGCATGCCGACACTAAAACCGAGTTAGACGCCGAGGCGGCTGAGAAAATGCTGAAGTTGATCGATCGCTTGGAAGATTTGGACGACGTCCAAGACGTCTATTCGAATGCCGACATCAGCGACGAAATTATGGCCGCGATCGGTTAATCTGCTTTGACATTAAGCGGCGGTTAAGCGATTGGTCAGGATACTAGGCATAGACCCCGGCTCGAGAATTACCGGTTACGGCGTGGTCGAAACCTCGCCGCGCGGCGTCAAATACTTGGCTAGCGGTTGCATTCGGGTGCAGTCCGATAATTTTCCGGAGCGGTTGCAACAAATCTTCGATGGCGTGAGCCAGATTATAGAGTTGTATAGTCCGGAGCAGATGGCGATCGAGCAGGTTTTCATGCACAAGAACGCCGATTCGGCCTTGAAGCTCGGCCAAGCCCGCGGAGCGGCAATTTGCGCGACGATGAACAGGCAGCTACCGGTGTTTGAATATGCCGCTCGGCAAGTCAAACAGGCGCTGGTCGGCAAAGGCAACGCAGACAAGTTGCAAGTGCAGCATATGGTGAAAATTTTGTTGAATATTCAAGGCGAGCTACAAATCGATGCCAGCGATGCGTTGGCGGTCAGTCTGTGCCATAGCCATTACCAGGAAACCGCGAAACGCCTGCAGCAGGTGGGGGCGTGATCGGTTTTTTGCGTGGCAAGCTGATCCACAAGGCGCCGCCGCAGTTATTGCTGGACGTGCAGGGCGTTGGCTATGAAGTCGAAGCACCGATGAATACCTTTTACGATTTACCGGCGCTGGGCGAGGAAGTCCGCTTACATACCCATTTGATCGTACGGGAAGACGCGCATATTTTGTTCGGTTTTGTCAGCGAAGGCGAGAGAAGTTTGTTTCGGGCGCTGATCAAACTTAACGGGATAGGACCCAAATTGGCGTTGACCATATTGTCCGGACAGACGACAGAGGCGTTTTACCGCTGTATCGACGACAATGACGTCAAGGCCTTGGTGCGCTTGCCTGGCGTCGGCCAAAAGACCGCCGAACGTTTGATCGTGGAGATGCGCGGGCGCTTGCCGGACCTAAACAAATTTAGCGCGCGCGATTCAGGTAGTGGCCAAACCTATGTCGCCAAAGAGTCTGCAAAACAGGAGGCCATCAGCGCGTTGTGCGCGTTGGGCTACAAACCGCAGGATGCGGCGCGGATGGCCCAGGCCGTTGCCAGCGACGATAGCAGTTGTGAAGATATCATTCGCGCGGCACTGCGCGGAGCGGTTAAATGATAGAAAGCGACCGTTTGGTCACTGCGCTGGGTAGTAACGACGAGGAAAGAGTCGATCGGGCGATTCGGCCGAAACGCTTGAAAGATTACGTCGGCCAGCGCGAATTGCGCCAACAAATGGAAATCTTCATTCAGGCTGCAGTCAGCCGTGCCGAAGCGTTGGATCATGTGCTGATATTCGGACCGCCCGGACTGGGTAAAACTACGTTGGCCAATATCGTAGCCACCGAAATGAACGTCAATATTCGGCAGACCTCCGGGCCGGTGCTGGATAAAGCCGGAGATTTGGCGGCTTTATTGACCAATTTGCAGGCGCACGATGTCTTGTTCATCGACGAGATCCACAGGCTGAATCCTGCGGTGGAGGAGGTGCTGTATCCGGCTATGGAAGACTACCAGATTGATATTATAATAGGCGAAGGCCCTGCCGCGCGCTCGATCAAGCTGGATTTGCCGCCGTTTACATTGATCGGTGCCACTACTCGTGCTGGATTATTGACTTCGCCATTGCGCGATCGCTTCGGTATCGTCCAGCGCTTGGAGTTCTACACTGTCGAGGAGCTGTCCAGTATCGTCAAGCGGTCCGCACAAATGTTAGGTATCGGCATGGATGGCGGCGGTGCAGATGAAATTGCCTGCCGTTCACGCGGCACGCCGCGCATTGCCAATCGTTTGTTGCGCCGGGTGCGTGATTTTGCCGAGGTGAAAGGGAGCGGCGTGGTGACGCGCGAAATTGCCTCTCAGGCTCTGGAAATGCTCAAAATTGATCCGCAAGGCTTCGATATGCTGGACCGCAAATTGCTGCTGGCGATGATCGAAAATTTCCAGGGTGGTCCAGTGGGTTTGGATACATTGGCAGCGGCTATCAGCGAAGAGCGTGGTACGGTTGAGGATGTATTAGAGCCGTATTTGCTGCAGCAGGGATTCATCATGCGCACGCCGCGAGGCCGTGTCGCCACGCACAAGGCTTACAGCCATTTCGGATTGCCTCAGCCCAAAAGCGCGCCAGGTAGCGACGATATTTTTAGCCTATGACGTTAGGACTGTTCAATGCGGCGGAATTCAACTGGCCGGTCAGGGTGTATTACGAGGATACCGATGCCGGCGGTGTCGTATTCTACGCAAACTACCTTAAATTTTTCGAACGGGCCCGAACCGAATTTTTGCGCAGTTACGGATTCGAACAAGACGCATTGATTGCCGAGCAAGGCGTTATTTTTGTAGTGCGCTCGGTCAAGATTGAGTATCTGAAACCGGCCCGATTTAACGAACAATTGGCGGTCAGCGCCAAAGTCATTGAAATCAAAAAAACCAACCTTACTTTTGAACAGGCCGTTACCCGCCAACAACAAATTCTGTGTGCCGGGGAGGTCAGGATCGCCTGTCTCGATGCGCAAACCATGAAACCCAAACCAATTCCCACCGTTATTTTGGAACAATTAAGCTGATGAATACCGATTTATCCATTCTGACACTGGTCAAAGAAGCCAGTTTTGTCGTGCAGTTTGTCATGTTCATACTGCTGTCGGCGTCGATTGCTTCGTGGACTTTCATTTTCTCCAAACGGAAAGAGTTGAAACAGGCTATCGAGATCACCGACGATTTCGAGGACGAGTTCTGGTCCGGCGTCGGTCTGGCGGAGTTGTACAAAAAAATGTCCAGCGACCGTTTCGAGCCGGAAGGGATCGAAAAAATCTTTCTGGCCGGCTATCGCGAATTTGCCAGAATGCGCCAAAAAGGTGACGTCGAGCCGGTGGTTCAGGTCGAAAGCGCGCAGCGGGCGATGCGTATCGAGCTGGCCCGCGAATTGGACCGGTTGGACGAAACCCTGCCGTTCCTGGCAACGGTCGGCTCGACCAGTCCTTACATCGGCTTGTTCGGTACCGTATGGGGCATCATGAATTCGTTCCGGGCTTTGGGCGAAATTAAAAATGCCACCCTAGCAAACGTCGCACCTGGCATTTCCGAAGCGCTGATCGCGACCGCAATCGGTTTGTTTGCCGCGATTCCGGCTGTTATCGCCTACAACCGCTTCTCGACCCGGCTGGACCGTTTGGCCGGCCGTTACGAGTTGTTTATCGACGAATTCGTCGTCCTTCTGCAAAGACAGGCGCACAGCAAATGAACGTAGGCGGCAGCAACCGTAAATCGCGCAAACGGCGCGGACCGATGGCGGAAATTAACGTCGTGCCTTATATCGACGTTACTTTCGTGTTGTTGATGATATTCATGATCACGGCGCCGCTGGTGCAAACCGGGGTCGATGTCGACTTGCCGCAAGCCGAAGCCGAATCGGTCGACTTGCAAGACCAGGCCCCGGTCATCGTCTCGATTAAAAAAGACGGCAGTCTGTATGTCGACATCGGTAACGGCGATGAAGAAGCGGATACCCCGGTCGATGTCGACACCGTCAAAACCAGGGTGGCAGCGGTGTTCCGGAACAACCCGAAGGCGCAGCTTTACGTGCGCGGTGACCATGAAGTCGACTACGGCAGTATTGTCAAGGTCATGGTGGAACTGAAAAAAACCGGTGCGCCGAAAGTGGGCTTGATGACTTCGCCGCCGCCTGAGAGCAAATAACGTCAGAATCATGAGAAATTTCAAACCTTCGTTTGTTTTGGCGGTGGCACTGCACATATTGATTGTGCTGCTGTTCAGTATCAGCTTCCTGACCGATAGCGATAATGCTCAAACTGCGCCGCCGGCCGAAATTATCGAGGCTACCGTACTCGATGGTGCGGCAATCGATGCCGAAGCCGAGCGTCTGAAGCAAAACGAAGAAAATAAACGGCAGGCTGAAGTCGAGCGCCAGCAGCATTTGGAAGAAGCGCGCAAGGTCGAGGAACAAGCCCTGCAGCAGGCAAAAAAGCAGCGGGTATTGGAAGAGCAGAAAGCCTTGGAAGCCGCCGAAAAGCGTAAGCAGGAGGCCCAGGCTGAACAAAAGCGCCAGGAGGCGCTAGAAACCAAGCGCAGGGAAGAGGAAAAAAAGTTGGAGGAGGCCAAGGAACGGCGGGCTCTGGAGGAAAGAAAAGCCAGGGAAGCCGCGGAAAAACAGAAGCAGGCCGAATTGGACAAGCAAAAGGAAGTAGCCGAAAAGCAGAAACAGGCCGAGCTGGAAAGGCAAAAGGAAGCCGAGAAACAAAAGCAGTTGGAAAAACAAAAGCAACAGGAAGCCGAACGGGAAGCCAAAGTCAAGGAACAAAAACTGGCGGAAGAAGCCAAGCTGAAACAACAGGAAGCCGAAGCAAAAAAATTGGAGCAGGAAAAGAAGCTTCAGGAACAAAAGGCTCTGGAACAGAAAAAGCTGCAGCAACAAAAAGCCGAGGAAGCCAAACGCGAGGAACAGGCGCAACAAGCCAAGGCGGAAAAAGAAAAGCAGTTAGCTGAAGAAAAAGCCCGGGCCGAGAAGGAAAAACAGGCGGCATTGGCGGCTGAGAAGGCGAAGCAAGCGGCGGAAGCCGAAGCCAAGGCAAAAGCGGATAAGGCCGAAAAGGATCGCCAGGCTAAATTAGCGGCGGAAAAGGCCGAGAAAGAACGACTTGCCGCAGAAGCGGAAGCCAAAGCCAAGGCCGAAAAAGAACGCCAAGCCAAATTAGCCGCGGAAGCTGCAGCAAAGGCGAAAGCCGAGCAAGAACGCCAAGCGGCAATAGCCGCCGCCGAAAAGGCCGAGAAAGAACGCCAAGCCGCCGAGGCCGCTGCCGCTGCTGCGAAAGCCGAACAGGAGCGCTTGGCTGCTGCGGCGGCCGAGGAAGCCCGCTTGAATGGGTTAATCAAAAGCAAAACCGAAGGCGCGTGGATTCGGCCGATGGGGGCCGCACAAGGCTTGAAATGTACAATTCAGGTAAAATTGCTGCCCAGCGGCGACGTGATGGATGCGGTGGTTGTCGGCAGCAGTGGCGACCCGATATTCGACCGTTCGGCGGAAAATGCGGTCAGAAAAGCCTCGCCGCTGCCGGTGCCACAAGACAAAATACTATTCAACCAAAAGTACCGAGTTTTCAATTTATCGTTTAAACCGGAATAAACCACGGAACCCATAGAATGATGCTAATCAACAGAATTTTAATCGGCGGCTTCATTGCCTCATTGCTATCGGTGGCCCAGGCGGCCGGTTTGACTATCGAAATCACCAAGGGCTCGCAAACCGCCGTGCCTATCGCTATTGTCCCATTTGCCCAACAAGGCTCTATCGGCAACGTAAAACTGTCCGATGTGGTCAGTTCCGACTTGGCCGGTAGCGGTTTTTTCAAAACCCTGGCCGAAGACGATATGTTGACCAAGCCCAGCGAGCCGGAAAAGGTAAATTTCCGGGACTGGCAGGTGTTGGGCCAGGACTACATGACCATTGGCCAAGTCGTCGGTAACGGCAATAGCTTCAATATCCAGTTTTACTTGTTCAACGTGCACAACGGCCAATTGCTGATGGGTTACCGGCTGACTGCCGGAGCCAACGAATTGCGCCGCGCCGCGCACCACATCAGTGATTTGATTTACGAAAAACTGACCGGACGCAAGGGCGCGTTCAATACCCGTATCGCTTACGTTACCAGCGTATCTCGCGGAAGCGGCAAACAGTACATGCTGCAAGTCGCCGATGCCGACGGCTACAACCCGCGCACGATAGCGGAATCTCCCGAGCCGATCATGGCACCGGCTTGGTCGCCGGACGGCAGCAAAATCGCCTACGTTTCGTTCCATACCAAGCGTTCCGAGATTTGGGTGCAGACCTTGGCTACTGGTCAACGTGAGAGTGTTGCCGCCTACCCTGGCATTAACGGCGCGCCGGCGTTTTCGCCGGACGGCAGCCGGTTGGCGGTTACCTTGTCCAAAGACGGAAGTCCCGATGTTTACGTGCTGACTTTGGCTAGCCGGGCCTTGACCCGCTTGACCAGCGGCTTGTCGATCGACACCGAACCGACTTGGTCTCCGGACGGTTCGACGATCGTGTTTACCTCGGACATGGGCGGCAAGCCGCAACTCTACAGCATGCCTGCGTCCGGCGGTAAAGCCAGCCGTTTGACCTTTCAAGGCGATTACAACGCCAGAGGCCGATTCTCGGCGGATGGCAGAAGTTTGGCCATGGTCACCGCCAATGGCGGCAGTTACCGGATCGCAGTAATGGATATGGCGTCGCGTACCGTAAACGTGTTGAGCGAAGGCAATCTCGACGAATCGCCCAGTTTTGCCCCAAACGGCAGCATGATTCTGTTTGCGGCGACCCGTGGCGGCAAATCGGCGTTATCGGTGGTGTCGACCGACGGCGCGATGCAACAAAAATTGGCATTCGAGAGTGGCGGCGTGCGCGAACCGGCTTGGGCGCCTTGATTGCAAGGCCGATAACCCTCAAACTATAGCTACCTGATTTTTATTTATTTTTGGAGAGACTTGATGAGATTCAATAAAACCTATTTGGCTTTGGCGATGAGCGCCGTGTTGATTGCCAGCGGTTGCAGTTCAACCGACGAAGAAGGCAGCTTGGCCGATTCCACCCAAGGTACCGACGCTTCGACCAGCGGTTATAACGACGGCTCGATGTCCGGCAGCCAGTTTGGTTCCGGCAACGGCTTCGGTTCCGGCTCAGGTTCGAATTTGGGCCCGGAGTTCAGCGACCCGAATAATCCGTTGTCCAAACAGATCATTTATTTCGAGTTGGACAGCAGCCAAGTCAAACAGGATTACGTGCCGATTGTCGCCGCCCATGCCCGTTATCTGGCCTCGCATCCGAACCAACACGTCATTCTGTCCGGCCATGCCGACGAGCGCGGTTCCAGCGAATACAACATCGCCTTGGGCGAGCAACGTGCCAAATCGGTGGAAAGAATGATGCGCTCGCAGGGCGTCACCGCGTCGCAATTGGAAGTCGTCAGTTACGGTGAAGAAAAACCGGCGGTATCGGGCCACGACGAATCCGCTTGGCAAATGAACCGCCGGGTCGAAGTCGGTTACCAGTAATGGCTAAGCGCGCACTTCTGGCAATCGGATTGAGCCTGGGGTTGGCCGTCTCGGCATCGGCAGCGCCGGTCAACAATGCCGGTGCCTATCCGGCCGCACCCAGCGATAACGCGATATTCGAAGTCCTGGGACGGCTCGAGCAGTTACAGTCGGAAGTGCAGCAATTGCGCGGCATGGTTGAAGAGCAGTCGCAAACCATCGCCGATTTGCAACGCAAACAAAACAATATGTATTCCGATCTGGACGAGCGGATGCAGGCTTTATCGACCGCTGGTCAGCCGGCTGCGACCCAACCTGCGGTCGGTCAGCCGGACGCAGCGGCGGCACCTGCGGCTGCTGTGCAAACGGCGGCTCCGTCTGTCGCTGCAACTGTTCCGGCCGCTTCCGCGACGCCTGCTGCTCCCGCGGCAACGCCCGCGGTTCAGCCGGCGCCGGTAGCTGATACCAAGCCCGTTGCAACAACGGTTTCCGGCAACGAAAAAGAGCGCTACCAAACGGCCTACGACACGTTGCGTAACGGTCACAATGCCCAAGCCGTAAAAATGTTTCAGGAGCTGCTGAAAGATTTTCCGGCCGGCGAGTTCGCCGATAATTCCCAGTATTGGCTGGCAGAGGCTTATAAGATCAATCGCGAATTCGATGCCGCCCGAGCTGCGTTCAACAAAGTGGTCAGCCAATATCCCAACAGTTCGAAAGTGCCTGACGCCTTGTTGAAATTGGGCTATATCGAATTCGATCTGCAAAACACCGCAAAAGCCCGCGATTATTTGACCCGAGTAACCACCAGTTATCCGGGAACCACCGCTGCGCATTTGGCCGAGAAAAAGCTGGCGCAAATGTCGCAATAGCCCGTCGGCGGATGGACCAACAGTTACGCATCACCGAGATTTTTTATTCGTTGCAAGGGGAAACCAATACGGTTGGTATCCCCACGGTATTCGTGCGCCTGACCGGATGTCCGTTGCGCTGTTCCTACTGCGATACCGCTTACGCCTTCAGCGGCGGCGAGAAACTCGCTATTGCGGATATCCTCGCCGAAATAACGCGCTATAACACCCGTTACGTGACCGTGACCGGCGGCGAGCCGCTGGCTCAACCCGGATGTCAGTTGTTGTTGGTACAACTGGCGGACGCCGGTTATTTGGTCTCTCTGGAGACCAGTGGTGCTTTGGATGTGGCGGCGGTCGACTCCAGAGTCGTCAAGGTTATTGATTTGAAAACGCCCAGTTCCGGCGAAATGCAGCGCAACCTTTACCGCAATCTCGATTTTCTGTTGCCGCACGATCAAGTGAAATTCGTTATTGCCGATGCTGCCGATTATGAATGGTCCAAACAACAAGTGGCGCATTTCCGATTGGCGCAGCGTTGCGAAGTATTGTTTTCGCCGGTGATGGGGGTAATGCCGCCGACCGAATTGGCTGAGCGAATTCTGGCCGACCAGTTAACGGTCAGATTTCAAATTCAATTGCATAAATATTTGTGGAATGATGCGCGAGGAAAATAATTTCAGCGGCAAGCCGGCGGTGATTTTGTTGTCCGGCGGATTGGATTCGATCACGGTGTTGGCGCTGGCTCAGCGGCAAGGCTTTGTCTGTCATGCGTTGAGTTTCGATTACGGCCAACGCCACAACGCGGAACTGGAAGCGGCAAGAAACATTGCCGGCCACTATCAAGTCGCGGCCCATAAAATCATCAATTTGGGATTGAGTTCGATCGGCGGCTCGGCACTGACCGACGCCAATATCGATGTGCCGACTTCGCCTCAAGCCGGTATTCCGGTGACCTACGTTCCGGCCAGAAACACTATTTTCCTGGCCTTTGCCTTGGGTTGGGCCGAGGTGTTGAACGCACACGATGTGTTTATCGGCGTCAATGCCGTGGATTATTCCGGTTATCCCGATTGTCGGCCGGAATTCATCAAGGCGTTCCAGGATATGGCCAACCTCGGCACCAAGTCCGGCGTCGAAGGCCATAAAATTCAGATCCACACGCCGTTGATTGCGTTGAGCAAGGCCGAGATTATCCGGCAAGGTATGGTCTTGGGCGTCGATTATGCCGCTACCGTTTCCTGTTATTCTGCCGACAGCGAAGGCCGGGCCTGCGGCGTATGCGACGCCTGTCGGCTGCGTGCGGCTGGGTTTGAGGCGGCCGGCGTCCTTGATCCGACCCGTTATCAGTCCCGCTAAATTCGTATCGGCGCGCATTTATCGAAACTGAAATTCGCGCGCTGGAATTTGTCGGCTAAGCTTTGCAGGGTCAGACGGAGTCAGTCGCAAGAGGTTTCGCCACATGCAAGTCAAACAAACCAAATCCCAGTTCGTGGCGGTGGCGTCCATCGCCGCCGAATTGAGTGCCGTGATGGAGGTGGCTAAGGAAATATCGTTGGCTGCGGCCAACGCCAAAGCCATCGCCTTTCGCGCCGGAGAAAAAGCCAAAGGCTTTCAGCCCATCACCGATTTTATTAACGAATTGGCCAAGGGCACCATTGAGTTGGTCAACAATATCAACGATTACGCTTTTGTTCTGTACCGGCTGACGGTCAACGAACAGCGTTTGGCAGAAGCCTGCGAGCGTTTCGAAAAAGTCGAACGACTGGCCGTGGGGGCTCGCTACGCCGAATCCTTGAAGGGACCGTTGCAGCAGGCCAGACAAAGAGCTCAGGCCGGACGTCGCGAGTTCACAATTCATGTCGAAGAATTGCTGGTTAAGCTGGCCGAAGTGATGCATCCGGCTCGCGCGGCGCGGGTGATCGCCGCCAATTCCCGAATCGAAGCGTCGCAAGCCGGCGAATATCTGCAGAGCTTGCAAGCGGTTGCCGAGAGCGTCGATAACGCGGCCCAGATCATTAACGACAAAGTTCATCGCTGTCGCAGCGCATTGACCGTTATCAATCTCGCCGATTAGCACAGTTCGGCAGCACGAGGTATATCGCATGAAAATGACCAAAATTTACGAAGGCGCACATCAATGGATAATGTTCGGCCGCGATCCGCACCGGCCGGAGAAGATCATTGATACCAACCAATACATGGTGCGCACTGCCGATCGTTGTTTATTGATGGACCCCGGCGGCATCGAGCTGTTCGCGCCGATGCTGGCGGCGGTTTTGCACCACGCGCCGGTCGAAGAAATAACCGATTTATTCGCCTCGCACCAGGACCCGGACATTATTTCCTCTTTGGGTTTGTGGGACCAAGCCTTGCCGAACGCCAAATTGCATGCGGCCCAGTTGTGGGAGGGCTTTTTACGCCATTTCGGTTGCGAAACAATCGAGTACGTGCCGATTCCCGACCATGGCGGCACGATCAATCTCGGCAGCGTCGAGCTGCAAATCGTGCCGGCACACTATCTGCACTCGTCGGCCAACTTTCATATTTACGATCCGCAGGCCAAGATTTTGATGTCGGGCGATGTCGGCGCGGCACTGGAGGCTTCCGATGCGCCGGTTTTCGTCGATAATTTCGATGCCCATATCGAGAAAATGCGCTTTTTCCACCAGCGTTGGATGCCGTCCAACCAAGCCAAACGGGTCTGGTTGGAGCGGGTCAGAAAACTGGATGTGCAAATTCTGGCGCCGCAACACGGCCGGATGTTCAAGGGCGACGATGTCAAACGTTTCCTGGATTGGTTCGAGGCGTTACAGGTGGGTATTGCCGTATAAAACAAGCATTTGCCGACAATTGGGTTTATAATCCAGCCGTTATCAAGCCCCTGTCGCGAGACGGGGGTTTTTTGTTAGTGAGAGGAGCTGGAGTATCTCATCAAGCATGGCGCAAAAACTTTATATACAGACTAACGGCTGTCAAATGAACGAGTACGATTCCGACAAAATGCGGGACGTACTGCAAGCATCGCACGGTTTGGAATTGACCGATATCCCCGAACAGGCTGACGTGTTGTTGCTGAATACCTGTTCCATCCGGGAAAAAGCCCAGGAGAAAGTATTTTCCGCGGTGGGGCGTTGGAAAAAAATCAAAGACAAGCGCCCTGACGTGATTATCGGCGTCGGCGGTTGTGTCGCCAGTCAGGAGGGGGCGGCGATACAGAAGCGTGCGCCCTACGTCGACATCGTGTTCGGTCCGCAAACCCTGCATCGTCTGCCGGAGCTGTTGAATCAGGCGCGCAGCGGCGACAAACATGTGGTCGATATCTCCTTCCCGGAAATCGAAAAATTCGACAACCTGCCGGAGCCGCGCGCCGAAGGTCCGAAAGCCTTTGTGTCGGTGATGGAAGGGTGCAGCAAATATTGCACTTATTGCGTCGTACCCTACACCCGCGGCGAGGAAGTCAGCCGGCCGCTCAACGATGTGATTGCCGAAATCGAAACGCTGGCCAAGCAAGGCGTGCGCGAGATCAATCTGCTGGGCCAGAACGTCAACGCTTATCGTGGCGCAATGGAAGACGGCGACATCGCCAGCTTCGCGTTGTTGCTGCACTGTGTCGCCGCCGTCGACGGCATCGACCGTATTCGCTTTACCACCTCGCATCCGTTGGAATTCACCGACGACATCATCGAAGCTTTCGCCGAGATCCCGCAGCTGGTCAATCATTTGCATTTGCCGGTGCAAAGCGGCAGCAACCGGATTCTGGCCGAAATGAAACGCGGCCACCGGCGCGAGGATTACCTGGAAATCATGCGCAAGATCAAAGCCGTGCGGCCGGGAATCAGTTTGTCGTCGGATTTCATCATCGGTTTTCCCGGCGAAACCGACCAGGATTTCGAAGATACGATGGCTCTGATCGAGGAAGTCGGCTTCGACTTTTCCTACAGTTTCATATTTAGCGCCAGACCCGGCACGCCGGCCGCGAATTTTGCCGACGACGTCAGCATGGAAGTCAAGGAGCAGCGCCTGCAACGCCTGAAAGAACGCTTGAACCAGATGTTCATGGCGATCTCGGAATCGATGGTCGGCACGGTGCAAAGCGTGTTGGTGGAAGGCGTTTCCAAGAAAAATCCGTTGCATCTGACCGGGCGTACCGAGAATAACCGGGTGGTCAATTTTGCCGCCCATCCGCGCCTGATCGGACAATTCGTCGACGTCCTGATCACCGAAGCGTTGCCGAATTCTTTGCGCGGCCGCGTGTCGGAATCTTCCATCGAAAAAGTCAGACAGACCGCCTAGTGTTGAATACCTCGCATTTTTCCCAAGAAATCACGCTGTTGCCGGACGACGCCCAGCGCCTGTCCAATTTCTGCGGTCAACTCGATAGCCATATCCGCCAGATCGAGCAGCGCCTGCATGTGGATATTGCCAACCGTAGCAATCATTTTCGGGTCACCGGCGTCGATGCCGCAGTCAAAGCGGCTTGCGCGGTGATTCAAAAGCTGTTCGAAATGACCGAGCGCGAAGAAATTACCCCGGAGCAGGTACATCTTAGTTTGCAGGATGCCAGCATCGACCAACTGTTGCAGCCGGCGGCCAATCACGAGCCGGTGGCGATCCGGACCAAGCGCGGCGTGATTAAAGGCCGCGGCCATAATCAGCAGGATTATTTGCGCAAGATTCTCAGCCACGACATCAATTTCGGCGTCGGTCCGGCCGGCACCGGCAAAACCTATCTGGCGGTAGCTTGTGCCGTGGAAGCCTTGCAAAACGAGACTGTACGGCGAATTGTTCTGGTGCGGCCGGCGGTGGAGGCCGGCGAGAAGTTGGGTTTCCTGCCCGGCGACATGGCGCAGAAGGTCGATCCTTATTTACGGCCGTTGTACGACGCTTTATACGACATGCTCGGTTTTGAACGGGTCGAGAAGCTGCTGGAAAAAAACGTCATTGAAGTTGCGCCGTTGGCCTTCATGCGCGGCAGAACTCTGAACGATTCCTTCATTATTCTCGACGAAGCCCAAAATACCACGGTAGAGCAGATCAAGATGTTTCTGACTCGGGTCGGTTTCGGCTCGACGGCGGTGATTACCGGTGACGTAACCCAGATCGACTTGCCCAGCGAAAAAATGTCCGGCCTGAAGCATGTGTTGAAAGTGTTGAAAGACGTAGAAGGGATCAGTTTTACCTTTTTCGGCGTGCGCGACGTGGTCAGGCATCCTTTGGTGCAGCGCATCGTTGCCGCTTACGACCGCTACGAACTGGAACAGGGCAACAATAAGCCGTGAACTATATCGATCTACAGATTGCCACCGAATCGGTCCACCCCGACGCGGGGCAATTCCAAACCTGGGTCGATGCCGCCTTGTCCGGTTTCGAACGCGACAGCGAAGTGACGATTCGCCTGGTAGACATAGCCGAAAGCGCCGAATTGAACGGCCAATACCGGCACAAATCCGGCCCGACCAATATCCTCAGCTTTCCGTTCGAAGCGCCGCCGGGCGTGGAGCTCGATTTGCTGGGCGACCTGGTGATCTGCGCGCCGGTGATCGCGCACGAGGCGGCGGAACAGGGTAAATTACCCGACCACCATTGGGCGCATATCACTGTACACGGCGTATTGCATTTGCTAGGGTATGACCACATCGAAGAGCAAGACGCGGAACAAATGGAAGCGCTGGAAATTGACATTCTAAGCCGATTAAACATAGCCAATCCCTATCTGGAGGATAGTAAGCAATGAGCGATGGTAACCCCCCGAGTAGCCAGCCCCATCAGAAAAGCCTGATCGAACGCATCGGCCATTTTCTGAGTGGGGAGCCCCAAGATCAGGAAGACTTGCTGGAGATATTAAGAGAGTCGCAAGAAAAACATTTACTCGATTCCGACGCGCTGTCCATGATGGAAGGCGTCATGCATGTGGCGGAGATGCGGGTCAGAGACATCATGATCCCCCGGTCGCAGATGGTGGTAGTGCCGCGCGAGGCCGAACTGGAAACCATCTTTCCGCTCGTCGTCGAATTTGCCCATTCTCGTTTTCCCGTCATCGAAGAAGACCGCAGCAAAGTGGTCGGTATTCTGTTAGCCAAGGATCTGTTGGCTCATGCCTTGCGCGATAAATCTCTGAAAGTGGAAGACGTGATGCGACCGGTTAACCTGGTGCCGGAGAGCAAACGCCTGAACGTGCTATTGAAAGAATTTCGTACCGAGCGCAACCACATGGCGATCGTGGTCGACGAATACGGCAACGCCGCCGGCTTGGTCACCATTGAAGATGTGCTGGAACAAATCGTTGGCAAAATCGAGGACGAGCACGACGATGACGAGGTTCAGGAATTTATTTCTCAGCGGGGCGAAAAAGAATTCATTCTGAACGCGTTGACGCCGATCGAAGAATTCAATGATTATTTTTCCGCCGATTTGGCCGATGACGAATACGACACCATCGGCGGTTTGATCGTGCAACGCCTGGAGCATTTTCCGAAGAAAGGAGAAAAAGTCGAAATCGGCGATTTTTGTTTCGAGGTCTTGCGCGCCGATAACCGCCGCGTGCATCTGTTGAAACTAAAAATCAAATAAGCGTTCAATCCGGCCTTGCGGCCGCACTCAAATAACCCTCGAAATCCTCGGCCGGCAACGGCTGCGAAAAGTGGTAGCCCTGGCCGTAGTCGCAGCCGGATTCGAGCAGCAAACGGAGTTGGTTTTCGGTTTCCAGACCTTCGGCGACGACTTGCATGCCCAGCTTATGCGCCATGACGATGATGGCTTCGCATAACGCCATGTCGCTCGAGTCCGGGGCTAAATTGGCGACGAAGGAGCGGTCGATTTTCAAATAATCGATATCGAATTTTTTCAGATAAGCCAATGCCGAATAACCGGTGCCGAAGTCGTCGAGCGCTATCTGCATGCCGGCCTCGCGAAATGCTTGCAGGCTATTGCGGACCACGTTGCTGGCATCCAGTAGTAGACCCTCGGTAATTTCCACGACCAGGCCTTGCCCGGCCAATCCCAAAGCCCGCAGTTGGCTTAACCATTCGTCATGTATTTGGCTACCGTAAAATTGCGCAGGCGACTTGTTGATACTGATTTGAAACTCGGGATGGTAAAGCTCCCGCCAGCGCTTGGCCTGCCGCGCCGCCTGCTCGAACACCCAGTTCCCGATCTCGACGATCAAGCCGTTATCCTCCGCGATCGGGATGAATTCGGTGGGATTGATTTGCCCGCGCTCGGGATGGTGCCAACGCAATAGAGCTTCGGCTTTCAATATTCTGCCGGAAGCCAGTTCGACGATAGGCTGGTAATACAGCTGGAATTGTCCAGTTGCCAGTGCGCTCCGTAAATCGCCGGCAATCAACATCCGTTTTTGGGCCGCGGCATGCATCGCCGGCGTGAAATAACAGTAGCGGTTGCGGCCTTGCTGCTTGGCGGCATACATGGCCTGGTCGGCGTTTTTGATTAACGCATCGATCTTCTCGGCGTCCCGCGGATACAGAGTAATGCCGACGCTGGCCGACAAATAAGCGACTTTGTTTTTGAGTTGAAAAGGGGCTGCCAGAGTGCGCAGCACGCTTTGTGCGACGCGTTCGGCGCTGGCAATATCATCCAGTTCCGACAGTATCATCGTGAATTCGTCGCCGCCGAGACGCGCCACCGTATCCGATTCTCGTACGCAGCGGCTCAAGCGTAAGGCGGCGTCTTTCAACAGCATGTCGCCCATGTCGTGGCCCAAGCTGTCGTTGACTTCCTTGAAACGGTCCAGATCGATAAAAATCAGTGCCAACGGCAGGCCGTTGCGTTGGCATTTTTTGGTTTCCTGTTCCAGTCGGTCATGGAACATGCGGCGGTTGGGCAACCCGGTCAACGGATCGAAATTGGCCTGAGTCCAAATCAATTCTTCGGATTGTTTTTTCTGCGTAATATCGGAGAACATCGCCACTCGTCGGTGCGGGCTGCCGTCGGCATTGAAAATGGTATTGATGGTCAGCAGTTCGGCAAAGATCTCGCCGTTCTTGCGCCGATTCCACAGTTCGCCTTTCCAGTGGCCGCTACTGCCAATCGCTTGCAGCATGGCTTGGTAAAATTGTTCGCTCTGCCGATTCGAATTTAGGATCGCATGGCTCCGGCCCGCGACCTCGGCCAGCGTGTATCCGGTCAATTCGGTAAAGGCCGGATTTACCGTGATGATGGCGCAGTCGGCATCCATCACGGCCATTGCTTCGCTACTGTTCTGGTACACCAGCGACGCCAATTGCAAGGCTTCGTTGCTGCGGCTGCGGTCCACGGCGATTCCGGCCAGATTGGCAGCTTGTTCTATGGCCAGCAAATCATCGGCACTCGGTGCCCCCGGCTTATGTTGATAAATAGCCAGACAGCCCAACAATTTGCCAGCGGTGTCGTGAATCGGTTCGGACCAACAGGCGCCCAGTCCGGCTTGAGCGGCCAATTCGCGAAAAGGTGCCCAGTAGGGATGTTGCTGAATGTCTTCAACGATAATGCGCTCGCCTGAGTAGGCCCCGGAATCGCTATGTCCGACGCCGTTTTCGACCGGCATGCCATCGATAGTCCGATGGTAAAAAGCCGGCAGATGAGGGGCGGCGGCAATATGCAATTGTTTGCCGTCGTTATCCAGCAATAGTATCGAGCACAGCAGATCGGGATTCTGGGTTTCGACGGCTAGAACCACGGCTTCCAGGATGCCGGCCAGTGGTGCGCCTTTGGCGATCAACTCCAGGACGTGATTATGGGCGCGTTCCCGGTCCGCCGCCTGCTGGCGGTCGGAAATGTCCATGGCGATACCGATCACTCCGGCCGGCTTGCCGTCGATATCTTGCAGACGGGCGCGGGTGATTTGCAGCACCCGGCGTTTGCCGTCCGCGAATGTCATGCGTTCCAACGACTGGTGAACCGGTTCTGCTCCGTTCAGGCAGTCCTGGTCGGCGGCGTTAAACCGCGATGCCAATTCCTCGCCTAGCGACTCAGCCAAATCCGGGTTGGCAATGACTTGGTTTTCCGCCAATCCGAGGTGGTCGCAAAAGGTTTTATTGGCGAAGGAAAATTGCCGGTTTGCGTCAATCAACCAAATTCCGACCGGTGCATTATCCAAAATGGCGTGCAACTTAGCTTCGGACGCATATAGCTCGGCCACCTGGTTGTTCAGTTGCCCGGTCATGGCGACGAAATTTTTCGCCAGATAACCGATTTCGTCGTGGCGGTCGATTGGAACGGCTTCCAAGCGTTGGCCAAGCCGAAACCGACTGACGGCCTGGGTCATCTGATCTAGCGGTTTGGCCAGTATTCTGGCCAATACCAACGAAATTGCGCTGGCCAACAGGCTGAAGATCGCGGTGATCTCCACCACTTTCCAGCCCAGCAAGTGGCTGCCGGTCAATACCTCGGCCAAGGGGGTGTAAATACCCAGTAGCGCGAAGCGTCGGTTATACGGGTCTAGCGGTAATTTGACGAAGGCCGCTAACGACGACGGCGCCAAGGTTCGCTCGGCGCCGGTCGCGAACACCGCCAAATTCCGCTCGCCGTGCAACACGCCTTCGATTTCGGGAATATCGTTCTGAATCTGGAAACGACGGCCGTTCTCGAAGCCGAAGGTCTTGGTTTTGTCGGGGTGGATCAGATAATCGCCGTTGCCGTTGCTCAGTAGCAATTGGGTGTGAGGTGGCAGCCGGCGGCTAATCAGCGCAAATAAGCCGTCGAGGTCGACATTGATAACCAGCAACGCGATGTGAGTGCCTGCCGGCGATGAAATCGGTAGCGCGATGCGTACCGTGGGCTTGCCGAAACCTTGGTGGGAGCCAAGTTCCTGGTTTAAATTGATCTCGGAGACGTAAATTTCATCGGCGCTGGCTAAATGCAAGGTTTCGAACACGTACGGAAAATGGTTCTTTTCCTGCAACTGCGCCTCCGGAACGATCTGTACGCCGTCTTGGTCCCGGTCGACGCGGACCAGTTCCTTGCCGTAACGCTGGGCATGGATCAGCCGGACTTGGCTGTATTCCGGGTGACTTTTCAGCAATGCCGAAAACAGGTCGGCTAATTCGGCTTTCGCGGCGTCGAGCTGGCTGGCGGGATTTGCCAAGGCGATTTCTCGGCATAGCTTGAGGTTCGCCAGCGTTTTGGCGTCTTTTGCGGTGGCGGCCAACGCATCGCCGAAGCGGAACGATAAGCCCTGGACGGTGCTTAGCAACTGTGTTTGCGCGGTGCCGACCAGCAGCTGGCGGCTGCGGTCGTAGACGTAATAACCGGTCAGGCCGGTGGAAACGGTACCCAGCAAGGCTAGCCAGAATCCTAGTTTGATCCCGACGCTTGCCTTCATCAAAACGCCTCGGGCGGTTCGCCGGAAATAACGCGATCCCACAGCTGTTTTTGCAGGTCCGGATTGGCGACGGGTTCCAGCCAAATCAGTTTTTGCCCGGATTCGGTGTCGGGGTGGGCGGAGATGGTGTTTGCCAAGCCGTGACGGGCACTGAGGCGTTCGCTGACGGCAGGTTCCAGCGTGTAATCAATCCATTGTTCGGCCAATGCCGGGTTGGGTGCGTTGCGGGTAATCGCCCAGCAATCCAGCCAAGCCAGCGCGCCTTCTTGCGGAATCAGATAGCCGACATCGGCGCCGGCGTCGCGCAAGGCTTTCAGTTGCTGGCTGCCGTAATTGCCGAACACCAGTGCGACATCGTGGCGCATAAACAGCTGGACCGCTTGTTCCGCCGTCGAATAAAAGGTCAGCACGTTGCGGCGTAATTTCGCCAGTTCGCGCGCGGCTTCGGTCAGATTGCCATCTGAGAGTCGAAACGGATTGGCGGCGCCCAGCAATAGTCCGACCAACGAGAAATTATGGTCGCTGGTGTTAAATGCCAGGACCCGGCCACGGTAGGCAGGGTCCCACATTGCGGCCATCGATTGTGGTGGTTCGGCAATGATCTTGCGGTTGTAGATCAAGCCCATTTCCGCATAGGTGTAGGGAATTGCGAACACCTGCCCCTGCCGAACCAAACCTGGAATTGCCGCCAGATCGCGAAAACGCGGCAGTTGCCGGGCATGATTGGCGAGCCGGCTGGGATCGAGCCCTTGCACTAAATTCCGGTCGATATAGCGCTGCAGTTCGGCCGTGTTGACTGCAAACACGTCGTAGGCGGCATGGTTGATCTTGTACCACAGGTCGTCGTCGGAATTGGCGTAAGTCACTTCCACCTTGGCGGCGTAGCGGTATTCGAATTCGCGGACAGTATCGGCGTCGGCATAACCGTCCCAGGCCAACACTCGCAAGACTTCCGTTGCCGCTACCGTCGCGGGGCAGAGCGCACAAATAATCGCCAGTACAGCGATGGTGGCGGCGAATCGAAAGCGTGGTGCCATAAAGAGTGCCGGGGCTTATGCTCGATTGACGAAGATGCCTAAGTATATTGGCAGATGGGGCAGAGTGTGGGCCGCTAAACGCTGGAAACGTCGCCGCCGCGGCATTTGCCGACTAAAGCGTGTCAGTCGGTCGTTTCCACTTTGACCAGAATCCGCAGCTGGTTGTGCCGCGTGGCGTCGTTGAAACTGTTGAATCCGCTATGCCGGCTGTTTTCGTCATCGACGTTGCCGGCAATTTCGACCCATTCGCCCAGATTGGCGCGTATCGAGGTCTGTGCCGACTGGGTGTCGAGTTGGCCATTCTGGCGAAAGCGATCGGACCAGGGGGCAACGTCGATGATTACTTGCCGGCCGACCAGGCGCGGCGTGACGGCGAATCCGGTCGTCGCTTCGACCATTTGGGTGTTGCTGTAAACGCTGGCGCCGTAGCCGTATTGGTAAGCATTGTATTGATGCACCGGCCTTACCTCGCCGGTTCTGATGATGGCCGGCTGGCCTTCCAAGGTGCGCAATTGTTGGTGTTGTTGCCGGTTTTCCAAATCGGCCGTGTTGCCGACCATGCCGCGCATCCGAATCGCGTCCGGCGACACTGCGATTGCCGCTTCGGCGTTGAGTTCGGCGGCGGTTTTGCTGCTGCTTTGCAAGACGCTGATCACCAGGTTGCTGAGGCGGGCGTCCAGTTTGCGCACCAGGGACTGAATGGCCTCCAGCCGGTCCGGATGGGTTCTGACGATCAGGCTGCTGCCGTTGTCTACCACCCGATCGTTGGCGTCCAGTAATGGCGCCAACAAGGGCAGGATTTCTGAGGCTGGGCGGTTGGCGAGCGGAATCACTTCCATCACCGGTTCGTCGGCCAGGGCGGCTTGCCCGGCCAAGATTGCCAGCGCCAGCCCAGCGGCCTTAAATTTCATCGTACAAGGCCATGTATTGTGCGGCGCTGTTTTTCCACGAGAAATCCTTGGCCATCGCATTGCGTTGAATCTGATGCCAGATCTTCGGATTATGGTATAGAACCAAACTGCGCTTGATGGCTTCGATCAATGCCGCCGCCGAGGCATCGTTGAAGGCAATCCCGCTGGCGGTACCGTTGGCGATGCTTTCCGGCAAGGCGTCGACCACGGTGTCGGCCAGACCGCCGGTCTTTCTGACGATCGGGATGGTGCCGTAACGTTGGCTGTACATCTGATTTAGTCCGCACGGCTCGAACCGCGACGGCATCAGGAAAATGTCGGCCCCGGCTTCGATTTGGTGCGCCAGACGTTCGTCGTAGCCTATCGTTACGGCCACCTTTTCCGGGTAGAGCCGAGCGAACTCCTGCAAGCGGTACTCTATGCTTTTGTCGCCGCTGCCCAGCAAGGCGAATTGCAGCGGTAAGCTCGTCATTTCCGCCAGACAGTTCAATACCAAGTCTATGCCTTTTTGCTCCACCAGTCGGCCGATGAGGCCGAACAAAGGTACATCGGCCGCGACCGGCAGGCCCAGTTGCTGTTGCAATGCGGCTTTGTTGGCCTGCTTGCCTTCCAGGTTGTCAGCACTGTAATTGTGCGCCAAATAACTGTCGCTGCTCGGGTTCCAAACGGCTGTATCGATGCCGTTGATGATGCCGCTGAGCTGCTGTTGCTTGTGCGCCAGCAAGCCTTCCAGGCCGTAGCCGAATTCCGGCGTTTGGATTTCCTGGGCGTAGGTGGGGCTGACCGTGGTGATGCGGTCGGCGTAGGCCAGGCCGCCCTTGATGAACGACAGCATGCCGTGAAATTCGAGTCCTTCCGGGTGCAGCAATTGCCCTGGCAAATTCAGTTGCGAATAGGCGCTACCCGGAAACAGGCCTTGGTAAGCCATGTTGTGGATCGTGAACACGGTCGCCGGCGGTTCTTGCTCCAACGACAACAAGGCCGGCGCCAGCCCGGTTTGCCAGTCGTTGCAATGTAAAATGTCGGCGCGCCAGTCCAGGTAAGCCCGATTCATCGCGACTTCGACGATGATGCGGCAGAACAGTGCAAAGCGCTCGCCGATATTGGCCCAGGGCCGGCCGGCTTCGTCCAGGTAGGGATTGCCGGGGACGTTGAAGAACGGGGGGTAATCGACCAGCCAGACGATGACGCTGCTGTCCGGCAGTCGGGTTTCCAGCAAATTGACGTCGCAATTATTCACCCGCACCGTGCACAGGTAGCGGCCCGGCTCGCAGTTTTTGATGGCCTGGTAATTGGGCATGATGATACGCACGTCCTGACCCAATTCGGCCAAGGCTTGCGGCAAGCTGCCGGCGACATCGGCCAAGCCGCCGGTTTTGATCAGAGGATGGGTTTCGCTGCTAGCGAACAGGATTTTTTTCATATCGGAGAACTACATTTTCAAAATGATGCCGGCTAAGGGCGGTAAGGTGACGGCAATCGAATGTTGCTGGCCCATCCACGGTTGCGGTTCGGACAATACCGTCCCGTTGCCGACGTTGCTGCCGTCGTAATATTGCGAGTCGGAGTTGAAAATTTCGAAGTAGGTGCCCGGTTGCGGCACGCCGATCCGATAGCTTTCCCGCGGCACCGGTGTGAAATTCAGGATGACGATCAAATCTTCGTGCGCCGATTTGCGCCGGTAGCTGATGATGGACTGCTGGTAGTCGTGGCAATCGATCCATTCGAAGCCTTGATGTTCGAAATCGTACCGGTGTAACGCGGCATGGCTGCTGTATAGCTTGTTCAGATCCTTGACCAATGTCTGCAAGCCGCGATGGTGGGGATAGTCCAACACGTACCAATCCAAGGTACGGTTACAACTCCACTCGGTGCCCTGGCCGAATTCGCAGCCCATGAACAACAGCTTCTTGCCGGGATAGGTGAACATCATGGTATAGAGCAGGCGCAGGTTCGCGAAACGCTGCCATTCGTCGCCGGGCATTTTGTTCAGCAGGGAGCCTTTGCCGTGCACCACTTCGTCGTGCGAAAACGGTAGCACGAAGTTTTCGGTGAAGGCGTACAACAGGCCGAAGGTCAGCGAATCGTGATGGTAGGAGCGGTGAATCGGCTGCTCTTGCATGTAATGCAGAATGTCGTGCATCCAGCCCATATTCCATTTCATCGAGAAGCCCAAGCCACCGGTCCAGGTCGGCCGGGTCACTTGCGGCCAGGAGGTGGATTCTTCGGCCATGATCACGGTGCCGGGGTGCTGCTCGTGGGTCACCGTATTCATATGGCGCAGGAAGTCGATCGCTTCCAGGTTTTCGTTGCCGCCGTACATATTGGGAATCCAGTCGTTGGCGTCGCGCGAGTAATCCAGATACAGCATCGAGGCGACCGCATCGACGCGCAGACCGTCCAGATGGAATTCCTCCAGCCAGAAGAAGGCGCTGGACAGCAGGAAGTTTTTCACTTCATTGCGGCTGTAGTTGTAGATCAATGTGCCCCAATCGCGATGTTCGCCTTTGCGCGGGTCTTCGTGCTCGTAAAGCGGGGTGCCGTCGAAGCGACCCAGCGCGAAGCTGTCCTTCGGAAAATGTGCCGGCACCCAGTCCAGGATCACACCGATGCCGTTTTGGTGGCAGTGATCGACGAAAAAACGGAAGTCGTCCGGCGTGCCGTGGCGGCTGGTCGGCGCAAAATAACCGGTGGTCTGGTAGCCCCAGGAAATGTCCAGCGGGTGTTCGGTGACCGGTAACAGTTCGATGTGGGTAAAGCCCATTTCCTTGACGTAATCGACCAATTGCGCGGCCAGATCGCGGTAGTTCAGAAAATTGCCGCGGTGGTCGCGCCGCCAAGAGCCGAGGTGTACTTCGTAGATCGACATCGGCCGGTGGAGCCAGTCGTGTTGTGGCCGTTGCTCCATCCAGGCGCCGTCGCGCCAGATGTAGGCATCCTCGTCGACCACGATTGCCGCAGTGGATGGACGAAACTCGAACTGCTGGCCGTAAGGGTCGGTTTTGACCAGCACCTGGCCGCTGTGGCGGTTCAGGATTTCGAACTTGTACAGGTTGCCTACCGTCAGGCCCGGAATAAAGATCTCCCAAATGCCGCTGTTGCCCAGATTGCGCATCGAATGGCAACGGCCATCCCAGCGATTGAAGTCGCCGATGGCGCTGACTCGTTGCGCGTTGGGAGCCCAGACGGCGAAATGCACGCCTTCAATGCCGTCGACCGTCATCAAATGGGCGCCGAGCTTTTGGTAAATGTGCCAATGCCTGCCTTCGCCGAACAGATGTTGGTCGAATTCCGGCAGTATCGGCCCGAAGCTATAAGGATCGTACTGGCAGTGGCTGCCGCCGTCTTTGTCCAGCCAGATTAACTGGTAGTGGGCCGGAACGCCGGTTTTGCCGGGGCGGTATTCGAAGAAATCGCTGTCCGGGATGCGTTGGAATTCGCCGCCGTCGGCTGCCAGTTTGACGGATTCGGCGTAGGGCAAAAAGGCGCGGAGAATGGTGTCGCCGCCTACGGTATGGCGGCCCAAAACCGAGAACGGATCGTGATGTTTGGCATCTTTAATTTTGACGAGTTCTGAATCAAGCGAATGTAACGGGCTTGGCTTGTTCATCTTGCAGGGCCTCAGTATAGTTAGGGTTAAGCGTTGGGCGGGGACGGCGATTTTGCTAAAAGACCGGCGTTAATAGTAGCAATGCGTATGGGTTTTTACTTTTCCGTGAAGAGTAACGATAATGGCTCAGCGCGGCAAGTGCCAGCTCGAGAAATCTGCATCGGCCGGCCGCCGCCCGTATTTGCAGTAAAGCTTATCAATTGAACGAGGAAATACATGTCAGTCGTCGATACACATCAGCAGGAGAGACGGGTAAACGATTTAACCCGCAATACCATCGCTTTAATTTTGGCTGGCGGACGCGGCTCGCGGTTGAAGAACATGACGGACTGGCGGGCTAAGCCGGCGGTACCTTTCGGCGGCAAGTTTCGGATTATCGATTTTCCATTATCGAATTGCATCAACTCGGATATTCGCAAGATCGGAATCCTGACCCAATACAAAGCCGATTCCTTGATTCGGCACATTCAGCAAGGCTGGGGCTTCCTGCGCGGCGAATTCGGCGAATACGTCGATCTGATGCCGGCGCAGCAGCGCCACGACGAACACTCCTGGTATCAGGGCACAGCCGATGCAATCTACCAAAACATCGATATTTTACGGGCGCGCAATCCGGAGTTCGTGTTGGTCTTGGCCGGCGACCACATTTACAAAATGGATTACTCGGTGATGTTGGCCGACCATGTCGCGAACAAGGCCGACCTGACCATCGGCTGTATCGAAGTGTCGCTGGAAGATGCTAAGGCGTTCGGGGTAATGCACGTCGACGACAACCGTCGGGTCAAGGCCTTCGTCGAAAAGCCGGAAAATCCGCCGGTCATGCCGGGCCGGGAGAACACCGCGCTGGCGTCTATGGGGATTTACATTTTTAACGCCGGGTTTTTGTTCGAGCAACTGATCAAAGATGCGGACACCAAGGGGTCCAGCCGCGATTTCGGCAAAGACATCATTCCGGCGGTAATCGACAAGTACCGGGTCAACGCCTATCCGTTTTTGGATCTGCAAAGCGGCCAGCAAAGCTACTGGCGCGACGTCGGAACCATCGACGCTTACTGGACCGCCAACATGGAGCTGGTCGGCGTCAAACCGGACCTGAATCTGTACGACAACACTTGGCCGATCTGGACCTACCAAGCGCAGACGCCGCCGGCTAAATTCGTGTTCGACGACGACGACCGCCGCGGTCAAGCCATCGACTCGATGGTCTCCGGCGGCTGTGTGATATCCGGCGCGACGGTCAGGCACTCGCTGTTGTTCTCGCAAGTCAGGGTCAATTCCTATAGCATCGTAGAGGATTCGGTGGTGCTGCCGGAAGTCAATATCGGCCGGCATTGCCGGATCAAGAAAGCGATCATCGAAAAAGGCTGCCAAGTGCCGGAAGGCACCGTGATCGGCGAAAACCGGGCTGAAGACGAAAAGCGCTTTCATGTCAGCGAGGGCGGCGTCGTGCTGGTGACCTCCGACATGTTGGGGCAACGCCGGAATTATGTCCGCTAAAAAATTGAAGCTGGTGCTGTGCTGGCACATGCACCAGCCGGAATACCGCGATATGCAGAGCGGGGAGTTCAAATTACCTTGGACTTATCTGCATGTCATAAAAGACTACGTCGATATGGTGGCTCACCTGGAGGCCACTCCGGCGGCGAAAGCGGTGGTGAACTTTGCGCCCATCCTGCTGGAGCAGATCGAAGACTATTCAAACCAAGTCAATGGCTATTTGCACGATAGAATCGCGATCAAGGATCCGCTGCTCGCGGCCTTGGTTGAGCCGGCTGTTTCGGCTGATCCGGAGCGGCGACTGAAATTGTTGCACGATTGCCGTAAGGCGAACCGCGAGCGACAGATCGAGCGCTATCCCGCCTTCCGCAAGCTAATCGATATGGCGGATTGGATCCAGTCCCATCAGGATTCGGTCAACTACGTTAACGCACAGTTCATTTCCGACATATTGGTCTGGTACCATTTGGTATGGATGGGCGAGACCGTCAAACTCGGCGACGGCCGCGTGCAGCGTCTGATCGACAAAGGCAGCGGCTTCAGTCTGCACGACAGGATCGAGATTGTCGAAATTATCGGCGACCTGTTATCGCGAGTCATCTACCGTTATAAATCGCTGGCCAGAAAAGGCCGTATCGAATTATCCGTTACCCCTTACGCCCATCCGATCATGCCGCTGATGCTGCAAATCGATTGTGCCCGCGAGGCGATGCCTGGCGTCGAATTGCCAGGACTGGAGAACTATCCGGGCGGCGAGGAGCGGGTACGTTGGCATCTGCAGAAGGGCGTGGCGACGTTTCGGCATTTCTTCGGCTTCGAGCCGCAAGGTTGCTGGCCGTCGGAGGGTAGTGTCAGCGAGCGGACGCTGCAGATTCTCGCGGATAACGGTTTCCGTTGGGCTGCCAGTGGCGGCAACGTGCTGCACAATAGTTTGCACGCCTCAGGTGTGGCCGGAAGTTGCAGCCCGCACCAGCCGTTTAAACTGCATTCAGCGGATATCGCCTGTTTTTTCCGGGACGATGGCTTGTCAGACCTGATAGGTTTTGAATATTCCAAATGGCATGCCGATGATGCCGTGGCCGATTTGATCAAACATTTGGAGAATATCGCCGATTTCGATAGCGAGGAGCCTCTGGTTTCGATCATTATGGACGGCGAAAATGCGTGGGAATATTTTCCGGATAACGGCTATCATTTTCTTAGCGCTTTGTATCGACGGTTGAGCGAGCATCCGCGTATCGAGTTGACCACCTTTTCCGAATATCTGGATAGCAACGGAAATCGCAGAGGAAAATTGCCGCAATTGGTGGCTGGAAGTTGGGTCTACGGTACCTTTTCGACCTGGATTGGCGATGCTGATAAGAATTACGGCTGGGATATGCTGGGCGATGTCAAGACGGCGTTCGATCGGGCTGTGGCGAACGGTAAGCTCGGCGAGCAACAGCTGCTGCGTGCCCAAACCCAGCTGGGTGTTTGCGAAGGATCGGACTGGTTCTGGTGGTTTGGCGACTATAACCCCGGCGAAGCGGTTAGCGACTTCGAAAAGCAGTATAGGCTCAATCTGACCAACCTTTACCGGTTGTTGGGGGAAGAGCCGCCGGCGTACTTGGCCTTGTCGTTTACGCAAGGTAGCGGTAGTCCGGCGATGGGCGGTGCTATGCGCCGCGGTAATCAAATATAAGAAAACGGAACTAGTTCATGGGTGCTCTCTTGGATAAACGCCGCGCGGGCGTTTTGCTACACATTACATCCTTGCCGGGGCGCGGAGAGTGTGGCGATTTGGGAAGGGAAGCGTTTCATTTTGTCAATTTTCTGCACGATACCGGTGCCACGGTTTGGCAGACCTTGCCACTCGGCATGCCGCACGGCGACGGGTCGCCGTACCAGTGTTTGTCTGCCCATGCCGGCAATCCGGCGCTGATCAATCTCGAATGGTTGTCGGACAAGGGTTGGCTGCAGGCCGTCGACCGTTGCGGCGATTGTCATACCAATACTGAAATTACCAAAAGTTGCCTGATAACCAAGGCGTTCTACGGCTTCCAAAATTTGGCCGATGCCGAACAGCAGGCTGATTTTCAACGGTTTTGTCAGGAAAAAGCCGATTGGCTCGATGACTTCGCTTTGTTTATCGCATTGCGTAACGTATTCGGGCACAAATGTTGGAACGAGTGGCCGGAAGCGTTGCGGCAACGTGAGCCGAAAGCGCTGAGCGAGTCGCGGCAGTTATTGAAAGCGGTGATCGATTCGATCAAATTCGAACAGTACGTATTCTTCAGACAGTGGCACGAGTTGAAGGATTATGCGGCTCGGCACGGCGTGCTGATGTTCGGCGACATTCCGATTTTTGTTTCCTATGATAGTGCCGACGTTTGGGCTAACCGCGACGTGTTCAAACTGAATGCGGCCGGCGAGATGGAAGTCGTGGCCGGGGTGCCGCCGGATTATTTCTCCGAATTCGGTCAGCGCTGGGGTAATCCGCATTATGACTGGGAGTATTTGCGCAAAACCGGTTTCAAGTGGTGGCTGGAGCGGATCAAATCCCAATACGAGATGTTTGATATTCTCCGCATTGACCATTTTCGCGGGCTGGAGGCGGCCTGGGAGATTCCGGCCAACGAGGACACCGCGATCAATGGCCGCTGGGTCGTGGCGCCCGGCGCCGAGCTGTTGGCCGAGATTCAACGCCATTTCGGCTCGCTGTCGCTGGTTGCCGAAGACTTGGGCATCATTACCGCCGAAGTCGAGGCCTTGCGCGACGACTTTGAATTGCCCGGCATGAAGATTTTGCAATTTGCTTTCGGCGACGATAGTCGCAATCCCTATTTGCCGTGTAACTACCATCGAAACTGTGTGGTGTATACCGGTACCCACGACAACGACACCACGTTAGGCTGGTTCGACGGGCTTAACGACAGCGAAAAACAGCGGATTTATGACTATTTAGGCTGGTCCAGTTTGCCGATGCCGAGCGCGCTGATTCATGCCGCGATGGGATCGGTTGCCAATCTGGCAATGATTCCAATGCAGGATATCTTAAAGCTCGGGTCGCCGGATCGGATGAATACGCCCGGAACCACTGAAGGTAACTGGCGCTGGCGTTTCGATTGGTCGCAATTGTCCGACGATAAAGCCGGACATTTTGCGCATTTAGTCCGCTTGTTCGGCCGCTGCTGAAGCGGCCGAGTTCAGCTGTCAATCGTCGTCTTGCTTGGCCGGTTTTTCCGGTATCGGTAGCGACGGAATTTTGTAGTCGGCAATAATCGCCTGGATTTTTGCCCGATTCTTGTCGATCAAGTCGTTAAGCTGTTGCTTGCGCTGATTGTCGCCTTGGCGAATGCCCATCGCAATCGAGAAATCGAAGCGCGTCCCCGGTGCCGATTGCATCGGGATTGCGATATAGCCGTTCTTGGTGTTCTGATTTTGCACGTACGCCGCCATCGGGCCCCATAAAATCACCATGTCGATTTTTCCGGCGCTCAGATCCTTCTCGATCTGCATTGCCACGTTGTGTTCGCTGTCGCCGGTCATGCTTTGGTAAGGAACGCCGTAATCCAGCAGGCCGTTCTGTTGCAGCCAGTCGGTGCCGGGGCCGCGGTCGAACATGGCGATTTTCAGTTTCTGCTGTCGCTGCTCGGGCAATTGCACCAATTGATTGGGATCTTTGATATCGTCCCAGCCCCGGCCTTTTGCAATCAATAAAACGTAGGTGGAATGCAGGTAGGGTTTGGTGGTTTCGGTCAATTCGAAGCCGGCCGGCACGCCCATTACGACATCGCACTTGAAGCCTTCGCCATTGTCGTTTTCCGCTTTCAAGGTATTGCGGATGAAGCCGATGCGGTCTGGCAACCAGGTGTATTCGAGTTCCTGGCCCAATTGGTCGGCAAACAGCGCGGCGATTTTATTCTCGTAGCCGGTCAGTTCCTTAGTGGAATAGGGCGGGTTTACCGGATCTGCGCAGACTTTGAACTTGTCCTGGGCTTGGCTGTTGGCGATTGGCGCGGTCAAGGCTAGAGATAGGGCCCAGGTGGTGAAGGTCGAATTGGCTTTCATGATAATTCCTGTACTGGTTTTCTTGGCATAAAAAAGCCTTGGCCGATTGCTCGGCCAAGGCTTGCTTCACTGCGAATCTAAAGAATTATATCTTAGTTAGGCAGAGCGAATACAGTCAGTGTACCACCCAGTTTGGTGTATGCGCCTAAGCTTCTGTACGCGCCAACCGCACCCAAACCTTCTGAGTTGGTCGATGACGAACCGTCGTCCAGACCGGCCGCGATACCGATACCTGCCCAACCGCCGATACCTGACAGAACGCCGACGTATTGTTTGCCTTCGAATTCCCAAGTGTTGACGTTACCGATGATGCCGGATGGGGTTTTGAATTTGTACAATTCTTTACCGGTTTTGGCGTCAACTGCTTTCAGGTAACCTTCCAGGGTGCCGTAGAACACAACGCCACCAGCGGTTGCAACAGAGCCTGACCATACAGAGAATTGTTCTTTGTTAGACCAAGCGATTTTGCCGGTTTTAGCATCCCACGCGGTGAACTGGCCCAGGTTGGTGGTGCCGTCTTTTTTACCGGTCAAAACATCGGCGCCAGCAGGCATCATGTTCAGGGTTGCACCAACGTAAGGTTGGCCGGCGGTGTAGCTAACTTCAAACGGTTCGTACTCCATGCACAAGTGGTTGCCGGAGATGTAGAACAGGCCGGTTTGTGGAGAGTAAGAAACCGGTTGTTGGTTTTTCGCACCCAGCGCTGCAGGGCAGGTACCAACGGTGTTGACGTCTTCGCCGTTATGTTCGGTAGAGAATTCAGGCACGACTTGTGGGCGGCCGGATTTCATGTCGACGTGAGTCAGCCAGTTGACTGATTTGTCGAAGGTTTCTGCAACCAGCAATTCGCCAGTTTCACGGTCCAGGGTGTAGCCCACGCCGTTACGGTCGAAGTGGACGATGGTTTTGTGCATTTTGCCTTTCACTTCTTGGTCAACCAGCACGGTTTCGTTGATACCGTCATAGTCCCATTCGTCGTGAGGCGTCATTTGGTAAACCCATTTAACTTCACCGGTATCGGCGTCACGGGCCCACAATGACATAGACCATTTGTTGTCACCTGGACGTTGTACAGGATTCCAGGTTGAAGGGTTGCCTGAACCGTAGTAGACCAAGTTCAGTTTAGGATCGTAAGAGTACCAACCCCAAGTCGTACCGCCGCCGATTTTCCATTGGTCGCCTTTCCAGGTCGCCAAGCTGGACTCAGGTCCCAGCGGGGTGACTTTACCGTCTTGCCAGGTGGTGGATTTGCCCGGTTTGATCAGGGTGTCCTTGTCTGGACCCATGCTGTACCCTTTCCACGCCAGATGGCCGGTTTTGATATCGTAAGCAGCCAAAAAGCCGCGAACACCGAATTCGCCGCCGGAAATGCCGGTGATGACCTTGTCTTTAACAACGATCGGCGCGTTGGTGTTGGTCATACCCAGTTTCGGGTCGCCGTTTTGTACGCTCCATACGCGTTTGCCGGTTTTGGCATCCAGCGCAGTCAGCACGGTGTCTGATTGTTGCAGGAAGATTTTACCGTCGCCGTAAGCCAAGCCGCGGTTAACGGTATCGCAGCACATGACCGGGATGGTTACGTCGGCATCCATGGTCGGGGTGAATTCCCAGATGACGGCTTTGGTTTTTTGGTCGATAGCGTAAACCGTGTTTGGGAACGGAGTGTGAACATACAGAACGCCGTTAACAACCAGAGGACCACCTTCGTGACCACGCAACACACCGGTAGAGAAAGACCAGGCAGGTTGCAGGTTTTTAACGTTCTGAGTGTTGATTTGGGACAATTTGCTGTAGCGGGTACCAGCGTAGTCGCCACCCCAAGAAGCCCAGTTAGCAGGGTTTTGAGTTAATTTTTCTAAGTCGTCGTTGGCGGTAGATACGGTTGGTGCAGCAAGGATCGTCGCTACAGTCGAAGCAAGCAGCCAGTTGTGTACAGGCTTCTTCATATGTTTCCTCCTGGTAATCTGTTGATGAGACAGAGTACGGTTTTGTGTTGTTAAGACTAATATTAGTTTTAAAGCTCTGTTTGGATGACTGACCTGTTCAGGTCGTTCGCACATCGTCGAACGCAGAGGTAGAGCCACACCAGACGTGTAAATTGAAGGATTTTTTCCTAAAAGTCAACCGGAAAAACTCTGCCGGGAGCGCCCGCAAACGATAAAGCCAAGACTTATAATGCCTTAGCATTTGGCGCTGATTTGCTCAACGCGGCAAACAAATGCCCAGGCCGCCGAGGCCGCAATAACCGTCGGGATTTTTGGCCAGATACTGCTGGTGGTCCTGCTCGGCGTAGTAAAACGGCGGTGCAATGCGGATTTCGGTCGTGATTGGCGGAAATCCGGCTTTCGATAGTTCAGCTTGGTATGCGTGTTGGCTGGCGGTGGCTGCGGCGAGTTGTTCGTCACCGTAGCAGTAAATTGCCGAACGGTACTGCGTGCCGATGTCGTTGCCCTGACGCATGCCTTGGGTCGGGTTGTGCGATTCCCAAAACACCGCCAACAACGACGCGTAGCTAACGGTTTGCGGGTCGAAAACTACCAGCACCACTTCGGTGTGGCCGGTCATGCCGCTGCAGACTTCCTGATAGCTTGGATTGGGCGTAAAGCCGCCGGCATAGCCGACTGCAGTAGTATAGACGCCGGCTTGCTGCCAGAACTTGCGTTCGGCGCCCCAAAAACAACCCATGCCGAATACCGCTTGCTGCATCTGCTCCGGAAACGGCGGGTGGTAAGGATGGCCGTGTACGGCATGCGCCAAGCCGCTGGCGATAGGCGACGAGCGGCCCGCTAACGCTTGTTCCGCAACAGGCATGGCAATTTTTTTGGAAAGAAAAGACATAACCGCCTTCCCCCTAGTCGAATGATGGGACGCTGGGGATTATAATCCCCGACCTTTCGATAAAGTTAATCAAATCATGAAACAACAGGATTGCTTACGCCGCTTTATCTTCGAAGAGCACGGTGTGCGCGGCGAATGGGTGCGGCTACAGACCAGCTTGGTCGAAGCCAAGCAACACCAGCGGATAGCGGACGACGCAGTCGACGCCCAAATGGGACAGGCGCTGGCCGCGGTGGTATTACTGTCGGCGACGATCAAATTTAAAGGCGCAATGATTATGCAGATTCAGGGCGGCGGCGATTTGACCGCTTTGGTCGCCCAGGCCAGCAACGACCGTAACATTCGGGGACTGGTGCGTAGCGCGGACAACGTCAGCGGCGCCAACCTGCGCGAAATGGTCGGTGCTGGCGGGCGATTGGTGCTGACCGTCGAATCCGAGAATGCCGAACCTTACCAAGGTATCGTCGGGATCGAGGCCGATACGCTGGCCGAAGTGTTGGAAGTGTATTTCAAACAATCGGAACAACTGAACACCCGATTGTGGTTGTTCGCCGACCGCAACGCCGCGGCCGGATTGTTGATTCAAGAGTTGCCGGGTGAACACAAAGACCCGACCGACTGGGAGCGCCTGGAAATGTTGGCTGCTACCGTCACCGCCCAGGAAATCTTCTCGCTGGATTGCGAAGATTTGCTGTATCGGCTATTCCATCAGGAAAAGGTCAGAATCTTCGATCCGGAAGCGGTGGAATTCAAATGCACTTGTTCCCGGCAAAAAATCGCCGGCACTTTATTGATGTTGGGGCGGTCCGAACTGCATGCGATTTTGCAAGAGCGCGACGACATCGAAATCGACTGCCAGTTCTGCGGTGCACAATACCGCTTCGATCAAATCGACGTAGAAAATTTGCTGACCAATCCGGCGGCAGAAACCGAGACCAACCCGCCGACCCGGCATTGAGGAGGCTATGAAAACATTTTCCCGAGTTTTACGCTGGTTGCTGGCTTTTACCTTGCTCAGCACGATGACTGGTTGTCTGCATTGGTTGCACGCCTATCAGACCTATTTGCAGATGGACGAATTCGACCGCTATTTCTCGGTGGTGTCGAAAGACGATTTCACCGTACATTTCAAAAAGCCGAAGTTGTTCAGTGAAGATTTCGTTTCCTTGGCCAAACTGCATGCCAGTAGCGAGGAGCTGACCGCCGACGGCAAACGTTGGCGTTACTGGTTCCGGAAAATCGACAAGGACGGCAAGCAGGTCGCCCCGGAAATCAGCTTTTACCTGGATCTGGCCTTCAACAAGGAGGACAAGATCACCGACTGGACCTTTTCCAACCTGTTTCTGCAAATCGCGCCGCCGGAGTTTTTGGAGGCTTCGTTCCGTTCGTTGGGCGGTGCCGAAATCAATGAAGAGAAGAAGCAGTTAAAAGCCAAAGCCGACCAACTCGAAAAAATTGCCGCGCTGCTGCCGAAAAAATCGGTAGTGGTCAAGCAGTTAGGCGAGCCGTTGGAGATCACTCAGGAAGACAAGCAGGAAGTTTATCTGTACCACTTCCGTCTGGAAGCGAAGGAGATCGAAGAAGGTTACGAGGATAGGGCTTTGAGCGAAGTCAGGCTGATGTTCGACAAGCAAACAGCGGAGATGGTGAAAATGTCCGGCCGTTTCGCCGGCCTGAAGATTTCGATCAACTACCGGGATTACCAAGAAGATAAGACCGTCGCCGGTTTGTAGGCTGATTGGGCCGGCTGCATGGCCGCCGGCCCATTTGCTCGACTGCTTGATTAGCTGCGGGCTTTCAATACTGCAACGGCAGGCAGTTCCTTACCTTCCAGGAATTCCAGGAAGGCGCCGCCGCCGGTGGAGGTGTAGGACACTTTATCGGCGATACCGTATTTGTCGATCGCCGCCAAAGTGTCGCCGCCGCCGGCAATCGAGAATGCCGGGCTGTCGGCGATCGCCATCGACATGGATTTGGTGCCTTCGCCGAACTGGTCGATTTCGAATACACCGACCGGGCCGTTCCAGACGATGGTGCCGGCCGTTTTCAAGATTTCCGCATATTGCTTTGCGGTTTCCGGGCCGATGTCCAGAATCAGATCGTCTTCAGCTACGTCGGCCACGTTTTTCACGGTGGCGGCTGCGGATTCCGAAAATTCTTTGGCAGTGACCACGTCAACCGGCACCGGAATGTCCGCACCGCGTTGTTTCGCCGCTGCAATCAATTTTTTCGCTTCCGGAAGCAGATCGGCTTCGTACAAGGACTTGCCGACGCCATAGCCAGCCGCGGCAATGAAAGTATTCGCGATGCCGCCGCCGACGATCAACTGATCGACTTTGGTCGACAATGATTCCAGCACGGTCAATTTAGTCGAAACCTTGGAACCGCCGACGATTGCCACCAACGGCCGGGCCGGGGTTTCCAGGGCCTTGCCCAATGCATCCAATTCCGCGGCCAGCAGCGGACCGGCGCAGGCGACTGCAGCGTGCTCGGCCACAGCATGGGTCGAGGCTTCGGCGCGGTGGGCGGTGCCGAAGGCGTCCATCACGAAGATGTCGCACAGCGCGGCCATTTTTTGGCCCAGCTCGGCGCTGTTTTTCTTTTCGCCCTTATTGAAACGCACGTTCTCGCATAATACGACTTCGCCGCGTTTGACTTCGACGCCGTCCAGCCAGTCTTTGACCAGACGTACCGGCTGGCCCAGCAATTGGGAAAAACGCTCGGCAACGGGTTTCAAACTGGAGGCTTCGTCGTATTCGCCTTCGGTCGGGCGGCCCAGGTGAGACATCAAAATCACCGCGGCGCCGCCGGCCAAGGCTGCTTCAACGGTCGGAACGCTGGCCTGGATGCGCAAATCGCTGGTGACTTTGCCGTCCTTGACCGGTACGTTTAAATCCTGGCGGATCAGGACGCGTTTGCCTGCCAGATCCAGATCGACCATTCGTTTGATAGACATAAGTTCTCCTATGGTTGAAATAAAAACATTATAGGGTAACACCGGTCGCGGCCCGAATTAAAAATCGGCAACACTCCGACCCATTAGACTATATTTTTTAACCATTACCTTAACTCTCCCGGACGGAGTCATGTGCAGATTACTGATGGCGGTCGCGGCATGCGTTTTTGCTTTTGCCGGTACTGTGGCCCGAGCGCAACCCTCGCCGGCAACGGGCGGAGACGAGATTCAGGTGCTGATCGACGTCTCCGGCAGCATGAAGCAAAACGATCCGGACAATCTGCGCGTCGAAGCCGGCCGCTTGCTGGTCGAATTGCTGCCGGACGGCAGCCGGACCGGATTGTGGTTGTTTGCCGAAAAGACCGTGCCGCTAATCGCCAGCGATAAGGTCAATGCGGCCTGGAAACAGCAAGCCGGTAAAGCGCTGGCCAACATTCATTCCCGCGGCCTGTACACCCATATCGAAGACGCGATCCGTACCGTTCTCAGCCAAGGCTTCAAAGGCCCCGGCCGCAAGCACTTGATCCTATTGACCGACGGCTTCGTCGATATCTCCAAGGACATCATGCAGAGTGCCGATTCGCGGGAGCGCATTCTCAGCGAATGGATTCCGCAGTTGCAGCAACAAGATATCCAGGTGCAGACTGTCGCGCTGTCCGACCAAGCCGACCAGGAGTTGCTGGATAAACTGGCGTTCGAGACCGGCGGTTGGGCTGAGGTCGCCCAATCCGCCGACCAATTGCAACGTTCGTTTTTGAAGATGGCACAAAAAGCCGCGCCGAAAACCACGCTGCCGTTGCGCGACAATAAATTCAGCGTCGACAGCGGCATTCAGGAGTTTTCGATTCTGGTGTTCAAGACCGCGCATGCGGCGCCGACCCAATTGGCCCTGCCGGACGGCAAAACATTGGCGAAGCAGACCATGGCCGCCAATGTGTCGTGGCTGGAAAGCCAGAATTACGATTTGATCACGGTCAGGCAGCCGGCGGTGGGTGAGTGGCGTTTGCTGGCCGAAGTCGATCCGGATAATCAGGTCATGATCGTGACCGACCTCAAGCTACAGCTCAGCCAAATTCCGAATTTTATCGGCGAGCACGACACATTGGCGGTGGAGGCCCACTTTACCGACCGCGATCAGTTGATTACTCGGGCCGATTTTCTCGGCATGTTGAGTTTGGAGTTGGGATTGGACCAATCTGCGCCGCAGAAAATGGCGGCGGCCGGCAACCCCGGTTTTTTTCAGCAAAGTTTGAGCGGGCTGGCGGTTGGTAAGCACACCCTGAAATTCCTCGCCGACGGCAAGACCTTCAAACGCGAAATCATCAGCGAGATCCAAGTGGTAGCGACGCCGATTACTGTGGAGAGGCAGATCGATGCCGGACAGCGGCGGGTACGCCTGTTGTTGAAACCCGATTTGGCGCTGTTGGAGCCGGCCGGCATGGTGATTAACGCCCAAATCAGCCGCGACGACAAACCGCCTGAAACGCGTGCAGCGACCGCAAAAGATGGGCTCTGGGAGTTGGATTTAACCGAATTGCCGCCGGCAAGCGTCACCAAGGTCAGTTTCAACGTAATGGCCAAGGATCGCCATGGCAACCCGGTGTCTCCGGCCGTCAAGCCTGTAGCGATAGACGATAGCTGGTTTCATGCGGCGCCGGCCGCTGCCGAGGAACCACCGCAACATGGCGAGCCTGCGGTCCCGGCTGCCGAGGCAGGCCATGTTGCGGCCAAGGAAGCTGCGCATCCGGACACGCATCCCGAGCCCGAGTCGGAGCCCGAGCTGCTGCCGGCGGCCAATTGGTGGCTGGTCGGCGGCGTTTTGCTGGCGATTAATCTGTTATTCGGGCTGGCCGGCTTTTTTATCTACCGCTATTTGAAAAAATCCGAAGCGGAACAGCATCAACGCTTGTTGGAGAAATTGTCATGAGTTCGTTCGATTCGGTAGTCGTGGTATTGGCGGCGGAAGCCTTTGCCGTTTTGTTGTTGTTGGTTATCGCGCTGTTCTACTTGTCCCGGAATAGAAAAGGCAAGGAAATGGCCGAAATCGAGCGCTTCATCGGCGATTTGGAAGGCCATTCCTTCGAAAAAGGCGAACGTTTGCAGCAGTTCATCAGCGAACACTGCAGTTTGAGCGAAGCGGAAATCGAAACGGTGCTGCAGCAAGTCAACGCCTCGGAACGCGCCTTGTTTCAGGATGTAATCCGCTTGTTCCTGAAGCGGGAATTGGTGCTGTTGCAGGAGATAGAGCAACGCATCGAGCAATTGGCCGAGCCTTACCAAAATCTGGTCACCAGCGCCGGTTCGGTTCAGCACGGGCCAGCCGGAGGCGCTGATGCGGAGCAGGTGCAAAAGCAGGTCGGCTTGGAGCGGGTGAATCAGCAATTGGTGCGGCAGCTCGATACGGCGATGAAAACCATAGACGAGATGTCCGCCGAATATACCCGGGTGTTCAGCGGCAACCAAACCGCTTTGGAATTGGAAAACAGCAGCAAAAAGATGTTGCAGATATTTCTCGACGCCGAGTTGGCGTTGCGGCATGACCTTGAGGAGTTGGCGCAGCGATGAGTCAGACGTGGACGATCATCATTCTGGCCAATCTATTCGCCGTCAGCGTGTTGGGATTGGCGGTGCTGTGGCTGGTTGGCAGACGGGAGAAAAAACGCCATCAGGCCGAAATCGAGGCGTTGTTGGCTGAAATCGAAGACCGGCAAGGGCAGCGTGCAGATCGTATCCTGCTGGCGCTGGTCGAAAAATACGGCTTCGGCGAGGAGGCAGGGCATAGCGTGTCGGAGGTGCTGATGCTGGCGGAAAAGCAGTTCCTATACCAGTGTGTCGAGCAATTGCTGGGTCGGCAACCGCTATCCGGTTTTTACGAGAGTCTGTGCGGCTTGCTCGACAGTTATCTGAACGCCACGCTGACGGCAAAAACCGTTGCGCCGCCGATTGCAGAACCAGCGGACGGCGATGGCGATGCGGAGCCTGCGGAAGCCGGTGCGGAGCAAACCGAAACGCCGCCGCCGGATTGGGGGGATGTGTTCGATTGACGCTCAGGCCGCAGTATCGGCCAGTTTAATACCGGTGAATTTGCTGAAAAGTTGGGCGGAGCGTTTAGACAGGCTATCGCCGTCGCCCGGTTCCGGTTGGCCGTTTTCGAATACGACCACCGAGTCGCTGTCTACCCAGTAACGGTTGCCTGCGACCGGTTTTTGTTCGGCCGGTTCGAAAATGTCGCGCCCCGGTTTTTGCGCGGTGTCCACCGCCAGCCGCCAAGTCCGTTCCGGAATGGACGGTAACTCCATCGCCAGCCGTTGATCCGACATGTTCAGTATCACGTGCAAGTCGGACTCATCCTTAGCCAAAGCCGTTAACGTAAATGCCAGCACACGCGCTTCCCGATCGTCCCAACGCGGAGGCTGGCCAACCTCCAGGCCGTGCCAGACGATATCGGGCATACCGCGTTCTTCCAAAATCTCCCCGCTCAGAAACCGCCGGCGCATCAGCGAAACGTGGCGTTTGCGCAAGCGAATCATCAACTGTACGAAATGCAGAATGTCGGCATTTTCCTTGGCTTTCTCCCAATTCAGCCAGCTGAGTTCGTTGTCCTGGCAATAGCAGTTGTTGTTGCCCTGTTGCGTGTGCAGGATTTCGTCGCCGGCCAGCAGCATCGGTACGCCGTGGCTCAACAGCAGAATGGCAAAGGTGTTTTTTACGCGTTTGCGGCGCAGCGCCAGGATAGCCGGATCGCGGGTTGGGCCTTCGGTGCCGCAATTGCTGCTCAAATTGTTATTGCAGCCGTCGCGGTTGTTTTCGCCGTTGGCGGCATTGTGTTTTTCGTTGTAACTGAACAGGTCGTTCAGCGTAAAACCGTCGTGGCAGGTGACGAAATTAATCCCGCTGATCGGCAACCGGTGTTGGTGCTGGTAAAGGTCGCTGCTGCCGCAAATGCGGGTGGCGACCTCGCTGATGATGCCGGTGTCGCCGCGCACGAAACGGCGGATCACGTCGCGGTAACGGCCGTTCCATTCGCCCCAGCGGTAACCGGGGAAGTTGCCGACCTGGTACAGGCCGGAGGCGTCCCAGGCTTCGGCGATCAGTTTGGTTCTGGCCAATTGTTCCGACAATTCGATGCCCCAGACCAGCGGCGGGTCCTGCAATACGCTGCCATCTTCGCCGCGGGCCAGTGCGCTGGCGAGGTCGAAGCGGAAGCCGTCCACGTGCATTTCTCTGACCCAATACTCCAGGCAACTGATAATGAAGTTGGTGACCAGCGGATGGTTGGCGTTGACGGTGTTGCCGCAGCCGGTGTAATCGTGAAAAATGCGTTTGTCGTGCTTGTCGGTCAGATAAAAGCTGTTACCGGTGATGCCTTTGAAGTTGATCACCGGTCCATCGGCGCCGGCTTCCGAGGTGTGGTTGAACACAACGTCCATGATCACGCCGATGCCGGCTTTGTGTAAAGCCTTGACCAAGTCGCGGAACTCGCGGATGTGCGTGCCCTGTTCCGGCGTTACGCAGTAGCCGGGATGCGGGCTGAAAAAACTGTGGGTGCTGTAACCCCAGTAGTTTTTCAGGCCCAAATCCGAGGTGTGCGGCGGAACGTCCTGCTCGTCAAAGGCCATCACCGGCAGCAACTCGACGTGGGTGATGCCCAGTTTGGACAAGTAAGGGATTTTTTCGATCAGGCCGGCAAAGCTGCCCGGATGCTTGACTTTGGCGGACGGATGGCGAGTGAAACCGCCGACGTGCAATTCGTAAATGATGGCTTTCTCGCTGCGGATCGCCAGCGGGGTATCGCCTTCCCAGTCGTAGCGGTCGTCCACCACCACCGCGCGCATCGCATGGGCGCTGTTGTCGCCGGGCAGGCAGGCGGCGGCGCGTTGCCAGAGTTTGTCGCTAACCGCGCGTGCCCAAGGGTCCAGCAACAACTTGTCCTTGTCGAAGCGCAAGCCGGACTCGCGAGTATTGCTCGGCCCGTCGATACGCCAAGCGTACCAAGTGCCGGTCGGCAAGCCTTCGACGAATACGTGCCAGGAAAAAAAAGTGTGGTGTTTGTCTTTGTGTAGCGCAATGACTTGAAACGGTTCCGGACTATCGTTGCTGGCGAACAGCAACAATTCGACCTCTGTGGCATGCCGGCTGGAGATGGAAAAATTCACGCCGCCTTCGCTGACTTTGGCGCCGTGCGGATAGGGACTCCCTGACTTTAAACTGTATGATTCGCGCATGCCCTTTGCCGAAAAACTTGGATGCCTTGATTTTACTGCATATCGTAGGCACAGGCCTACGCCTTGCGTAAATAATCGACAACGGGTAGAGTCTATTAGCGTGCCATTGCGGAGGGCTGAATCAGCCGGCAGCATCGGCCTGCGCTTAACCTTCCGCCAAACCATATCTTTAACATTGCCAATGGCTTCTTCCCGGTCCACATCCCAGTCTCGCTTGCAGCTATCTGCCGAGGAGATGCGGGATATCAGCCTGGAGATCAGCCGCACTTTTGCCCCGCGGCGGTTCAGGGCCGGCGGTCGGGCCGCCACCTCCGGGTTTTCGCCGCAAGAGCTGTTTGGCATCAGCCAGCAAATCAGCCGCGAATTCGCGCCGCGGGCCGATATGCGCGCACCGGGGGCGCCCAGCTTGGTGCTGTTGCCGGTGGATCCGCGCCGGCTGCACGCCTATTGGCAATTGCCGGAACCCGCGCGGCAAGCCCGGACCGATGCTCAGCCGCAACTGCCGGCAACGAGCGAAACCGGATTGACCCTACGGATTTACCGGCAACCGGAAGCGAAGGCTGATTTGCCGGAGCAAACCGAAAACCGGCCCGAGTGGTTCGACCTGCCGGTGTCCGGCCAGAGCAGTCAGCAGCAAATCGCGTTACCCGAGCCATTGTCGAATTCCGCCGGCTATTACCAGGCGGCTATCGGTCATCTGGACCAGTATAAGGAGTTTACCGCCTTGGCCTATTCCAATCCGGCGGCTGTCGCCGAAACCGCGAGTGCGGCGACCTGGCTGGCGCCGGTCATCGCCCAGTTCGTGTTGCCGGTCTCCGCCGGTTCGCCTGCCGGATCGGCGGCATTGGCGGGTTGCGACCATGAATAACGGCTATCTGGCAATTGTTCTGCACGCGCATTTGCCGTACGTGCACCACCCCGAGCACGACAGTTTTTTTGAAGAAAACTGGCTGTTCGAGGCGATCAGCGAGTGTTATCTGCCGCTATTGGCCATGTTCGAGCGGTTGCGTTACGACCGGGTAGCCTACCGGCTGACCCTGTCGTTATCGCCGACGCTGATGGCGATGTTGCGCGATCCGTTGTTGCAAAACCGGTTTTTGCGTTATCTGCGGGGACGGGTGGAGCTGGCCGAGCGCGAGGTGGAGCGTACCCGGCGCTTGCCGCAGTTTCATGCGCTGGCGCAACATTACCTGCAACTGTTTCACGACAATCTGTACGATTACCAGCAGCGCTACCACTGCGATCTGCTGGCTGCATTTCAGCGCCACCAAAGCAGCGGCCGGCTGGAGTTGATCACTACCGCGGCGACCCACGGCTATCTGCCGTTGTTGGACGTCAATCCCGTCTCGGTCCGCAATCAAATCGGCGTCGGCATCGACAGCTTTCAGGCTCAATTCGGTTTTGCCCCGCGCGGATTTTGGCTGCCGGAGTGCGGCTATTACCCCGGTCTGGAGCAGACCCTGAAGGCCGCCGGTATCGAGTATTTTTTTCTGGAAAGCCATGCGCTGCTCAATGCCGATCGTCGGCCGCCGTTCGGCGTGTATGCGCCGATCGATTGCGGCGGAGTGGCCGGATTCGGCCGCGACCCGGCCGCGTCGCACCAGGTTTGGAGCGCCGAGTCCGGCTATCCTGGCGACGGCGACTACCGCGAATATTACCGGGACATCGGTTTCGATCTGCCATTGGAATATATCGCGCCCTACATCCTGGACGGCGAGACCCGGATCAATACCGGCATCAAATACTACCGGATCACCGGCGGCAAACAGCCCAAACAGGCTTATCAGCCGGAATTGGCCAAGTTGAAACTACGCCGCCACGCCGAAGATTTCATCGCCAGCCGCCGGCGGCAGATCGACGCCTTGGCCGCGGAAATGCAACAAGCGCCTATCGTTGTCGCGCCTTACGATGCCGAATTGTTCGGCCATTGGTGGTTCGAGGGGCCGTTGTGGCTGGAACAGGTATTGCGTTTGGCAGCCGGCGCGGACAGCGGTTTGCAAACCGTCGGTTGCAGCGATTATCTGCAATTGGGCTTGCCGTGCCAGCCGGCGGTACCTGCCGCATCGAGTTGGGGCGAGCACGGCTATTCGGAATTCTGGTTGAACGAAAGCAACGATTGGATTTATCCGTTGTTGCATAAGGCGGCCGCCGAAATGGAAAAGTTGGCGGGCGACTTGCGCGGCTTGCAGGTCAGCGACTTGCAACGCCGGGCGCTGAACCAGGCCGCGCGCTCCTTGTTGCTGGCGCAGGCTTCGGATTGGCCGTTCATCATGAAAGCCGGTACCACCATCGATTACGCGCGGAAACGCATCACCGACCATCTGGCGCGCTTCAATTATCTGCACGACTCGATTCGTAAAAACCGGATCGACGAACGCTATTTGACAGCGCTGGAGATCATGGACGATATTTTTCCGGAGATCGATTTTCGCCAGTATGCCGCCTAGGCGGCCGGCCACCAAGCCAAACCGGTGCGTGCTATTGCCGTGCCGTTCAGCTCACGGGAGGGATCATGGATAACATCCAGTTACTGTATGTCGGCAACATCGTTAGCGGTAAAGCCGCTGCCAGCAGCCAGATCTTGCAGTTTTTCATGCGGGTGGCCAATCTCGGTTACGGTAAGACCGTCGAAGTGCATTGGGCCGGCGAAGACGGCGTGCGGCGCACGGTGTTGGCTGACTATTGCATCACTGCCGGCGACGGTAGCGAATACTGGCGCGCCGAGCTGAGGTTTCAGTGTCAGGCCAAGGCCGATTTGCCCGGCGATATCCGTTTCTCCTTACGCTTACAGCATGAGGGCCGCGAATATTGGGACAACAACGACGGCTGTCAGGGTTATTTTTGCGCAGCCGGCAGCGGTGGACGCACGACCGGTCTGGTGCCGGTACTGAATTTGAGCCCGTTGCAGGGACTTAGCGCGTCGCAACGCAGCATTCCGCTTAAATTGGCCGTCGATGCCGGTTTGGCGGCAGAAAAGGTGACGGTCCATTGGACGCTGGACGATTGGCACCACGTCCACAAAACCAGCTGCCGGCTGCAATCCGGCAGGCGCTCCGCCACCCGTAGCGGTTATGCCGGGCTGCATCCGGTACAGCATTGGAGCACCAATCTCAAACTCGACGGCGCGTTCCGGGTGCAGTACAGCATCTGCTGCGAAGGTAAGGAGCAGACCTTCTGGGATAACAATGCCGGACAAAACTACCGGCTGAGCCGGGCGCCGCTGAAAGTGATGATTCTGAATCTGCACTGTTACCAGGAGGACGATCAGGATCGGAAGTTCTGGCAAATCGCGAAAGCGGTGGACGAACTGGGCGCCGACCTGGTGTGTTTGCAGGAAGTGGCGGAACATTGGAACGACGGTCGCGGCGACTGGGCCTCCAATTCCGCCAATATCATCAACCGGCGTTTGAAGCAGCCGTTTCATTTGTATAGCGATTGGTCCCATCTGGGGTTCGACAAATACCGGGAGGGCGTGGCGATCCTGAGCCGCTATCCGTTCGAGCGCCAGGAGGCGCGCTACGTTTCCGACAGCAGCGATGCCTATAGCATCCATTCCCGCAAAGTGGTGGCGGCCAGCATCGACGTACCTTACATCGGCACCATCGACGTGTTCTCCGCCCATTTGAGCTGGTGGGAAGACGGTTTTCGCGACCAATTTCAACGCTTGTCGGAATGGGCCGACGGCCGGCGCGGCGCCGAGGTGGCGGCCACTTTGTTATGCGGCGATTTCAATATCGCGGCGGGTTCGTTAGGCTATGGCTTGGTCGTCGACGGCCACCGCTACGAAGACCAATATCTGGCGGCCAACGCACCGGCCTTGTTTCAACAGATCTTCCGGGTGGACGATGCCCACTGGCGCGACCGGCTGGCGGACGACTACCGGATCGATTATGTGTTTATGAACAAAGATAGCGGATTGCGGGCGACTTCGGCGCGGGTAGTCTTCACCGAGCAGGATTACGGCCGGGTTTCCGACCATTGCGGCTATCTGCTGGAGTTCGAGCCGCTGTAACCGGTTCCAGGCTCGAGTATGGATTTTAACCTGTGCGATTAGGCGAGCGAATATGCAAGTAGCAGAACATTACGCCAAGCCGGTATTCGGCAAATTGGGGGGCTGTTTTCAACGCAGCAACGATTTTAGGGAAATCTTCGACGTTCGTTGGGGCAAGATCGATTTCGAGTTGAACCATGGCGTCACCGCCAACCTGAAGGTGGTGCTGAAGGTATTCCGCGATGCGATCTGCGAAACTTACGTGGTCGACACCGATGCCTACGACGTCGAGTGGGATCGGCACAAGCGTTCGACCCGCGACTTTTACGTGATGCCGTATTCGGCCCAGTTCGGCCGGATCCATTGCATCAAGTTTGCGTTCATCGTCCACCTTGGCGAACATTCTATAGCGTCTCGGCACGAGTACATCTTCATGGACGCGCCGCAATTGCAGGACAATCAGCCGGCGCAACGGCATATCGGCGAACAATGGGCGACTGCCAACCACTACCGCACGCATGAGGTCGATCCCGGCAAATTGCAGGCCGACGTGGACTGGTACAACCGCCATTTCGACTCGCTGCACCTGACGCCAAAATTCACCAAGGGTCAGCAGCACCATCCCTACCACCCGAAGCGCTTCATCCACGACCATATCGACAAAACCATCGCCGCCAAACGGGCACAACCCGATCGCCTGTGCACGATCAAGGTCAGCGTGGACTGCATCGACGACAACGACTTCATCAATCACCTGATCCATGCCAGCCACCAGGGCGTACTGGTGCAATGCATCGTCGACTGGCGCAAGATGACCTTGACCAACAGCCAGAACTACGCCCGGTTGAAACGTTCCGGCATCGAGTTGGTTGGCGTGTTCTGCACGCCGAAGCACCACTTGATCGAAGTCGAGCCGGACATGCATACCAAATTCGTCATCTTTAACGACGAGGACGCGATCATCGGTTCGTTCAACATTACCTTCGACCGCTGGTGGGCCAACTGGGAATCGGGCATGAGCTTCCATTCCCAGGGCGTGTGCCGCTTGCTGGACAACATCTTCCAAAGCCAGCGCGGCGGTGTGATCCAGAAATACGGTATCGATCCGCTCAGCCCGTTCAACCTGCTCTACACCTTCGGCCGGCAAACCATGGCTAACGGCAAGGTGTATAGGCCGCATCATGCGATTTTGGCCGAAATTCACCGCGCCCGCCGCTCGTTGAAGCTGTGCCTGTTTTTGATCGGCGATCTGCTCGGCGACCACAACGATAGCGTCATTACCGCCTTGATCCAGGCCCGCGACCGCGGGGTGGACGTGCAGTTGCTGTTCAACGGCCATTTGGCGCGGCAGGGCAAGATCGGGGTCGAACGGCCGATGGCGGAGGAACTGGCGCGGCCCTTGCTGCCGGCGATTCAACGCCTGAAAGACGCCGGCATCCGCGTCGGCCTGGTCTACGGCCAAGACGATTTACCGGTGCCGTACTCGCCGATCCATTGCAAGTATTGCGTGATCGACGAATACATCGTCATCGAAGGCAGCTTCAACTGGTACAACACCTCGGTGTTCTCCCACGATCTGGTCGTCGTCGCCGCCAACCGCGACGTGGCGCGGCCTTACTTGTACGAGTTCGAGCAGATTCAGCGCTTGTTCCGGGTGTTCTACTGATTCGAGTCGATACGGCATGGCAAAAAAACAAAAGTCGGCGTACGTCTGTACCGAATGCGGCGCGGATTATCCGGGGTGGTCGGGGCAATGCAACCAATGCGGCGCCTGGAATACGATCAAAGAGGTCAAACTGGGCGGCGGTAAAACGGAGCGGGAGCGTTCCGGTTACGCCGGCAGCCGCAGTGCGGTGCAGTTGCTGTCGGAGGTCAATCTGGCTCAGGCCGAGCGCATTTCTACCGGCTTGGCCGAGTTCGACCGGGTATTGGGCGGCGGTATCGTCAAGGGCAGCGTGGTGTTGATCGGCGGTGCACCGGGCGCCGGCAAGAGTACGATTTTGTTGCAGGCCATCGCCCATATCGCCCGGCAATTGCCGGTTCTTTATGTTTCCGGCGAGGAATCCTTACAGCAGATTGCCGAGCGCGCCCACCGCCTGCAATTGAATACGGCCGGCATCAAGATGCTGGCCGAAACCTCGGTGCAGCAGATTTGCCAGCTGCTCGATGAAGAGCAGCCGCAAGTCGTCATCATCGATTCGATCCAAGTCATGTACACGGCGGATTCCGATTCGGCGCCGGGTTCGGTGTCGCAGGTGCGGGAGTCGGCCAGTTTTTTGACTCAGTACGCCAAGCGCACCGGCGTGTCGTTTTTTATGGTCGGCCACGTCACCAAGGACCAGTCGCTGGCCGGGCCGATGACCTTGAGCCACATCGTCGACGCCCAGGTGGTGCTGTCTTCGACCGACGATTCGCGGTTTCGGGTGTTGCGCGCCGACAAGAATCGCTTCGGCAGCGTCGGCGAGCTGGGTTTTTTCGCGATGGAAAGCAGCGGCTTGAAGGAAGTGAAAAACCCGTCGGCGATGTTTTTGTCGCGCGCGGAAAAGCCGTCGCCGGGTAGCGTGGTGACGGTGTTGTGGGAAGGCACCCGGCCCTTGCTGGTGGAAATCCAGGCTCTGGTCACCGAAAGCCAGTACGGCAATCCGCGCCGGTTGGCGGTGGGTCTGGATCAAAACCGGCTGGCGATGCTGCTGGCGGTGTTATCGCGCCACGGCGGTATCTTCACCGGCAACGACGAGATTTACGCCAACGTGGTCGGCGGTATCAAAGTCAGCGAAACCAGTACCGATCTGGCCATCCTGGTCGGTGTCGTATCCAGTCTTAGAGACCGGATCATTCCTTACGATACGGTGTTTTTCGGCGAAGTGGGCTTGAACGGCGAGATTCGCCCGGTCGCCAACGGCCATGCCCGTCTCAATGAAGCTGCCAAACACGGTTTCAAAAAAGCCATCATTCCGAAAAGCAATAAGCCGAAGGATGGCGTCAAACATCTGGAAATCCATGCGGTGAGCAACATTCAGGACGCGCTGGCGGTATTGGCTGATTTGTGAACGGCGGCCGGTTGTCGGTAGCGGTGATCTTTAAACCGTCTGGGGGGCAGAGATACGGTTAACGCTAGCTACTTCCCGGAATCTCGGGGTGTCGCGGAACGTTAAGTTGTCAGGTAGCCGTGTCCGAGGCGTTACGGATAGGCGATGCGGCCGCACAGAAGCGGCAGAGGAGAGATGCGGAGCGTCCTTGCTCCGTTGGCTCGACGCAATCCGGCGTCGAGCGTCCAGCTTAGTTTAAGCCAGTTGTTGTTTGCGACGGCTGGCGCCAATCAGGCCGGCCATGGCGCTGCCGAACAACCAGACTGCGCCCGGTACCGGCACCGCAGCGACGGTGGTTTCGATGGTGAAGCCGTAAGGACTACGCAATGTAGCCACCAAGTTTTCGTATTTTGTAACGTTAGTCCGTGCTACGTTGTAAGCATCTTTTAAAGCAACTGCGGCCGGATCAGCTGCTAAAGCGGCGTCCAGTGCGGCTTTAGCGGCTGCTTTTTCAGCGGCTGTTGTCGTATGGCTTGCGATAGCCGCGTCGTAAGCTGCTTGTGCTGCTACGATGGCTGGAGCAGTCGATATGTAGTTTGTATAAGCGGTGTTTGCCGCAGCGATTGCGGCATCGTCCGCGGTATGCGCTGCCTGTAGGCCTTGGTAGTTGGCTTGTTGTTCAAGGGCATGTGCTGCGTTGGTGCCGCCTACCCAAAGACTGTAGTCACCGGGGCCTAAGATGCCGCTCCATGTGACCGTATGGCTGCCAGCGGCTGACGCCGCAGAGTCGATATATTTCAAGGTTGAGACATTACCTTCGCCGAGCACTTGTGACGTGCCAATCGACTTGCCATTACCGTATGTTGCGGTCGCGCTAATATCTCTTCCGCCAGTCCAGTCGGCGTTTGAACGATATGCACCCCATGTGCCGGAACCGGTATAAGTATTGCCGGTTGTTGTTTCATAGGTAGCATCCGTTGCCGCGGTATAGGGCTGAACTGATGCGTAGGGCCCCCATGCAACATATCCTGGAAGACGCTGGGCCAGTGCGGTGTTGCCAATCCCGCCTTCGTGAGATGACTGCGGAGCCAAGCCTTTAAAAATGGAAAATGCCGGGTTCCAGTCTTGACCGCTCAAGGTGGTCACTGTGCTGCCGCCTGTAGCTTGAGTTTGTACGGTGCTAGCGGCTGTACCCAGCGTTGTCACAGTGAATGTAACGCGAGAGGTATTGGCTAGAGAAAACGCCAAGCCTTTGTTGTCGTGGCTATTGGCCCACAGGCTATTGTCTTGGCCTTGGATCCAGCCGTAGTCGGAAGAAACCGCGCGAGTTTGGGTATAGGTGCCGTAGCTGGTGCCGGTAGCGGTATTGGTACCGAAAGTGCCGGCTGCATTGGCGCCGGTACCGTTGTTTGCTACGCCGGCGGCCAAGTTGCTATTAGCCAGATTCATTGGGTTGGTGCCGGCATCGTTATACAGGAAAGGGCCGGAACTCCAGTGAGCGAACGCTTGGCCGGAAATACCCGCCATGCCGCCGGTTAACAGTGCTACTACCAGTTTTTTTTGCAATACCATTTTCTGTCCTCAGAATTATCGTTTTTGTAAAGACGGTGCTAACGAAGCGGCCTCCCCCATAGCCCGGCGATCACCCTTACTGCGGCAATTAGCCAAGCTCGATCCGATTCAATAACTTCCTGCTGTTGTGTCCGTCGCTCAGCTTCGGACGTGTTGTCTTCGAGTCGGGACTATCTGTTCGGAAATCCCGAGTGTTGCCGACATCGACGAGCAAAAGCCCATCAACAATATTCGTGCCAGCTCGATTTGCAATGTTGACAACGCCTTTATAAATCAAATGGTTGGCGGTATAGATGGCTGGTCGGGTCGGCTAGACGAGTTTGAGGCGGCTGCTGCGTACCGGCCGAAAAGTGTGTGATTTGGCGCAATTTTTTATAACTTATTGAAATCAATTTGATATTTTTTGCGCAGATTGCGGATTGCTTCCCGGTTTTGCGGATAAAGCTGAGTTTTTTCGGCGGACAGCCAGGAATTCCGGGGCGAGACCTGGAAATTAAATAGTGTTATTTCACAAAAACAATGATTTATATAACATAGTTTAATTTTTAAATCGTGAAATTCCTTCCTAATCCTAAGGTTGGACTAGAGGTGTTTGGCGGCTGATTAAACGCGGCGCGGTTTAACGTTCGACGGGATGGTGGCGCCGCAACGCTTGGTTTTAGCGGCTTCGGCGGATTGCGTGGTGTCGGCTGAGTATGGCCGTTCGATATGTCGGCGGCGTAGTTCCAGATTGTGGCGCGGGTTTTGCTGTAATCCATTGGATTCTGCAGGCCGGTGGTCGAGGCTTGTCTGTAACCGTTCTACTAAACGTTTGAGGATTGCTATGAAGCACCAGTTATTCAAGGTCGTACCCGTTATTGCTACCGTCATGCTGCCGTTCCAATCGGCATCGGCTCATGTGAATTATTACGATTTGTTCAATAACGTGACTACCCAAGTCACCAGCACTGCGACATCAACGACCTACAGCGGCGGCGACGTCCTGAAAGGCAATTTTGGTTGGGGTGACGCTACCGATGTGGACTGGGGTGACAGTCATATGGGTTCTTGGATTCGCTTCAGCGTTAGCCAGCCGGCAGGTGTTTGGGTAAGTATTAACGTCGCCAGCGACGGCATCAACCAATACGTCAATAACGATCCGAACAACCCGTCGCGCTTGGGCGACTTAAAGCCGGGGTTTTCTTTATACCGCGGCTTAGTGCCCGACGAAGCTCACGATGGTGCTACTGCCGGTGTGCAGCCCGGCGATCCGCAATTCGGTAAGGAAGGGGCTTGGCGAGCGCTGGCGGATACAACCATGGGCAATGACAACGGCGATGTCGCTACCATCGAATACTTGGCTCATGCCGGTTCCGTCAATGGTTCCGCAGCCAGCGTCTCGTTGCTCAATTTCTTTTTGACGCCTGGCGATTACACGCTGGCAATCGGCGGCAGCTGTTACGACCAAAACCAATGCGTTGGCGCGTTCAATATCTTCGATCCGAACGCCGACGAAACTGCCCGCGGCTATAAAGTCAGCGTTACCGTGTCTTCGGTTGCGCCGGTACCGCTGCCGGCAGCCGCTTGGCTGATGATCAGTGGCCTGATCGGTGTATTGGGTTTAAACAAACGCCGCTTGCCCGCGGCTTAACCTAAGAATTTTTGGCCGTGGTGGCAGAGCGCCGCGGATCAAAGAGCTGGCGCCGGTTCGGCGTTTCCATCAATGCAATTAAGGAGATCAACATCATGGGTTTTACCAATAGCTTGAAGATATCGGCGCTCGCGCTGGGTTTGGCGGCCGGAACGGCCAATGCGCACGGATTGCCGACTCCGGTGTCCGGCGACCCTTACATCGCCACCGAAACCGACCTGAGTTGGAGCGGCGGTGTCGGTACAGCCACCGACGGTGTGCTGATTAACAACACCATTTTGGCTTACCACTTCGACGTCACTACGGCGGGATCTTTGGATGTGTATACCGACGACGGCGATGATGCGGCCGGGATTGCTTCTCTATACATCTACAAAAAAGATGACGTAGGCGCGGATTGGACCCTGACCCATTTCAATTACTTCGGCGACGGCCCCGTTACCGGTCCGACCGATCCGAACAATATCTTCGGGGTGCCTCGTACCGGTTATCTCGATCAGAACAATGTTGGTCTATCTGATGCTGGTCTCCGCGAGCATTTCGATTTGGGATCCTATATCGCATTTGTGGTCGGCAGTTCCGGCGATATCTTCGGACATCTTGGTGCCCCGCTGGGGGCTAAACTGTCCGAGGGCTTTACATGGTCTTGGACTGGCGACAAGGACGATTTGTATACCAATGTACAAGCTTTGAGCGATTTGACGATCAAAGCGTCGCCGGGTTCGTTGGCCGTGGCCGGTCCTGCGGTCGAGCCGGTGCCTGTGCCTGGCGCCATTTGGCTGATGGGTAGCGTGTTGGCCGGCTTCGGCGCATTCGGCCGCAAAAAAACCATCGTCGCTTAAATCGCGGTTTTGCCGGTATACCGATTCGGGGATGAAGCGCATAGTTGCACTAAATCGGCGGTACGGCCGCGTGTTCCGGCATTTGCCGACACCGCATTTGTCTAGCCTTGTGAAAACTTGGCATTGTTGGTTTGCCGTGTGGGCAATCATTGAGTGTGGCAATCCGGTTCATGCGGCGACTGACAGCGGCGTTGTCGTCGAGCGTATCGCAGGCCAATGGCATCTGGATGCGCGGCATGCCGACTTGCCGCGCTTGTTGGATATGGTTGCCGAACGTACCGGCAGCAAGCTGCATTACTCCTGGTTGCCGGCGCCCGAGGTGACCGCGACTTGCGTGGCTGTCGATGCGGCGGGGCTGTTGAAATGCCTGTTCGGCAATTCCGTGAACATGGCGGTGCGCGATCTCCCGCTCGCGACCGGCAAAACGGCGGCGGCCAGCGAGATCTGGATTATGGGCTCTACGTTGGGCGCGGCGAAACAGGCCGCGACGAGCCAATGCCAGTCGAGCGTTAGTGCCGCGGCGGCCGAAGCGCCGGCCAAGGAGCTGGCTATCGCCACCTGGTTGCAGCAGGCGCGGAGCAAAAACACCGGCGAAAGGCTGCAGGCGGTTAGCGAACTGGCCCGATTGAACGCCTCAAGCGACGACGCTGCGATCCGGACCGCTTTGCAAAACGCCTTGGCCGACAGCGACAGCCGGGTCAAGTTGCAGGCCATTGGCGGTATCGCCAGCCGCGACGGCGAAGAAGCGGTAATGCAACCGCTGGCGCAGATCCTGCGTAACGGGAACGCCGAACTGCGGCTGATGGCGCTGGACTACATCGAAACCGACCAGACTTTGTTGCAAATGGCGGCACGGGATGCGGATCAGGCAGTGCGCGATTTGGCTTCGGTCAAACTGGAACAGTTGGCGCAGCCGGATAGGTAAAGCGGGTTATTAATTTTCACAAAAAATCCCAAATTGCCGCGGGCTTCGACGACAGTCCGATGTTGGCATCGCGGTTTGTTTGGCTATAAATATCATCAGGAATTCTTATGCAAAAAATCACGAGTAAAAAAACCTGGCAAATGGGTTTGGTGTTGGTCTGTGCTGTCGCAACGGAGCAGGCGTTTGCCCACACCCAGAACGGCAGCTTGACCTTGACATCCGGCCTCAGCGCGACCGACTATTACCAAGTCACTTGTTCCAGTGCGACGGATGGCACGGCGACCGCCAACCTGTTTTTCCAGATTCGCGATCTTAGCTCTGGAGGTAACTTGGTAGGTATGTCGGTGGTCAAAGCCGATGCACCGGCCAATAAAGCCGCTTACACGACCATCGATCCGGTCGGCGGTAGTGCCAATACGGTTTATAGTCCGGGCATCACTATGCCGGGCGGCAACGGGGTGTATAACGTCCTGGTTTGGCATACCGGTGTGGCCGCGACCGAGAGTTATAGCTTTGAATACCATTGCCAAAACGCGGATGGTAGCGTACACACCCCCACTTCTATTTTGCGTATCTCCAATCAATAGTTCGCGTTACCGGGCGTTTGCCGGCTCCGGCCGGCAAATTTGCCGGTAATTCTGTTGTTCGCCGCGCGGCTATTCGAGTTCGGATTGCTGCGCGGTAGATCGGTCAATCTTCTGTTCCTAGATATGAAATCCGCATTAATCCCTTTCCTAATTTGCTTGTTCGCTGTTTCCGGTTCAGCCGTGGCGGCGGACGAGGCGGTCTTGGCGCCCGATTGCAGATTCGCCGGCTTCGAGTCGGCTCCCGAGCGGAGCTTGAGCCAGTACCGCGGCAAAGTGGTTTATCTGGATTTCTGGGCTTCCTGGTGCGGGCCTTGTCTGGAATCGTTTCCGTTCATGAACCGATTGCACAGCCAGTTGCAAGATAAAGGTTTGGTGGTATTGGCGGTGAATCTGGACGAAAACCTGGAGGACGGCGCCCAATTTTTGGCGCAGCATCGGGTCGATTTTGCCGTGGCAGTGGATAGCGGGCAGGCGTGCGCCAAACAACTCCAATTGAAGGCCATGCCTTCTTCCTATTTGATCGATCGGAACGGGCGGATCCGGGCTCGGCATTTGGGGTTTCGCGTCGGCGAGGCCGAGCAATTCGGTAAGCAAGTCGAGCAACTGCTCGACGAGCCGACCGCGCCCTGATGCTAAGCGGTATCGGATGCTTTGGCTTGGGTTTCGGCGGCGGAATCAAAAGCGGTTAGAATGCGCGCCGGTTTAATCGTGGTAAATGCCTATGAAAATGTCCCTGTCTCTATTAGCAATCGTCATTAACCTGACTGCTTGCGCCGAGGTGCAGCCGTGGGAGCGCGGCAATCTGGCCAAACCGCAGATGGCGTTGGATCCTTATCCGGTGCAATCCGAATTGCGCGGCCATAGTTACGGTGCCCGCGAAGCGGCAGGGGCAGGAAATACCGGTAGCGGAGGCGGTTGTGGCTGTTATTAATCCGGAAAAAAAATCTAATCCCGGTTTGCAGGCTCTGACGGCCGCGGCCTTGATGTTGCCGGGGCTGGTCGGCTCCGCGGCGAATGCCGCCGACGGCGACGAGTTCAGCTTTCAGTACGGCCGCTATGAAGAAAGCGCGCGCGATTTGAATGGCGTCAAAAGCCAGTACCAGCCGATCACGGTGGATAGCCTGCATGGCGGCGGCAACGTCAAACTCACCGACAGAATCAAATTTGCCTTCAATTTCGTGCAGGACACTTGGTCCGGCGCGACGCCGATCACGACCGCGCCTTCGGGTCGTCATGGTAATAAAGTCTATGAGCAATTCGGTACCGTCGCCGGTGCTTCTCCCTACATCAAGGATAGTGACAATATCGTTTATTTCGATAACAAGCTTCAGCCGCTATTGGTGGACCCGGATTCGGTTGCGAATGGGGATGTGGTGGGCTTGGGCGCCGACCGGAAACTGGTGCACACGATGTCGACCGCTTCTCCGGAGACGCGGAAGGAGGGCAACTTCAAACTGGGCTACGAATGGGACGAAGCGGCGGTGGATGTCGGTGGCGGCATCTCGGTCGAGAACGACTACGAGTCGCGCTTCGGCAATGCTGGGATCAGGCTGGATTTCAATCAAAAGCGCACTACCGTGAATGCCGGCTTGAGCTATACCAATAGCGATTCGTTTGCGCGCCTGAGCGGCCATTTTACCGAGCCCTACATCAATTACGTCGCCTACGCGAATCAGTTAAAGAGAGTAACCAGCGATCGGAGCGGGGATCAGATGATCATGGGCAAACGCGACGACTGGAGCGGAAGCTTGGGGTTGACTCAGGTCGTGAATAAGGACGCTTTGTTCAAATTGGGTGTCGGTTTTACCCACAGCCAGGGCTATCTGGAAAATCCGTATAAAGGGGTGACGGCATTTTTTATTCAGCCGGCTGACGGCAGCTTGGGCGAGTTTTCGTCGACGCTTCCTTATGTCGGCGTCGCCAAAGTGTTTTTGGAGCAGCGGCCGGATTACCGGAACCAGTGGAACTTCACTACCGGCTGGGTGCAGCATGTCGGCTGGCTGGATGCGGCGTTTCATTTCGATTACAAGTTTTTCCATGACGATTGGGGGATCAACGCCCATACCTTCGAGAGCGATTGGGTGCAGCCGCTCGGAGCGGGATGGTCGGTCACGCCGCGGGTGCGCTATTACTCGCAAAGCGCGGCGGATTTTTATCACCCGTATTTGATTGCCGGGCCTTCGGCCAATCCGGGGGAATCCAATTTAGCCAGCGATAACGCCAAGCTGCCGGCCGCATTTTCCAGTGACCATCGTTTGTCGGGCTATGGCGCCTTGAGCGGTGGTATCGTGTTGAGTAAGCAATTCAGTAAAGGCATCCGTTTCGATGCCGGCTTCGAGTATTACACCCACCAGGGCGATTTGAAACTGGGCGGCGGCGGCGAAGCCGGCTATGCCGATTTCAACTATTACCTGGCCAGCGGGACGCTCAACGTCAATTTGAGCGCGATGGGGCGCAGTTTGGCGGATGATCCGCATGCGCAGCATCGGCACCATGGCCACCATCACGGGTCACCGTTGCCGGCCGGCGTGATGTTCGGCCACGTGATGTCGACGCCGGGCGAGGTGATGGTTGGATACCGCTATATGTACAGCCGCCAGGACGGTGACATGCTGTATGCCGGTAAAACCGTGACCGATCGCGCCATCATCAATAACGGCTGTACCGAAAACGGCGAAACCTGCCGCACCGTGCCCGAGTTCATGAATATGCACATGCACATGCTCGATATCATGTATGCGGCGACCGACTGGCTGAATTTGATGGTGATGCCGCAGTTCATGGATATGGATATGAATTCGCGCTCCTTGGCCGGGATTTCCCCCGCGGCGTCGCCGGCCGCCGATCACTTGCACGGCGGTCACGACACCGGCAGTGTCGGCGATACCGGGATATATGCGTTGGTCGATGTGTTTAAAACGGAAGGGCATCAGGTCAACATGGGGCTGGGCGTCACCGCCCCCACCGGCAAGGTGGATGTCAAACTGAACCGAAACCATCAATTCGACAGCGGTTATATCCATTATGGGATGCAACTCGGCAGTGGTACCTGGGACTTTAAGCCGAGTTTGACCTATACCGGCCAGGCCGGCGCTTGGTCCTGGGGCGGCCAGGTCAATGCTACCAAACGGCTGGAGGACAGAAATTCGGCCGGTTTTGCCTTGGGCGACGCGGTGCAGGGTACGGCATGGGGGAGCTACAATGTGCTGGATTGGTTGGCGGCCTCGGTGCGCGGGATTTACACGGCGCAGGGCGCCATCAAAGGCCGTTTTTCAGCGATCCCCGGCGAGTGCGCCGTGAATTACAATCCACTTATTCGGACAGAGTGCGCCGACGTCAACCCGAAAGGCGGATCGATGGATAACCCGAAGAACTACGGCGGCCATTATTGGGATGTCGGTTTCGGCTTGAATGCGACGGTGCCGGACGGCGCTTTTGCCGGTCACAATTTTAGTGTGGAATGGCTGCAACCGGTAGAGGATAATGTCAACGGCTACCAATTGGAGCGCAGCGGCACTTTGAATGCGACCTGGATGTACGCGTTTTAATAACCGATCATTTAAACCTTTCAACCGAAAAATTTATGCAAAAAACCGACAAGACGCCGTTATGGGTTTTCCTGGCCTTATCCAGTATCGAAACCCGCCGAGGCGCGTTGCTGCTGATTTGGAGCAGTATCGTGTTTACTCTGTATTGCCTGCCCTGGAGCACGTTTTTTGTCGGCAACGAGTGGGTGGCGAAGTTATTCCTGATTTCGGATTGGGAGTGGTTTGCGATGATGCTGCCGATGACACTCTGGTACTGGGCGAGCATGCGCTGGGTGGATAAAAACGGCGGATGGCGGGTTGCCGGAGTCTGATCCGGCTTTTGTCGGGAGCGGTGGCGGTAACGGCTCGGTTTTCGGCGATTCTTTCGCGTACAGTTTCTGACCGGTTGTGCCGGTCAAATTTTGGTTGCGCCTGGTCTGCCGCTGGATTTTTCCGAATCCGGCCTTATTATTGCGTTTGCCGCGGCTTGCCGTCTTGTCCTCTCTGAGTTTTTCTATCCATGCTTTCCCACATACTGCCTAAAGCCGAAATTTCGATTCGGGAAAATCTTCGCTGGTTGTATATCCTGCGAAATCTGATGTTATTCGCTGTGACTTTTGCCGTGTTCATCGCCGTGAACGGGCTGGGTATCAATCTGCCGCAAAATCAGCTATGGCTGGCGATATTCGCGATCTCGATACTGAATTTATACACTTGGCTGCGGTTGCGTACGCCGGAAGAAGTCACCGAGCACGAGATTTTTTCGCAAATCTGCATGGACGTGTTGGCGCTGGCTTATCTGCTCTATCTAACCGGCGGAGCCTCCAATCCGATCATTTGGGTGTTTCTGTTGCCGTTGATCGTAACGGCGATCATGTTGCCGCAAGCTTATGCCTGGAATATGGTGATCATTACGTCCTGTGTTTACACCGTGTTGATCGCCTACAACGTGCCGCTTCCGGCCATCGAGCCGCATTTGGCCCATCCGGCCATGACCGAATTGACGCCGGAAATGAGTCTGCAAATGCATTTGATCAACGACCGGCGCTATTTCAATTTACATGTGTTCGGCATGTGGTTCGGCTTTGTGTTCAGTGCCGGCTTGGTTGCGTTTTTTGTGGTGGAGCTGTCGAAAACGCTGAAAGAGCGCGAACGCAATCTAGCCGACGCCCGCGAGAGTGCGTTGCGGGATGAACGGGTGGTGTCGCTGGGTACGTTGGCAGCCAGCGCCGCTCACGACATGGGCACGCCGCTGGGTACGATCGCGATCCTGACGCATGAGATGGTTGAGGATTTGCCCGAACACCGTTACCCCGAGCTTTACCAGAAACTGATGATCGTGCAGCAGCAAATCGACCGTTGCAAACAGGCCTTGTCGGTGATGTCGGCGTCTGCCGGCGAGATGCGGGCCGAGTCGGGCAAGGTCATGCTGGTCAGCGAATATATCGACGAGGTGCTGAACCAGTGGCGGGCGCATAAGTCCGCTACCCGGATGAAGCTGTTCGTCTCGCCGAATGTGGATATGGCGGCGAAAATCATTGCCGAGCGCACGGTGACCCATTCCATTATCAATATCCTGAACAATGCGGCCGAAGCCTCGCCGGTCGATGCCGGTATCGAATTCCATGCCGAGTGGAGCGATGAGAATTTGTTTTTGCGGATACGGGATTTTGGCCCCGGTTTACCAGCCGAGTTTATCGATTTCGCCGGGCATCAGCCGGTGAAAAGCAACAAGCAGGGCATGGGGGTGGGATTGTTTTTGACCTATACCACGATAAAACGCCTGGGAGGTACAATACAGTTCAGTAATCTCGACAGCGGCGGAGCTTGCGTGGAGATCAGTTTGCCGTTATTAGCTAAGGAGAGTACCCATGACCAATTTGCCTATGGATAAGCCGAATTTACTTTTGGTTGACGATGATGTCACCTACTGCTCGGTGTTGAAACCGGCACTGGAGAAACGCAATTTTCAGGTGACCGTAGCTAACGATGTGGCGACGGCAATGAAGCTGGCGGAGCAGACCGAGCCGGAATATGCGGTCATCGATTTGCGGATTGGTTTCGATTCCGGCTTGGAGATGGTCAAGAAGCTGATCTCGCTCGACGACAATACCCAGATCGTCATGTTGACCGGTTTTGCCAGCATCGCGACCGCGGTGGAAGCGATCAAATTGGGTGCAATCCATTATCTGACCAAACCGGCGAATGCCGACGAAATTGTCAGCGCGTTGTACAAGAACGAGGGCGACGCCTCGGTGGCTATCAGCGATAGTCCGCTATCGGTAAAGCGCCTGGAATGGGAGCATCTGCAAAAAGTGCTAATGCAGCACGACGGCAACATTTCGGCCGCCGCGCGCGCACTGAATATGCACAGAAGGACTTTGCAAAGAAAGCTGGAAAAGAAGCCGGTCAAGGAATAGATTGCAACAAGGTTTTAGATTGTTCTTGCCGATTGCGTTGATTCATAAGCAATAGTTCGAATCAGTTAAGGCCACTCTTAGCTTTGGATGTCTTGGCGTTATGCTAAACAAGCGTTCTTTGACGATGGTGTGGTTGGTGCGGGCTTATCGGTTTTGTAATATTTTGGTTATATCTGTTGCAAAATTAAAAAACATAGGTATAATGGGTAATTCATTCAGGGGGTCGTTAGCTCAGCCGGTAGAGCACCGCACTTTTAATGCGATGGTCGTGCGTTCGAATCGCACACGACCCACCATCAAATTCAAAGGCTTACAGCAAAAACTGTAGGCCTTTTTTGTTTTTAGGCGTTTTTCGTTCACAAATCGTTCTCAGTGAACAGGAAAAGCGCTTATGGCAGCTATCGGAAAGTTACCAACCGGTTCTTGGCAAGTTCAAGTAAGACGCAAAGGCGAATCGCCGATAAGCAAAAGTTTTTCATCAAAAAAAACTTGCTGAACAAATGGTCAAGATCAATTGAGGGCCAAGCTGATTGAGGTCTCTTTGTAGATCGTAGTGAAGCAGAAAAGACAGCTCTCGGAGGTTTGATAGATATGCCTGGCGGTCTAAGTTGCGGCGTAGGATCGGTACGCAGCCAGCGCCCGTCAAAGCAAAGTCATTGATCGGGCGGGCTCGTTATTTTACGACGCGCAATTGCGGTTTTTGCGGCGGTTTGGGTTCTGTGGGTGTTGGCGGTGTTTCGTCGTCGGTTTCGTCCGGGTCGAATATCATACCTTTGCCGTTTTCCTTGGCGTAAATCGCCAGTACGGCTTTGCAGGGGGCGACTATACGCATGGCTTTGCCGGCAAAGCGGGCATTGAACTGGATCTCATCGTTACCGAGGTGCAGGCCTTGAATGGCTTCCGGGCGGATGTTCAATACGATACGACCGTCTTCAACGAAATCGGTCGGAAGTACGACGCCAGGGTATTCGGCGTTGACCAATAAGTGCGGAGTCAGGCTGTTGTCGACAATCCATTCATAAATGGAGCGGATCAGATAGGGTTTTAGTGGGGTCATTTGCTTGCGAGTTGCATCATGTCTTTTTCTTCGCGGCTCAAGCTTTCCTGAAAGGCTTTGCGGCCGAATAAGCGGTTGGCGTAGGCAGTGACGCCTTTGCCCAGCCCGGCGATGTCGATACCTATGCTCGGCAGCCGCCATAAAAACGGAGCCATCGCGCAATCGATCAACGAATATTCTTCGCTCATAAAATAAGGTGTGGCTTCGAAGACCGGAGCCGCCGCAATCAGGCTTTCCCGCAGCATTTTTTTGGCTTTTGCGGCTTTCTTGTCGCCGTGGACCTGGACTTCCTCCAGCAACGGGTACCATTCCTGGTCGATGCGTTTGATCAGCATTCTGGCGTTGGCGCGGGAAACCGGGTCCATTTGGTGCAGGGCGGGGTGGGGGAAGCGTTCGTCGAGGTATTCCATGATAATGCGGGCGTCGTATAGAACCAGATCGCGTTCGACGAAAGTAGGCGCGTTGCCGTTCGGGTTCAGTTCCAGCAAGTCTTCCGGCGGGTCGTTCGGATCGAAAAATTCGATGTCGGCCGGCACGCCTTTTTCGTGCACCACCAGCCTGGCGCAGTGGCTCATTATGCAGTTGGCCGAGCTGAAAAGAATCATTGCGGATTTTCGGCTGGAAATGTTTGCCACGAATTGAACCTCTTGGAGAAACCGGAATTGGATCGCGGCTGATTGTAGCATGGATGATCGGGCTTTTGGGTTGAGCGGCGGAGGCTGGAGGCGCCGTAATTCGCCGGTTTCAGCTTGGCTTGGCGGCATTTGCCGGGCTGCGGTCAGCCGAGTTTGACGATGATGTCTTCCAGCACGTTGGCGGTGGCGTGAACCTTGTCGGCGGCGTTGGAAAGGTGCCGATAGAGCTCGCGTTGTTTGAACATATTCAGATAGTCGTCGCCCTGGAATAAGTCGGCGATGGCCTTACGGTACATTTTTTCGATGCGCCGCTCGGAATGGCGAGCGGCGAAAGCATGCGGTTCCGCGCCGCGAGGCTGTTTGCCAAGCACCGCAAAGCCCTTTTCCAGGGCGTTGATGCCGACTTGTAGTTCCTGCACCATGGCCAGTGAATGCCGGTCCGGTGCCAGTTGCAGTGCCTGCATTTCGTTGTAAGTACTCTTGCAATAGGTGACGATACTGTCCAGCGAGGCTATGGCGCGGTAAATATCTTCCCGGTCCATCGGCGTCGCAAACGAACTGTTCAGCGCGTGCAAATTGCGTATCCGCAGGCGGTCGGCCTCGTGCTCGTCTTCTTTTAACATCTCGCCGGCGTCAATGCATTCGGTGACCATGAACCGCGCCAGATTGTCGACCGTGACGCAAACTTGTCGACATTGCTCGTGCAATAGCCGGTAAAAATCCGCGGGTTTCGGGAAAATCTTTTGCAGGAGGCGTGAAATGGCAGACGTGTTTGGGCTCGGCATCGCGGTTCACAGGCCCAAAACGGGCAAATGGCTGATTAAGGTATAACTCAGGCTGGCGATCAGTGCCGAGCCGGGAATGGTGATGATCCAGGTTTCCAGTATCTCCCCGGCTTTACCCCAGTGCACGGTGCGCGGCCGCTCCGAGGCGCCTATGCCCATGATCGACGCCGCGACGACGTGGGTGGTGGAGACCGGCGCGCCGCAGAACGAGCCGGCGAATATGGCGCCGCAGGCGCTCAGTTGCGAATTCAGAGCGTGAATCGGCCGAATCTTGTAGATCGAGAACCCCAGGGTGCGGACGATGCGCCAACCGCCGGTCAGCGTGCCGGCCGTCATCGCGCCGGCACAGAGCAAGATCACCCACATCGGCACCCGAAAGCTGTCGATAGCGCCGCCGAGCAGTAGAACCAGCGTCAAAATGCCCATGCTTTTCTGAGCGTCGTTGCTGCCGTGGGCGAAGGCCAGTGCCGCGGCGGTTAGCCATTGGCTTTGTTGCAGGCGTTTGTTGATGCGGGGATGGGCTGCGCGTAGTAAAAACAGGGTCAGCCGCTGCAGCACGAAACCGGCTGCAAAGCCCAATAGCGGTGACAAGCACAAGGCGAGCAAGACTTTACTGAAACCGTCGAATTCTCCGCGGCGGAGTTCCGCAAATCCCCAGTACACCGGTTCGGTACCGGCCGAAACCACTACCGCGCCTATCAGTCCGCCCACCAACGCGTGGGAGGAGGACGAAGGCAAGCCGCGCCACCAGGTGAACAAGTTCCAGGCCACGGCGGCAAACACACCGGAGATGATGATGGGCAAGGCTTGGCGCTTGGGAATATGCGAAAGATCGATCATGCTGCCCAGCGTGTTGGCCACGGCCGAGCCGCCCAGCAACGGTCCGAGAAACTCGCAGCTGGCTACGACCATTACGGCTTGAAGTGGAGTCATCGCCCGGGAAGCGATGACTCCGGCAATGATATTGGAGGCGTCGTGGAAGCCGTTGGTATAGTCGAACACCAGTACGATTCCCACGGCAACAACGATAAGCGGTAGTAAGCCCTCCAATGTAGGTGGCAAGCCCGGTTAATTAGTTGATGACGTTGTGGCCGCGCTGCCGCAAGCAGTTGCGGTAAGCGTTCTTGTAGCTGTCGTTGGAATGGATGCCTTGCTGGGCTGCGCCGCCGATACCGCCTGCGGCTGCGCCGACCGCAGCCCCTCTAGCGGCGTTACCGGTTGCAGCGCCGATCGCCGCACCGCCGGCTGCGCCGATCAGGCCGCCGACGCCGGCGCCGATTGCGGTATCCTTGTAGGTGCTTGCCGATTGCGCTGCCAACTGTTGACATTCCTGCATGTCCTGGTTCAATCGGTAAGCGTTTCTGTCGTTGTAGGTGTCCACGGTCGGCGTCCAGCCTGTCGTCGTCGCGCAGCCGGAAACCAGCAATACGGTTGTCAGTACCGATTTAAGCGATAGTTTTTGCATGTCATTTCTCCTGAATATGTCCGACTCGGCGGAAGTGGGCCAGAGATTAGCCGATTTCGCACCAATTTGGAATCGGGTAAGTCGAATTGACAGTTGCGCGCCGCTTCACGTATGATTCGCAGCCTTTTTATCCGTTATCAATCAGGGCAGTACCTTATGAAAAGAACATATCAACCCAGCAAAATCAAACGCGTCAGAACCCACGGTTTCCGTGCTCGCATGGCTACCGTCGGCGGCCGTAAAGTAATTAACGCGCGCAGAGCCAAAGGCCGCGCTTCGTTGACGGTTTAATTGTCGGCGGAAAGTTTTGGCTTTCCCGATCAGTATCGGCTAGGGACGCCCGCTGAGTATAAAAGAGTATTCGCTAACCCGGTAAAATCGACCGACAGGTATTTTACGGTATTGGCAGTAAGCAATTGCCTGGCCCATTCGCGTTTGGGCCTGGCGATCGCCAAAAAAACGATAAAAAAAGCAGTCGCACGGAATCGCATAAAAAGGGCTGCCAGGGAAAGTTTCAGATTACAGCGGCAACATATCGTCGGCATAGATATTGTAGTTTTGGCGCGGGGCGACGCGGCTAACGCAGCCTCGCCCATATTGAGGAAGTCATTGGAAAGGCATTGGCTAAAACTGGTAGAGCGATGCGATTCCTGCTCATAACCCTGATCAAGTTTTACAAATACTTCATAAGTCCTTTGCTGGGGCCGAGATGCCGTTTTTATCCCAGCTGTTCAAGTTATGGCTTAGAAGCAATCCAACTGCATGGTGCTTTCAAAGGCTCTTACCTCACGCTTCGCCGATTATTGAAATGCCACCCTTTTCACGAGGGCGGCATTGATCCTGTTCCGGAAAAATTGAGTAAATAACAATGGATAACATAAGATTTGTCTTGGTCATGGCGATGTTGATGATCTCCTACATGTTGTGGGAGTCTTGGCAGATCGATTATGGCCCGAAGCCGCAAGCGATTATTTCCGAAACGCCCGTGATCGCTGGAGACGTAACGGTCGCCTCAGCCGGACAGACAGCCGCTGCCGGGCAAAACCCCGCAAATCCAGCCGTTGTCCAAGCGCCTGCTGATAAAGTCATCAAAGTCAAAACCGATGTTTTCGAGCTGGAGATCGATACCCAAGGCGGCACATTACGCAATCTCGATCTGCTCAAGTACCCCCACGAAAAAGTCAACACCGTCGTCGACAAGGCCTATGCTCTGATCGGCATGACCCCGCCGGAAAAAAATCTCAACCCGATCCGCCTGTTCGACAGCAATCCGGAAAGCCTTTATCTGGCGCAAAGCGGCTTGATCGCCAATGCCAATTCCGCCGCGGCTCCGGACCACCGCAGCGTGTTCAGTGCCGAAAAGAACGAATACCAATTGGCCGAAGGCCAGGACGAATTGCGGATTCCGCTGACCTGGACCAACCAGCAAGGCCTGACCGTGACCAAAACCTATACCTTCAAACGCGGTAATTATGCGATCGGCCTGGAACAAAAGGTCAGCAACCGTTCGGCACAGGATTGGTCGGGTAAACAATACAACCAACTGCTAAGAAAGCTGTACAGCGACAAAAGCAACAACAGCTTCATCAGAACCTTCTCCGGCGGCGTGGTTTACACCGAGAAAGACAAGTTCCAAAAAATCAAATTCGAAGACATGGCCGACGACAAATACGACGTCAAGGCCAAAGATAACGTGCACAGCAAAAGCGGTTGGAGCGGCATGATCCAACACTATTTCGCCGCAGCCTGGATTCCGCCTGCCGACCAGGACGCCCAGTTTTACACCAACGATTTAGAGGATACCCGCTATCAAGTCGGTTCCCTGTCGCCGGATTTAAGCGTACCCGCCAACGGTGAAGCTGCGTTCACCAGCCAATTGTTTGCCGGCCCGAAAATCCAGCCGGTGATGGAAGCTTTGGCTCCCGGACTGGAATTGACCGTCGATTACAGCTGGTTGACGCCGATTGCCAAAGGTATTTATTGGTTGCTTAACCAGATCTACGGTTTCGTCGGCAACTGGGGTGTGGCGATTTTGGGCGTGACCTTCGTCATTAAGGCCTTGTTCTTCAAATTATCCAAAGCCAGCTTCCAGTCGATGGCAAAAATGCGCAAGATTCAACCGCGCTTGAAGGATTTGCAAGAGCGTTACGCCGATGATCGCCAGAAGTTTAATACCGAAATGATGGCGATGTACAAAAAGGAGAAGGTCAACCCGCTCGGCGGCTGTTTACCGATTCTGGTGCAGATTCCGGTGTTCATTTCGCTGTACTGGGTATTGATCGAAACCGTCGAAGTGCGTCAGGCCGACTTTGCCCTGTGGATTCAGGATTTGTCGGCGCAAGATCCGTTCTACCTGTTGCCGATTTTGTACGGCATCACGATGAAGATCCAGCAAAGCCTGAACCCGGCGCCGATCGATCCGCTGCAAGCGCAGGTCATGAAAATGTTCCCGATCGTGTTCACCGTGTTCTTCCTGTTCTTCCCGTCCGGTTTGGTGCTGTACTGGATTTGCAATAACAGCTTGTCGATCATCCAGCAGTGGTACATCACCAAGCACGTGCTTGAAGAGGATGCCCACAAGCATAGTGTTGTCCCTTAATGCTTGACGGCGACACCATAGCCGCCATCGCCACGCCGCCGGGTAACGGCGGCGTCGGCGTGATCCGCATCTCCGGGTCCGCCGCGCCCGGCATCGCCGGTCACCTGACCGGCAAACCACTCCCCAAACCCCGCTTCGCTCAATTCGTCTCTTTCCTGGAAGCCGACGGCCGCGCCATCGACAGCGGTCTGCTGCTGTATTTCCGCGCCCCCGCTTCTTTTACCGGTGAAGACGTCGTCGAACTGCAAGGCCACGGCGGCAGCGTCGTGTTGGATATGCTGTTGCGCCGGGTATTAGCGTTGGGCGCCAGATTAGCCGAGCCGGGAGAGTTCAGTCGCCGCGCCTTTTTGAACGACAAAATCGATCTGGCCCAGGCCGAAGCGATTGCCGATTTGATCACCAGCAGCACCGAACAGGCCGTGCGCTCGGCTCAGAGATCGCTGCAGGGCGTGTTTTCCGAAAAAATTAACCAGTTGATCGACGAATTGATCGAGCTGCGCGTGTTCATCGAAGCGGCGATCGATTTCGTCGACGAAGAAATCGATTTTCTCGGCGACGGCGTCGTCGCCGGCCGGATCGCGCGCCTGCAAACACAGATCGGCGAAATCCGCCGTAGCGCCGAACAGGGCCGGCTGCTGCACGACGGCATGACCGTGGTCTTGGCCGGCAAACCCAACGCCGGCAAGTCCAGTTTATTGAATGCCTTGGCCGGCCACGACGCGGCCATCGTCACCGACATCGCCGGCACCACCCGCGACGTGTTACGCGAGCGGATTCAACTGGACGGCATGCCGCTGCACGTGATCGATACCGCGGGTCTGCGCGACAGCGACAATCCGGTCGAGCAGGAGGGCATCCGCCGCGCCCGCCAGGAAATCGCCAGGGCGGATCGGGTGTTGTTGTTGATCGACAGCAGCGACACAGACTGTACTGGCAGCGATGCCGATTTGCCGGCCGGTATCGCCGTCACCAAAGTGTTCAACAAAATCGACTTGGTGGGCGGCCAGGCTCGAATCGAACAAACCCCGCAAGGGACCGAGATTCATCTGTCGGTCAAACAAGGCCAGGGGTTGGATTTGTTGAAACACCATCTGAAGCTGAGTATGGGCTTCAGCGAAGGCGCGGATAACGTTTACGTGGCCAGAGTCCGCCATATTCAAGCCCTACAACAAGCCGCCCAAGCCGCAGAAAACGCCGCCGACCAATTGCAGCACCAGGCCCACGAACTGGTCGCCGAAGAACTGCGCCAAGCCCAAACCAGCTTGTCCGCAATCACCGGAGAATTCACCTCCGACGACCTGTTGGGCGAGATTTTTTCCAGTTTTTGTATCGGGAAGTAATCGATTTAATTCCAGTCTGTTAGGCCTGGAAGCCATTAAAGCTGGGTATCGCCGTCGCTCGGCCCTAGGCCAAAGTTACTCAAGTTTATTTTATGAATCCACACGTCTACGAAACTGGCTTGGAAAACTTGGCCCATATTCAGACACTAATTTTCGAGTCCGCTCGAATACTTCAGTTTCCTTCCCTCGACCGCCACAGAGCGGCTACGCAATACCGGCCCGGTCGGACCTACTAAACACTATCGGCGAATTCGGCCATTTCGGTGTAGTATCGGTCTTACGCGAATGGGCGCAGCCGCTAACGAGGTACCGCTATGTTGGACACCATGAGAAAGCCGTTTTTTGCCGTCGCGCTGGTGCTGTTGGCGCTGGCGTTTTTGATCGACATCGGCGCTTCGTTTCTGGATTTCGCCGCGCCGAGCGGCCAGAAAAGTCCGGGCGATCTGCCGCGGCCGGGTTTGGGGATTCCCTACCTGGCCCTGGTCGACGGGCTGTTGCTGTACACGGTGGGCTTGATCGGCGTGTCGCTGCTGGTACCGGAACGCATCCACGGCCGCGTCCAAGGCATCGTGACTTTCATCGTCGGCTTAATCAGTCTGATCGCGTCGATCGGCATGATTATGGCCGCCATCGCCTTGTTAGGGGTCATGGTGTCGTTGCTGTTGGCGGTGCCGTTCGGCACCGCGCTGTATTTCGCCGGATTCGCCGATTTTGCCAAGGCCGCGGCGGCCTCCACCCTGGCGCTGATCATGCTGTTGAAGCTGGGCTTTTGCGGATTTTTGGTGGCGGCCCAGCAGCAGTTCCTGCAGAACAAGGGGCTGGTGCTGTTGACGCTGACGGCCTTGCTGGCGAATATCCTGGTCACTTTCCTGCACGGGCTGGTGCCGGGTTTTCTGGTCAGCATCACCGACTGTATCGCGGCGCTGGTGATCGGCGTGCTGGGCGCGATCTGGAGCCTGGTGCTGCTGATCGGCTCGCTGCCGGCCATCGTCAAGGCCTTGCGGGTGGATCGGGCGCTGGCCTGAGCTTATTCCAAGGCTAAGCGCGCGGTTTGCCCATCGCCGCAGGTTTCGCAGCTCAGTCTCAAATTGGCGCCTTTGGTCAGCACCGGCGCTTTGAAATGTTGCGGATTGCGGGCCGGTTTCCAACATAGCGGTTCTTCCCACTTCGAATCGGCGTCGTTCAATTCGAATCTGACCCGGACCCGGACCGGCGCCGAGTTTTGCGGACAAGCCTCCCCGGCGGCAACCGGGATCAGCAACTGATAATTGTCGGACCCGCGCAGGTTCAAGGTTCTGCGTTCGGCTGTGGCCGGGTCGATTTTGATCAGGCAGGACTCATTGGCGCTGAGCGACAATGTATCGCCGTCGCGCCGGCAATGGTTATCCAACGGGTGAATTTCGGCCGGCTTGACCGCCGGCGCCAGCGGCGCCAGCAGGTCGTCCATCGCACTCAGCCAACTATCCTTACTTAAACGCGAGGCCTCTTGGTTTCGGCTGCGGGCGTCGGCCGGTTTGTCGTTGGCTCGGGGACGGAACCCCAAAGCCAACGCCAGCGCAAACAGGCATAGCAATAAAACCAAGCCGATGATCACGCCTTTGTTTTGCTCCATCGATCGAATCTCCGAATTTCAATCTGTGATTACTGTTCCGCCGGTTCAATGCCGCGCGGCATGACTTTGAAGATTTGTTGTTGTCTGGTCATCAACTTGGTCAAATCGCGGTCCCAGATAATCACCGGCCGGGTCGGCGTGGTTGCCACGGTCAGCTTGATCGGAGTACCTTTATCCACGGCTTGGCCGGGAGCAGGGTTTTGCTCGATGACCGTTTGTTCCGGCTGGGCGTTAGTGGGTTGCGAGTTGGCTTCGCCCAACACCAGATTGCTGTTGGATAGGGTTTGCGCGGCGGCGAGCAGCGTTTTACCTCTCAGGTCCGGCACGGCGATGCCGGGAAAGCTCAACACCACCGACACCGTCGTTTCCGCTTCGGCCGCTGAACCGGCAGACGGAGATTGATCCAGCACGATCGGATCGCGTTTGCTCGGGTCGAATTTGAAGCTGGTTTCAAATTTACTCAAGCCGGCCTGCTTCAGGCGTTGCTGAGCTTCGTCCCAGATCATGCCTTTTAAATCCGGAACTTTGGCTTTCTCGACCACCGGGCCGGTGTCGTCGGGCTTCATCATCAACCAAACCGCGACGCCTATGGTCAACAGCACCACCAACGCCAACACCAGAATCCACCAGGGGAATGGTTTGGGCGGGGGAGGCGGCGCCACTGCGTTCTGGATTTGCAGATAAACCGGTTCGCCGTCCTTGAAGTCGTCGTCCGGCCTATCCACCGAGAACACCTGCAAGTGGAACGGGTATTTGCCGTCGGCAACCGATTTGGGGACTTGAAAATTGACCGATATTTCCTCGGTGGCGCTCGGCGCCAGCTTCCATTCGTTTGAAATCGCGCCGCCGGTCGGTTTGGCGTTGGCGCCGGCCTGAATCGACGAGATCCATTTTTCATCCGTGCCGCTGCCGGTGACGACCCGGGCTTTGAGCAGCAATTGCCGGTCAGTGTAGGCGTTGGTGACGAAAAACTTGCAATTGCCGTTGCCGTTGCTATCGCAACTTACCTTGTCTGACGCTTGTTTGATACTGACGATTGCGGTCATTGTAGTTATCTCCTGTGACGTTAAATAAAACGAATACCGGCTTGTTAGCCGCCGCTGTCGGCGCTACCAGCCGCTTCGACCGAGTTGCCCGGATAGCGGGTTCAAGTTCCGCCATCGGCGACAAAACAAACCTCGCTGGTCGCGTAAGCCGGCTTTTCCTGATCCACTATTCTTTCGATCAAGCCGCGGTGCGGCCGCAGCCGTTCCGGCACCAACACGCACAAATGGAACGGCCTGGCGGCACCGTCGGCCGTGGCGTTTTCTCTCAGCTCGAAACCGGCGTCGCCGGTGGCGGTCTGTAAAAATAATTTCAGGCCGTAGGCGGTCCCGCGCCACTTCGACAGCAAGGTGGCCGACGCGATCAGTTCGCGCAAGCGCTCGATGCCGGTGGAAATTGGCGGCGCGCCGTTCGGGCGGCCGGCGCCGGATAAGGGCGACAGCCGGTCCAGATCGACCCAGGCCGCCAGCATCGGCACGAAACGCTCGTCCGCCAGATACGGGTTGAAACGGGTTTCGACGTTTTCCAGAATCGCTTCGGCCGGCGCGTGTAGCGCTTCCATAATCTCCAGAATCGCGAACAGCGGCGATTGCGGCGTCAGGCCGCGCTGGAATATGCCCGGCAACAGGCGTTCAATCGCTTGGCGTTTCATCTTCGCTGACCACTTCGAGTTCGTGCGCGGCGGAACACAGCAACCAATTGCACGGCACGGTGACGATGTCCGGAAACCAGTCTGCCGAGCAATTGCGGTAATCGCCGGCCGCGCCGCGCAGATAAAGCCCTTCGACGCCGCCGCACAGCAATAGCGCTTTGCCGGCCGGAGCGGCGGCAATCGCATCGACGGCCTGGAACCGGCCCACATCGCGCACCGGCAAGCCGCATTTGGCGTCGGGCGCTTTCCAGGCGGGCGCGGCGGAATTGGTGTTCAGGCTCAATACGCCCAGGCGTTGGCTGGCGGCGAATACCTCTTCGCCGACGAAAGCGAGGCCGTTGCAACTGCCGGCTTGCCAGCCGGCCTGAAAGCCTTTCCAGCCCTCGTTGTTATCGCTGGTGCCGGTCAGTCGCCAGCGGAAGCAGCCTTTGCCGGGGTCGGTGCCCGGTGCGCCGATGCCGGCCCATAAATAACTGTGTCCGCCCTGGTTTTGCACCGCAAGCAGCCGGACCAGCTCGCCTTTCAAGCCGATGGCGCTGAAGCTGCCGGGACGGCCGCCGTTGTTGGACAGGTAAATGCCGCGGTTATTGCCGGCAGCCAGCGCGACGCTGACCAAGCCGGAGGCGTCGGCCGCGACCGCAACCGCGTATAACGGGATTTCGTTGTCCTCGGCATCGAACTGCACCGGTTTCGGGCCCGCCGCCGGGTCCCACGGCACGCCGAGTTCGAACAGGCCTTTCTCGGTGGCCAGCAGCAGCGCCAGTTTGGCGTCGCGCTCGATCCAGGCCATGTCTTCAATCAGAAAATTGGTTTGCGCATAATCCAGCCAGCTTTCGCCGCAGTCGAGCGAGACTCTGACCCGGCTGACGCCGTCGCTGTCGAGCAGGCGCGAGCTGATCGCCAGCAAGCCGGCATGTTTCGGATCGGCGCCGGCCTGTTTCGGCCAGGCTTTGATCGCGTCGATTTTTTCGCCGGCAAACGGCTCGATCAATTCCCAGCCGTCGCCGTCGTTCGAGGAGCGGAACAGCCCGGCCGGGGTTGCCGTGTACCAGGTTTTGCTCTGGAAAGCGTCGGCGCACAGGGCGGCGACATTGGCGTTCGGCGCGTGTTGCACCGAGAGCCGGACATTGTTGACCGATTTGACGCCGGGGTCGTCGCCGAGGATTTTGTAAACGTCGAACACCCGTAACGGTTGGCCGAACGGCCAGGGTTGCGCCGAGTTGGCTTCGATCGGATTGATGCCGCGGTAGAGTTTGCGTAACAAGCGCTGTTTCAATTGCAGCAGGTCTTCTTCGCGGTGGGTGACGATCTGCGCCCGCACCGTGACGTTTTTGTAGCGCGCCCAACTGACCTGGCATTCGGTACCCAGCGGCCGGCGTTCCGCCAGCGCGTTTTCAATTCGCAGCCGGGCTTCTTCGCTTTCCAAAGCGTAGAGTTGTTCGGCAGTCAACGGCGCGCTGTAGTCGTCCGGCGCCGGCAGGTTGGGCACGATCAGGACTTCGACGGTACCGGGTCTGGCGTGGCTCCAGATGTCGGCCCGGGTAAAGGCTTTGGCCCGGTTGGCGGCACCGGAGCAATGCACCGCCAACAGCGCGTAATCGCGGGCCGTGACCACTCGTTCCAGCGAGTGGATTTGTTGCGGGCCGCGGATCAGCGCGTTTTCCAGGGTTTCGGCGGCTTTGCCGCCGGCGGCCGGTTCCGGGTTGGTCACCGCAACGCCGACGAGCGGATCTTTCAGTGTGTTCAGCGTATTCGCCGCCAGATTGCCTTCGCCGCCGCCGCCGCGCCGGTACCAAAGCCGGATCTCCCGCCCGGCCGCCGGGATTTGCGCCAGGGTTTGCAACGGCGTCATGCCGCCGGCCGGATCGGGCAGCCGTAGCGCCGGGGTAAACACGATTTTCCCGGTCAGGCGGTCGACCAGATAGACTCTGCCGTCGGAACCCGGATTGGCGAAGTTCTCGGCTTCGCGCCAGACGATGTAGGACTTACCTTCGTATTCCAGCGCCGAGGTATGGTCTTCGATTTCGTCCGCTCCGGCCTCCACCCCCACCACCAGATCGAGGCCGTCGCGGTTCGGCGCGACGATGGGCGGCCGTTTGGCGTTGACGAAAAATCCCGGTTGGCCGTTGCTCTTGCCGGCCAGTTCGCCGCGCACCCAGTCGCAGTGGTAGGCGATGCTTTCGGCGCTGGTACTGCCGGCCGGAATCGTTACCGCCTCGCTGGTGGTGAAGATCGGCGGTTCTCGGCCCGAGCCGGCGCGGCCCAGCGTCACCCTTACGCCTTTCGGGATTTCCACGGCGTGGCCCAATGGTTTCGGAATCGAAAACACCAATTTGGTGACCGCGGCGGCGGGCGGTTGCAAGCGCACGCCGATCAGGTTCAGGAACTCGATATAGGCTTTTTCCGGCAAGCGGTTCAAGCGGTAGATCATCACCTCTGTCAGATGGGCAAAGGCTTCCAGCAGCACCATGCCCGGATCGCTCGGACTCAGATCGGTCCACTCCGGGCATTGCTGGCGAATGCGGTCGCGGGCTTCCTGTAGCAAATCGGCGAAGCGGCGGTCGTCGAGGTTGGGCGGCGTCAAGTAAGTCATGATTAACCTGCCACGAGTGGGTAGCCAAATAGTAGTTGGTCGCGGCCTAGCGTCCGCCGCACCCGGTAATCCAGAACAATGTCGATTCGGGTCGGGTCGTCGGGATTGCTGCCGGCGTCCAGTTTCAGGATTTCGATGCGCCGTTCCCAGCGTTCCAGGGCCTGGCGCACGAAGTGGATCGCCAGGCCGTGAGTGGTGGCGTCGTTGGGCATGAAGGCCAGTTTATCCAGACTGCAACCGTAGTCGGGACGCATGACCCGCTCGCCGGGCACCGTGGTCAACAGTATCAGGATCGCCTGACGTACCGACAAATCCTCGCTGACCATGCGGATGCCGCCGCCGGCGGAGATTTCCAGACCGGCCGGCGCGTCGGGATGCAGAAAATCGGGGTGGGCAAAACTCCAGGCCCGGAATCTGGCTGTACTGGGCATTAGCGTTCCTCCACGAAATATTGGCCCGGCTGGCGTACTTTATACAGCACGGCGCCCGGCGGGGTGCCGTCGGTCAGGCCGGTCACGATGTCCAGGCAAACCCGTTTACCGCCGATTCTGATCCAGCTCGAATAACCGTGCTTCACCGCCAAGGTCGAGGTACAGGGTTTGATCGCCGGGCCGGCGTTCGGGCAGCCGACGATCGGCCGTTGCTCAGGATTGGTCTCGACCAACAGTCGGCGGCCGTTGACGGTGACAAACGACTGGGTCGGGACAATACCGACCAAACCCAGCTCGTGGGCGCAAACCAGCGTGGCGTCTTCGGTTAACAGTTTCATGATTTCTGCTCGAAATTAATGGCCTGGCCGCGAATCGTGATGGTGCGCCCCGGCGCCTCGATCTCCAGATCAGCCTCGGCATGCAACCGGGTGCCGTTATCGGCCAGTTCGAAAAAACTGCCGGAATCCAGTTGCAGGCGGATCTTGTCCGGCTGCAGTTCCACTTGTTGGCCGGATTGGGTTTGCAGCCGGATCGAGCGCTCGGAGTCGTCCAGGCTGATGCGTTGGCCGCCCGGCGTGGACAGAAAATAGCGGCCGATGTCGGCATCGACCACGGCGTCGTCCGGCAGCGGGCTGTCGCCGTACAAGCCGCCGATGACGATGGCCTGGGCCGGATCTTCCCGGATCAGCGCCAACAGCACTTTGTCGCCCAGATTCGGCAGCAGCAGCAGACCTTTGCCTTTGCCGGCGCCGGTACAGGCGACTTCGATCCAGTCGGTTTCCAGTTCGCCGTAAGAGGGCAGCATGGCCTTGACCCGGCCCAGGCCGTCCGGATCGTCGACCCTGGTGACGACGCCGACCGTAGCCAACGTGGCACGTTTGCGCGGTCGCAGCGGCGGCGGTGCCGAATCCAGCTCGCAGACGTAGCCCTGGCGGCTATCGAAGCGGTGAGTCACCGCGCTGAGCACGTACTGGCCGTTTACCGGTCCCGGCAAGCCGTCGAGCTTGACTGCCAGACCGGGCATCAGCTCGGGATTGCCGGCGGCGATGCCCCAAAACACGGTTTCGGCGGCCGTTCTGTGGTCCAGTTGCGCCTGGGCGTAAGCTTCGGCCTGGTTGTCGTCCTGCACGCTGTCGTCGGTCGAAGTGAATTCCGGCGCCGAATCGGCGTGAAAAGCGGCGTCGGCGGCCAAGCGGCGGCCGCAGCGGGCGGTATCGGCCCGGCCGCGGCGGGCGGCGGCCTGCCAAGGGTCCCAGGCCAGGTTGGTCACTGCTTGCCGGCTTTTGCCGCTATTGGCTTCGATTTTGGCTTCGAATAGATTTTCGCCCAGGGTTAACACCGCGTTGCCGGGGCGGCCGGCCAGACTGGCGAACTGCAACACCGAATCGCGCAAATGGAAATACAGACCGGCGCGTTCGGCGAATTCGGTCAGCAATTCCAGATCGGATTGCTCGTGTTGCATGATCAGCCGCCAGATCGGGCCGGTTTCGTAGGCTGCGACTGCGATATCCAGATCGCCGACCAAGGTCGCGGCCAATTCGGTGACGGTCAAATCGACATAGGAGCGCGGCGCCTGGCGCTGGCGCAAGCTGTGTAGCCGGTCGTAAGCGCGGATGCGCAAGCCTAGATTGTTGCCCGGCGCGAATTCGTATTCCAGTGCGGTGACGTTACCTTGAAACAGGCAGCGGTCGGGGCCGGTACGAATGACCAATGCCGTGCCGTCGGCGATCGAGGCCAGCTCGCCGAGCAAATCCGGTAGCCCCTGAAACGCCAGTTCGCATTGGCTGGGCACGGACAGGCGCTCGCAGACTTGCAGTTCGGTCAGATATTGGGCGTCGCCGGCAGACAACGGCTTACCGGCCAATTCGATCTGCAGTTGCGGCGGGTTCAGCAGCGCTTCCATGGCTAAGGCTCGGCGGCGGGGGCGGCCGGGCCGATTTCCAGCACGGTCCCGGAGGCAATGTTTAACGGATCGGCAACGACGGTGTTGGCAAACAATTCCCGCCAGCGGCCCGGATCGCCGAAATACTGGAACGACAACAGGTCGGGGCGATCGCTGCTGCTATTGTCGGCGGCGGCATCGGCCTCCGCCAGTTCGGTTTCGGCTGCGGCAATCATGTGTTGCAAACCGCCGGCCGGGAGCGGCGCGTTACCGGGGTAAGTGAAATTTTCGATAGCCATCGCTTCGGGAAAATCGGCGTCGGTCGGTATCGGCGGTTCGTTGACCCGCAGCAGCCGCATCCGCAGCCAGGAACGCTGCGGGACGCCGTCCTGATTGAAATGTTCCAGTCGTTCGGCGACGGCGGTCACCACGCCGGGAATGTTCCAGCTTTTGCCCCAGACGAAGCGGCAGACCGGGACTTGGCCGCTGCCGCCGGTTTTGGCGTTGTTCTCGGCCAGATTCCAGAACGGCCGGGTCAGGTCGCGCACGTCTTCGCTGCCGATCGACGAGCCGGCGATATTGACATCAAACAGCAGATCCAGCTCCAAAACGGTAGTGCCGCCGCCGGTCTGGATATAGCAATCGTCGGCCAGACCGTGGCCGGTCAGGATTGCGGCCGAGGACTGCCGGGGCTGGATGCCGGCCTTGCGCCGCATGACCAGTGTTTCCGGGTTCAACAGGCAGCGTAATTGTTCGCCGCTGTGTTCCAATACAAAGGCTACTCGTTCCATGCCAGCCCCCGTTGTTCCTGCGCCAGCCGGCGGTTACGTTCCAGTTCGCGGCTCATCGGCTCGGCTGGGCGCTGGGTTTGGGCGCCGGATTCCGAAAATTGATCCGGCAGATCCGGCCAGCGTTGGCAGCGTTGTGCGAATTGGTCCGCCGATTCGTCGGGTAATTGCGGCCAGTTTTGCCGCTGCCAGTTTTCCGGTTTGGCCGGCTGTGACTCGGCTGGTAGCGTCGGCTTGGCCGGAACCGCGCCAAGCAGCGGCTGGGTTGCGGGCGACGGGTTGTGGGAAACTGCGATCGGCTCGGCCGAGCGGGTGGCGTTGCCCTGGATCGGGGCGGTCTGCTGCGGCCTTGCCGGTAGTTGAGCCAGCGCAATCAGGCGCCGGCTAGCGGCCGGCGGATTTTGCCGGTCCGCTTTGCCGGCCGCTTCAGTTTGGCCGGCAAATTGCCGGGTACGCGACGCCGATTCCGGTTCGATCGTGGCAGGCCGCGGCGCTGGTGTCGCTTCGAACTGATGACGGGCTGTTTGCTGTTGCTTGCGGTACGCAGCCCCAGGCGCCGGGTGGCTTTCGATCCGGCGCCGAGTCGAGGCAGCCGACGCGGGCTTTGCCGAACCCATTTCGGTTGAAATCGGCGTGGGTCGGGCCGGCGGGTCGGTGCGCGGTGTTTCAGCTCGCCGGGAGGGGGCATCGCTGGGTTCGATAGTCGCACTGGGCCGTGCGGACTGCCGGGTGCGGCTGGCTTGGCCGGGGAGCGTCGGCTTGGCCTTACTGTGCCGGCGCAGCCAGAGCTTGGCAGGCGAGGGCAATGGCTGGGCTGGGCTGTGGTGATTCGTGGCAGCGGTTTCCGGCACGGGTTGACCGCCGGTTAACGGTGAGCCGGCTACTGCCGGCGCCGGCGTATTCGCTGCTCGAGCTTGGGCGGCGGGCGCTCGGCGGCTCGGCTCCGGTTCGTTTCCTGGGCGGCCGGTGCGGGTCGCGGCGCTTGGCTCGGTCGCGGTTCGATAAGCCCCGGTCTCCGGCCAAACGTAGTCTTCCAGCAGCCAAGGCGCCTCGGCTTGGACCAAAGCCACCCAGTGCGGCGGCGGTACCCTGGCGGATGAGCCTGCTACAGGCGCTGCCCCATCCTCTGCTTCGGCAAGGTCGCCGGCCGGATTGACGGTCTGGTAGCGTTCGACTAAACGATTGCCCCAGCTTTGCAGCCAGTGTCCCAGGTTCATCAGCAGCGTGCGTCCCATAGCCGTTCCCGCTTAGCGTTGTTCCAGGCCTTCGTGGGCGATTTCCAGGGTCTGAATCGCCACGCCCTGGCCCAGCGATTCCAGCCGGGCGCCTTTCCATTTGCAGGGCCAGGCGTTGTGCAGGTTCCAGCGGGTGGCTTCCTCGGCCTGGCCGTAAGGCTTCAGCAAAATGATCGATATTTCCCGGCGGTCGGCTTTGCCGCGCGTCGATTGCATCAACCAATTCCAGACGTCTTTATTGTCGGAAACGCCCCAACGCAACACCACGTTGCCGTAGGCAACCCGGCCTTCCAGTTTGCGTACCGCCGGTGCGGCGCCGCCTTCCCGGTAATCGATGGTCTCGACGTCGATGCTGAGGCCGTCGATTTCGGTGAAATAGGCGCCGTTCTGGCCGCCCCATTCGAGGATGAAATTGTAATTTCGGTAAATTTCCGCTTCTGCCATGGTCGTTCTCCTGGTTGCTTGGTCGCTGATTGATCTATGCCGCGTTTTGCGGTTCTACCGGCGTCGCGCCGGCCCATTGCCCGATGCGGAAGATGATGAATTCGGCCGGTTTCACCGGCGCGATGCCGATTTCGATGATCAGTTGGCCGGCGTCGATGACTTCCTGCGGATTGGTTTCCGCGTCGCATTTGACGAAGAAGGCCTGCTCCGGCGTTGCGCCCTTCAAAGCGCCGCTACGCCACAATCGGGTCAGAAAAGCCGAGACGTTGCGCACCACCGAGTTCCACAGAATGCGTTCGTTGGGTTCGAACACGGTCCACAGCGTGCCTTTGGCCAGCGATTCTTCCACTGAGTTGAACAGGCGGCGGACGTTGACGTAGCGCCACTCGCTGCGCGAACTCAAAGTGCGGGCGCCCCAAACCCGGATTCCGGAAGTCGGAAACGAGCGGATGCAATTGACGCCGAGCCGGTTCAATTCGCCTTGTTCCTGATGGGTCAGCATGTAGGTCAAACCCAGCGCGCCGTTCAGCACTTGGTTGGCCGGCGCTTTGTGGACGTCGGTTTTGGCGTAGATCCCGGCCATGAAACCGGACGGTGGCGTCGCCACTTTTTGCAGCGGATTCAGCGGGTCGGCGGCGACTACCCAGGGGAAGTAAAGCGCGGTGAAGCCGCGGTCGGAGCCGCTCGGCAACAAGCCTTTCACGGCTGGGGCGTCGGCCGGCTTGGCCGCGGCGTCGCTGGCTTCTTCGCTGCCGATCTGCTTCAGCGCGTCGATGTTCTTTTCGGCGTCGCGCGAGGCATCGAGGATCGCCACCACGTCCTGCCGATTCTCGCAGAAGGTTTTCAGGGCTTCCTGCGTGGTTTTGTCGGTATAGCCCGGTGCGGCGACGATGGCGATTTCGTCGATCGGTTCCAGACAATACAGGCCGGTGCGCTTGCGGGCGTCGCCGACCACCGAGCCGCCTTTGCCGACATTGACCACATAACAGCGCGAGCCGCCGTTACAGAAAAAGGCGTACACCGATCGGGCCAGATCGGTACTTTCGCTGTCCTCGGCGGTGAATTCGCGGACGAATTGCTGCCAGTTGTTGCAGGCGAAGGCTTCGTTCAGGTGCTTGTTCGCGGCGGGGGCCACGCCCAGGAAAGCGGCGACTTCGGATCCCACCATTTCGATAGAATTCGATCCGGTCGAGAGCTCTTCGATATAAACGCCCGGTGTCAGATAGGTAGCCATGTCAGATCTCCAATTGCTCGAAATGTATTACTACGGGTTCTTGAGTCGAATTAGCGGGTTCCACTAATAACTCGCGTCGTTTGGCGCGGATCAGATAACCGCGACGGTGTTGGTTCGGATCGATGCCGGCAAAGCTGAAATTGCCGGCGGCATCGGTCCGGGTGTAACGGCCGGCCGCCACCAGCTCGACGTCGGTGTCGGCCAATGGAATCTCGCCGGGGCCGAGCAGGCGGCCGCTGAAAGTCGCGACCGGGCCCATCCTGACCTGTGGCGGTGCTTTGATGCGCGGCACCGTTGGTTCGGCCAGCGGTAGCGTTACCGGAACCTTGATCGTAAAAGCCGGCGCCGGTTTGGCGGCGAAGGCTTGCCAGACTTCGAGCGGTGGCGGCGCAAACTCGTATTCGAATTCGGTTTGTTGCACGGCTGCCGCGACCAGGGTGCCCAATAATCGGTGTGCCGCGGTTTGATCGGCGGCCTGCACCGTTATCAGATAGTTCAACAGCAATTGCGGTTGCGGGCTGCGCGCGGCCGCAGATGAAGTCAGACGTCTGAAATCCAGCAGGTACAACACGACGGTCGGTTCGGCGGCCGGGACGCCGGGCGGCTCGAACGATATCCTGGTTCCGGCGGCGACGGCGCCGACCCAGGCCGATAATTTTTGGTCGGTTTGTTCGAACATTTAAAATCTCCCCCGGCTGGCGGCGCTGAATCGACTGTACGACTGATTGCCGGAAAGCCGAGTACTGAGGCCGGTTTCACCGGCAGAAAGCAACCGGGTGCTAAGCCAATTTGTCTCGGCTTGGTTGGCGGCCGTCTGTCCGCTGGGTCGAAAGTAAAACTCGCCGGCGGTGTCGCCGGCGCCCTGAATCGGGCCGTACAACGGCCGTTGCGGATGGCCGAGCCGGGAAGACTGGTCGTAAACCGTTTCTTCGATCTGGTCGTGAATAGCATCGGCCGAGACCGGGTCCGGCTTGTTGTAATTTTTCAAGAAGTCGATGAATGCCGCGGCGAACACCGAATGTTTGCCGCGGCCCTTGTCCAACACCGGTTCGTCGCCGCCGGAGGTCAAGTATTTGCGCGATATCAGCGACGATTTCAGTGCAACAATCGAACCGGGCTGGCCGGTCGCGGCGGTCAATTGCGGGGTCGACATCAAGGCGGTATTGCGTAACGATCCGGAAAAACAGGAGTCGGCCACGATTAGCACGTGTCTGGCGCGCATCACTTGCGGCGCGGTGTTGCGGGCAATTTCGTAATCGCTGATCCAGGTATCGCTGCGCGGCGGCTTGTCGGCATCGATCGGCAGCCAGAACCCCGCCGTGTTTTCTTCCTGACCGTGACCGGCGTAATAAATCAGCAGGTTGTCGTTGTCGGTCGTTTGCTGGCGCAAGTCGAAAATCGCCTGCCAGATTCGTGAGCGGGTCGCCTCTTGATTCAGCAGCAGCGTGACCGAGGTGAAGCCGAATTTGCCGCGCAGCAATTCGGCCACCGCTTTGGCGTCGTTGACCGGGGTTTGCAGTTGATTCATCGCGGTGTAATCGTCTATGCCGATCACCAGCGCAAAATAGCGGCCGACAGCGGGCGCGGCGATCGTTTCGGTTTCCACGCCTTGGCCGCGCAACTTGGTTTCGGTTTGGGCGATCTGGCTTTGCAACTTGGCGATTTGGTCTTGGTCGGCTTTGGCTTTTTGTTCCAGTTCGCTAATCCGTTGCTGCAATTGCTGGTTGAGCTGTTGTTCGGCCGGATCGGGGTGGGATGGCGGTTGTTTTTTGATTTGCATCGCCAGCGCTAACTTTTCCGCAATTTGCTGCTTCAAGCCGGCTTGAGCGTTAACCAGCAATAGGTTGGTCTGGGCCAGTTCCGTACGCAATTTGGCCGTTTCGGCATTGTCGTTCGCCGGCGGAGCCTGAGCCGGCAAACCGGCGGCTTTGCGATACCATTCCATCGATGCAGTGGAGTCTTTGCCGATACCCAACCCTTTTTCCAGTAAAAATCCCAGATTGGCTTGGGCGCGGGAATAGTCTTGCTCGGCGGCTTTGCGGTACCAAACCGCGGCATTGGCGTAATCGGCGGCGCGTTCGTAGAACTCGCCGAGATAGGTTTGGGCAATCTTATCGCCGGCTTCCGCGCATTCTTTCCAGACGTTGGCGACCTGCTGCAAATTGGCGGCGTCGAAGGCTACATGCTGGCCGCCGCTAGCCCGGCATTGCCATAAACTGGTACGGGCCGGGCGCGGTGGCGTGGTATAGAAAATGCCGGTTCCGACTTCGATGTGCAGTCCGGGCAGTTGGCAATCGACGATCATCCGTTCCTCGGCGCTGCGGTTGCTGCCTTCCGCCGGGTCGCCAACCCGGCTGGCGTTGACCGGGCAGCCGGCCAATTGCATGCCGCCCGAGCGCGACATGCCGCCGGCGCAGCCGGTCAGCAGCAAAACGCAGCCGAGCCAGACAGCGAAGCGGCCGATTGCGCTTGCCGCAAAGGGTGTCGTCATTGGAGGCTGGCTTTGCCGTTGCATATTCAATTCTCCTAAATCCGCCGAGGTCCGTTTCAGCCCACCAGCACGAAAGGCGCCCAGTAGTACGGGTGCCGGTAGTCGGCCGGCGAGGCGTCGATATCCACCGATACGCCGCGGCTGTTTAACGCCTCGCGCCGGCCGGATTTGATCGCATCCGGACTCAGGGTTTGTAAATGAAGCTGTGCTGCCTGCAGCGCCGAGCCCGGTGTCTCGCCGGCCTGCAGGTGCCGGTAAAACTCGGCCATCAGCAGGCTGGTCGCCAAATCGTCGACCGGCCAGAGGCTGACGATCGCGGCGCGGGCGCCGGCCGCCAGCAAACCGCGACTGAAGCCCAACACATCGTCGCCGCCGGCGGCTTTGCCTTGGCCGGTGCGACAGGCACTCAACACCACCAAATCGGCGTTCAAGCGCAGTCCGATCAAGTCCTGCACGGTCAACGCGCCGCCGTCGGCCAGCAGAATCGACGACAACAACGGCGCGTTTTCCGCCAGTACGCCGTGGGTGGCAAAGTGCAGCACATTGAAATCCGGTAACGCCTTTCTTACCGCCGCTACCGTCGCCGCCGGCCCGGTCAACACGAGGCTGTTATCGTTTAACTGGGCAATGTGGGCGGCTTCGGTTTCGGCTGACGGCAGCGCCGGTTGGGCTACTGCATGCTCGGCAAACGGCGATTGGTAGGCCATCTTGGCCGGATTGCCGACTGCCAACACCTTCGGTTTAGTGCCGTTATCGGGCTTGGCGAGAAACTGCAGAATGCTGGCGCTGGGCAGATAGGACAGGCTGTGGCCGGCGATCAGCGGCCGGCCTTGCCAGGGTAAGGCATGGAACGGTAGGCCGTGGGTCGAACCGTAGGGTACGATGAGCAGGCGATTGTGCGTAGCGAGGACGTCGGCAAACGGTTTCAGCAACCATGCGCTGAGCTGGTCGCCGGTTTGGCGGTAGTCGCCGCGGCGTTCGCAGGCGGTATGGAAATCGCGTACTTGGCGGTCCAGCTGCTTGGCGTCGATGTTCTGCCGCCCTGCCGTAATCAGACCTTGACTGTCGATTGCCCAGGTCAGCAGGTCTTCACCGAGAAAGGCGTATTGCAGCAAAGCCGTGCCGGCCGGCAGCAGGCCGGCAATTTGGCCGACGTCGGCGATCGGCGCCTGGCGATTGACGGAGCGGTAGAAGCTGGGATTTGCTGCGGCCAGTTGGGTTTCGGTCTGGCGCAATTGAGTTTCGGCGGCGGCAATTTTTTGTTCCAGATAGGCAATCCGGCCGGCATCGGGCGATTGCGCGCCGCGCTCGCCAGCCAATAGGCTGCCCCAGGTCGCCAGCTTGGCCGTATCTTGCAGCCAGCGGCGGACGCTTTCATCTGCGTTACGCTCGGGGCGATTCGCGCCGTTAGCCATCAGGTCCAACAGCGCGCGGGCTTTGCCGCGCTCGGCATAGTGGTAGGCGGTTTGCCGGTGGCTGGCTGCTGATGCCGGTTGCGATGCCGCCAATTTCAACGCGTTTCTGGCCGGCAAAAAATACAGGTATTGCGAGCTGGAGGCGGAGGATAAGGCGGTTTTGAAGTTGTCCCGCCGCAGCAATTGCCGGGAACGTTCGAACGCATCCAGCGCTTTGGCATAGTACTCGGCCGCCTGGGTTAAATTTTCCAGGCCTTCGGCGACTTCGCCGTAGGTTTGCAGACTCTCCCAGGGCTTGTCTTCGCTTTGCCACCAATCTTTACCGAAGCGGTTTTCCAATTGGCCGAGATGGTCCGCCGAATCGGCGTAGGCCTTAATCATGCAGAAGAACAGCGCCGCCTGCTGCTGGCTATTACGCCATTGTTGTTGGACGCCGGCCTGGATTGCTTCGCCGCCGATCTGCGCTGCCAGCGCTTCGATGCCGCTTAGTAACGGCGATGCGCCGATTTGTTTTGGCAGATAGCGGCTATAGGCTGCGGCGGCGGCAGGGTAGTCTTTGCGCTGGGCGTGGACGATCGCCAACTGAAAGTCGCGGTGGTGTTGAGCCGTTTTGTCGGCTGCCGCCAGTGCAATGGCAAATTGCCGCTCCGCTTCCGTGCGATCGCCGGCATTGCGTGCGGCCAGCGCCCGGTAACACGGGGCATTGACGGCGGTGTATTCGATGGCCTCCTGCGCCAGTTGCGTCACCAAGGAGCCGGCGCCGGTATTGTCGCTAATCGGGTGAGTCTTCAACCAATCGAGTTGGGTTTGCAGTTTGCCGGCGATGGTCTCCATATTGTCGGCGTCCATAGCGTCCAGATAGGCCTGCCACAGGCCGTGCAGCGACAACAGCAGCCGCAGCGGCGCGTTGGCGTCGAGCTTGGCCGAGTTTTGGGCCGCCGATTGCAATTCGACCGCCTGTTGCAGGTGGACGATGGCGGCGTCGCGCTCGCCCAGCTTACGCAGCAGATAGCCCTGGTCCATCAGGCTTTGCACCCGCCGCGGCGTCGAACCCAGGCCGGTATACAGCGATTCCGCCAGACGAAAGCAGGCCAGCGCCCGCTCGAAATCGGCATCGCGCAACAGCCAGTGCCAGCCGAGGCGGCTGTGCAGGAATCCCAGACCCAATGCATAACTGAACGAGCCGGCGGTTTTGCCCCACTCGCCGATGCCGGCGGCGATGTCGCGCGGTTCCGGCACTTGGCCGTCGGCGACTTTCAGCAACGCGACATGCGCGGCGGCGGTCCGGTAACCGTAACCGTCGCCGGCAGCTTGGAACTGCTCGCGGGCGCCGCTTGCTGTGGCCAGCGCTGCGGCAGTGTCGTTTGCCAACGCCGCCAAATAGGCATGGCGCAAGCTAACTGCCGCTTCGCCGCGCGGGCAGTCGCCGGCCGCCGCGAATAGTGCCGCGGCTTGGGCGTAGGCATCAGTCGCTCGCCGGATATCGACGGCGGAGCGGTCCAACTCGCGTTCCATCGCTTGCGAAGACAAACTGCTGTCGGCGTTGGGCGGCGGGTTCAGCGCGGTATTGAATACCAGCGGCGACGATAACGGCGCGGCGTAGGCGTCGCCTTCCGCTAGCCAGCAGGCGCCGGCACCGGCTTTGTCGCCGATTTGCAGATAAAGTTGTTTGGCTTGCTGCCAATAAACCAGCGCGGTTTGCAGGTCGCCGCCGCGGCGGTAGAGATCGGCCCGGTTACGCAACACCACGGCTTGCCATGCCGGCGGGTAGCCCGTTTGGCTGTCCGGCGTCAGCATCGTCAATACCTGGTTCAGCAATTGCGTGCGTTGTTGCGGGGTCATCGGTAGCGTGGCCGCCGAATCCAGCGCCGACTGCAGCGATTTGATGCCGTCCAGCTCTTCGCCGACGAAGGCATTTTCCTGGAGCGCTTGCGCTGCCGAGACTTGGGTGCGCAATGCCGACTTACGTTTGCCGGTTTCCGCCAGCAGTGCCATGAAACGCTGGGTTTGCCCTGATTCCATGTCGGAGACGCTGCCGCCGCTTTCGTTCGGAAAATGGTTGAATTGCTGGTAAGCGGCCATCTCGGTAAAGCTGGTCGCCCGCAGTTGGCGCAGCGAATCGGCCGGCACCACGGTTTCGATCTCGCGGAAATGGCCGGCGGCAGCGGCCGCTTCGCCTTGCATTAAGCGGACGACGCCCAAACCCAGCAGCGCATCGGCCAAACGTTCCGGATTTGCTGCGGTTCGGGCGGCTGCGGTTTGAGTCTCCGCCTTGGCCCGGGCTTGGGCGAAATCGTCTTTGAATTCGGCGTAGACGATAGACGTCAGCGGCAACGAGCCGGCGCCGGCAAGTTCGGCGGCAAAGGCTTCTGACCAGCCCGAGACTCCGATTTTTCCGGCATAGGCGGCCACTAGGGCCGCGTATTTCAGAAAGGTGCGTCGGTCGAGGTAGAGAGAAGCTGGGCTCATGGCTCGGTTCCGGTCAGTTGCCGCAGCGGCTTTTGATGTCGCAAGCCTTGGCCAGGGCTTTGACGCCGGGCAGGCCGCGGGCACTACGGGTTTCTTCGCCGAATTGCCGGTAACGCCAGCAGGCTTTTTGGCGCATGGTTTTCCGGTCCCAGCGTTCCCAATCCTTTTTGTATTTGATCAATTGATATTCGACGCCGATATCGGGTTTGACTTTCAGTTCCTTGGCGTTGCCGTCGTAACCGTGCGAACCCCAGGCGATCCGCTTCAGCGGGTCGACCACCATCACCACGTGGCCGTCGCCGCGTTTCGGATCGCGGTACACCAACAGGTCGCCGGTTTGCGGCGGTGCGCTGTCGCAGCGCTCGAAATGCTGCGCCAGCGGGCTGTCGGTTTTGACCATGTCGGCCGTGTTCAGGTATTTGTCGCCGGCGTTGTAGGGCAGGCCGGCGCGGGTAAAGGCAAACCAGATCGCCCGCGAACAATCGATGCCGCGTTTTAAATTGTCCAGATCGGTCGCTGCGTTCCAGGCGTGGCCTTTGTAGCCGAAACCGTCGCCGGCAGCGGCTTGCGCCAGCCAATCGGCTTTTTGCAGCACTTTGTAGAGTGCCGTGTCGCGGTCGTCGGGCAGATAGGGGCGGATATCGAAATGCGGGATGGTGAATTCGCGGGTCTGGCTGAACCCGGCGAGTCCGCGGTCGCCGGTTTTTTGAAAGCGGGAATTGGCCTCGACCCGTAATTTGATTTTGCTCAAGGTCCAGGTAGTGTCTTCCGCACTCTCACTGTCTTGCATCTGGCCGCGGGTGCCGGTCAGATAGCGGTCCAGCGCCCGATACAAACCGGTTTTGGCCGGGTCGGCCGCGCGGGTGCGGGCGCTTTGCGTCAACAAATCCCAACGCACCGGATTTTTTTCCTTGGTGCCGAACACGATCAGTTGGTCCCAAACATCCAAAGGCAGGCCGGCGCGAAAGGTCTCGCCGGCTGCGCTAAACGTAGTCGATTCGCCCGGTTTCAGCAGTTCGCGGCGGCCGTCGGCCGGGAAGCCGAAGCTGCTGCCGTCGGTGGACAGCACCACGCCGCCGACCAGCAGCGGCGCCGGCGCGTTCTTGTCCAGCGTGACTTTGACGTTCCAGCGGTGGCACAAGGGCATGACCTGGTCGGCATTCGGCGCGGCTGCTTCCCACACGCCTTTGGCGCAGTCGTCTTGTCTGGAAGAGGGTATGACTTCGATTTGCAGGCTCTGGTTGTCGCTAAACTCGCTACCGCCTTCGCCGCGCAATTGCAGCAAACCTTTTTGGCGGGCGTGCTGCCACAAGTTGTGGGCGGCGTCGCTATCCTGGCCGAAGATGTTGCGTACCCGGTTTTCCGGGCCTTTCAGTTGCAATAAGCCGTCGGAGGTCAGGCTTAATTCGAAGTCGCCCGGGCCGTCGCCGACGTTGAGTAAGGTTTTCGCATCCGGATCGTCGGCGATCGCCTGTTTGATCGCGGCGGCGCGGTCCGCCGGCACGCCGCCGGGCTCGGACTCGGGTTTGATCCTGACATTGATGCGGACGTAGTCGTCGGCCGGCCGTACCGGCACGGCAATGTCGCCGATCGCCAGCGCGGCAGCCGCCGCATTTTTGCCGACGATATTGGCCGTCGCCGTCAGGCCGGTCATGGTGTCGATTGCCACGCTGGCTTTGGCCTTGGCCGGATCGCGGGTATCCGCTCCACTCAGCGCGCCGTCGTAAATACGGAGTTCGGCGCCGGCGCCCAGTCCCGGTAACGGCGGACCGGCCAGTTTCAGTGGTGGCCCCAATTCGGTGACTTCCCAGGCCACCGGCGCCGTACGTGTGCTGTTGCCGAACACCGGCCGGTCCAGCTTGCCTTGGAAATAGGGGATTTGGTAACTACGGGCGGCGACCAGGGCCGGAATTTGCCGGGCGGCCTGGGCGTAAGTCAGGGCTTGGTTGCTGCCTTGGCCAAGCACTTGCAACAAGGCGTCGGTAAATATGCCGCGACCGGCTTGTTCCAGGGCGCTGGTGCCGTCGCTGGCCGCGGTCAGCGCAATCAGATTCGGCATCGATTCCGGCGCTAAATCGCCGGCACCGTCGCCGACGCCTTCGGTTTGCGGGGCGTCGGCTTGATCCGGCGCCGGTTCGACGAAGCGAGCGACCATGGTTTCCCGGTCGCCGCGGGTCGCGGTGCCGGAATTGCAGGAGTCGAGGATGACGGTGACGTTGTCGCTCTTTTTATAGAGCTTGGCCAACAGGCCGTTCAAGCGGTCGTCAGTAAAATCGCCGATTTTGGTGCCGTTTTGCTCGGTACGCGAATCGTGCAATACCAGGGTTTCGTCCTGGCCGTCGGGTTCGTCGCCGTTTTTATCGACAGTTTGCGAGCCGTGGCCGGCGTAGTAGAACACGACGATGTCCTTTTCTTTCAAGCGCGGCAACAAAAAGCTGTCGAACGCTGCCTGCAGATTTTGCACGGTGGCCTGATCGTCCAGCAGCATACAGACGTTTTCTCTCGGAAAGCCGTAACCGTTCTTGCCGGACAATATCTCCTGCATCCGGCGCGCGTCTTCTGGTGGGCCGGCCAGATCCGGGACCTTGTCCGAGATGTATTGGCCGACGCCGACGATCAAAGCCAGCTTTCTGACTCCGTCGGATTCGGTGGTTTGTTCGATGGCGCAACCCGGAATTTGTTGAATCGCTGCGAGGCATGGGCTGGCCGCTGCCAGATACAAGCCCAGCAGGCTGCAACAAATCTCTAGCGCGAGGCGGTTGGAGCGTTTCATGGTTTCGACTCCCGGCGAAAGCTGTGGTCGGCGACTTTGCCGGGCCTGAGCCCGGCGCTGACTTTATTTCAGCTTGTCGACGTTGTGTTTAAGTTCGTCGCGGAAGGTTTGCAGCGCTTCGGCGGCTTTGGCTTGGCCCTGGTCTCTGAGCGCCTGTTGTTTCGCCAGCAATGCTTTCTCGATCTCGTCGTAATCTTGAAAAATCTGTTTGCTTTGTTCGCCGGCTTCGCCGCGGATCGCTTCCATTTCCTGTACCAGTTTTTGGTAGCGGTCGCGGATTTCGGTTTCGGTGGATTGGGCGTCCTGCTGCCATGCCGCCAGCGATTCGTTCATTTTCTGTTTCGAATCCGCCCATTCCTGGTTGGCATCTTTGAAATAGTCGCCGAGGTTTTTGGCGGCCTCGCTGACCGCCTGTTTCATATCGGAAATGGCACCCAAAATCGCGCCGAATCCGGATTTGGGTTCCAACGCCGTCAGCACGCCGCCGTCCGCTACGGGCGGCGCGGATTCCGGCGGATTAGTGATAACGATTTTGGCCGGCGGCGGCTCGACGGCGATTGCGGCCCGGGCGTTGGCTTGTACCGGTGCGGCTTTGGCTTTTTCCAGCGCCAGCGCAATCGTGACGCCGCTGCTGATGGGGGTTAAGCCGGTGACTTTGCCGATCACGGCGCCGTTGAATTCGACCGGATCGTCGGGTTTGATGGATTTGGCATCGCTGAAATTCACGCTGACGTTGATCCAGGACGGGAACAGGTCGCAGCCTGCCAACACGGTAACGATTGCCAATATCAGCCATTTGAAATGGGTGCTTGCCATGGGATTCTCCTAAGGTGCGTGATCGCTGGGCATTACTGCCCCTGAATGAAAAGTTCGGTTATCGCCCGGTTTCGCCCAAGCGAATATCGATTTCAGGCAATTCCGCCTCGGCTTCCGGGACCGCGCGGGGGACGCCGATCCCGTCGAAAAACAGATCGATCCGTTTTTCGTTGCGGATCTTCAAGCCTTTGATGACCCGGCCGTTGGCTTTGCTCCATCGGCGGAATTGGGCCGGGACCCGGTCGAATTGTTGCTTGTTGACCACCGACAACAGGCTGGATTTGGCGAAGTTGCCGGTGCCGACGTTGTAGACGAAATCGCATAGCGCGGCGTATTGGCCGTCAGTCAAAGGCACTTTGGTTTTGGTCAGTACCGCGATTTGGGCGCGTTCCATGTCGGACACCAATAGCTCGCCGCCGCGCGGTTCGCTGATGCCGTTGCGGAACTCGGCCGGTTCGGTGCCGTTGCAGCGGGCTTGCTTGATCAGATGGCCGTAACCGATGGTGCAGAAGTAGGCCACGTCGTGGTAGGGCAGGCTTCTGAAGCCTTCCATGAATTTGGTCAGGTCCAGGCCCTTGTCGTAAATCGGCCTGAGTTCCATGCCGGGCGGCAATACCGCCCGCTCGTCGGGTTCCAGAAAAATACCGGCCGTGATTTTTTCTTCGTCTTCGGCCCATTCCTGCGTCAGCGTGGTGCAAGCGGCAAGACACGAAATCAGGGCACACGGTAGCAGGGTCTTGGCGATTGCCGTCCGCCGCAATTCCGGCCGGGCGAATGGCTGCGGCTTTGCCGGACTGCAACGGTTTGGTTGGGCGCGATCGGACGCCGGCTGGCGTGCCGCTTTCACAATGGCTTTGTTGCGCATGATTCCCCCTCTAGCGTTGATGCTTTATTTAGTGGCCGGTACTGGTTTGCCGGATATCCGATCCGTTAGCGGCCGTTTGTTATGGTCGGGACGGTCGAGGTCTTTTCGGAAAGGTTGGCCTCGACTCAGTTTTGCGTTAATGGGCCTAACTCAAAATTGAATCTTTACTCCGCCGGAAACGATCTGGTTGCTGCCGTTTTCGATCAGTAACGCTTCGTAATCGACGAAGGCGGTAATGTTTTGCGGCAACAGCATCTGCACGCCGGTAGCCAGGTTGACCCAGTTGCGTTCGGGTGCCGCAGTTGTCAGTCCAATCAGTGGAATGCCGGCCAAAGAGGCATCGATTTGCCGCCTGCGGTTTTCGAATTCGTGGACCCATTCGGCCCGGAAACGGGGGATGAAGACGGTGTATAAGCTCGGCACGCTGAAGGCGCGACTGATTTCGGCGCCCATTGTCGTAGTGAACGAGTCTATGGTTTGGCCGTTCATACTGATTGTCGCGCTACCGCCGCTGTTCATGATGCCGCCGGTTTCCTGATAGCCGTCGATTTCGGTGTGGCTGTAATCGCCGCGGACGAAACCGCGTAAATTGAACCATTCCATTTGCGCTAGGTAACCGGCACCGAGGCTGGTGAAAAATTGGTCCGCGCCGTAGCTGGCAGCCGCACCGCTAATAGTTATGGAATTGTCAGCCAGTCCGGCGTTGACATTGCGCAGGGAATCAAACTCCAACCGACTATAACCGGCCATAACACTGACATAACTGTTGGCGGAAGGTGAGTAAACTAAAAATGGAGCGACCCGGTAGGCATCGGAGTTCAAATAGCCGCTATTCAAATTGAAGTCCCGGTCTGAGTGCAGATAGCCCAAAGACAGCCCCCCGGCAAATTGCTCGTCGAAACGGTAGTCCAGGATGGCGTTGGCGTGTTGGGTGTTGATGTCGAAGCCGGTTTGGCCGCGGGCGTCGTTGCGGTCGCCGAAGCCGCCGCCGCCGCTGATCGAAATACCGAATGGGCCTATATAGCCGTTGTCCCCACTTCCGTCGCCATGTTTCCTGCAGTCTTCCCGGCTTTTGGCTGATTGATTGGTGTCGTCGCAATCGTTTATACGCTGAATTCGATTGTTGATTTTTTTGACGAAATCGTAGGGTGATGAAATTGCAATCGACTCTGCTTGCATCGAGGCCTGAGGCGATAGTTGTTGAGCGGCTACGTCTGATGTGTTGCCGCTGCCGCACAAGGCGCCCAGAGGATTGGCGGTAAAGCAAGCGGCAGATATTGCCCGAAATACGGCTTGTTGGCCTAAGCTACCGTTAGCAATTGACGTGGTTGGTGGATTGAACGATCCGCCGCTAATGCCGCTATCTGCACCGCTCGGCTTTACCGCAGCGAGAGTCAATGTGAAGCAAGCCAGCAGAAGCTGGAAAATTTTTTTGAGCCAAGCGATGATATTCATGTTTCCCCCTTGACAAAAACTCAATCCGAAGAGTTGTGCCGGCTTATAGTAGCCCCGATTTGACGATTGTCAAACACTAATAATTTACGGTTTCAATTGTCCTATCGGGCTAGTTGTAGCGCGATGGATTAGCGAATACGAAGCAGGTGAAATGGCTGGCTTGAACGCTCGTGTGAATCGTGTTAGCCGGAAGTGGTTTGAGTGGATCGATTTGCCGAGAGGGGCAAATGGGTGGGACGGAAACGGAAGTAACCACCGTCCGTCGTTGATGAGATCTCGTCAATCCGCCGTCGGCGGATCGACGGCGGCAGGAAGCGATTATTACTCGGCGGAAGCCTCCCCTTCTATCAAATGCAGCGCCGGCGCTTGGGCCGCGAATACTTCGGCGGCCAATTCCAAGGGCTTGGTAAAGCCCGGTATGGCCGGAATTTTCCAGGCTTTGCCGACGAACTTGGCCAGGATGTTCTGCAGCCAGGGCCGATCGGATTGGGCGCGGTGCAAAATGAAGCGGTAGCTTTCGCCGTCGTTGAACACGGCAAAATCCTCCAATACCACGTCTATCGTGAAATCCTCGCCGTACAAACGGCTTTGCACATAGACCCTGCGCGCATCCAGATCGAAATTGAACTGGGTCAATTCGGCGATACCTTTCATGACGTGGTTGGCGACCCAAACGATCAGCGAGTTGGGCGTTATTTTGATGGCGAATCGGATTAAATTGGCTGCTAAGCTCATAGTGGGCCTTCAACGGTGGATGGAAGTAAGCCGATGATTCTAATCGCAATCGAACTGCTTGGCCGCCAATTATTTTTACACCTTGTCTGACGCGGAACTTTTGAGATGAGCATACGCCGGGAACGTCTGTAGGCGGCTGTCGTCCAGCGGCTCGCCGACGGTAAAGTGGTATAGGCTTTGCCAGTCGTTGTCTTTTAACCCCAGCACGCCGTGCACCGCGTCGTCGAAGAAGCAGCCGATGCCGGTGCCGCGCACGCCGGCCGCTTCCGCCTCCAAATACAAAATCTGGCCGAGCAGGCCGCATTCCCAAAACAGCCGGCGGTAGCGCCAAGCCTCGGCCGAGACGTTGTCGGCGAAGCGGGCCAGCATGCCCAGGCTGAAGGCGCTGTCGCTGGCAATCGGTTGGTGGCAGGACAAGGTTTTCGCCGCCTGACGCACGTTGCCGGCTTGCAGTCGGTACCACTCGAACGGGGCGTCGATGCGTTGCCAGTTGTAGTCTGTGGAACAGGCGGGGCGGATTTCTGCCAAGGCTTCCGTGCTGCGCGGCAGGAAATACAGGCCCGGTTCGAGGCCGTCGACGCGATGCACGAACAACACCAAATGCACCTGCGCCGGCCAGTTCCAGGCCGTGAACGGCGGCTTGGCGGCGGGGAGCAGCGCGGCGAGGATACGGTAAAAGTCGGCGAGCGGCAGCGGCGCCGATTTGCCGTTGAAATGTTGCGCGCTGCGGCGCTGGCGGATCAAACGGCTGGCGAGCTGGTCGTGGCTGACAGCGGGTAGCGAGGCGGCCGGTAATTCGAGCCGTTCCCGCAGCGTGGCGGGTTTGAGCGTGTGTTCGGCGACTTGGTCGATAATCGGCCAGCGGTAGAAGTGGCGGCCGCTCAAGCGTTTGGTGCTACCGAACCAGTCGGCGGACTGCAGCGCTTGCGACAAGGCCGGCCCGGAAAATTCACCCTCGGAGCCGGCACCGGTATCGATCCGGCACAACAGGTCCGGCGTTTCGCGCTCGTCAGCGACGAAGTCGCCGTCACGGTCCAAGCCGAGCCAGGCGCCGATTTCGGCGTCGCCGGTTTCGCTGAGCAATTCAACGTGCCAGCCCAGGCAGGCGGCGGCATAGCTCAACGCCGCCAGGGCATGGCCGATGTCGTGCTGGCAATAGCGGAATGCGCGTTCGCCGTATTTCCAGGCTTCGCGCCAATGGATGGACGACAAGCCAACGTACAAGCCGGCCGGCAAACCGGCGGCATCGAACCGGCAGCGCCGTTCCAGAAGGTGGTCGTGGCTGACGTAATGGTACACGCCCGGCGCCAATACCTCCGGGGCCGTGCTGAGCAGATAGGCTTCGGTCGGATGCAAATTGCCGCTGGACGGGTTGCAGCGCAAGGCCCAGCGGTCCGGGCCGAATTGCTTCCAAGCGGACAGGCCGAAACTGAGTTCCAGTAACAAGCCGAGATTGGAGACATTTAGCGGTTGAACGGGAATCAGCCCCGGCGCATCCAGCTCGGCGAACTTGCAGTCCAATTCCGCACCTGGCTGTGGTAAAGCCGACGTTTCGCAGCCGTCGAACCGGCGGAACGGACTGGGCTGGTCGTCCCAGTCCAGCGATGCCGGGCCTTTGGCGTAAGCATTCAGTTGATGTTTGGTGCGCTGGTGGTACGCAAGTACCTGTTGGGAGTCGTCGCTCATAGCCTGTTGGTGCGAAATTGGGTGGGGCAGGGACTGGCGGCGTTGCGAAGAGGCATTGCAGCCGGGTGTCCCGCCGGTTAGTCGCGCGTGTATCAATGCGTCGTTACCGGCTCCAGGTCCGGAGCGATCAGGTCTTCGGTCCAGCAACCGATCGGCCGACCCAAATTCAGTTCGCTGTCTTCAAAGCGTACCAAAAAAACGGTCAGCCCCGGGTCTTCTTCGACATGGCCTTTCATAACGATGACGCCGCGCGCTCCGGCTTCGGCCAGTATCGCACCTTCTTCGCTGTACGGCATGCTGCCGTCGTCGATAATCGTATGCGCTGCGTACACGACGTCGCCCAAATCCAAGTCTTCTACGTTCATTCTGTACTCCTGTGAGTGGTTTGTAGCAAAGCCGACAAAATGTTGGGAAACGGCTTGCCGATCAGGGATGGCCTGCACGCTGTTGCTAGTTTTTTCAATAGCTTAAGCTGGGGAATCGCGCATGGCATGCTGGTTGCTTGAACGAGTTACAAGATCAATGCCAACCCGTTTCAGGAGACTTATCCATGATTACCCTTACCGAAAGCGCGATAAAAGCCGTGGGCCGTTTTATCAGCAGTTCCGACAAGCCCACCGGCGGTTTGCGCATCGAAGTGACCGACGGCGGCTGTTCCGGCCTGTCTTACGGCCTGCGCCTGGAAGCGAAAGAAAGCGAAGCCGATACCGTGATCGACTGCGGCGAAGTCAAAGTCTTCGTCGACCCGTTGAGCATGCCCAAGTTGGACGGCATGTCTATCGATTTCGTCGATAGCCTGGAAGGTTCAGGCTTTAAATTTACCAATCCCAACGCGGTGAAAAGCTGCGCCTGCGGTTCGTCGTTTACCACCGGCGACAACGGCGGCGCCCCTAAATCCTGTTCTTAAGTTTGCGAGGTTATTGCCATGTGGGATTATTCAGAAAAAGTTAAAGACCATTTCTTCAACCCGAAAAATGCCGGTGCGGTCGCCGGGGCCAATGCGATTGGCGAAGTGGGTTCCATCAGTTGCGGCGACGCTTTGCGGCTGACCTTGAAAGTCAACGAAGACACCGAAGTCATCGAAGACGCCGGCTTTCAAACCTTCGGCTGCGGCTCGGCGATTGCGTCGTCGTCGGTGTTGACCGAAATCATCAAAGGCATGACGCTGGACGAGGCCTTGAAAGTCACCAACCAGGACATCGCCGCCGAACTGGACGGCCTGCCGCCGGAAAAAATGCACTGCTCGGTAATGGGCCGCGAAGCGCTGCAAGCCGCCGTCGCCAACTATCGCGGTGAAGAGTGGAAAGACGACCATGAAGAAGGCGCGCTGATCTGCAAATGCTTCGGTATCGATGCAGCAATGATCGAAGAGATGGTGTGGGCCAACAAGCTGCGTACCGTCGAGGACGTCACCAACTTCACCAAAGCCGGCGGCGGTTGCGCTTCCTGCCATGAAGACATCGAAGGCCTCCTGGAAAAAGTGTTGAAAGAACGCGGCGAAAGCTTCGATCCGAACGCGGTTCCGGTCGCCAAACCGGCGCCGGTGGTAGCGGAGAAAGGACCGATGACCAATCTGCAGCGGATCAAGAAAATCGAGGAAGTGATCATGTCGTTCCGGCCGCAATTGATGGCCGACGGCGGCGACGTCGAGTTGGTGGAAGTGGTCGACAAGACTGCTTACGTCAACATGACCGGCGCCTGCAACGGCTGCCAAATGTCGGCGATGACCATCGCCGGTATTCAGCAACGCCTGATCGAAGTGATGGGCGAGTTCATCAAAGTCGTGCCGGCGTCGCAAATGCCGAAACTGGTGAATATCCAGGAGGCCGGTCATGCCTGATATCTATCTGGATAACAACGCCACGACCAAGGTGGACCGGGCCGTCGTCGATGCGATGATCCCCTATTTCACCGAATACTTCGGCAACCCGTCGTCGATTCACCGCTTCGCCGACGGCGTGGCGCGGGCGATCAAGAAGGCCCGCAGTCAAGTGCAGGAATTGCTGGGCGCGGAGCACGATTCGGAGATTATTTTTACCTCCTGCGGCACCGAATCCGATTCGACCGCGATTTTGTCGGCGATCAAATGCCAGCCCAACCGCAAGGAAATCATCACCACGGCGGTGGAGCATCCGGCGATTTTGAATCTGGTCGATAACCTGGAAAAAGAAGGTTACACCATCCACCGGCTGCCGGTGGACAAGCGCGGCCGGATTAATCTGGAAGCCTATCAGGCCATGCTGTCGGATAAGGTTGCCATCGTTTCGGTGATGTGGGCCAACAACGAAACCGGCACCATTTTCCCGGTCGAGAAAATGGCCGAGATGGCCAATGCTGCCGGCGTGATGTTCCATACCGATGCGGTGCAGGCGGTCGGCAAGATTCCGATGATGTTGCAGGATACCAAGATCGACATGCTCAGTCTGTCCGGCCACAAACTGCACGCGCCGAAAGGTATCGGCGTGTTGTATCTGCGCCGCGGTACCCGCTTCCGGCCCTTGCTGCGCGGCGGCCACCAGGAGCGCGGCCGCCGGGCCGGCACCGAGAACACCGCCTCCATCGTCGGTTTGGGCGTGGCCTGCGAACTGGCGCTGCAGCACATGGAGTTCGAGAACACCCAAGTCAAGGCCATGCGCGACAAGCTGGAGCAAGGCGTGGTCGAGGCGATTCCGCATTGCTTCATTACCGGCGACTTGAACAACCGCTTGCCGAATACTACCGACATTGCTTTCGAATACATCGAAGGCGAGGCGATCCTGATGCTGCTGAACAAGGCCGGCATTGCCGCGTCGAGCGGCTCGGCCTGTACTTCCGGCTCGCTGGAACCGTCGCACGTGATGCGGGCGATGGACATCCCTTACACCGCCGCCCACGGCACCATCCGCTTCTCGTTCTCGCGTTACAACACCATGAGCGAAGTGGACGAGGTGTTGAAAGTGATGCCGACCATCGTTGCCAACCTGCGCAAGCTGTCGCCGTACTGGGACAGTATCAACAACTGCCCGGTGGCCGACCCCGAGCAAGCCTTCCAGCCGACCTACGCCTGACGGCGAATACCGCGACACCGCTTTGATCGGCGGTGTTGCGGCGGCTTCGCCAAGCTTCTGCCCCGTCCCAACTCGTTTGGAGACGCCGATTTATTTGGAAACGAACTCCACCGTATTCAAGTCCACCTGAATTCTGATCTGGTTGTTGATCTGTTCCAGAGCCTGGCTGAGCCGGGTTTTGACCTGGCCGCCGTGGAGGGCGCGCACCAGGAACTGGTCGTCTTCGCCGCTACGTGCGGCCAGGAAGTTGTCCAGGTCGCGGCCGGGTTCGAATTCGCCGCCGACCCAGCGCAGGGCGTCCACGCAGCGACGGAAGATTTTGGGGTAGACCAGCACGCCGGTTTCGGGGCCGAGGTCGTCCAGTGTGGAGACGGTGAAACGCTTGCTGCGATCCAGTCGCCAGATGCCCCGCCGTGCGGTTTTGGCTTGTTGGTAGGCGGCGATCAGCCGGGTCTGGCTGTCGAAGGACAGGCCGCCGGAGTACAGGCCCAGGTAGGCGAGACCGTTGGCGACAGCGTGAAAATTGTAGGTTTTGCCGAGCAGGGCTTTGGTCAGTTTCACGTCCGCGCCGTCCTTGATCTTCTGCCGCGGCAACACAAAGGCGATGGGTCGGCCGTGGCCCTCGAAGCCGTCGCACAGTATCGCCGCCTCGGTTTCCCAGGCGAAGCCGCTGGGGGCGACCGTCCAGTCCCAGCCGGCGGGGTCGACGCCCAGCCATTCCAGCAGACCGTTGCGGCTTTCCAGTCCGTGCGGTTGTTCGGCGCCGCCGTAGTGCAGCTCCGGCGTGTCTATCGCTTGAAAGCGCAATTGGTAACTTTCCTCGCCGCCGGCCTCGCTGGGCTGAGCGAAGCGGGGCAGCCCCTGGAACAAGGTCATGTCGTCGGCGATGAAACGCATGCTGTCGCCGTCCGGCGATTGCCGTTGCCGCACGACGAGACGGCCTTTGATGTAGCGGTAATATCCTAATGACATGCTGACCTCGCTGCTGGGTTCGCGGCCGGTACGCTCGGTGCCCGGCCTGGTGGCTGGATGGGGCGTGCGGCCCGGATCATGCGCCGATTTCGGCCGGCCGGCAAATTTTTTGGGCAGGTTGAGGCGCAATCCCCTCAGTTGAGCGGTGCGTTATGTCGGGTGGATTTATATTGTCTCGACCATCGTGCGCACAAATTCCGGACGAATCCACTTGCCGGTAATGGGGTGAGGTGTCTTGGGCTAACAGGCCTAACTCGGATGTTCTGTGCTAATCTGCCCGGTATCGAAGCGCTGCCGCCTGCATTGTCCGTCTATGAATCAAAGCCGATCCTCTGTCAAACCGCAACCTCAAGCGGCCAACGACAGCACCGCCTTTATCGACAAAATCCGCCCCGACAGTGGCGTTGCCGAACCGGTTTATAAACAGTTGTTGCGCCGCATCGTGCAATTGATCGAGTCAGGCGAGCTCGGCGACGGCTTTAGCTTGCCATCCGAGCGGGCCCTGGCCGAAGCGCTGGCTTTGAGTCGCACCACCGTCCGCCGCTGCTATGAAGAATTGCGGGCGCAAGACCATATCGATACCCATGGCCGCGCCGGGGTGACGGTAAAAGCGGCGCCGCAACGGATCGCGCCGGAAATGGGGCGGTTGAAGGGTTTTACCGAAGAAATGCGCGAACTCGGTATGGTGGCGTCGACCCGGATTTTGGAGCAGGGCATCGTCGAGGACCGTACCATTGCCTCGATCTTCAATCGGCCGGCATCCAACCGTTTTTTTAGAATTGTGCGTTTGCGTCTGGGCGATGGCAATCCGATGTCGCGCGAAGTCGCTTGGTACGATTTGACCCCGGCGCCGGATTTCGCGCAATGGAACGGCGACGGTTCCGCTTACCAATTTTTACAGGAACGCTGCGGTTTGAGCTTGCAACGCGCCGACCAGACCATCGAAGCCGTCATCTGCAATCAGGCGGAAATGCGGGTATTCGGTTTCGAACAGCCCGGCCCTTGTTTGCTGCTGAAGCGAAAAACCTATACCGACCAGGGCACGATGGTCGAGTACGTCGAAGGCACCTTTCGCGGCGACGCCTATACCTATCGGGTCGAGCTCAAAATGCCCGGCTGATCCGTCGAATCCCAGGCGCAGGCCGGCTAGCCATAAACGCTGTCAGTGCTGCATTGTCCGGCAAATGCGCCAAAACCCCGTCGCGCTCGGCGATATAGGCGCCGCAAGCATTGGCGGCAAGCAGGGCGTGCTCGGGCGGGTAACGATCCTGCGCCCACAGCCATCCGGCGCTGAACGCATCGCCGGCGCCGGTGGCGTCGCGCACATCGACCGGCCAGGCCGCGACGTGGATTACTTCCTGCCGCCCCAGTGCGACGCAGCCTTGGTCTCCCAGCGTCACGATCAACCAATCGCCTTGCCAAGCGATGGTATCGGCCATTGCCGGGAGCAACTCCAGCCACCGTTCCGCCGATAAAGTCAGCCAGGCACCGTAATCGGCAAACAGCGCCGCCGCTTCGGCGGCGTTGACGATCATCGTGTCGGTAAGCGCAAGCAATTCCGACGTAATCGGCCGCCACGGCGACGGATTCAGCACCGTGTAACTGCCGAGCCGGCGCGCCGCCGAAAATGCCGCCAAGACCGATTCCAGCGGGATTTCCAGTTGGGCGTAAACCCGGCGCGGACGCGACTGGTCCAAGGCGTCGCAAACCATAGCCGGAGTGAGGTGAGCATTGGCGCCGGGGAACACGGCGATGACATTATCGCCGCGGGCGTCGATCAAGCCCACGCCGTAGCCGGATTGCGCGGCGCAAACAATTACCCAGCGCGTATCAAGCCCCATCTGCGACAACTCTGCGCTAATTTGCCGGCCGCCGTTGTCGTCGCCGACCGGCAGCAGTAATGCCGTTTCAGCCGCCAGGGCGTGCAAAGCCACGCCGACGTTCAAGCCTTTGCCGCCATGTTCCGACCAATAACCTGCGGCCAGCAACGATTGGCCGGCTGCCGGTAAATCCGGAACTTGTAAACAATTGGCCTGCACATAGCTGCCTAAAACCAGCGTTAGCATGAAGCGTCCTGACGGAGTTAAAAAAGCCAATAGCCTAAAGCCAAACGCCGACAGACGCACGGTAATATTTGGTATTGTTTTGGTATCCATATGGTATTACACTCCCGGCCGACGGTGGCTGGAGGCAGCGCATCGCATTTTCTGAGAATTTCGGAGCGATCATGAATCGATTTCATTACACGACATTGGCGTGCTTGCTGGTCACAAGCTCTTCCGCCTGGTCTTACTCAACTTCCGTCGAAACCGGTGCCAGTGCGGGTTTCTCGTCCGGACGGTCTCTGGCGAGCGACTTGAACACCGACAGCCATATCGACCAGGACTCTTTCACCTCGGCATCCGCGAGCATCGACGGCTATTCTGCCAGTGCGTTCGCCTCTGCCGGTGTCGGCGTGTTGAAGGCTTATGCGGGGGCCAACATCGAAAAAGGGGCGCTGGATTCGACCAGCTACGCCAAGTCGCTCTTTAGCGACACCATCAAAATTAGCGGATCCGGCGCTGCGCGGTCGACTCAAATCGTGCTGAATTTTCGGGTGGAGGGCGGCATCAGCGGTATCGGTGCAGCCAGCGGTTTCATCAACTTCGCCGGCGGCAATATTACCTTTGCGCACAACTACTACAGCGCGCCTGTATATACCTGCGGCACCGGCGCATGCGATGGCGTCTCGGTCTTTTGGGTTCCCACCAATACCGAACTCGCGATTAGCGGCTTACTACAGGTAGCGGCGACAGCGGATGGCTACGGCGGATTGTTCGACCCAAAGAAACGACACGCGGAAACCGATTTCAGCCATACCGCGCGGACCTTCATCAGCGTGCTGGATCCCAATTATTCGTTGAGCAGCCAAAGCGGATACAGCTATGCAGCGGTGCCGCTGCCGGCCGCGACCTGGCTGTTCGTTAGTGGTTTGGGCTTGCTGGGTTTTGGCAAGCGTCGCTCAAATTTGGCCGGTTAAGCCGGGAGGGAATCATGAACAGAATCTATTGCTTGGTAATGGCGAGTTTGCTATCGGTCAGCACTTCGGCGACGGCCTATTCGACTTCGGTCGAAGCCAGTGCCAGTGCGGCAAACGGTGTGGACAGCGAATTGAATGTCGATGCACATGTGGATTTGCCCGCGGTGGCATCGGCACTGGCAACTTACGAAGGCTATGCCGCCAGCGCTTTTGCCTCGGCGAATGCCGGGGTGTTGAAAGCCTACGCTGCGGCCAGCGTAGAGAGCGGAACGTCAACTTCCGCTGCATTTGCTAAATCGATCTTTAGCGACACCATCAGGTTAAATGGATCCAGCAATCTGCGGTTTGTGCAGGTTTTGCTCAATTTTCGTGTCGAGGGCGGCATTAGCGGTCCCGGCGGCGCATCCGGATTCGTCGAACTTGGCGGTAGTCAAGGCAAAATTGACTTTGCGCAATCGTACTACTCTGCGCCTGCCTTTACCTGCGGCACCTGGTCGGGCGACACCGGGGCTTGCGACGGTACGGCTATCTTTTCCCTGCGTACCAATACCGATATTTCGATAAGCGGATTACTGAGCGTTGCTGCCGGAGCCGATGGTTACCTCGGTTTGTTCGATCCATTCAGGAAGCGCTCGCAAGTTGACTTCAGCCATACCGCGCGCACCTTTATCAGCGTGCTCGATCCAAATTACCAATTGACCAGTCAAAGCGGCTATAGCTATGCACCGGTGCCCCTGCCGCCGGCCTTGGCATTGTTCGCCGTCGGTCTGGCGGCTATTGCGCCTAAGCGTCGGTTGGCAAGCATTTCGCGGCCGGTTTAGCGTTCGGCTGGTAGATGGCGTTCGCTCTGGCGCGGCTCGCAGCCTACGCTTAAAGAAACACGATACCAGCCGCAGTCTCATCTTTGGGTTGCGATACGACGTTTACCATACCCTCTCGGGGCGCCAAGCACGGTGCTTGGCGGCCCCGTCTCTCACGGTTCCATTTCACATCGATTGAGCCAGCGCGTATTGATGCGGCTGGATCAATGGCCGGACTCGGCCTAATCAGGCGGTGCCGCCAACTTCATTAGCCATTGTAGGGTTTCCGACAATGTGTTTTTTCGATTCCGGTTTTTCTTGTCGTTATCCTGCCAAACCGCAGTTGCCAAAGCCGCAAAACCCTGGTTTCCGGCAGTTGGCAAGTGTTTTGCATTATCTCTGACAAAGGCGTTACCCCAGCAAAACCGCAATCGACGTTCCGCCAGAGGTGAAGAATGCAAGCTCAAAACCGACAAATCATCATCGACGACACCACGTTGCGCGACGGCGAACAGTCGGCCGGCGTGGTGTTTTCGCTGGAGGAAAAGCTGGCGATTGCGCAACGGCTGGCGGCGTTGGGCGTGCCGGAACTGGAAATTGGCATCCCGGCGATGGGCGGCCAGGAACGGGCCGAAATCGAAGCCATTGCGGCGCTGAACTTGCCCTGCAATCTGCTGGTGTGGTCGCGGATGCGCGACGACGACCTGCAACATTGTCTGGGCTTGGGTGTCGGCATGGTGGATTTGTCGATATCCGCGTCGGACCAGCATATCCAACACAAATTGAAACAAAGCCGGGCCTGGGTGTTAGCCACTATCGACCGCTGCGTCAAAGCCGCAATCGACGCCGGCTTGCAGGTCTGCGTCGGTGCCGAAGACGCCTCCCGCGCCGATAGCGATTTCCTGGCGCAAATGGCCGAAGCCGCGCAAAGCGCCGGTGCGATTCGGATTCGTTTTGCCGACACGGTCGGCATCATGGAGCCGTTCGGCACCTTCGAAGCGATCCGCAAGCTGCGCAGCGTCACCGATATGGATATCGAGATGCACGCCCACGACGATCTGGGCTTGGCGACCGCCAACAGTCTGGCCGCCGCCTTTGCCGGCGCCACTCACTTGAATACCACCGTCAACGGCCTGGGCGAACGGGCCGGCAACGCCGCGCTGGAAGAAGTCGTGGTCGGCCTGAAACAACTGTACGGCTTCGAAACCGGCGTCGATCTGCGCAATTTCCCGGAATTGTCCCATCAGGTGGCGACCGCCTCCGGCGACACCATCGGCAGCCGTAAAAGCCTGATCGGCCGCGACGTATTCAGCCACGAAGCCGGCATTCATGTCGACGGTTTGCTGAAAGACCCCAACAACTACCAGGGTGTCGATCCGGCCTTGGTTGGCCGCAGCCACCGGCTAGTGTTGGGCAAGCATTCCGGCAGCCAGGGCGTGATGCATGCCTATCGGCAATTGGGGATCCAGATTAACCGCTGGCAGGCCGGCCGCTTGCTGCCGCTGATTCGCGAGTTTGTCAGCCTGCATAAACGCGAACCGCAATCCACCGATTTGAACCAGTTTTTACACAGCCTATAGCGAGGTGTGCGATGAGTAGTAACCGCCAACAATCTGTCGTTAAAACCGCAAACAAAGTCGAAGCGCCCGCCACCAATCCGGCGCAACGCGAGCTGCCGGACGAGCGCTATCCGGGTACGTTTTTCCGGGTGCCGGGCGTGCCGATGCCGGGTAAAACCACCTGGAGCTTGGCAAAATGATGCTGTTCTCGCCGTCGCGGCTTGCGCCCAAACCCAGCCTTTGGCAGGACTGGCGGGAAGACGTGGCGTGCGTTTTCGCCCGCGATCCGGCGGCCCGCAATGTCTTCGAAGTGTTGTTCGCCTATCCCGGCGTACACGCCGTGCTGATCTATCGGGTTACCCACCGGCTGTGGCTGGCGGAGTGGAAATTTGCGGCGCGGTTTCTGGCCGCGTTCGGCCGCTGGTTGACCAACGTCGATATCCATCCCGGCGCGACCATAGGCAAACGCTTTTTCATCGACCACGGCGCCTGTGTCGTGATCGGCGAGACCGCCGAAATCGGCAACGACGTGACCATGTACCACGGCGTGACACTGGGCGGCACCACTTGGCATAAAACCAAACGCCATCCTACGCTGGGCAACAACGTGCTGGTCGGTGCCGGCGCCAAGATTCTGGGTGCAATCACGCTGGGCGATAACGTCCGGGTCGGCGCCAACTCGGTGGTGGTCAAGGACGTGCCGCCGTGCTGCACCGTGATCGGCATTCCGGGACGGATCATTCAGCAAAAAGGCGTCAAGATTCAAGACCCGCGCGGCATCGATTTGGACCACCACCTGGTACCGGACCCGATCGGCAAGGCCATCAACTGCCTGGTCGAACGCCTGGATGAGCTGGAGCACAATCAAAAGCGTTTCGTCGTCGCCGAAGACACGTGCGGCAGTTGCGAAGCGGAAGGCGTCTGCCACGGCGACGAAGTCGTGCAATTGAAACAGGCGGCAGGTGGCAAGTAATGGATTTGCTGCAGTTCGAAGCCGAGGATTTGTACTACGAGCAGGAAGACAGCCCGGAAGTCCAGGAATTGATCAAGTACGCCTCCGAGCGTTACGCCACCGGCGAAGCCGAGTTGCCGCTGCTGCAAGCTTACTTGCGGGCACCGGAATCGTTAAATGTGCTGGTGTCGTTGAACCGGTTTTATTACTACCAGCATCGGCTGCAGGAAGCCTTGCTGATCTCCGAGAAAGCCTTGGTGCTGATCCGGCCCGGCATCGGTTTCCCGGCAGACTGGCGAGACGTAAACCTCGGCTTGATCAGCGACGCGCCGAAAGAGTTGTTGACCCGAATCAGGTTGTATCTGTTTACCTTGAAATCGATCGGTTTTTTGAATATGCGGCTGGAAAATCTGGAGTTGGCCAAAGCCATTTTCGAAAAACTGGTGGAGTTGGACGACATGGACCGGATCGGCGCTAAGGGCTTATTGGAAATGGTGGTCCGGCGCCAGGAAGCCGATGAAGGGATTTTCCGCTTGTTCGGGTGAAGCCGCCCGATAAATGAACCCAACCGCGATGGGCGTCGCCCGTCCGCACAATTAACCCGAAGGTGATTGCCATGAAAAAACAACTGAAGTCCGATCCGTTTCTAGCCCAGACTGCGGTAATGCTGGTGGTGTTGTTAGTGGTGTATGCGCTGGGCGAACAGCCCGCCCACCTGGATCACCTGATGATGAGGTAACGAGATGACTTTTTTGGAAGAAATGGAAGAAATGGAATCGGCCGAAGACTTTATGGTGTATTTCGGCCTGGAATACGACGCGACCGTGGTTCACGTCAACCGGCTGCATATCCTGCAACGGTTCCACGACTATCTGAGTCAGGCCAGCGACAACATGCCGGATGACGAAGATGCTTTGCGCGAGATTTATAAAAAATTGCTGCAGCGGGCTTACAGCGATTTCGTCGAGTCGGATGCCCAGACCGAAAAGGTGTTCAAGGTGTTCAAGATGATGGAACCGCAAACCGTATTCGTTTCCTTGGGCGACATTAAGACATGATTGAAGAACGCTATGACGAAGAACGGTTCGAGTTCGGCGAGGCGGTGCGGGTTACCCGCAACGTGCGCAACGACGGGACTTATCCGGGCCGGGAAATCGGCGATCTGCTGATCCGCCGCGGTAGCGTCGGTCACGTCATCGAAGTCGGTACCTTTTTGCAGGACCAGGTAATCTACACGGTACATTTTCTGGACCACGGCAAAATGATCGGCTGCCGAGCCGAAGAACTGATTCCGGCTGAAGCGCCCTGGAATCCGAGTCGGTTTGAATTTCGCGATAAAGTCAGGTGCAACCGCGATTTACCGACTGCCGATGGCGTGATAGCCTCCGGTACCGAAGGCGAAGTAATGAAAATACTGCGCGACCGTGAACCCTTGCTGTACCACGTGCGCTTTCCGGGTAAGACCATGCAGGTCCCGGAAGCCGTATTGGACCCCGCCGATCCGGCCAACTTTCGCGAACCGGAGGAGTAGCATGAATCAAGCTGCTGAAGTCATGATCGAACCTTACACTTTATTGCGGGCCTCTTTGAGTCTGTTCAAAAAGTCGCCGACGGAACTTGAGCAATTGCAGCTGCGCCAAGTGGAGGTGCAGGCCAAAAACGAATTCGAAATCGAGAGCAGGGTGCTGAGTTCGGCCGAAGCGGCCGGCGTCGTGGTATCCGACATCGAATTGGAACGGGCTTATCAGGAGATTCGCAGCCGCTTCGACGATGAAGAGGCTTTTTTGGCCGCGCTGGCAGCCAACCATCTGGACGTCGATCAGCTCCGGGCCGCGTTGAGCCGGCAATGCAAGGTCAATACCGTGCTGGAGCGAGTCGGGTCACGGGCGCCTAAGGTCAACGAAGTGGAAATCGGCATTTTCTACCACTCGCATCCGGAAAAGTTTCACAAGCCGGAGCAGCGTTCCGCCCGCCATATCCTGATCAGCATCAACCCGGATTATCCGGAGAATACCCGCGACAGCGCCCGCCGCCGGATCGAGGAGATTCTGGAAACGCTGAAACGCAAACCGCATAAATTCGCCGATTTGGCGCTGAAATATTCGGAGTGTCCGACCGCCATGCAGGGTGGGGAATTGGGCGCGGTGACCAAAGGTGTGCTATACCCCGAACTGGACCAAGCCCTGTTCGCTTTGAAGGAACAAGCCGTCAGCGAAGTGCTGGAATCCGAGATCGGGTTTCATGTCATCCAATGCCTGAAGATTAGCCCGGCCGAGACCATGTCCTTGAAAAAAGCCACGCCCAAGATTCAGCAGATCATGCAAGACCGTTACCGCCGCAATTGCCAGCGTACTTGGCTGGCCAGTCTACCCGCCGCCACTAGGAGAGCCTAACATGACAAAAGAACCCAAACATTGCTCGTTTTGCGGTATTGAAGCGTCGGCCTCCGTGCCGATGATTGCCGGCACCGAAGGCTATATCTGCGAGGCCTGCGTGATGCTGGCCAGCCAGGTGGTGTCGAGTTGGGGCAAGAAGAAGGAACTGGCCGACATGCAGGGGCCGTTGCCGAAGCCGGCTGAAATGAAAGCCATGCTGGATCAGTATGTGATCGGCCAGGATTTGGCCAAGGAAATCCTGTCGGTCGCGGTTTACAACCATTACAAACGTCTGAAGCACGTCGGCAATAAAACCGGCGGCTTGGGTGAGGCCGACCAAAGCGTCGAAATCGGCAAATCCAACATTCTGATGATCGGCCCGTCCGGCACCGGCAAAACCTTGCTGGCCTCGACGCTGGCCAAGATCGTCGGGGTGCCGTTCGCAGTGGCCGACGCCACGACCTTGACCCAGGCCGGCTATGTCGGCGACGACGTCGAAAACATCCTGGTGCGCCTACTGGACGTGGCCGACGGCCAGATCAGCAGGGCCGAGTGGGGTATCGTCTATATCGACGAAGTGGACAAAATCGCCCGTAGCCCGGAACAGGCCTTCGGTACTCGCGACGTGTCCGGCGAAGGCGTGCAGCAAGCCTTGCTGCGCCTGGTCGAAGGCTCGCAGGTCAAAGTGCCGACCAAGGGCCGGCGCAAAGACCACAGCGGCAGCGATTCGGTGATGGTCGATACCAGCAATATTTTGTTCATTGCCGGCGGCGCCTTTCCGGGCTTGGAAAAACATGTCGAAAAACGCCTGCAGCCGCCGAAAACCGCGATCGGTTTCCATGCCGAAGTCAGCAACCCGGACGATAAACCGAGTCTGGAACAGATGTTGAATGCGACTCAGCCGGACGATTTGAAACGCTTCGGTCTGATTCCGGAATTCATCGGCCGTTTCCCGGTGCTGGCGCCGCTGGAGCCGCTGGATGTCGATGCCTTGATCCAAGTGCTGACCGAACCGAAAAACGCCCTGGTCAAGCAATACCAACAATTGTTCGCCTTTGACGAAGTCGAGCTGGAGTTTACCCAGGACGCCCTGGTCGAAATCGCCGAAAAAGCCATCGCCCGCAACACCGGCGCCCGCGGCCTGCGCGGCATCATGGAACAAGTGCTGCGGAAAACCATGTTCGATTTGCCGTCCAGCACCAACGTTCAGCGCTGCATCGTCAATGCCGAAGTGATTCGCGGCGAGGGCGAGATCCAAACGGTGGAGCGGGATGGCGTTACTGATGCCGCGGATTTGAAGCGGTTGTCGGGTGGGGAGTGAGTTGCCATTTTTGACATTTGCTTGAGGCCTCGCTGGCGCGAGGGATCGTTTAGAAGTCGGGTTTCGGCCCGACAGCCGAGTGACTTTTCTTTGCTTGGCCAAAGAAAAGTCACCAAAAGAAAGGCCACCCGGATGCCGCTTTGATCCTGCGCTCCGCAGTGTTTATCGAGGGCCGGCAGAACGGGCTTCCCAGCCCCGCCGCCGCCGCGCCGCATCCCTGCGGCGCCCCTTCGGGCTGTACTCGATAAACACTGCGGTGCTCGGCGCGGCATACGGGAATGAGTCGGTGTTGTTGGTGCGATGAGTTTGTTTTTAAGTATGTCGGGTTTAGCTTCCGGCGGAAGCCTTGATGAAACCATTTTAAATCAAAATGTTAGGCTTCTATGGGCTCAAATCGGTTTTGAAATGCGCGTTGGGGTTTCTCCCGTTTGCCGCGCCGAGCACCGGAGCTTTTGGACGGACCAGCCCGTTAGGGGCGCCGCAGGGAAGCGGCGCGTTGCCGAAGGGGCAGGAGCCCCTTTCGGCAACCCCGTTCAAAAGCGAGGAGCGCAGGGAATAAGCGGCATCCGGGCCGCCTTTCTTTTGGATACTTTTCTTTGGCGGAGCAAAGAAAAGTATCTCGCCTTCGGGTGCGAGAACCCGATTAAAACAGCTTCGCGGTAGCGAAACCATGTTCAATATTGAATTGCGGAACCCACTATGAGCGTCAAAGAAAAAATCCTAAAACAGCTCGCCGAGAACCCGGTGATTATTTATATGAAAGGCGTGCCCAGCGCGCCGGAGTGCGGGTTTTCCGCCAAGGCGGTGGGGATACTGAACGAAACCAAGATTCCTTACGCCTACGTCAACGTGCTGCAATCGCCGTTCATCCGCGAGAAATTGCCGTCGATTTCGCGCTGGCCGACTTTTCCGCAATTGTTCGTCAAAGGCGAGCTGGTCGGCGGGGCCGATATCGTCGAGGCGATGCATAAGGACGGCAGCCTGTTGCCGTTGCTGCAAACCGCCGTTCAGCCTGCCGCCGGAGCAGAACCGAGCCAAACCATCACTCATTCCGAAGTGGAGGCGCTGATTTTGGCCGAGTATCCGGGAGCAACCATCGGTATCGAAGGCGTCGGCTGCGATTTGAGTATCAGCGTGGTCAGCGAGGCTTTCGCCGGCCAAACCATGATCAAACAACACCAGGGGGTGATGGCGACGCTGAGCGAGCCGCTGGCGAACGGCCGGCTGCATGCCGTGACCTTGAAAACCCATACCCCGGCCGAATGGGCCGCACAACAACCGGCTGCCAACCCCGGTTTGTTGCAGATTCAGCTTTAATTTTTGGATAACACGGAGTAAGCACTATGGCAAAAGTAGGCATTTTCTTTGGCACAGATACCGGTAACACCCGCAAATTCGCAAAGGCGATCGCCACTAAATTGGGCGATGTCGCGGACAAACCGGTCAACATTAATAAAGCCAGCGTCGACGATCTGTTGGCCTACGATGTGTTGATCGTCGGCTCGCCGACTTATGGCGAGGGAGAATTGCCGGGCTTGAGCGCCGGCCATGATAACGAGAGTTGGGAAGAGTTCCTGCCAACCCTGGGTGGTGCCGACTTCTCCGGTAAAACCGTCGCCCTGTACGGGCTAGGCGACCAGGAAGGTTATCCCGGCCATTTCGTCGACGCGCTGGGCTTTTTATACGACGCCTTTGCCGATGCCGGCGCCACCATCGTTGGCATGACCAGCCCGGAAGGTTACAACTTCAAAAAATCCAAGGCACTATTGGGCGATCAGTTTGTTGGTTTGGCTTTGGACGAAGACAACCAAAAGGAACTCAGCGAAGGTCGCTTGAACGCCTGGCTGGAATCGATCGCGTTGGCTTGGGCCTAGTTTGAGCTTGCCATGATCGAAGAAGCGGCCGTCGTCACCCGCATCGGCACAGACGGCCGAACCTGGATCAAAAGCCTGCAAAGCAGTGCCTGCAGCGGCTGTATGCAACAGCCGTCCTGCGGCACTGCGACGTTGGCGAAAGTCTTGCCTAAACGCGAATTTGCGGTCGATTCCGATATTGCGCTGCAAGCAGGAGACCGGGTCGTGGTTGCGATCGACGACGGCCATTTGTTGTTGACGTCTCTGGTTTTGTATTTGGCGCCGCTACTGTTCATGCTAGGCGGGGTTGGGTTGGCCCAGGCTTGGCTGCCTTCGCCGGACAACACCGAATATCTTCCCGAAATTGCCTTAATCAGCCTACTAAGTGGATTTGCGCTAATCCACCGTTGCCAGAATCTGTTATTGCTGCACCTGTGCTTCAAACCGCAAATCGTGAAAAAGCTGCCCGCCGCATGACGGCGCGGTTGTCGGATCGGCCACAATCTCCAGGTTTTGGTGTCGGCTTGTCGTAAATCTGCACTGAAATATTCCGCTAATCATTCCAGTCTCGCCGGCAAATCCGCATTAGACCTTGTGTTTCGTAAGGTTATATCCATGGCATTGATATTGCAGAGAAATCATCGAAAACCACTGGGCTTTCAAAAGGGCGACAGGCGAGTGCCAGCGCCTGCCGCCATTGTGTTTATGGCGATATCTTCGAGGTGATGAGATGAGCGAAGTTGTTCTGGTTGGTTTGATCATGGTGATCGTCGCGGCATGCGCCTTTGCACCGTTGGGTTGTTTTTTGTCGGCTTACGCCAAAGCGAAGCAGACCGACGCCGACAAGCCGTTTGCCGATAGCGGCAAGACTGCGCCGGTGGTGCCGGAAGATTCGATTCTGAGAAGGCATTTTCTCGCGCAATTGCAAAGCGAGATCGAAGCGGCTTTGTTTCCGCGGCCTACCGATTCGATGCTGCAACGCCACTACGATAGTCTGGTAGCGGCCAAGGTCGAGAGTCGGCTGCAGGCTTTGATCAAGTAACATACTGCAATCCGGCGCCGATGCCGGGAGATTGGCCAGCGATCCCGACATCGGCGCCGTTGTCGCCTTGCGCGACACCTGCCTTAACTATTTTCTGGCGTTGTTGCCTGTGATTTGGCGAGAATAAGCCCCATCCTGACTCGATTCTTTTACCAATGCCCGATTCTTCCGATTACGCCGCGCTGTGGCTGACTTTTAAGGTCGCCGGGCTTGCCACCTTACTGCTGTTGTTGGTCGGTACGCCATTGGCCTGGTGGCTGGCGCGTAGCCCTTCGCGCTGGAAGGGTGTCGTCAACAGTATCGTTGCCTTGCCTTTAGTGTTACCGCCCACCGTGCTGGGGTTTTACCTATTGATATTGATGGGGCCGGCCGGCGTCGTCGGCAAATTCACCCAGTGGCTTGGATTTGGCACGTTGCCGTTCAGCTTCGGCGGCTTGGTCACGGCATCGGTGTTGTATTCGCTGCCGTTTGTGGTGCAGCCCTTGCAGAATACCTTTGTCGCCATCGGCAGCGGACCGTTGGAAGCCGCCGCCACCGCCGGCGCCGGACCGCTGGACCGCTTTTTCTCGGTGGCGTTGCCGCTGGCCAAATCGGGGTTCCTGACCGCCGGCATACTCGGCTTCACCCATACTGTCGGCGAATTCGGCGTGGTGCTGATGGTCGGCGGCAATATTCCGGATAAAACCCGAGTGGCGTCGGTACAGATCTACAATCATGTCGAGGCCCTGGAGTACGGCCAAGCCCATTGGCTGGCCGGCGGTTTGTTGATCTTTTCGTTTCTGGTGTTGTTGGTTTTGTACAGTACTAAACATACCCAGCCTTTGAGTCAGTCCGCCAAATGAACGCGTCCGAATTGATCGCTCGTTTCCAACTCAACTACGGCGGATTCGCGTTGAATGTGGACTTGAATTTGCCGGCGGCCGGCGTGACAGTGTTCTACGGCCATTCCGGGTCGGGCAAAACCACGTTGCTGCGCTGTATCGCCGGTTTGGAGCAGGCGCCGCAGGGTTATCTGCGTGTCGGCGATACCTTGTGGCAGGACAGCGAGCGCGGCCTGTTTCTGCCGACCCACCGGCGTAACCTGGGTTATGTGTTCCAGGATGCCAATTTGTTTCCACATCTGAGCGTGCGCGGCAATCTGGATTATGCGGTCCGGCGCATGCGTTGCCGGGAAGGCAAAATTTCGCTGGAGCAGGCCATCGAATTATTGGCGATTGCGCCGTTGCTGGCGCGCATGCCGGGGCGCCTGTCCGGCGGCGAGCGGCAGCGGGTGGCGATCGCCCGCGCTTTGGCGGCCAGTCCCGACATCTTGTTGATGGACGAACCGCTGGCGGCATTGGACGAAGAACGCAAGCAGGAGTTTTTGCCCTATCTGACCGGCCTGCAGCAAAACCTGCGGATTCCGATTCTGTACGTCACCCATTCCCGGCACGAGGTCAATCGGCTGGCTGACCACTTGCTGGTGATGGCGGCCGGTAAAGCCGTGGCCTGCGGACCGCTGGCCGAGACATTGACCCGGCTGGACGGGCCGCTGGCCGCGGACCGGATGGCGGCCAGCGTCTGGCAGGGCCGGCTAGTGAGCCACGAAGCCGACTACCATCTGAGTCATGCCGAATTTGCCGGCGGCAATCTCAGTCTGCCCTACCTGGATGCCGCGCCGGGCAGCCCGGTACGGATCAGAATTTATGCGCGCGACGTCAGCATCGCGCTGCAACCGCCCCAGGCTTCCAGCATCTTGAATATATTGCCGGCCGAAGTACGCGCGGTCGCGGATCTGGGCCAGGGCCAAAGCGTTGTGCAATTGGCGGCCGGAGGCGAAATTCTGCTGTCCCACATCACCCAAAAATCGGCGGCGTTGTTGAACCTGCGACCGGGGATGCCGGTGTTTGCCCAGATCAAAGGCACCTCTATCGTCGGTTGACTCAGGATTGCGGCCGTTTTCGGCGTAGCGGGCGCTGTGTTGGCTGCAGAAATCGGCTACTCTTTGCCGAAGTTTTCGACGACGGCGGTCACGAGGTAGCGATGGAAGAGGATAAAACCGTACTGATGAATGCGAAGCCGGGGGCCGCGCAGGCCGATTTGGACCGAACTCTGCTGGTCGGCACCAGCAGGCTGGCCGTCAGTGTGTTGGATGCTTCCGGCCGCGCCGTCGCCGATTTTGCCTTTGCCAAGGATTTTCGCGTCGGCCGTTCCGCCGACAACGAGGTGGTGATCCAGGATCCGTCGGTCAGCCGGCACCATTGCGAAATCAAATTCAGCGGCGGCGCCTGGTGGCTGTTTGACCTCAACAGCAGCCACGGCGTCTATCTGGAGGGGCTGCGGGTTTCGGGCAAGCTCAAATTGGCTTTGCCGGCGACGGTCGGTTTCGGCCCGGCGGCGTTCGTTTTGAAACTCAGCGACCCCGCCGCCCAGCAAAAGCCGATATTGCCGCAACCCGGCGCCGCAGCAATCGCCCAAGTCGAGCCGCAACCGCAGCAGCATAGCCAATCCCGCCCGCAATTAACGCCCGAGCAAATCCGTAATCGGCTATTGTCCGAACAGGAGTCGGAAGACATGGGCGACTACACCCGGATGGTGCGCGGCTTCATCCGCGAGGACCGCACCGTTCGCACCAAAAGCTACAAGAAATGGATCTGGTCGCTGGCCGGATTGTTGGTGCTGGTGGCCGGTTTGGCGGTGTATCAGCGGTTTGCGCTGGACAACGCCCGGGCGCTGGCGATCAACATGTTCTACGACATCAAGACGCTGGAAGTCAGCCTGTCGCAAGCCGACATTCGGCTGGAGCAAAGCGCGGAGACCTTGGTGCAAACCCTGGCCGCGGTCAACGACGAAAAGATGCGGGTGTCGCAGGAAAGGATCAAGGAAGAGCAATTGCGAATCCAACAGGAAAAGAAACGTCTGGCGGAAGAACGTGAGCGCTTGAAGGCGATGAAAGTCAAATACCAGGCCTATCTGCAACAAATCGATTTTCTGCGGCTGAGTTTTCCGAGCGACGAGGAATACGAGCGGGAACTGGTGACGCGGGTGGCGCGCGGTTTCGGCGAAAGCGAGCTGGAGGTACCGGAAGAGTTCGTGGCCAAGGTCAAGCAGTACATCGACAGCTGGAAAAACAGTTCCCGTCTGCAATTGGCGATTCGTAACCTGGAAGCCAACCAATATGCGCCTATCGTGCTGAGCGAGCTGGAAAAGGAAGGCTTGCCGGCTTACTTTTTGTATTTGCCGCTACAGGAAAGCAATTACGACAGCAAAGCCGTCGGTCCGGAAACCCGCTTCGGCATCGCCAAGGGCGCCTGGCAGTTTCTGGCGAGCACCGGCCAGGATTACGGCTTGGCGCCGGGGCCGTTGGCTAATACCCGCGATTACGACGAGCAGGACGCCCGTTTCGATTTCAACCAGGCAACCCGCGCCGGTGCCAAGTACTTGAAGTACATCTACGGCACCCAGGCCCAGGCCTCCGGCTTGTTGGTCATGGCCAGTTACAACTATGGCCACAACAAAGTGCGCAGCATGGTGGAAAACATGCCGGACAATCCGCGCGACAAGAACTTCTGGAAATTCATCCAGCAATACGAGATACCGGCCGAGACTTACGATTACGTGTTTTACATCGTCTCCGCGGCCGTGATCGGCGAAGACCCGAAGCATTTCGGCTTCGATTTCAAACCGCCGTTGCTGGCGGCGATGCCGGTACCGGGCTAGCGCCGCCGCTCGATCCGCGCCGCCAGCGCCGATCGGCGATCAGGCGGCGACGGCCGCAGCCTGCACCGATTGGAGGAAGTCCTGGACGTCGGCGTTGATCAGTTCGAAGCCCATCCGTTCGCTGAAACGTTTTTCTTTATCGGTCGGATTTTTGCGCAAAAACCAGCCTTTCGGCTCGGTCGCACCGTAAACGATGTCGCTCATCACCATCCGCTCCGAGTCGCGGTTCAACGGTAAACCGATCAGCAGGTACTTTTTGCCTTTACGGTATTCCTTCAGAAAATCCGGAATCGCAAAGCCGCCCATCAATTCGGTAATGTAATCAACGTAATCGGCATCCGAGGCGATATAGTTGGCTTCCGGTTTCGGTGTGCCCATCGGCTTGAATAGGACCGGCAGGTTTTTGTCGACCTGCTCCTGGCTGACCTCGAAATAGCCGCTGCCGTCGTAGTGGTAAATTCTGAAACGGAACGCGGTACCGACGATGCGGGCAACGCCGACGATCAGAGTGTGTTCCTCGTCGGCGTAACTGTCCTGCAACTGGGTGTCGCGGTTGATATCGATCACGTACTTCGGCCGCCATTCCTGCAGCCAATCGTGCAGTGCGGCGCGGGTGTATTGCGCCTCGCCGTAGGTTTTATTCAGAAATTGAGTCAGAAAGTTGCGGCCGCGTTTCAATTCCTGGTTCATCGCGGCCCGCGGAAATTCGTACATCAGCTTGGGAGCCATCGGTTTGCCGCCGTTCATTGCCAGAATCAGGCTGTCGCTGTCGGCCGGCATCGGCTCCCGGGTCAGCTTGTTTTGAGCGTCGAACAAGACGCCCGGCCCCAGGTACGGGATGACTTGGTTGTCGTACAAGCCGCTTAAAATTTCGGAAAACACACTGTTGGACATGTCGCGCCCCATCAAGGATAGTAAAGGATACTGGGGGAAAGCAAAATTCAATCCAATTTTTCCGGTTTGGCGGCAGGCCTTGTCCGGCGAGGCTTTCGGCTGCCACCGGTCGGGAAGGCTAAGGCAACAACCGCATAAATTTCAGTGAATTTGTCGGACATGCGACAAATCCGGTTTCAGGAAATCGTTGTGGCCGGCAAAGCCGGTGGCGGCCGTTCGGGCCGCCGGATGCGCTCAACCGATACTGAACTGCGCAATTAAATCGCGCAAATTGCGGTTGATGCCGGTGATGGCCGATGCGCTGGCTTTGTTGTTTTGGGCTTCGCGGCTGGTTTGCCGGGCCAATTCCGCGGTCTGGTTGAAACTGGTGGCGACACGTTCGCTGGCTTGGGATTGTTGTAGCGAGGTCTCGGCGATGATTCGGCTTTGTTGCAATAGGCTGGCTACCGAGTCTTTGATGCCGGCAAAAACCTGACCGACTTGTTCGACGGCTGCGGCGGTATTTTTGGCGGCGCTTTGTTGGCCGTCCATCAAGTCCACCGTGTCGGCGGTCGCGGCATTCAGCTTCTCGACCAGGGTGCGGATTTGCCCGGCCGAAACCGCCGTTTGCGCCGCCAGCTTGCGCACTTCGTCGGCCACCACCGCGAAGCCTCGGCCGTGCTGGCCGGCCCTGGCAGCCTCGATAGCCGCATTCAAGGCCAGCAGATTGATTTGTTCGTTAAAACCTTGAATCACATCCAGCACGTTGCCGATGCCCGCCGCATCGCGTTGCAAGCGCTCCAATGCGCGGCCGGTGGCTTCGTTGCAGCGGTCCAGCGTGTCGATTTGCTCCCGGGTATGTTGCATCGTGGACAGGCCGCGGTCGATCAAATCCCGCGCCGACGCCGTCACGCTTTGCGAATGGGCGGCATGGTCGGCAACGCTGGCAAACGAACGGTGTAGTTCGGTCATCTGGCGGGCGCCGTTCTCGGTGGCGAGGCGTTGGTCGGCGATAATGGTTTCCAGGCTTGCGGCAACCTGCAGGATATTCTGGCCGTGCCGGTTTAGCTCGGACGATTCCTGGTTGATGTTGCGGATTAGCCGTTCGAAGTAATCGTGCAGTTTCAGCAGCGAATCTTTCAGCAGGTTTATCTCGGCGATCCGGCTGCTTAAGTCGACCGAGCCGCGCAGATTGCCGTTGGCCAAACGGTCGACATGGCCGCTGATATAGCCGATAACTTCGGCAAGATGGCGTTTCAGATAAATCATCAAGCCGCTGATTGCGACCAGCACGGCGGTACACAAACCGACGATTCCGTACAGTACCCGCTCGTAGGCTTGGTATTCGGCGGAAATTTCGCCGCGTAATCCGTCCAGGCGTTGCTGCAGCGCATGCATTTGCTGTTCCGCCTGGTCCTGCCCGGCTTTTTTCTGGGCGATCAACTGGCTGGCGTTGGCCAGTTCTTTGTCGTAACGCTTCGTCAGTGCGGCGATTTCGGCCACCGGTTCGGCGGCGAAATCCTCCGCCGGCCGGTCTGTTCCGGCCAGCGCCAAGCCGAAATCGGGTTCATCGGCAGCTTGCGGCTTCAATAAACCCAGCAACGGCAGGTGTTGGATGCGTTCCGTTACGGCGATGAGCTGCTGCAGATAGTGGTGCACGTTGTCCGGCGAACCGTTGCCGCGGGAAGCAAAATAACTTTGCCTAGCTCGGGACAGCGACAGCAAAGCGGTTTGCGCCTGGCTGAGCGTCACCCAGTAAAGCTGTTTGGTGTGGTTTTCGGCCGGCGCCCGCTCGGCGTAATCGAGCAAGGTTTGCAGATGGCCGGCGAGCTGTTGTTCGTTATTGATCAATAGCAGTTGCGGGTCGGCCAGCTTGCCGGCGGCGGCCAATTCGGCGATCACCGATTCCTGCACGTTGCGGAGCAGGTCCAGAAGCGGCGTTTTCAGATGGGCGGCGATTGTTGGGTTGGCTTCGAGATCGTTAACGGTCTGGCGGACGTTGTGGTCTATCGCGGTCAGCAGCGTGGCGTCGCCGGTAGACAAATAGGCAAAGATCGGCTGGCTGACCTGCAGGTAAAAGCCGTTTTGCTGTTGTCCGAAATATTCGACGGCCGAAAACGCCTGGTTTAAGTGGCGCAACGCGGAGACTACGGCAATGGTGAAACCGCTGAGCGTAAGGATTAACAGTAGGCTGACGATCTTGGTAATTCGGCTGATGTTCATGGGCGAAAATAGCAATCGGTAATTTGGAAAATACTTGGCGGTTTAACGGACAGCAGCCGGCCTAACTTAGGCGTTGAAAGGCGCTGGTTTTGCCCCTAAACAGCAATGGCTGGATAGTGCGGGTCGTTGATTTGCCCGATTTGAGCGACTCTGGTGGCGATGCTGATATTGGCCGTCGATTGTTGGCAGAGTCGGGTGACATGGGCGTTTGTCTGTGCCCTTCCGGACCTTAGGTTTGAATCGATGCGCCGGATAACGGCCGATGGAATCCCTAACGGCAAAACCGCCAATTACCGCCACAAAAATCACCGGCGAGCTGGCCTTGGTGTCGATGTCCTTCATCGTTTCTGACTCCTGGTATGGTTAAGGCGCGGTGAGTTCGCGCGGCGGATGTTAAAACGGAATTGCGACAACTTTGTTACAGATTCGGGCCGGCGCTATTTCGATGGATAAATTGCCGGCTAGCCGGCAATTTCGGCAAGAAATTCGCCATGCGGGGTCGGGGGTGGCCGCGAATTCTGGCGTGAGGGCTAGGGAAATATTGCTGCCGACTCGGAATGCCGAAAGTTCGGCGGCGGGATCAATTTGGCGGGATTGTCAGGGATTGTTTCTGATTAGATACACGGGCGGCATGCGCTGGCCGCGCCGCCCCGGTGGGGGGGCGACGACTGCCGGTTGAACCGGTTGAGCCCCGATCTCGGTCTAGTGAGCGTTACTGCGAAATTGTTGTCGGATTTTCTGTTAATGCCAACCGCCGTACTGGGTGGTCGGGTCGCCGCGGAAACCGGAGGTGGTTTTGTTGGCGTCGGGCACGTGCGCGGTTTCTTCCGCCGCTCTGACCATGTTGCCATGGCTGTAGCCGCCCATGGCCTTGGCCTGTTTGGCTATGGCGGTCGTGGTCGGGTTGATGTCGTATTTGCCGGAGTCGGGATGGATGATGACGCTGACCAGTTCGTCGGCGCCCGAGCCGTAACTCAAGATCAGCGGCAGCGGCGTATTGGCCGGCACTGGTATCTCGAACCGCGGGCTGTTGTTCAATTCGGTGCTGGCGATCAATTTGCCGGCTTCGGAGCGCAACTTGACTTCGCCGGATTTGATCGGACCGCTGTTGTTGCTGACCGCACCGGTCAGGCTGGCCGCCCGTAAATGTTGGGCGCCGGCCGGCTTGGCGACGATGGTCTTGGGTTGCTCCTGGCCGCAGCCGGCCAGCAAAGCGCCGCTCAACAGCGCCAGCGCCGCGACCGGAAAAATCAGGTGTTTGGGGTGTGTTTTCATGGGGTTCTCCTCCGTTGCCGGCTAAAGATACCCGTTTCGCCGATGGCCGACAAGGCCGCGCCCTTGCTCAGATTGCAGTTGAATAATGCCGGTAACGCCGTTATATTGCCTGGCTTTTATACTTGTAAATCAATGCCATGCCATCATTCGACATCGTTTCCGAACTCGATAGCCACGAAGTGACCAACGCCGTGGACCAAGCCAACAAGGAAGTCTCGACCCGTTTCGACTTCAAGGGCTCCAATGCCAATTTCGAACAGACCGACGACGGCATTATGATGAAAGCCGAATCGACCTTCCAATTGCAGCAAATGCTGCCGATTCTGTATGCCAAGATGAGCAAGCGCGGCATCGACATTTCGGCGCTGGAGAGCGGAAAAATCACCGATACCGGCAAGACCGCCAGCCAGATCATTGCCTTGAAGCAAGGCATCGGCAGCGATCTGGCGAAGAAAATCGTCAAACTGATCAAAGATAAAAAAATGAAAGTGCAGGCCGCGATCAACGGCGACAAGGTGCGCGTGACCGGCAAGAAAAGGGACGATCTGCAGGAAGTGATCCAGATGCTGCGCACTGAGGATCTGGAACAACCGCTGCAATTCAACAATTTCCGGGATTGATCCCGGCCGGCAGACCCTGGTGGAAGCGCGCATCGGCCATCCGGCACCGCCGCTGGCAATCGGCGAATGGCTGCAGGGCCGGCCGACGCCACTGGCCGATCTAGCCGGACGCGTGGTGCTGGTGGCGGTATTCCAGGTCAATTGCCCCGGCTGCTTTTTGCATTGCCTGCCGCGGGCCGAGGATTTGCATTGGCGCTACCAGGACTATGGCTTGACCGTGTTGGGCCTGGCCACCGCGTTCGAGGATTTCGACAAAAACACGGTCGGCAATTTACGTTTGTTGCTGGACAGCGGCCGCGTGATCGGCGAAACCGAAAAACTGTTGCAGCAGCATGCGCTTCTCAAAGGCGAGCGGCTGCCGTATTCCTTGAGTTTTCCGGTGGCGATGGACTGGCTGGTGCCGCAATCGGCGGATAATCTCGAAGTCGAGATCGACGCATTCGTCGCCCGACAATTGCCGGATTTCGAGAGTCGCCCGCCGACGGAACGCCAAGTCATCCGCGCCCGGCTGCGGGCCTATTTCGCGCAACGGCCGTTCCGTCCGGAAACCTTCGAGCGCTATCGGCTGCAAGGCACGCCGTCGTATCTGTTGATCGATAGGACCGGCATCCTGCGTGCCAGCCGCTTCGGCGCCTACGACGAGCTGGAAACCGATCTGATCGGCCTGCTCTAAAACTCGCCGGCGTTGGCCGGCTTTTTCCAACCCCCCAAGGATATTTTCGATGACCGAACCGCTGCTGATCGCCAAATCCGCCACCGCCGAGTTGCACTTGTTGCCGGCCATGGCCAATCGCCACGGCTTGATTGCCGGCGCCACCGGCACCGGCAAGACCATTACCTTGCAAACGCTGGCCGAGGCTTTTTCCGAGATCGGCGTGCCGGTATTCATGGCCGACGTCAAAGGCGATCTGTCCGGGTTGAGCCGGCCGGGTGGCGGCAACGCCAAAGTCGACGCGCGTCTGGCCGAATTGGGCCTGCCGGAACTGCAACCGGCGGCCGCACCGGTGTTGTTTTGGGACGTGTTCGGCGCCAAAGGCCATCCGTTGCGTTCGACCGTGTCGGAGATGGGGCCGCTGCTGCTGGCGCGAATGTTGGATTTGAACGAAGTGCAGAGCGGGGTGTTGACCGCCGCCTTCAAAATCGCCGACGACAACGGCTGGCTGCTGCTGGATTTGAAAGACCTGAAAACAATGTTGCAGTACGCCTCTGAACATGCGTCCGAGCTGGCCGGAGAGTACGGCAGTATCTCGGCGGCCAGCGTCGGTGCGATTCAGCGCGGCTTGCTGCAACTGGAACACGAAGGCGGCGAAAAACTGTTCGGCGAGCCGGCGCTGGATTTCAACGATCTGCTGCAAACCGAAGGCGGCCGCGGCGTAATCAACATCCTGGCCGCCGATACCCTGTATAACTCGCCGCGGGTTTACGCCACCTTGTTGCTGTGGCTGCTGTCGGAGTTGTTCGAAAACCTGCCGGAAGCCGGCGATCTGGACAAGCCGAAGCTAGTGTTCTTCTTCGACGAGGCGCATTTGCTGTTCAACGACGCCCCGGCTGCGCTGTTGCAAAAAATCGAACAGGTGGTGCGATTGATCCGTTCCAAAGGCGTCGGCGTCTATTTCGTCAGCCAAAATCCGCTGGATATTCCGGACGTGATTCTGGGCCAGCTTGGCAACCGGGTGCAGCATGCGTTGCGGGCCTTCACGCCGCGCGACCAAAAGGCGGTGAAAGCCGCTGCCGAAACCTTCAGAACTAACCCCAAGTTGGACGTCACCGCGGCAATCGGCGAACTGGGCGTCGGCGAGGCGTTGGTATCGTTTCTGGAAGCCAAAGGGACGCCGGCCATTGTCGAGCGGGCCCTGATCAAACCGCCGCGCTCGCGGATCGGGCCGGCCAGCGACGCCGAGCGGCGGGAGACGATAGCCAGCTCGGTGATCGCCGGCCATTACGAAAAACAAGTCGACAGGGAATCGGCTTACGAGATTCTGAAAGGCCGCGCCGAGCAAGCCGGGCCGGCCGGAAGTGGCGATACCGGCGGCAGCGGTTTCGATTGGGGCGAGGTGTTGATGGGCGGCGGGGCCAGTAAATCGACTTCCCGCCGCGGCCGACGAAGTTCGGCCGAAACCGTGCTGGAGGCTGCAGCCAAAAGCGCGGCGCGCAGCATCGGCCAGGAAGTCGGCAAGCAAATCATTCGCGGCGTTTTAGGTTCTTTGTTGGGCGGGCGCCGCCGCTAGCGGCAAACATTGCTGACACCACGCTGTCAGGAGGGCTGTTTTAGGATGGCGGCTCTTTTAAACCAATGGAGGAATCCACCATGAATCAAAATATCGCAACCTGGTTCGAATTGCCTGCAACCGACCTCGGCCGCGCCCAGGATTTTTACCGTAGCGTCTTGGATACCAGTTTCAAGCTGGAGGACATGAGCGACATGCAATTGGCGATTTTCGAAGCCGAAGACGGCGCGGTCAGCGGCATGTTGGTGAAAAGTGAGCACTATCAACCCTCGGCAACCGGAGCCGTGGTGTATTTCAACGGCGGTGAAGATCTGAGCCAACCTTTGGCTAAAGTCGAAGCCGCCGGCGGCAAGGTCTTGATGCCGAAAACGCCGATCCACGACGGCGAATGCGGTTACTTCGCGCTGGTGCTGGACAGCGAGGGCAATCGAGTCGGCCTGTACTCACCGGCATAATCCGAAGCGGCAGCCGCGATGCGCAGAGCCGACCGTCTGTTTCAGATCGTGCAGATTCTGCGCAATCGGCGGCTGGTCACGGCCAAGGCCCTTGCCGAGCGGCTGGAAGTGTCGGAGCGCACTATTTACCGCGACATCCAGGTGTTGAGCCTGTCCGGGATTCCGATCGAAGGCGAAGCCGGCGTCGGTTATGCCTTGCGCCACAGCCTGGATATTCCGCCGTTGATGTTCAGTGCTGCCGAACTGGAGGCGCTGGTGGTCGGCGCCCGCATGGTCAAAACCTGGGCCGGTACCGAGCTGGGTCGGTCGGCGCAGTCGGTGTTGGACAAGGTCACGGCGGTGGTGCCGGCCGAATTGCGCGACCGTTTGGACCGTTCCAAATTGTTCGCGCTGCGCTTCTCGCCGCGCGAAGATTTGGACGTCACGATGGACATTTGCCGCCAAGCCTTGGACGCCAAGCGCGTGCTGCATCTGGATTACCGCCGCGGCGACGGCGAATTCAGTCAGCGCCGGATCCGGCCGCTGGGGCTGTATTTCTGGGGCAACGTCTGGACCCTGGTCGGCTGGTGCGAGTTGCGCGGCGATTTTCGCAACTTCCGCTTGGACCGCATCGAGCGCGCGCTGGTGCTGGACGAAGCCTTCAGCGAAGACCCCGGCCAGACTTTACAAGACTTTATCCGCAGCATGCATTGCACACCGCAATGATTTTGTAGCCGACGGCAAGAATCGGTTTGCCGAATTCCGGCTTTTATCTATCATGGCAGATTAAGCGGTCGGTGCGGCCGCCATTTTCCTCACCGTTTCAACCATTATCCCTACCATGACGACAATCAATATCCAACAAATGATGGCCGACAGCGGCGTTGCGTTCGGCACCAGCGGCGCGCGCGGCCTGGTCAGCCAGATGAGCGGCGAGGTCTGTGCCGCTTACACCTTGGCGTTCATTCAAGGCTTGAATCTCGCCCGCCGCGGCCAGCGTATTGCCTTGGGCATGGATCTGCGGCCGTCCAGCCCGGAGATTGCCCAAGCCTGCGTCGCCGGCATCCGCCAGTCCGGTTGCGAGGTGGATTTTTGCGGGGTGTTGCCGACCCCGGCGCTGGCCTTGTATGCGTTGGCGGAAGGCATTCCGGCGATCATGGTCACCGGCAGCCATATTCCGTTCGACCGCAACGGCATCAAGTTTTATCGGGCCGACGGCGAAATTAGCAAGGCCGACGAGGCGGCGATGACCGGTGCGACGGTCGAAGTGGAAGCGGTGGCTGCCGAATTACCGGCCGTCAATCCGGCGGCATTGGACCAGTATCGGCAGCGCTACACCAAACTGTTTGCTAGAGATTTGCTGGCCGGCTGGCGGGTGGGAGTTTACGAACATTCCAGCGCCGCCCGCGATGTGTTGAAAGAGGTGCTGGCCGAACTGGGCGCCGAGGTGATCGGTTTGGAGCGTACCGATACCTTCGTGCCGATCGATACCGAAGCGGTCGGCGAGGCGGACAGGCAGCGCGGTCGTAACTGGGCCGCCGAACATAAACTGGATGCATTGATCTCCACCGACGGCGATGGCGACCGGCCGTTGATCGGCGATGAGCATGGCGAATGGTTGCGCGGCGACATCGTCGGCTTGCTGTGCGCCAAATTCCTGGGCGCCGATACTGTGGTCACACCGGTCAGTTGCAATACCGCGATCGAAGCGTCGGGCTGGTTCAAGCAAGTGATACGCACCCGGATCGGTTCGCCGTACGTGATTGCCGGTATGGAACTGGTCGGTACGGGTGGAGTGGCCGGTTTCGAGGCCAACGGTGGCTTTTTGGCCGGCAACGGTCTGAGCGTCGACGCTAAACCCCTGGCCGCGTTGCCGACTCGCGATTCGCTGCTGCCGGCGTTGGCGTTATTGGCGATGGCGCGTGGGCAGGGCGTCAAATTGTCCGGCCTGCTGCAAGGTTTGCCGCAACGTTTTACCGCCAGCGACCGGATTCAGGAGTTTCCGGCGGCCAACAGCCGAGCGTTACTGGACCGCTTGCAAGCCGACGACACCGCCTATCGCGGCCTGTGGGGCGATAGCTTGGGTGCGCCGGTAAACAGCGATACCACCGATGGCCTGCGCCTGACCTTCGCCAGCGGCGACATCGTCCATTTGCGGCCTTCCGGCAATGCCCCGGAACTGCGTTGTTATGCCGAGGCTGGCGATGCCGAGCGGGCGCAAAGTCTGGTGGCGGAAACCTTGCGGCGGATTGCCGGCTGAATCCCGGTCTATCGTCAATATCGCCTCGGTTAATTTGTGGTTAAGTTTCCATGGGATATCGTAGACCCGCGATAACACATAACACCAAGGAGACAACATGCAAAACAAAGCTATTTTAATCGGGTCGTTGCTATTGGCATCATCTGCGGCCTGCGCCGAAACCGGCGTTCTGGAAGGCGTGGCGAAACAGGCGGCAAAAGATACTGCGGCCGCGGTAGCGCCGGGCGCAGTGCAACGGGCGGAGCAGGCCAGCCAAGCCTTGGAGCAGGCTCAGCAAGTCAAACAAGGTGTCGAAAATGCGCCCGGTGCATTGAAAAACCAGGCCCAGGAAGCGGTGAAAGACGCGGCGCAGCAAAAGCTGGAGCAAGCGGTGCCGGCCGAAGTCAAACAGGGCGCGGAAACCGTTAAAGCCGGCAAGGAAGCCGCCGCGAATCTGAAAGGCAAAGCCGATTCCGCACCCAAATCCGCCGGCGAAGCGGTCAAAGCTGCCAAAGGCAAGGCCAAGCAAAAAGCCGCCGCCAAAGCGCTGGATTTGCTGAATTAAGTCCGGTAAACGGGCGGCGGCCGTGCCGCCGCCCGCCATTTGCCAAAATTCCGGTCGGTCTCAAGCGGCTGGCCCATCCGGGTTGGCTCGGTCCGGACAAGGGCGCCGGGTGCCGCTTTCCCATCTGAGCCGATTCGATACCGAACGTCGGCCAATTGGCTATCATTAGCGCTCTTTCCTCAGAACCTCCGCAACATGCTTAATACCGCCCAACTCAAAGCTTTGTCGGTTTTTGCGATATTCGCGATTATCGGTTTCGGCCCGATTTCTCCCGGTTGTTTGATCGGCATGTATGTCGTGGTCAAGCGTCCAGATTGGTTCCACCGCTTGGTGCGCGGTATCTTCGATTATCCCGACGATGCCGATTTTGTGAGCGCTGCCGAAACCCGCGCGGCCCGCATCAAAAGCTTTGCCTGTCTGTTCGTGCTGTTTCTAGTCGATATCGTGCCGTTGCCGGTCACGCCGGTGGTCGCCTTTGCGATTATCCTGGGCCGGCCGAGTTGGTTCTATCGGCTGGTCAGTCGGGTCTACGGGCAATCGGCCTGATACGGACCGGTGTTGGATCGAGCAATTGCCAACTTTCCCCATTATCCACGCCGAATCGGGCAAGCTAATTCGGAGCAGGAAAACTAACGGCATCCAACGCCAGATTCAATTGCAACACGTTGACCCTGGGTTCGCCCAACACGCCCCATTGCCGGCCTTCGGTATTGGCTTCGATTAATTCCCGAACTTTGGCTTCCTCGATTTTTCGGAACCTAGCAACGCGTTTGACTTGGTATTCCGCCGCCGCCGGACTGATATGCGGGTCCAATCCGCTGCCGGAAGCAGTGACCAGATCGACCGGTACGGGCGCTTGATTGTCGGGATCGGCTTGTTTTAGAGCCTGGATGCGGGCGGCAACGGCTTCGCTCAGTTCCGGATTAGTCGGCCCCAGGTTGGAACCGCTGGAGGCGGCGGCGTTGTAAGGGTAGGGCGCAGTGGCCGACGGTCGGCTCCAAAAATAGTTCGGGTCGCTGAAGCTTTGCCCGATCAAGCGAGAGCCGATCACCTCGCCATTGGCCGTTTTAATCAGACTGCCATTGGCTTGCTCGGCAAATACGGTTTGGGCGACCAGGGTCACCAAGGCCGGATAGACGGCGCCGGTGGCCAGGGTCAATAACAGCAGCATCACCGCTGCGGGTCTTAAATAACTGGACATTTTTGCTCCTTACACCCAATTCATCGCAACCAAAAATAAATCGATCGCCTTGATGCCGATGAACGGCACGATCAAGCCGCCGACGCCGTAGACCAACAAGTTGTTGTGCAGCAATTGCTCGGCGCCGACCGGGCGGTATTTGATGCCTTTCAAGGCCAGCGGGATCAGGGCGATGATGATCAAGGCATTGAAAATCACCGCCGACAGAATCGCACTGGCCGGCGTCGCCAGCTGCATCACGTTCAATACGTTTAACACCGGATAGGTGGTCGCAAACGCGGCCGGAATGATCGCAAAATACTTGGCGACGTCGTTGGCGATGCTGAAGGTGGTCAGCGCGCCGCGCGTCATCAGCATCTGCTTGCCGGTTTCGACGATTTCGATCAGCTTGGTCGGATTGGAATCCAGATCGACCATGTTGCCGGCTTCCTTGGCGGCCTGGGTGCCGCTGTTCATCGCCACCGCCACGTCGGCTTGCGCCAGGGCCGGCGCGTCGTTGGTGCCGTCGCCGGTCATCGCCACCAGGCGGCCGTCGGCTTGGTGTTGGCGGATCAGGGCCAACTTGGCCTCCGGAGTGGCTTCGGCCAGAAAATCGTCGACGCCGGCTTCGGCGGCAATCGCCGCTGCTGTCAGTCGGTTGTCGCCGGTAATCATAATGGTCTTGATGCCCATTTGCCGTAGTTCGATGAAGCGCTCCTTGATGCCGCCCTTGACGATATCTTTCAGCTCGATCACACCCAGAGCCTTGTCGCCTTCCGCGACCACCAGCGGCGTACTGCCGCGGCGAGCCACGTCGTCGACCAGGGTTTTCAGTTCGGCCGGCCATTTGCCGCCTTGGGTTTCGATGTGCTGGCGGATGGAGTCGGCCGCACCCTTGCGGATTTGTCGGCACGGCTCGGCCGGTTTGTTGGGGTCGCCCGGCAAATTCACGCCGCTCATCCGGGTTTGGGCGCTGAAATGGACGAAGGTGGCGCCCAGAGAATGGATGTCGCGTTCGCGCAGCCCGTATTTTTGTTTGGCCAAGACTACGACGCTGCGGCCTTCCGGGGTTTCGTCAGCCAGAGATGCCAACTGAGCGGCGTCGGCTAACGATTTGTCGGAGACACCTTTGACCGGGAAAAAGCCCGAGGCTTGGCGGTTGCCTAAGGTAATGGTGCCGGTTTTGTCCAGCAGCAGCACATCGACGTCGCCGGCGGCTTCGACCGCACGGCCTGAAGTGGCGATGACGTTTTTCTGCATCATCCGGCCGATGCCGGCCACGCCGATAGCCGATAGCAAGCCGCCGATGGTGGTCGGGATCAGGCAGACCAGCAAGGCCACCAATACCGTGACGCTAATCGGACTGCCGCTACCGGCGGTTTCCACGCTGTAAATGGAAAACGGTAGCAAGCTGACGACCGCCATTAAAAACACCAGCGTCAACGCCACCAACAAAATGGTCAGGGCGATTTCGTTCGGGGTTTTCTGGCGCTTGGCCCCTTCCACCATGCCGATCATCCGATCCAGAAAGCTTTCGCCGGGGTTGGTGGAAATACGCACCACCAGCCAGTCGGACAACACCCGCGTACCGCCGGTTACCGAACTGAAGTCGCCGCCGGACTCGCGGATCACCGGTGCCGATTCGCCGGTAATCGCGCTTTCGTCGACCGAGGCCACACCTTCGATGACGTCGCCGTCGCCGGGTACAAAGTCGCCGGCTTCGATCAGCACCACGTCGCCTTTGCGCAAACTGGAGCCGGCGACTTTGCTGTAGTTGCTGCCGTATTTCGCTTCATCCAGCTTTTTAGCGGCGATGTCGCGCTTGGCGCTACGCAGAAAGGCGGCTTGGGCCTTGCTGCGGCCTTCGGCGACGGCTTCGGCGAAATTGGCGAACAGCACGGTAAACCACAGCCATAACGTAATCGCCAGAATGAAACCGGCCGGTTCCTCGCTGCCGCCGTTCCAGGCTTGCAGCCACAATACGGTTGTCAGGATGCTGCCGAGATAAACCACGAACATCACCGGATTTTGCCATTGCCGGCTTGGCGTCAGTTTGGCAAAAGCACCGATAATCGCTTGTTGCAGGATTTGCGGGTCCATCAAGGACGTTGAAACGGGTTTGCTGGTCATAGTGTTACCTCTATCAATGCTCTGTAGGCCGGAATAAAGCGGTTCGAGCGGTAGCGAAAACCGCTGTTTCCGGCGCATGGCTGAATTTAATGGTGACCGAGCATTTGCAACTGCTCGACGATAGGGCCCAAAGCCAGTGCCGGCACGAAAGTCAGCGCGCCGACCATCAGCACGGTGACGATCAGCAACACCGCAAACAAAGGTGTATGCGTCGGCAACGTGCCGGGACCGACCGGTACCGTCTTTTTGGCCGCCAAGGAACCGGCAATCGCCAGCACCGGAACCATCAGCCAATAGCGGGAGAACAACATCGCCAGGCCCAGCCAGACGTTATAAAACGGCACGTTGGCCGACAAGCCGCCAAAGGCGCTGCCGTTGTTGTTGCCGGCCGATGACCAGGCGTACAGCACTTCGCTGAAGCCGTGGGCACCGGGATTGAAGATCGAGGCCTTGCCGGCGTCCAGCATCAGACTTAGTGCCGTGCCGCCCAGTACCATCAAGGGCGGGATCAAGATGACGATGGCGGCCATTTTCATCTCGAAGGCTTCGATCTTTTTGCCGAGATACTCGGGGGTGCGGCCTATCATCAAGCCGGCGATGAACACGGCGACGATGGCAAACACGATCATGCCGTACAAGCCGGAGCCGACGCCGCCGAAAATGACTTCGCCGAGTTGCATCAGCCACATCGGCGCCAAACCGCCGAGCGGCGTATAGGAGTCGTGCATCGAGTTGACCGAGCCGTTGGACGCGGCGGTGGTCGCTATCGCCCACAATCCGGAATTGACGATGCCGAAGCGGGTTTCCTTGCCTTCCATATTGCCGCCGGCTTGCCGTTCGGAAACGCTTTGATCGACACCCAATCCCGTCAAGGCCGGATTGCCGCTTTGTTCGGCCGGTACTGTGACAAAGATCAACGCGACGAACACCAAGGTCATCGCCGCCAGAATCGCCCAGCCCTGGCGGGTGTCGCCGACCATGACGCCGAAGCTGTAACACAGGGCCGCCGGAAGCAACAGAATCGCCAGCATTTCCAGGAAATTGGAGAGCGGTGTCGGGTTTTCGTAAGGATGGGCGGAGTTGACGTTGAAGAAGCCGCCGCCGTTGGTGCCCAGTTGCTTGATGGCGATTTGCGAGGCGGCCGGGCCTAAGGCCAGGGTTTGTTGTCGAGTCTGCACGGTTTCTCTGGCCGGTTTGCCTTCGGCATCGACCATGGCTGTGCCATCCGCATCCAGCTTCGGCGCCGAGTAGCTGACGGCTTGCAGCGTATTCAGGGTCTGATACGGGTTGAAGGTTTGCACCACGCCCTGGCCGACCAGGACCAGGGCCAACACGAACGACAACGGTAGCAGGATATACAAGGTGCTGCGGGTCATATCGACCCAGAAATTGCCGATGCCCTGGGCATTGCGGCGAGTGAAGCCGCGAATCAACGCGACCAGTACCGCCATGCCGCTGGCCGCCGACAGGAAGTTTTGTACGCTCAGTCCCAACATTTGCGTCAGATAGCTCATGGTGCTTTCCCCGCCGTAGCCTTGCCAATTGGTATTGGTGGCAAAGCTGACTGCGGTATTGAAAGCCGAATCCGGCGTCACTGCCGACAAGGCTTGCGGATTCAATGGCAGCACGTCTTGAAAACGCTGCAACAAATAGACGGCCAGCAAGCCGAACAGATTGAAGGCCAGCACCGCCCAGGCATACTGCTGCCAGCGCATGTCTTGCTCGGGATCGACCCCGCTTAGACGGTAACACAGCCGCTCGACGCCGGCGAACCAGCGGTTCAAGCCCACCGACTCGTCTTGGTAAACCCGCGCCATATAACTGCCCAGCGGTTTGGCCAGTGCAATCAGCGCGATCAGATAAATGGCGATTTGCAAAAAACCTGGTCCGTTCATCAGAATTTCTCCGGGTAAAACAGCGCGACCAACAGATAGACGAACACGGCCAACGCCAGCCCGCCGCTTAACAGATAAATCCAGCTCATACTTGCCCCCTCAGTGCATCGCAGCCCGCCACTAACAAGACAGTGGCGGCAAAGAAGGTCGCCGCTACCAGTAAATACAGGATGTCCATCGTTACCTCCACTCTTTAAGCCGGCTTTGCAGCCGTGATCGATTGCGTAGCGATAGGGTAAAGATAGGCCGGTAAAAATGTCGTAAAAAAGACGTAAGCCGGGATAAAGGAAATATAAGGATTTTGTATCTCGCCGCGGTAGCGGAATTCGAGTGGCGGATGTTATGCGGCTCTGCTATTGGAGCTCAGTGCGCGCGGCCGAATTCGAGGCCGCCAAGGTCGGAGGGTGATCAGAGGGATTTGAACGGGGGAGCAGGCTATCGGCCGGGCGGCGGCCGACAGCTTGAACATTAAAAAACGGGAACCGGGTTCCGGCGCATGCCGCAACCCGGGGAAAGCCGGGTTATGCCGCCGCCAGACCTTTGACGATATCCAGCACCGCTTGGGCGTGGCCTTCGTGGCTGACGCCGTACATGGCTTCCACCAGCTTGCCGTCTTTATCGATAATGAAAGTGGAGCGAACGATTTTCCATTTTTTGACGCCGTCCTTTTCCACTTCCTGCCAAGTGCCGTAACTGTCGCACAAGGTGCCGTCGGTGTCGGCCAGCAGTTGTACGTTCAGGCCGTATTTGGCGATGAAGGCGCGGTGACTTTCGCAATCGTCTTTGCTGACGCCGATCACGACGGTATCCAGCGCCGCGAATTCGTCGGCCAGGCCGGTAAAGTCGTTGGCTTCTATGGTGCAGCCCGGCGTGTCGTCTTTCGGATAGAAATACAGCACGATGTTCTTTTCGCCCTGATAGTCGGCCAGATAAACCGGTTTATTGTGTTGGTTGACGGCGCGGAAGAAGGGCGCTTCCTGGTTTTTTTCTAATTGTGACATGCGATTCTCCTCTCGATTTCGGCCTGTAGGAACCGGAGCCAAGTCCGGGTGGCGCTGCGTTGGCGGGCGCCGGGTTTTCAAGACCAACGGTCGTTGAAATTGGGAGCGGTTTTTGGTTGAAACCGCAATTGGCCGATTATGAACCAAGTTTTCAGGCCCTATCTACCCCAAAAGCAGTGGGGCAAAGTCGGCTCCGGCTAAGGGCTCTGGTAAGGGAGAAATTCGCCGCTCGGTTAAGCCCACTGCTCATCGATTTTACCGTCGTGGCCGCAAAACACCGCGCGGGTCAGGCCGCTGAAAATGCCGTGTTCGACGATGCCGGGGATGGCGTTCAGGCGTTCGTTCAGGGTTTTGCCGTCCAGATTGGGTTCGAAAGCCACATCCAATACCAGACTACCGTGCGATGTCACCACCAGGCCGTCCTGGTTCGGGGTCTGCCGCAAGTTGCCGTGGCCGCCGATCGCAGCGACGCTGCGTTGCACCAAACGCCAGGCGAACGGGCTGACTTCGATCGGAATCGGGAAGTTTTCGCCGATCCGTTTTACCCGTTTGCTGGCGTCGATCAACACTAAAAACGAGTCGGCGGCTTTGGCCAGCAATTTTTCCCGTACCAGATCGTAGCCGCGGCCTTTCAACAGCGTCAGGTCCGGCGCGACTTCATCGGCGCCGTCGACGTATAAATCCAGCCCATCGATATGTTCCATGCCCAGTAATGACAGACCTAGCTGTTTGGCCTTATTGGCGCTGACCACCGAGCTGGACACGACTTTGACTTTCAAGCCTTCTTCGTTCTGTCGGCGCGCCAGTTCTTCGATGAAAAAATTGGCGGTGGAGCCGGTGCCGAGGCCGACGATCATGCCGTTTTGCACTTGCTGAGCCGCGTAGTGGGCGACGCGTTGTTTATCGTTCATGGTCGTCTGCTCCTGTGTTGGTTGGCTTTATTCTTCCAGTTTGGCGATCCGGGCTTCCAGCGCCTTGAATTTCTGCAACAGTTCCGGCAGTTTGGCCAGCGCCGCCAATTCCCGCCACGCCACTTTACGATCCTTGGCCGGGCTGCCGAACACTTGTGCGCCCGGATCGACATCGGCCGAGATGCCGCTGCGCGCCATGACCACGGCACGGGAGCCGATCTTGACGTGGTCGGCGACGCCGGTGCTGCCGGCCAAAATCGCGCCGTCCTCGATGGTGCAGGAACCGGAGATGCCGGACTGGCCGCAGATGATGACGTTGCGGCCGACGATATTGTTGTGGCCCAGCTGCACCAGATTGTCGATCTTGCTGCCGGCGCCGATTTTGGTCGCGCCCAGCGCGCCGCGGTCGATACAGGTGTTGGCGCCGATTTCGACGTTATCCGCGATTTCGACGTGGCCGACGTGCGGCACTTTGACGTGCTGGTTGTCGCGGAATTTGTAACCGAAGCCGTCGGCACCGATGACCGCGCCGGCATGGATGATGACGTTGTTGCCGATCACGCTGCGGTCGTAAATCACCGAATTCGGGTGAATGTGGCAGTGTTTGCCGATCGAAACGTGGTTGCCGATGCGGGCGCCGGCTTCGATGGTGCTGCTGTCGCCGATGCTGCTGTGCTGGCCGATCGTGGCGAAAGGGCCGACGTGGACGTCGTAGCCCAACGTCGAGGTGTCGGCCAGTACCGCATGTTCGGACACCTGGCGTTTCAGCGCCGGTTCCGGGTGCAGTGCCTTCACCGCATTCAAGAAGCTGATTTCCGGGTCCTTGCACACCAACAGGGCCAGATTTTCCGGGATATCGCTGTCGATCAAGGCTTCGCTGATAAAGCAAGCGGAGGCTTGGGTGTCTTTCAAGTACTTTTTGTATTTGCCGTCGCTCAACACCGTCACCTGATGGGCGTGGGCAGACATGATGTCGGCGGCGGAGTTGATGAAGACCGACGCGTCGCCGCCGTGTACGGTGGCGTCGCAGTGTTGGGCCAGATCCTTAATCAGCATGTCGTTTCCTATTTCCAGATTCCAATAATATGGGTGAAGTCGTCGGTCCAGGGTTGCAGACCGAAGGTCAACGGTAATTTTTGCCAGTGGCCGAGCCGGCTTTGCTGCAGACGTTGCAGGCGCTCCGGATTCTTGGCGATCACCACCCAGTCGGTAGCGACCACCAGAGGGACATCGGTTTCCGGTTTAAATTCCTGCAGCAAGGCCGCCAGATGCAACTGGTTGACGTGGTCGGCCATGACTTTTTTCAAAGCCAGGTGGCGGTTGGTGATGTGAAACGCCAGCAGGCCGTCGTCTTTCAGCTTGGCGAAGTATAGCTGCAAGGCCTCGCGGGTCAGCAGATGGGTCGGCACCGCATCCGAGCTGAAGGCGTCCATCACCAGCAAGTCGAAACTGCGGTCGGCGGCTTTGGTCAGCGACAGGCGGGCGTCGCCGACCACCATTTCGGCTTGCGGGTTGCAGCGGCTCAGGTAGCTGAACCATTTCGGATTTTGCGCCACCTCGACCACCAGCGGGTCGATTTCGTAAAACGTCCATTGCTGGCCGGGTTTGAAATAGCAGGCCAACGCACCGGCGCCCAAGCCGACCGCGCCGATATGCCAATGCTGGTTTTCGGCGTCGAACTCGGCGAACACCTGGCCGATCGGGCCGGGTTTGCTGTAGTAGGTCAACGGTGTCGTCAGGTTGCCGGGGGTCAGGCGTTGTGCGCCGTGTTTAGTGGTGCCGTGGTACAGCTCGTGCACGGTTTCCGGCTTCTGGTTTTCGTCCGGGATCACGGTGTCGCGCACCGACATTACGCCGAAAAAGCTGCGTTCCTGGTACAGGGTGTTGGAGGCCATGCTGTGCAGGCCCAGCGTAAACAGCAGCAACACGCCGGTCAGCGAGCCCAGCGCGATCGGGCTATGGCGCAGTGCGTAACTGACGCCGGCCAGCAGGATCAGGGCGCCGCCGATCAGATCCAGATAATCGAACAATTCGCGGCTGCTGAAATAAACGATCAGGCCGACCGCCAGCACCACGGCCGGGAAAATCGGCTGCAGAAACCATTTGCCGTCGAAAAAGCCGGGACGCAACAACAGTGCCGCGACGATCATGATCGGGTATTCGTAGACCGAGTTGAACACGAACGGGGCGACGAAGGTATTGAACAGTCCGCCCAACATGCCGGCGAACGACATCACCAGATAAAAACGGGTCAGATATTGCGGATGCGGCCGGCTTTTCGCCAATTCGCCGTGGCAAACCATTACCGCCAGGAAAAACGCGATCAGGTGCAGAATCAGGTCCAGCCAATAAGGCAGCGTGGCCGGATTGATGAAGGAATAGGCGATGAATACCGTCAATACCGCCGGTTGCGCGGCCAGCATCCACGGCCGGAGCCGGTCGGCCCAGGTGCCGAACACCAGAATGAAGGTCAGCAGGTACAAGGTCAGCGGCACGATCCACAACAACGGTACTGCGGCGATGTCGGTACTGATGAACTGAGTCAAGCCGAGCAATAAACTGGACGGCACGAAAGCCAAGGCCAGCCAATGCAGTTGTTGCAGCGTCGTGGGCGGTTCAATGCCGGCGTCGGTCAAGACCTCGTCGTCGGCCTTATCGGCCTGATTCCGCCAAAAACTGATGCCGCAAACCAGAATCAGCAGGCACAAGCCGACGTAAGCACCACTCCAGGCCAGCCGTTGCGTCGTCAGGCCCAAATTGGGTTCGATCAAAAACGGGTAGCTCAATAGCGCCAACAGGCTGCCGGCGTTGCTGGCGGCGTATAAATAGTAGGGATCGCCGCTGCTGTGATGGCCGCTGTGCGAGAACCATTTTTGCAGCAACGGCGCTGTGGTCGACACCACGAAGAAGGGCAGGCCGATGGCTAGAAACAAAGTCCAAACCAGCCATAGCGTCGGATTGCCGGCGGTGGGCGGCGTCGCGTCTGCCGGCAACGCTACCGGTAACGCGATCGCGCTGAAAATCAGCAGCGCGGTATGGATTTGCAACTGGCGCTGGCTGCCGAAACGCGAACTGAGCCAATCGGCATACAGATAGCCGAGGAACAGCAGGGTCTGGTAAAACACCATGCAGGTATTCCACACCGCCGGCGTACCGCCCAGCAAGGGCAGCAGAATTTTGCCGAACATCGGCTGCAGCACGAACATTAACGTGGCGCTGGCGAACAGGGTGGCGGCGAACGGAATGACGGGAGAAATCGAAGATTGGCTGGCGGTTTGTGCGGTGCTGTTCATTGTTATTCTGATTGTGGCCGAACGAGTCTCGGCCCATCATAAAGCATTTGACGGCGCTTGTGGCCGCTTCGGCGATACGAGTGGCCCGTCTTTAGCTGGCCGGGGAGACGGCAGGTCCGGGGTTTTGTTCGCTCGGTGACGCATTGTTCGCAGCGGCGATATCGGTCCGTCAAGGTTTTGGCGACTTCCATCGCGGCCGGCTCCGTTTTGGCGTGCCCGAGTCCGGCTGCTGGTCGCCAGCCTTCAATAGTCAACGCGGTTAGCGGGAGCGGATCGGTGGATGGCGGTTGCCGAGTTCGTCCAAATCGTCCAGGCTCATAATCGGCGAATACATCAGGTCTTTGATGTCGGTAGAGCGGGTCCAGCCAAAATCCATTTCGCCGATCGCGCGCTTGGTCATTTTCATAAAGCGGGTCTCGACTGCCGGGCTGGTCGTGGTATCTCCCGGTTGGTGCATGCGTGCGGCAGAAACGACCGAGCAGCGGCAATCGCGGTCGTGGAAGGAAAATTGAAAACGAAAATTGCGGTCACGAGCGTTGATGTCGCGGTTGGTTAGGAACACAAAATGGGTGTGCTTGCCGCCTTCCGGCAAGCGTCGCATCACCGTACCGGCTTGTTCGAAGATGTCTTGCGCGGCGAATTGTTGCGTGCCGGGAAAGGCTTGCAAGCCTAAGCTACCCAACGGCAGAGTGGCCTTGACCCGAATGCCGAACTCTTTGGTTAACGTTTTAGCCATTTGTGCGGCGTAATCGCCGGAGAAATCGTCTAGCGGTAATAGATAGACATCGACCGCACCGGTTTTCTCTGCCGGCTGGGTCTTGGTCTGAGGGGGCGCAGGTTTAAAGTCGGGAATCGGCGCCAGGGTTTCGGCGGGCGCTGGCGTTTCGACCGCCGCGCAGCCGGTCAGGATGACCGCGATTGCGGTTAAGAGTGCTGGACATTTCATTGATTAGATCCTAAACGTGAAACAGACTTGGCCGGCGGCAGCTGGTTAGCTGCGCCGCTTTAGTGGTCGAGTGAACTAGCTGACGGTGGGGCGCGAATGCCGACCGTCGCCGGAATTCTAACGATTCGCCGCCCATGTGCCAATCTTGACTAACGTGTTAAAGTCAGCTGCTATCGCCCCGGCGCTGCTGGCGGAATAACTTCAAAACCGGTTATTGGTAGTTTTCAACATGTACAGCCCCGTTCAGTTTCAAGAGCACGACCCACAGCTTCTCCAGGCATTGATGCGGGACTACCCGTTGGCATGCCTGATTACACCGACTTCAACGGGAACGGAAATCAATCACCTGCCGTTGCTTTGGCGCGATGACGGCTCTGAGCAAGGCGTGTTGCATGGTCATGTCGCCCGCAACAATCCGGTTTGGCGCGAATACGACCGACGCCGGCCGGCGTCGGCGGTGTTCCAAGGCCCCAACGCTTACATTTCGCCAACCTGGTACGTCGGCACGCGCGAGCATGGCAAAGTTGTGCCGACCTGGAATTACGCCGTCGTGCATGCTCATGGCCGGCTGCGGGTGGTAGAAGATGCCGCTTGGTTGTATCGACACTTGGCGGAGATGACCGACGTACAGGAGGCCGGTCTGGCCTCGCCGTGGGCTTTGGCCGATGCGCCGGCCGAATTTACTGGCAATTTGCTGAACCAGATTATCGGTATCGAAATTGCCGTCGAGCGTTTGGAGGGGAAGTGGAAAGTCAGTCAAAACCAGCCCATCGCCAATCGGCTCGGGGTAATCGCAGGATTGCAATCCAGCAGCCAGCCGCAAGCGGCAGCAATGGCGGATCTGGTACGGCGCCGTTTGCCCAACGGCGATTGATGGTGGCGTTGCGACGGTGTTCGGGCAAATGATTGCCGGCTGCGCGGCGTCAAGAATCTGACTGGAAATCCGTGCCGGGGCGGCAATAAATTGCGCCTTTGCCAGGCTTCGGCGGATGAAATATTTTTTGTTTTTATGTAAGTTGTTGTTATTTTTATGTAAAAGTTATATGGCATGGAAAGTGAATGATCCGGGTAGGCGGCAATAATGCCAAACTCATTAGAGATTTATCGGGAGAACGATCATGCCATCACCAATGGTCATCAATACGAATATCGCTTCATTGAACAGCCAGAAATATCTGAGCCGGACTAACGAAAGTCTGCAAACGTCCATGGAGCGCTTGTCTTCAGGCATGCGGGTCAACAGCGCGAAAGACGACGCGGCCGGTTTGGCGATTGCCGACCGGATGACTTCGCAGATCCGCGGTATGACGGTTGCCATGCGCAACGCCAACGACGGTATTTCCATGGCGCAAACGGCCGAGGCCGGTATGGGAACCCTGACCGAAACCTTGCAACGGATGCGCGATTTGGCGATTCAGGCAGCGAACCGGGCGGCGGTCAGCAATGGCGACCGGCAAAAACTGCAAACCGAGTTTGCCCAGTTGGGCGACGAGTTGCAGCGGATTATCACCAACACCGAGTTCAACGGTAAGAAAATCCTGAACGGCTCGTTGCAAGGCGCGAACTTCCAAATCGGTGCCAACACCGCCTCGGATAACCAGATTTCGGTGACGGTATCCAATTTGTTGAGTATGTCCGGCATCAACGAACTGTTCGGCACCAACCGCTCGATCGGTAGCGCTGCGACTTCCACGTTCGTGCGGTCCGCGATCGATGCGATCGATACCGCGATCGAGAAGATCGATATCTTCCGTTCCAACCTCGGTGCGATTCAAAACCGTTTCACGACCACGATTGCTAATCTACAATCGTCTATCGAGAACCAAAGTGCGGCGCGGTCCAGAATCATGGATGCCGACTTCGCTTCGGAAACTTCGAATCTGACCCGCAGCCAGATCCTGCAACAAGCCGGCACGGCGATGTTGGCGCAGGCGAATCAGGTCTCGCAAGGGGTCTTGAAACTATTGCAATAAACCGGGCTACCAGGCGCGAGGTATGACAGAAACGATCGATTTGGCGGATGAACAAGCGCTGGGGCCGTTAACGACGAACGCGTTCGGCGACCGCTACTTTTTCAATCTGAATCGCCACGCGTTCGATAAGCTCGGCGCGGCGGCGTTGTTCGAGACCAAGTTCGGCGATCTGTTGTTCAGGGAAGACGAGCTGAACATCGTTGTCGGTACCGATTCCGGCATGTTGTTGCAGTATTTGCGCGGCAAGACTTTGCCGAAGGGTACCCGATATATTTTTATCGAGCCGGATCGGGTATTGCAGGCCTTGCTCAGCCATGACTTGCTTGGGGAGACAGACGAACGTATCGTTTGCGTCGGTCCCGGCGAGTGGCCGCAGACCCTGCAAAAATTCAAAGCCGCCGATTATTTTTATATCGATGCGGTGAAATCGGTCAATGCGTTGTGCGCACAGGACGATTTTATCGACGAATACGCCGAGTTGAGTTGGCACGTCGCCGAGGTTCTGTCGCAATTGAACTGGCGGTATAGCGCCGAATTGGGGTCGGAAGCGTTTATTGCCCGGCAAATCGCCAATGCAGCCGACAACCGGTTGCCGGCCAAATTATTGGCAAAGGCGTTCAGCGGCAAAACGGTGGCAATTCTTGCCGGCGGGCCGTCGCTCGATCAGGCTTTGCCCTGGGTAATTCAGCATCGGCAGCAGTGCGTGGTATTTGCCGTCTCCCGCATTTCCAGGCAATTGCTGGCCGCCGGTATCGAACCGGACTTCGTGTTTTCCGTCGACCCCACCGATTTAAGTTTCGATATCAGCAAGGAAATGCTGAACTTCAGCGAAAAAACCGTTTTTGTCTGTTCTTACCACACTGTGCCGACGTTGGTCAGTCAATGGCCGGGCACCATGCTCTATCTGGGGGCTCGATTGCCCTGGCAGAGCGACTTGAATATCAAAAACCTGAGCAGCGCCGGTCCTACCGTGACCAATACGGCCTTGAACATGGCCTACGAATTCGGTTTCAGTCGCATTATCTTGTGCGGCGTCGACCTGTGTTTTACCCGCGAGGGCTTTACTCACGCCAAAGGCAGCGACGAACAATTGGCTGGGCCGCGGTTCAATCTGACCTCATTGCAAGTCGAGACCAATGGTGGTTATCTGGCGCCAACCAGTTGCGATTTTGCCCAAGCGATCAAGTCGTTGGGACGGCAGACCCAGTTGCTGAGCCGTGCCGGTTGTCGCATCGTCAACCTGGCCGAGGGCGCCGCAAAAATCGAAGCGGTGGAATATCTGCCGGCGGCGTCGTTGCTGCTGGACTCAGAACCAGTCGACGTGGATTCCATTCTGGCGGCACGGCTGTCATCGGCGAGCGGCGGATGCCAGGATCTCGAACAGGTTCATGCCGAATTGAAACGCGCGCAACACCAAGTCAAAGCGATTGCCAAACTGTCTGCTAACGCCCGCCAAATTAATGACGCGATGTATCGGAGCGAGGGTACGGTCGTCAGTTTTAAAGACAAGAAAAACCTCGACCAAATCGAGAAAAAATTTAAGCGCGAATATCGGCAATACAGCCGGCTGGTCAAAAAATTCGGTATTCGCAGTTTCATCAAATTGACCAAGCCGTTCGACGATGCAGAATGGAGCGCCGAGGAAGCCCGCCAATTGGGCAACGTTTATTACGATGCCTATGCCGAAGGCGCCAATAAGTTGTTGGCTTTGATCGATGCAGCGATCGATCGTGTTTCTGCGCGTCGGCAAGAGCAAATGCCGCAGCCCGATTTTGCTCAGCTGCTTGCCCAGGCGGAAACAGACCGCAGTTACGGCCGAGTCAAATTGTGGCGGCGAAAATTCGGCGAAGAATCGTTACCGGCCGGGTTCGCTGCTGAATTTGCCGAGATGGAGCGGCGTTATGCGGACGTCTTGACCGATCGCAATACCAAGCACATGGCTCGAGCCAAGAGCCACAGCAATCTGGCTGCGGTAAAGCATCGGGCCGGTTTGCTGTTCAAACATCGCAAAACGGCAGAACTGCGAGATTTGCTTGCCGCACTGGATAAGCACGAGCAACAGCAGGCGGCAAATTGTTACCGCTTTTTGGTCGAGGGCTATCTGGCCGAATTGCAGGAGTGCCCGGAAGATGCGTTGGACGCTTACCAGCGGGTGGTCGATTTGGGGGATGCCTTGCTGGAGGAAGCTTTGGCCAGAATTGCCGCGATCGGCGTCAGTCACGACGACGGGCAAACGGCCAGATTGGCTTTGGAGTGCTTGTCGCAATTGAATCCGGTGTATTTGCCGTTCTACGCCGAAATTCAACGGTTGCAGCAGGACATGGTTGCGGCTATCGATTCGTACGCGGCGTATATCGGACAGTTCCCGCAAGACGTACTGGTACAGATGAAATTGGCGGCGTTGTACGGCGAATGCCGGATTTACGATGGGGCGGATATGATGCTGGATTACATTTTGCAGCAAAAACCGGATTACGCTGCGGCGTTGGCTTTGAAGCGGCACCTGTCGGAGCAGAAAACGGCGGGTTAGGGCTAAAGATTTCGCGTTGTCGGGCGATAAGCTTGGCAGTGCTATCTTTTGTTCTGGAGGTGTGCGATGGCTGATTCGATATCCGGTATTAATTCATCCAGTCTGCTGGCAGCGGTGTTGCAGCAGGCATCGAATAAGCAAGAGTTGGCGGTGGCTGTCGTCAAAAAAGGCCAGGAAGTCGAAGCCGCCCAGGGAGAGGCCGCGCTGAAGCTGATTGATTCGGCCGCTACCGCTGCTGCCGGCAAAATCGATACTTACGTTTGATGCGTGTTCGCGGCGCTCAGGTTCTTTTCAAGATCAATTCCAATACCAGTTTGCTGCCGAAATACGCCAAGAGCAGCAGCACAAAGCCAATCAGCGTCCATTGGATTGCGGTACTGCCACGCCAGCCGTACCGCAGTCGCCCGACCAACAACCCGGAAAAAATCAACCAAGCGCAAATCGACAGGACTGTCTTGTGGGCCAGATGCTGCGCGAAGATGTCTTCGATAAAAATGAAACCGCTAATCAGCGCCGCGGTTAAAAACACCAATCCTGTGCCGATCATTTGAAATAACAAGGTTTCCATCGCTTGTAGCGGTGGCAGCGCCAGCATTAGTCTTTTTGGCTGGTGGCTGCGCAGTTGTTGGTCTTGAATCGCCAGCAAGATGGCCTGAATTGCCGCGATATTCAACAAACTGAACGCGACGATGGAAGTCAGAATGTGGACGCTCATCTGCCAACTATGCGTAACCAGCGGATGGTTGGTTTCCGGAAAAATCATATCCAGGCCGATCAATGTCGCCGCCAGAGGGAATACCGCGACGCCGAGTTTTTCGACCGGCTTGTCCAGTGCGGCGCACAGTAGAAACCACGAGATGACTAGCGCTACCAGGGTCGCTGCGTTAAAGAAACTGAAGTTGAAAGGTTGTTCGCCAAGGAAGATGGTCCCGGCGTAAGCGGCATGCAATGCGGCGCCGATCCAGGCCAGGCGGATAGGCACCGGGCGGCGCTCCTGTCCGGCGAAAAGGTCCTTCGCGATGAAAGTGGCCGCGGCCAAATAGCATAAAACCGATAGGATGCCGAGAATTGCGATATTCATTGGAGTGGCGGGGCAGAATTATCAAAAGGCGTTGCGTAGGCCTTATGTTAAACTAAGCCCGAGTATTGTTCTAACTCCGCTTGAGCCGGAACGAGTCGTAATTAACCAGCTAAACAAGACGTATCTATGTTCGATAATTTATCCGATCGCCTGAGTGGCACACTTAAAAAAATAAAAGGCCAAGGCCGTCTGACCGAGAGCAATATTCAGGAGACCATGCGCGAGGTGCGGATGGCTTTGCTGGAGGCGGATGTCGCGCTGCCGGTGGTGACCGACTTTATCGAGCAAGTTACTCAGCGCGCGCTCGGCCAGGAAGTGCAAACCAGTTTGACGCCGGGTCAGGCTCTGATCAAGGTGGTGCAATCGGAGCTGATAAATGTGATGGGTGCGGCCAACGAAGAGTTGAATCTGCGTACCAATCCGCCGGCCATCGTGTTGATGGCGGGCTTGCAGGGTGCCGGTAAAACCACGACGGTCGCCAAGCTGGGCCGGCATCTGAAAGAGAAGAAAAAGAAAAAAGTCGGTGTGGTCAGTGTCGACGTCTACCGGCCCGCAGCAATCAAACAATTACAAACCCTGGCTGACGACATCGGTCTGAAGTTTTTCGAGAGCGATGCCAGCGAGAATCCGGTCGATATCGTCAATCGGGCGCTTGATGCGGCCAGACGCCAATTCGTCGACGTACTAATCGTCGACACCGCCGGCCGGCTGCATGTCGACGACGAGATGATGGCCGAGATCAAGGCCTTGCATGCCGCGATCAAGCCGATCGAAACCTTGTTTGTCGTTGACAGTATGACCGGCCAGGATGCCGCCAATACCGCCAAAGCCTTTCACGACGCGCTGCCGTTGACCGGTGTGATCCTGACCAAAGCCGATGGCGACGCCCGCGGCGGTGCGGCATTGTCCATTCGTCAAATTACCGGTAAGCCGATCAAATTCATCGGTGTCGGCGAAAAAACCGATGCGTTGGAGCCGTTTTATCCGGACCGGCTGGCGTCCCGTATCTTGGGTATGGGCGACGTGTTGTCGCTGATCGAGGATATTGAACAAAAAGTCGACAAGAAAAAAGCCGAGCAATTAGCCAAGAAACTGCAAAAAGGTAAAAGCTTCGATTTGGATGATTTGAAGGAGCAGTTGTTGCAGATGCAAAACATGGGCGGTCTGGGGGCGATGATGGATAAGTTGCCTGGTATGAACAATGTGCCGAAAGATATTAGGGAAAAGGTCAATGACAAGGATTTGGCGCATCAGATTGCCGTGATCAATTCGATGACCAAGCAGGAGCGGCGGTTTCCCGATTTGATCAAGGGTAGTCGCAAGCAACGTATTGCCGACGGTTGCGGCCTTGATTTACAAGCGGTAAATCGGGTGTTGAAACAACATCAGATGATGGAAAAGATGATGAAGAAGTTCAGCAAAGGCAATATCGCTAACATGATGCGCGGCTTGAAGAGTAATATGCGCGGCCTGAGAATGTGATCGGCGCAATTTGTCCTTCACTTATTCGCAAAATCGCGTAGAATAGTTTGATTAAATTTTTTGATTCAATGTTTTTTAAGGTATTCAAATGGTAAGCATTCGTTTGTCCAGAGGCGGCGCAAAGAATCGTCCTTTTTATCATGTTGTCGTAACCGACAGCAGAAGCAGCCGCGACGGTCGCTACATTGAGCGGGTCGGTTTTTTTAACCCGCTGGCACGTGGTGCGGAGCAGCGTCTGGTGTTGGATGCTGAACGCGTTCAATATTGGAAAGCCAACGGTGCTCAGCCGACCGACCGTGTTGCCAGACTGATCAAAGACGCTGCTAAAGCTGCCGCGTAACGCTTAGTTTTGCAGGCAGGGGAGTATCTGAACGTCGGACAAGTATCCGGCGTTTTTGGTGTAAAGGGCTGGGTAAAAGTGTTTTCTTTTACCGATCCCCGCGAAAATATCCTGAAATATTCGCCATGGCTGTTACAAAAACACGGCCAGCGCCATGAATTGAAAGTTGTTGGTGGTCGCCGACAAGGCAATTTGATTGTTGCCCAGCTTGAAAATATTGGCGACAGAGATGCTGCCGCCGAGTGGATGGGTGCGGAAATTCTGATTCGCAAGCAGCAATTGCCCAAGCCTGAGGCGGGTGAATTCTACTGGGCCGATTTGATAGGCCTGTTAGTAGAGAACCAAGCAGGTTGCAAGCTAGGTACCGTCGATCATTTGCTGGAGACCGGAGCCAACGATGTCTTGGTCGTTGTCGACGGCGAGACTGAACGTTTGATACCGTTTTTGCAGCCCAGCACGATTTTGAAAGTCGACTTGGTTGCCGGGTTGATCGTCGCCGATTGGGATCCGGATTTTTAGGCGGATATGCATTTCGATGTGGTCAGCCTTTTTCCGGAGATGGTCTCCGGAGCGGCAGGTTATGGCGTAACCGGGAAAGCGATAGAAAAAGGTTTGGTCGGTTTATCGGTCTGGAATCCGCGCGATTACGCGCACGACCGGCACAAAACGGTAGATGACAGGCCGTACGGCGGCGGGCCCGGCATGGTAATGAAGTACCAGCCTTTATTGGATGCTGTAAACGACGCAAAACGGAGTCAGCAGCCGGATGGAGCCAAAGTTGTGTATTTGAGCCCGCAAGGGCGATTGATCACACAGGCCCTGTTGCAGGATGCCAGCACCAGCCGGCGTCTGATTCTGATTGCCGGACGATATGAAGGTATCGACGAACGATTTATCGAACATGCTTGCGATGACGAGTGGTCGTTGGGCGACTATGTGATCAGCGGCGGCGAACTTGCAGCTTTAATTGTAATAGACGCGATCAGCCGCTTGATACCGGGGGTGCTGGGCGACGAGGAGTCGGCTAAACAGGATTCCCATGCCGACGGCTTATTGGATTGCCCGCATTACACGCGGCCTGAGCGTAGTGAACTCGGCAATGTTCCCGAGGTCTTGTTGGGCGGTAATCATGCGGCGATCCGCCGCTGGCGAATGAAGCAAGCCTTGGGTAGAACCTGGTTGCGACGGCCGGATTTACTGGAAAAACGCGAATTAAGTGCAGAGCAGGACGCCTTGCTGAAAGAATTTAGAAACGAAGTTGTTAAATAGGGTGTGGTTATGAGTAAAATTATCGAAGAATTGGAAGCGGAACAGCTGAAAAAAGACGTCCCTGAATTCGGTCCGGGCGATACTGTGGTTGTTCAAGTCAGAGTGACCGAAGGTAGCCGCGAGCGGCTGCAGGCTTTCGAAGGCATCGTTATCGCCAAGCGTAATCGCGGTTTGAATTCCGCATTTACCGTCAGAAAAATTTCCCACGGCGTTGGTGTTGAGCGTGTGTTTCAGACCCACAGCCCTGCGGTTGGCAGCATCGAAGTCAAGCGCCGTGGTGATGTGCGCCGTGCCAAGTTGTATTATCTGCGCGATCTGGCCGGTAAAGCCGCCCGGATTAAAGAAAGACTTTCTTAAGCCGTTGCTATCCGATTGGCAGCAATCGGATCGGCTCCGAAAAAGGCGGCTATCAGGCCGCCTTTTTTTTGCCGCTCATTTTGAATAATCCATGACCTTGCATATTGTTTGGCAGCCAACAGCGGATGCCGAACCGCACACAATTGGGGTGCCGGTATTTGGTGTTGAATTGTTATTGACCTTGCGCGGGTCGGTCATCGTCGACGCCTCCTGGCGGATGCAGGCACTTCCGGCGGAGGGGGATCTGCCTGATCTGGCGCTACATGTTCGGCAATATCTACTGGATCCGGATAATACTGGTTTGCAACTTAAGCTGCTAACTCAGGGTAGCGAATTCAGCAAAAAGGTCTGGAACGCGTTGTTGGCAATACCGGTCGGGCGGACGTTGACTTATGCTGAATTGGCGAAATGCTTGGATTCGGCTCCGCGCGCTGTTGCTGCTGGTTGCAAACGTAACCCTTACGCCGGAATCATTCCTTGCCATCGTGTTGTCGCAAGCCAAGGTATTGGCGGCTTCATGGGCCAGATCGAAGGCGAGTTCGTTCAGTTGAAAAGGCAGTTGCTGGACTACGAGCGCCGTTTGCGCGATTCGGAAGCATGAATTCGAGTCAGTCCATAGAAGTTTTTTTAAATACGCTTTGGCTGGAATTCGGGTTAAGCGATAACACGCTCGCCGCCTACGGCAGCGATTTGAAGCAATTTTCTGCCTGGCTGAAGCATAAAGAGTTGCCGGCCGCAGACGAATCGGATATCAAAGGGTTTTTGGCCCACCTGCGGCAACTTGGTACTTCCAGCCGCTCCTCGGCGCGCAAGTTATCCTGTTTGAAACGGTTTTACGGTTATTTGCTACGAGAGGCAAAAATCGTCGTCGACCCTACCCAACTGGTAGATGCGCCGCAATTAGGCCGATATTTGCCGGGTTCGCTGTCCGAGAGCGATGTCGAAACATTGCTGGAGGCTCCGGAAATCAGCAGCAATTTGGGTTTTAGAGACAGAACCATGCTGGAAGTGCTGTACGCAACCGGGTTGCGGGTATCGGAATTGGTTGGACTGAGTTTTTCACAGATCAATTTTCGCCAAGGGTGTTTGCGAGTGGTCGGCAAGGGCGATAAAGAGCGCCTAGTCCCAATCGGCGAGGAAGCCCTGGATTGGGCCGAACGTTACATCAAGGGAGCCAGACAAGCGTTACTGGGCGGCCGCCAAAGCGACTATTTGTTTGTTACCGCGCGCGGCGACGCTATGACACGGCAGGCTTTTTGGCATATCATCAAGCGTTACGCCAAGCTGGCCGGAATTGACAAACACTTGTCGCCGCATACCTTACGCCACGCGTTTGCGACTCACTTGCTGAACCATGGTGCCGATCTGCGCGTGGTGCAGTTGTTGTTGGGGCATTCCGATCTGTCTACAACCCAAATTTATACCCATATCGCTCAACAGCGCTTGAAAGAACTCCATCGCCAACATCACCCCAGAGGTTAAACATGAGCAATTTGATCCATCCAACGGCTTACATCGAAAGCGGTGCGATTTTGGCGGAGAACGTACGCGTCGGGCCGTTTGCGGTGGTCGAAGCCGGAGCCAGCGTCGGTTCCGGTAGCCAAATCGGTGCTCATGCCGTCGTCCACGGCCGAGTAAAAATGGGGGCGAATAATATTCTGCACCCGCATGCCGTATTGGGCGGGCTCCCGCAGGACACCGGTTTTCAGCCGGAAACCGAGTCATGGTTGGAAATCGGTGACGGCAACGTGTTCCGGGAAGGTTTTACCGCCCATCGAGCCACCAAGGCCGGTGCGGCGACTATGATCGGGGCAGGTTGTTATTTCATGAATAACAGTCACGTCGCGCATGATTGCCGGGTTGGCGATAACACCATTTTTGCCAATAACGTGGCGATTGGCGGTCACGTCGAGGTCGGAAATAATGTGTTCATGGGCGGTGCGGTAGTGGTTCACCAATTTTGCCGGGTCGGGTCTTACGCCATTATCCAAGGTACAACCGGTATCAACATGGACGTGATACCGTTTACGTTGATCGGCGGCCGTCCGGCAAAGCATTACCGACTGAATATCGTCGGCCTGAGGCGGGCTGGGATTGCTGGCGATAGGCTCAAAGCGCTTTCCGCCGCATTCAGATTGCTAAGAAATAAAAAAAGCCTTGATGAATTGCAATCTACCGAAGAACTGCAATACTTAAAAAATTGGTTGGCCGCCGATTCGAAGCGTGGATTGCACGGTTTCATGTCGATAGCGCCGACCGATCACGACTAAAGGGAGCTAGACCCGTTGAGAACCGCGATTTATCCGGTTCCGCATCCTTCGGGCAGCGATTCGGCACACAGCCAGAAATAACCGCCATGAAAATACACGTAATCGATAATGCCGGGCAAATAGAGCCATTGCTGCTGATGGCTGAGGCCGAAGTGGCGTTCTATACCGACGAGATACAGGCGCTAAATGCCGCGGAACAGGATAAGCCTGGGCTGATTTTGTTGAATTATGCGTTACGCGAAGCTGATACCGCCGAATATACCGGTTTGTTGTTGAATGCCGCTCCGGCCAGCAATATTGTGATCATTGGCAACGATCTGGCTACGGAGCAAGTGGTCAGTTGCGTGTTGGCTGGAGCCAAGGGCTACCAAAACAGCGATTCGCTGGCGCTTTATATCAATCGCATGATTCGGGCGGTAGCTGCCGGCGAAGCGTGGTTAGGGCGTAAGCTCGTCGCCAGTTTATTGGATGCGGTGCATAAAGCTTGTGTCGGCCAGGACGCATTGTAAGTTAGTAGTGTAATCCTACTTCGAAGTAAAACATTTGACCGCTGATCGGCAGGTTATAAGGATAACTGGCGGTTGCCGGTTCCGTGCCGTCAGAGTCCAACAAATTGCGGGCCGAGGCTGTCAAATCCAAATATCCCATCAGTTTTTTCGCATTCAGCGTCAAGTCCAACGTCTCATAATCTTTTAACAGCCGGGTATCTCCCGGACTGCTTAGTCTGTGGCCGATCCAGTTGATCTGGGTTTGAATTTGCCATTTCGGCAGAAAGTTCCAGGCCAGCGCCGAATACACGTGGTGTTCCGGTACGTTGCTGACGCGAGTGTGCGTCGCTTCGTTGCGGGCGAATTGCCAGGCATAGTTACCGCGCAAATTCCAATCCGGCAGAAACTTCCAGTCCCACTCGAACTCGCTGCCATAGCCGTCCTGTCCGGGTGTGTTTTGCTCGGTCAGTGTGGTCGAACTGGCGATAGGTCCGCTGATCAGGTCGTGGATTTCGTAATGGTACAAATTCAGCGCCGTTCTGAGCGTTTTGCTCGGATGATAATCGAACGCCAATTCCGTGGTGGCGATGGTTTCCGGACTCAAACTCGGATTGCCTAGAAATAGCGTGCTGTTTTGTTGGTATTGCTCCAAAAAGCTCGGCGCCCGGTAAGCTTGGCCGTAAAGCAATTTGCTGGTGAACTGTTCGTTGACATCCCAAACCAGCGCCGCCCTTGGGTTAAGCGTGCTGCCGAAGTCGGAATAGTGGTCGAAGCGCAGACCCGTGGTCAAATGCCAATCCGGGGCAAACTGCCATTCGTCTTGAAACGCAGTGGACCAGATATCGCGGTGTTGGTCGTCCAGAAACGTGAAAGGCGTCCCGGTCAGATTTTGCAGCGGACCACCCAGGCTGGTGATGCCGGCACCGTAATTGCGGGCCTCCTCGGTGTTTAGCTCCTCGTAGCGGAAGCCGGCGATCATCCTGATGATATGGTTGGAAAAGCCCTTGTAAATACTCGTCAGTTCGAAACTGGGTACCGTATTTTTAAAACCGGCGACGAAGCGCAGGCCATTAGGAAACGGCACCAAGGCATTGATCAATGCCGGTTGTCCGGTGACGTTGCCGCTGGCATCCAATGGTAGTATCGATCCGGGAGGAAAGCCGTAAATATCTGCTGAAACGTCCGTATGCAAGAAACTGGCGTGGGCCTGCAACTCCCAATCTTGAAAATCGTCTTCGGTTGAATAACGAATGTCGGCGAGATAGTTGCTGCCGTTGCCTTTGCCGCGGTTATCCAAAGCGCCGAAAGCGCCGGATCTAAAACCGTAATCCGATTCGTTGAAGGCCCAGAAACCCAAATCCCAATGTTTGCGTTGCAGATTCAGATGGCCGTTCCAGCGTTCGTTTTGAGTTTGCATCGGCCCCGGCGCCAGTGAAGCGCGGGTCGACAGCAACTGGTCGATCTGGCTTTGCGCATCGGCTTTGATAATTCGGTCCGGGTCTACCCCATTGTGGCTGTATTGCAGGCTACCGGCCACGTCCCAGCCCTGCCATTTACCGCCGTATTGGCCCCAGGCGCTCTTGGTGTCGGCGTTGCCGCCGCGGGCGCCAACGTTAAAACCGTCGATGTCGGCCGCTTTTTTGGTGACGATATTGATGACGCCGGCGAAGGCGTCGGCACCGTAAAGCGCGGAACCCGGCCCGCGAATCACCTCGACGCGTTGAATGTTCTCCACCGGCATGATCATGCCGGCCATGTGGGTGCCTTGGTAAGGTAACGAAAAGCGGGTACCGTTGATCATCAGCAATACTTCGGAATTGGTCTCGTTGCGGATGCCGCGCATGGTATAGCTGTAATCGTTGGTCACAGGTTGGATCGTGACATGCATGCCGGGCACGGTTTCCAGAACTTCATGCAAATCGGTGGCGCCCATCGCCGCGATTTGTTCGGCGGTAATAACGCTGGTGACCGCTGCGGATTGGGCGATCGGTTTGGATGTACCCGACGCGATTGTTACCGATATATTGGCCAACTCCGCCGGCGACATATCCAGTAAATCGTTCATGCTTTTGTCGGCGTGTGCCGCTTGGCTAATCAAGGTAAGCCATAAACCAGGTTTGAACAGCCGTTTTTTCAAAGCACCAGACATAACAAATCTCATAAGTCCCGTAGGGGCACCGGCTTGGCGATGCCGTAACCTTGCGCGTAATTGACGCCCAGGGTTTGCAGTAAATCAAAGATAGACTCGTTTTCGACAAATTCGGCAATTGTTTTCTTACCCATCACGTGCGCCACTTCGTTGATCGACTTGACCATCGTCAGATCCACTCGATCTTCCACAATGTCTTTGACGAACAAACCGTCAATTTTCAGGTAGTCGACCGGCAGGTTTTTCAAATAAGCAAATGAAGACAAGCCGCTGCCGAAATCGTCTAAAGAAAACGAGCAACCTTTGCCGCGCAGCGATTCCATGAATTGGCGGGCGTAAGACAGGTTGCTGATCGCCGCGGTCTCGGTGATCTCGAAACAGATTTTCTCGGTCGGAATTTGCCATTTCTGGAATTGTTCGCCGATGAAACCCAGCATGGTTTGGTCCGACAGCGACAGACCGGACAGGTTGACCGAGCACATTTCCAGGCGCTGCAACAAATCCGGTGTCGTTGCCAAATACTCGAACAGTGAGGAAATGACCCAGCGGTCCAGCGGCGGAGCCATGTTGTAGCGTTCCGCCGCCGGCAGAAATGCGCCGGGCGGGATGATTTTGCCCTGGTCGTCGCGGTAGCGGATCAGGGTTTCGAAGTGTAAGGCCTCGCGGTTGTGATTCACCGGCACGATCAACTGGCCGAACAATTGGAAGCGATTTTGTTCGATACCCAACCGAATCTTCTCGACCCATTGCATTTCGCCCTGGCGCAAGGTTAATTCCTCGTCGTCCGGACTGAAGACATGCACCCGGTTCCGGCCTTTCTCTTTCGCCGCATAACAGGCGGCGTCGGCTTCCTTCAACACGTCGACCGCATTGCCGCTGGAACGGTTGATGGGGGCTACGCCGATGCTGACGCCGATGCTGAAGCTGCGGTTTTCCCAGGCGAACTGAAAGTCGCAAATCGCATTTCGCAATTTTTCGCCGGTGATGACGGCCTGATCCAGAGAGCAGTACGACATCAAAATACCGAATTCGTCGCCGCCCAAGCGGGCCAGGATATCCATCTTACGCACTTGTTGTCGTAATAACTCGCCAAGCTGCCGTAACAATTCGTCGCCGGCCAGATGGCCGCAGGTATCGTTGACGATCTTGAACTGGTCCAAATCAAGGTAACACAACACGTGGGCGCTGTTGTCGTTTTGGGCTTGCAACACCAGATTTTGGATATGGATGTCGAATTGGCGGCGGTTGACCAGGCCGGTCAGTTCGTCGTGGCTGGCCTGGTAAGCGATTTTTTCCGACAGTCGGCGGGTTTCGGTAATGTCTTCGCACACCAGCAACATATGCGGCAGATTGTTTTCGTCCTTGACCAGGCGCGCGGTTTCCCTGACCCAAATCGTATTGCCGTTCCGGCAAACGATGCGGCTTTCCAGTTTGTGTACCTGCTCCGGGTGGTCGCGGCAAATTTGCAGGAACTGGTTGCAGTTGCCGATATCCTCCGGGTGAGAGAAGGCGAATAACGAACAACCCTGCAATTCTTCGACCCCCAAACCCAACTGTCGGGCGCCGAAGCGGTTGACCGAGATAATTTGGCCGTCCAAGTCCAGGTTGAATACCATCGTCGGGTTATTGTCGTAGAGCGCCTGATAGTTGTTTTTGACGCTGACCAGCGCCTTGTTCTGAGTTTCGACGGTATCCAGCATGTCGTTGAAAGCGTCCACCAGGATGCCCATTTCGTCGCTGCTGTGTTTTTCGGCGCGTAACGAATAATCGTGGTCGCGGCTGACTTTCTGCGCAGTACGCGCCAACTGGGAAATGGGCTTGGCGACCCGGTTCAGCAACGGCGCCGTCAGCAAAAAGGTGATGAACAATGCGACGAACAGGACCAACAGCACCACGCCGACGAATTTCAACTCCCGCCAGAAGGCGGTGCTGAGGTCGGACGACAAATACACCGCACCGATGATCTCGCCGTCGAGCAACATCGGTTGGTAAACGTACAAGGACAATTGGTCGAAGTGGGTGTATAAACCTTGTTGGCTGGCCGGACACTGGTTCGCCGGATTGTCCAGCGCGGTAAACAGTCCGCCCGCCTTGTCGTATACGCAGGCGCTGCGCACATCGGGCAGATTGGCTAAAGAGGCCAGGTTTTCCTTGGCCAGATTGGCGTCGTCGAACATCACCGCCGCGATACTGCGGTTGGCGATCAGCCCGGCGACGGCCAGCAGGTCGTCTTGGGCCTTGCGTTTGACGTCGCTGATATTGATCGTCACCAGAATCACCAGCGCCAGCAGCATCGAGAACAAACTGGATGTGATCGCGATCGTAAACAGCTTGGATTTGATCGACAGTCGAGCGAAAAACTTACTCAAGCTCTCCTCCTTCGACCAATGTGGCGACTTCGATCAGCTTGGCGCTGACGTTCAGGCCGTTTTTTTTCAACGCTTTCAGGTTGATATGCAATTTGACTTTGGTGTCGTCCAACACAAAGCCGATCATGCCGCCCGATTCGGCAAAAAACGGCTGACTGCTGACCGTCAGCGCCGTTTTAAACGAACCGACAGTTAACACCCCTGCCACGGGCTGTTCGGGGCGCAGGTCCGGATTATCGAAATAGGCGATGTCGCAATCGCGCGCCTGTTTGGCAGAGTCGAAATGGATCAGCTTGATCGGCTTATCCTGAGCGGTTTTGCTTTCCAGCGGATCAAGCAAGTGGCCGAACGGATCGTTGCCGATAATGCAAATGTTGAACGTGGGGCTGGCTTTGGCCGGCCAGGTAATGAACTTGGTGAAATTATAGAGATAGGCCGCTTTAACCTTGTATTCCAATTCGTTGTCGTCGGCGTGTGCTTCCTGAGCGATAAAACAGCACAGGAAGCTCCAGCCGAATGCGACGCAAATGCGCCGCAGTGTCCGCGCCTCAGCGAGAGAAAAAACGGAAACCAAGTTATTGCCTGCCGAAAAAAATCATGGGGCAAGGATAGTTGAAAAATCACTGGCTGCAGAAAAAAGCCCGTAGCGCGCGGATCATATAGCCGTGGTCCAAAACCCCGGCACTTTCGCGGATACTGTGCATGGCCCACATGGGCGAGCCGACGTCCACGCTGCGCACGCCCAGTTTCGCCGAGGCAATCGGGCCGATCGTACTGCCGCAGGGGAGGTCGCCGCGGTGCGCGTATTTCTGGTAGGGCACGTCCGCGTCGCGGCAAAACCGGATGAATTCGGCTTCCGACACGCATTCCGAGGCATAGCGGTGGTTAACGTTAATCTTGATGGCCGGGCCGTGATTGACGATGACTTTATGGCTGGGTTCGTAGGCGCCGGGAAAGCCGGGCTGGTAAGCGTGAGCCATATCGGCGCTGACCATAAAGCTGTTGGCCAGGGCTCGGCGGTAGCCGTCGGTGCGGTCGCAGCAGTCGGTGGCGATACGTTCCAGCACGTCCGGCAAAAAACTGCCTGCCGCGCCTTTGCAGCTCTCGCTACCGATCTCTTCGTGGTCGAAAAAGCCGCAGACCAGCGTATTCCCGCTATTCAGTACCGAAGCGTCCAACATCGCCGTCAAACCTGCGTGGCAAGACGCCAGATTATCCAGCTGGCTGTCGGCGTAGAATAAGCGATCGGTGCCCCAGAATACGCCTTTTTGGGTGTCGTAGACGTTCAATTCCCAGCTCAACAGACTGTCGCCATCGATGCCGGCAGAGTCGGCCAACAGCTGGCGAAAATAATTAGCAGGCAATTGTTCGGCAGCGCTGGCCAATATCAAGGCCAACTCGTTTTGCTTTTGCAGTTTCAGGCCGTCTTCGTTAACGCCGCGGTTCATATGAATCGCCAGATTCGGCAAGCGCAACAGCGGTTGGTCGAAGCGCAGCAAACGGCTGCCGATGCTGCCGTCCGTCTGGCTGAATGCGATACGGCCGGCCAGACTGAGATCGCGGTCGGTAAAGGTTGCCAGAATCGGCCCGCCGTAAATTTCGACGGCCAGTCGCTGAATTTTGTCGGATTCCAACACCGGCTGCGGTTTGACCCGCAATCCGGGCGAGTCGGTGTGGGCGCCGAGCAGCTTAAAGCCTTTGCTCGCCAAGTCTTCCCGACCCAAAACGAAGGCGACCACTGAAGAGTCGTCTCGAATCACGTAATAACGGCCTCCGGCACTCAAACTCCAGGCGTCGCCCTCGTGCAGGCGCTGAAACTGAAACGCCTGCAGGCGTTGTTCGATGCAGGCTGCCGCATGCCAGGGGCTGGGGCTGGCGTCGATAAAGTCCAATAAATCCTGTACTTGTCGGTGTGCGCTCATGTTTTCTTGTCCAGGGTTAACGCCACCGAATTGATGCAATAGCGCAATCCGGTCGGTAACGGGCCGTCTTCGAATACGTGGCCGAGATGGGCGCCGCAGGAATGGCAGGTCACTTCGGTACGGCGCATGCCGTGGCTGGTATCGAGGTGCTCGTCCAAGCTCTCGGCATGCAGCGGGTTCCAAAAACTGGGCCAGCCGCAGCCGGAGTGGAATTTATGTTCCGAGTCGAACAAGGCCGCGCCGCAACAGACGCAACGGTAGATACCGTCGTCTTCGCAATCGGTGTATTTGCCGGTGAACGGCGGCTCGGTACCTTTTTCGCGGCAGACGCGGTATTGCTCCGGCGTCAGCTTCTCGCGCCAAAATTTGTCAGCATCATTAGAGTCGGTCATGGTGGCAGTCCATATCAACAGTGGTACTGGTCATTGTACCCAGAGTTATACGCTTGCTGAAGGAAAGCGAGATATCGGTTGACTATGTTAGAAAACCCTAATATTCTGTGGTCACATGATTTTGCGGCGCATAATTACCATAATCCAAAAAAGAAACTTCAAAATCGTGCGTGTCTGAATTTCAGCGAGGAGAATGTCATGGCAAGAATCGTAGTGTTAGGTGCAGGTATCGGCGGCGTGCCGATGGCTTACGAAATGAAGGAAACGGTGGGCAAACAGCATGAAGTGGTGGTGATATCCGATTCGCCGACCTTCCACTTCGTACCCTCCAATCCCTGGGTGCCGCCGAAATGGCGCAAACCGGAAGATTTGAAAATCGAATTGGCGCCGGTGATGGCAAAAAAAGGCATCACCTTCATCCAAAAGGCAGCCACTAAGGTCGATCCGCTAAACAATAAAGTCGATCTGGCCGACGGTAGTGTGGTCGAATACGACTATCTGATCATCGCTACCGGTCCGCGTCTGGCCTTCGACGAAGTGCCCGGTTTGGGGCCGCATGGCGGACATACTTCATCGGTGTGCCATGTCGATCACGCCGCGTTGGCCGCCGAAGACTGGGACCGCTTCATGGCCGATCCCGGCCCCATCGTGATCGGGGCGGTGCAAGGCGCGTCCTGCTTCGGTCCCGCCTATGAATACATGATGATCATCGAAACCGAGTTACGCAAACGCAAGATCCGCGACAAGGTGCCGATGACCTTCGTCACTTCCGAACCTTACATCGGTCACTTGGGCCTGGGCGGCGTCGGCGACACCAAAGGCTTGTTGGAAAGCGCGTTACGCGACAAGACCATCAAATGGATCACCAACGCCAAGGTGGACAAGATCGAAGCCGGCATGATGTATGTCACCGAAGTCGACGAAGATGGCAACGAAAAGAAGAAGCACGAACTGCCGTTCAAGCATTCGATGATGCTGCCGGCGTTCACCGGCGTCGATGCGGTGCGGCATTGCGGCGCGGAAGGTCTGACCAATCCGCGCGGTTTCGTCATCGTCGACGAACACCAGCGTAACCCGACCTATAAAAACATTTATTCGGTCGGCGTCTGCGTAGCCTTGCCGCCGGTGGAAAAAACCCCGGTGCCGACCGGTACCCCGAAAACCGGTTATATGATCGAATCGATGGTGACGGCAACGGCCCATAACATCCGCGACGAACTGGACGGCAAACAACCGACCGACAAGCCCAGTTTGAGCGCGCTATGTCTGGCCGATCTGGGCGATACCGGCGTGGCGTTTTTGGCCGTACCGCAAATTCCGCCGCGCAACACGACTTGGTCGAATCACGGCAAATGGGTACACCTAGCCAAAATTGCCTTCGAAAAATACTTCATGCGCAAGATTAGAAAAGGCATCAGCGAGCCGTTCTACGAGCGAATGATGCTGAAATTCATGGGCGTCGTCCGCCTGAAATAGGAGATGCTTATGTCTATCGATCGGATGGTGATGGCGTTTGCCGGCTCGTTTATTCTGGCCAGTCTGGCTTTGGCGCATTGGCATTCGCCGAATTGGTTGTGGTTTACCGCCTTCGTTGGCGCCAATTTGGTGCAGGCGTCATTTACCGGGTTTTGCCCGTTGGCGATTATCCTGAAAAAGTTCGGCGTCAAATCCGGCTGCGCATTTTAGTTTGTTCCCTCTAGCCTAACCGCCGCTGGATTGGCGGTTAGGTCTTTTTCGGCTCAGATCCGACCGGAAAAAATCCGGTGGCCGCACTCTTGAAGTTTTCGTCAGCGCCCCTAATTTGTCGGTGTCCGGGCCGGACGGCTCGGTTACAACCAATGTTTTCAAAGCTTATTTGAATTGGGGAGAAAGAATCATGAGAGTCGAATATACGCCGATTTACCGTCCCAACCTGGGTTTGGGCCAATGGGCCGCAATGCTGGACGGCATTTTACAAAGCGACCGGCCGAATCACGATTATCCGGCCTTCGATATCGAAGTGGTCGGGGACAACCAGTTTGCGATCAGTTTGGCGGTACCGGGTTTCAGTCCGGACCAGTTATCGATCGAAACCGAAAACAAGGTGTTGACCGTCAAAGGCGAGAAACCGCAAGACGCCGAAAAACGGCGCTTCCTGCACCAAGGCATTTTTAGTCGCAATTTCGAACGCCGCTTCAACCTGGCCGAACACACCGAAGTCAACGGTGCCCATTACCGCGACGGGTTGCTGACCGTCAGGCTGGTGAAACGGATTCCGGAGGCAATGAAACCGCGGCGCATCGAGATCGATAACGTCGGCCAAGTGTTGAGTCCGGCGCAAGCGACATTGCCCATCGCATGAAACTGGTCGCCAGTCGATGACGGTTTGAGCCCCGTTGTCAGCCAACGCCGGTGGCGGGGCTCTCGCCAATTTCCCTCTTTACAGCCTTTCCCTTCAGCATTCGGGCGATCAGCCGGAAAATGCTGACTGCTTGCCCTGATCTCAGTCGATGCTCCGGCATCGTCAAGTCTGATTGATAGCCCCCTAGGTTCCTCGCCACGTCCGGGTTATTCCTTTCCCCTGTCGGCCGGTCTGGCGTCGGTTGCGCCGGGCTTTGTTTGGTCGCAATCGTCGATTGTCGGGTTTGCTACAAAAAAAATCGGGCCAAGACCTTGAAAATCATTGTCTTAGCACTTGGCACAACGGTTGCAATAGATAGTACAAAAAACTTGGGGTTGTGCCATGAAATCGACCAAAGACATTGCCGAAATGCTGGACGAACCGGCATGCGAGCATAACAAGAAGGAAAAATCCGGCTGCGCCAAACCCAAACCCGGCTCCGCCGCCGGCGGCTGCGCCTTCGACGGCGCCCAAATCGCCCTGTTACCGATCGCCGACGTCGCTCATATCGTGCACGGCCCGATCGCCTGTGCCGGCAGTTCCTGGGACAACCGCGGTACCCGTTCGTCCGGCCCGGACCTGTACCGGATCGGCATGACTACCGACTTGACCGAGCAGGACATCGTTATGGGCCGCTCGGAAAAGCGCCTGTTCCACGCCATCAAGCAAGCGGTGGAAACCTTTAACCCGCCGGCGGTATTCATCTACAACACCTGCGTGCCGGCCCTGGTCGGCGACGACATCAATGCCACCTGCAAAGAAGCCACCGAGCGTTGGGGCGTGCCGGTCGTGCCGATCGACGCCGCCGGTTTTTACGGTACCAAAAACCTGGGCAACCGCATCGCCGCCGATGCGATGATCAAATACGTGGTCGGCACCCGCGACCCCGATCCATTGCCGCCGGCCGCAATCGAAGCGGAGAAAGCCGGCATCAAAATCCACGACGTGAATTTGGTCGGCGAATACAACATCGCCGGCGAATTCTGGCACGTATTGCCGCTGCTGGACGAAATGGGCTTGCGCGTGCTGTGCACCTTGTCCGGCGATGCCCGCTTCCGCGAAGTGCAAACCATGCACAAGGCCGAAGTCAATATGATGGTTTGTTCCAAAGCCATGATCAACGTGGCGCGGAAATTGGAACAGCAATACCGGATACCCTGGTTCGAAGGCAGTTTCTACGGCATTACCGATACCAGCCAGGCCTTACGCGATTTTGCCCGCGTCATTAACGATCCGGATTTGACCGCTCGTACCGAAGCCATCATCGCCCGCGAGGAAAACCGGATTCGCGAAGCCTTGGCCCCGTGGCGCGAACGCCTGAAAGGCAAACGGGTGCTGCTGTTTACCGGCGGCGTCAAGAGCTGGTCGGTGATTTCGGCGCTGCAGGATTTGGGTATGGTCGTGGTCGCCACCGGCACCAAGAAATCCACCGAAGAAGACAAAGCCCGGATTCGCGAATTGATGGGCGAAGACACCTTGATGATCGAAGACGGTAGCCCGAAAGCCTTGCTGAAAGTCGTACACGACTACAAGGCCGACATTCTGATTGCCGGCGGCCGCAATATGTACACCGCCTTGAAAGCGCGGATTCCGTTCCTGGACATCAATCAGGAACGCGAATTCGGCTACGAAGGTTACCAAGGCATGCTGGAACTGGTTCGCCAATTGGCGCTGACGCTGGAAAGCCCGGTCTGGGAAGCGGTCAGAGCGCCGGTGCCGTGGAAGGCTGCGGCCAAGGTTGCCAAAGCCGCCGAACAGGCGGTGCTGTTCGCCGAGCCCGTCGCCGCTTAACCGGGGTATTTCGCTATGGCCGAAATTTTAAAACGCAACAAAGCCCTGTCGGTCAGTCCGCTGAAAGCCAGCCAACCCACCGGCGGCTCCTTGGCTTGCCTGGGTTTCGACCGGGCCATCCCGATGCTGCACGGCTCGCAAGGCTGCACCGCGTTTGCCAAAGTGTTTTTCGTCCGCCATTTCCGCGAACCGATTCCGTTGCAAACCACAGCGATGGACCAGGCCAGTTCGGTGCTGGGCGCCGACGAGAACGTGATCGAAGGCATCCGGGTCATCGCCGAAAAATCCAACCCGGCTTTGATTGCGGTACTGACCACCGGTTTGGCCGAAACCCAGGGTTGCGATGTGCAGCGTAACCTGCGCGAATTTCGCGCCAAATATCCAGAATACGACCATGTCGCGGTCGTGGTGGTCAACACGCCGGATTTTACCGGCTGCGTCGAAACCGGCTATGCGGCGACGCTAACCGAAATCGTGCGCAGCTTGGTGCCGGATGCCGAGCAGGCCGGCACCAAGCCCGGAACTCGGCAGCGCCAAGTTAACGTCCTGGTCAGCCCGATGCTGACGCCGGGCGATTTGGAAGCTTTGCGCGACCTGATCGAGCAATTCAATTTACGGCCGGTTTTGGTGCCGGATATTTCCGATTCGCTGGACGGCAGTTTGACCGACGACGATTTTTCGCCGGTGACGATAGGCGGTACCCCGGTGTCGGAATTGAAAACGCTGGGCGAGGCCCGCGCCACGCTGGTGATCGGTGCGTCGCTGCGCAAAGCCGGCGAACTGTTGCAGGAAAAAACCGGCGTTCCCAGCCATTTCTTCGACCATCTCTACGGGCTGCAAGCCAACGATGCCTTGATTTGCGCGTTGGCCGACATCAGCGAAATGCCGGTACCGGGCAAGGTCGAACGGCAGCGGGCGCAGTTACAGGATGCAATGCTGGATACCCATTTCATGCTCGGCCAATTGCGGGTGGCGATTGCCGGCGATCCGGATCAACTGAACGCGTTGGCGCATCTGGTCACCGGCATGGGCGCCGAAGTGGTTGCGGCGGTCGCGGCCGGCAACGCGCCGGTGCTGGCGACCACGCCGGTTGCCAGCGTTAAGATCGGCGACCTCGAAGATTTGGAGAACCTGGCCCGCGCCGGCAAGGCGCAATTGTTGATCGGTAACTCGCACGCGGTCGCTAGTGCCGAGCGCTTGGGTATTCCGATTCTGCGGGTCGGCTTTCCGTTGTACGACATCATCGGCGGCTACCAGAAAACCTGGATCGGCTACCGCGGCTCTCGCCAAACCCTGTTCGATCTGGCCAATCTGGTGATTAATTTCGCCCACGAGGACATCGAACCGTACTACTCGCCGTACGCGCAGAAGCCGGAAAACGAACGCCAAGCCTGCTCGCCGTCATGTCATTAGCACGCCGCATGCAGGTATTGCATGCCCCAGACCAGAGGATGCCTATGGAAACCGCCATTAAAGTCGCTTTCGCCACCACCGACATGGTTCACGTCAACCAGCATTTCGGTTCCGCCAGATCGTTTGCGGTCTATGCCGTGGACCCGGAGCAGTCGGAAATGCTGGAAGCGGCCCAGTTCGGCGAACTGGCGCAGGATGGTAACGAAGACAAATTGTCGGTGAAGATTCAATTGCTGGAGGGTTGCGCGGCGGTCTATTGCCAGGCCATCGGCGCCTCGGCGATCAAGCAGATCGTGGCCCAGGGCATCCAACCGATCAAGGTTCAGGAAGGCGCCACCATCAAGGATTTGATCGGCGACTTGCAACAAGAAATGAAAGCCGGCCCATCGACTTGGCTAGCCAAGGCCATCAACCAGCATAAAGGACCGAGTCCGGATCGGTTCAGTGCGATGGAGGATGAGGGGTGGGATGAATAGTGCTGATGTTTAGCGTGGGCACGGGTTTTGTGCCCTCCCCGAAAACAGGTTTTGTGTCGCTATCGCGACGGATGAGTTAGAAGTCGGGTCTCGGCCCGACAGCCGAGATACTTTTCTTTGCTTGTCCAAAGAAAAGTATCCAAAAGAAAAGACACCCGGACGCCGCTTTTTTCCTGCGCTCCGCGACGTTTATCGAGGGTCGGCAGAAGGGGCTTCCCAGCCCCTCCGCCGCCGCGCCGCATCCTTGCGGCGCCCCTTCGGGCTGATCTCGATAAACGCCACGGATGCTCGGCGCGGCATACGGGGAACGGCGTGGCGATAGTAGAAGCCGTTGAAAGATTTGATACTTAAATATAGGAGAACCACCATGTCCCAACCCGCACTTGTCGTCGAAGCCGGCGATCCCTTGATGACTTCCGACATCGTCGTCGAAATGCTGAAGCAGCTTCGGGCGATGGATACCTACGATACCTACGAAGGCTGGTCGGAAGAGAAAATCATCGATCCGTTGATCATGACCAAGGAACGCAAACGTGAGATCCCGATCGTCGGCGATCCGGACGAAATCACGTTGGCCCGGGTCAAGGCCTACTACAACGCGATTGCCTCGCTGGCGGAAAAACGCACCGGCTTGATGGCGGTGCCGGTGATCAACATCACCCACGAAGGTTTCGGCCGGGCGCTGGTGCTGGTCGGCAAATTGATCGCGGTCGATAAAGTCTTGCGCGACGTGCACCGTTTCGGTTTCGGCAGTTTGGAAGAATTGAACGAGAAGACCGAGAAGATTCTGGAAAAGGCCGTCAGCTTGATCGAGCAATACAAAGAAGTGGCCGAAGCTTGAGGTGATTTATGAGTGACGAAGACATTAAAGCCTTGGAAAAAGAAGTGAAGAAAAACAAACGCCTGGCCAACGAGGCGGCGTCGGTACTGCACGACTTGATCGAAGACCGGTTGCCCGATGCCTACGGCGAACTGATGAGCGTGGCGCAAGCCACCTACGATGCCTGCAAGGCCTGGGACGACGCCAACAAGAAATTCTTGGCGGCCAGCGCCACTTCAGCTTAGGAGGAACGATGAGCGAATTTGTAACCGGCGTGACCTTCGGCGGTACGGTTTGGACACCGTCCTACGTCACCGATATCAATCAGCGTGCCTGCATCGGCTGCGGCCGTTGTTTCAAAGTCTGCCCGCGCGATGTGTTCGATCTGGTCGAGAAAGACGAGGTCTTGGCCGATGCGGCTGACGACGACTACGAAGATTTCGAGGACGACGACAACAGTATGGTGATGAGCCTGAAAAACGCCGCCGACTGCATCGGTTGCGAGGCCTGCTCCAAGGTTTGTCCGAAGGATTGTTTTACGCATCAGCATAAGGCTGCGGCGTAGGTGATGGCGCTGGCGCGACGGCTGAATTGAATGCCGGTTCGCGGGCCGGCGGCCGCGATACTTTCGCTACGAAAACCATCCGTGGTTTTCGCCCTAACGGGCCAGCCTTTGGCTGTGCAAATTCGTTCCAAACGAATTTGTGTGTCGCCAAAAGAAAGTATCCAAAGAAAAGGCGACCCGGATGCCGCTTTGATCCTGCGCGCCGCATCCCTGCGGCGACCCTGGCGGGCTGATCCGTACAAAAGCCTCGTTGTTCGGCGCTGCATACGGGAAATTCCGTCCCAGTGTAGTTGGTCGGAGTGCCAGTAGATATTTTTGAAAACCGCTCATATTGGGGATGGTTTTACTCCCGTATTTCGACCCCGAGCATCGCCGTTTTTTGCTGGATTCGCCCGAAGGGGAGCGGCAGGGATGCCGCTCGTTGGCGAAGGGGCAGGAAGCCCCTTTCGCCAACCCCTGCAAAAAATGAGAAGCGCAGGATAAGGGCGAAATCCGGGTGTCGTTTCTTTTGGATACTTTTCTTTGGACAAGCAAAGAAAAGTATCTCGGTTGTCGGTCCGAGAACCGACACTCAAATCCACGTCGCGATAGCGACACCAATTTTTCTATCTTAAAAAAGGAAAGCTATCATGCCACGCCCCGAAAAACACGTATTCGTCTGTACTCAAGCCCGTCCGCAAGGCCATCCGCGCGGGTCCTGCTCGGCCAGCGGTTGCGCCGAGGTGATGAACGAGTTCATGAACCAGATCCAGGCCCGGAATCTGTTCGAGAAAATCGGCCTGACCAACACCGGTTGCATGGGGCCGTGCATGCTCGGCCCGAGCGTGCTGGTCTATCCGGAAGGCGTCATGTACGGCAAAGTCACCAAAGACGACGTCAAAACCATCATCGACCAGCATTTGTTGGGCGGTGCGCCGGTCGAGGCGCTGCAAGTGCCGGCCGAGGTCTGGTAAGCCATGACCGGAGTGGCGTTTCTGGAAGAGCGGGTGCTATTTAGCCCGGATGTGCCCGAGGCGGTGAACAAGCTGCTGCAAATGGCCGTGGCGGCCAGCCATGCCGATAAACCGCTGGCGGAAAAGTACTTCCAGCAGGCGCAACAGCTCGATCCGGCCTGCCTGCAGACCTATTTCGCGCTGTACAAATTTTATTTCTACCAGGGCCGGCTGGCCGAGGCCGAGCGCGAAGCTTTGGCGGCGCTGGCGGAATCGGCGCGCCAAGGCGGGTTTCCGGCCGATTACCGGCAATTGGCGGCCGAAGCCGGGCAGTGGGATATGTACGCCAGCGACGTCTGCCTGTTTTATCTGTACAGTTTGAAAGCGCTGGGCTTCATCCGCCTGCGCCGGCAACTGGAGGAGGAGGCGCGGCTGGTGCTGGCGGTGCTGCGGCAACTGGACCCGCTGGACCGTTCCGGCGGTTCGGTAATCATGCATTTGGCCGAGGCCTTGGCGGAGGATGCGGCATGAGCGAAGAATTGCAACAACAAGTCGAAGCCAAACGCAGCTTCGGTAAGGCGGTATGCCAGCGCATGACCGAGAACATCGTCAAACTGGGTTTTCCGCTGCAGACCGATCTGAGTTTGCCGGATTTCGACGCCGCGGTGTTCAGTCTGGTCACCGATCCGTTCACCCAAAGCCGGGATTTGGTGGGTTATTGGTATAACGCCGGCAAACAGCGTATCGGCCAGATCAAGTTTCACGGCGACGGCAGTTTTTACGCCGAATACGACGTGGTAAAGCCGCACCCGACCAAGAAGCTCTGGTTCGTCGAGGCCATCAACGCCTGGGGCCGGCAGGACAACATCAAAACCGAAGCAAAATTGTTGGAAACTCCGCAATAAGGAGGCGCTATGGCTAATCCCAAACGCTTGTACGAATTGCTGTTGGACTATTGCAGCAGCGATGCCGTGGTGGACAATTTGATGATCGGCCTGGTCTGGACCATATGCCAAAGTCAGGGCAAGGCCACGGCCGGTCTGGCGATGAGCCCCGGCCTCGCCACGCGCACCTTGACCTGGTCGGGGACCTTGGTCGGCAAGCCGGTCACCGATCTGGCGGCCTGGATTACCGAATGGGACCCGTTCAAGGCCACCGTGGCGATGGCGGCGATCAACAGTTGCATCAACGCCCGGCCGCTGCCGGAATCGGTGGCGCTGGATTGTCATGGCGAACACGCCAATCTGGCGGTGTTCGATTATTTTCTGCCGCAGTTGCAGGGGAAGCACGTGGTGGTAATCGGCCGCTATCCCGGCATCGAACGCTACCAGGACAAAATGTTGCTGACGGTGCTGGAGCGGCAGCCGACGGCGTCCGATCTGCCGGACTCGGCGTGCGAGTTTTTGTTGCCGCAGGCCGACTGGGTGTTTCTGACCGGCAGCAGCATCACCAACAAGACCTTCCCGCGCCTGACCGAACTGGCCTCCCATGCCACCACGGTTTTGATGGGGCCGACCGTGCCCTGGTTGCCGCAATTGCACGAGTTCGGCATCGATTATCTGGCCGGCGTCGAAGTCGTCGACCCGCAAGCGCTGTACCACACCGCGGCTCAGGGCGGCGGGGTAAGGATTTTCCATAACGGCTTGCGCTACCGGATTGCCGAGCTGGCGCCGCAACGCAGTATCAGTTGGCTGAAGCAGCAAATCGCCGATTGTTTTGCCGAAAAGTCGCAACTGACCACGGCGATGCAGCAATGGTACGACGCCGGCAACAAAGCCCGATTTCCGCAGTATTCGCTGCTCGACCAATTGAACGGTCGTTTGTCGCGCTTGGATACCAGTTTTAAATCGTTATGGGACAACTATGCCGCCGGATAACGTATGACCTTGGCTGTACCGGAACACTTCGAGCGGCACCGGTTGTTGCTGTTATACAAGGGCGACATCAGCGCTTTGACGTTATTCGCCCAGCAAGCCAACGGCAGCGTCTGTTTCCCGCAACCGCTGCCGGCGCTATCGTCCGCGCTGGACCAGGACAGTGGCGAAGCGGCCGGTTTGACCGTGCACCCGGCAACGCTGGTCAATGCTATCAATAAGCTGATGGGCTTCGAGGCCGATTTGCTGCAGGCCGAAGCCGGCTACAAGCAGTCGGTCGACACCCCCGGCGGCATCGTCACCGTCTACATCGCCCGCTTTAAACTGCTCGATCCGCCGCACCGGTTGATGCAAAGCCTGGATTGCCGGATGCGCACCTTACCCGAACTGCGCGGCCGGCCGCCGGCCGAGATGGAGTTGCTGCGCCGCGCCTACGAAACGATGATGGAGGGTTAGCGTGTTCGATTACATGGATTTTGGCCTGGATTCCGGCGAGGATAGCGGCGCATCGTTTTCGACCAACACCGGCCCGTATATTCCGGATGCGCAGGACTGCATGCGCTGCGGCATGTGCGTGACCGGCTGCCCGACCTACCGTTTGACCCAAACCGACGCCGAAACCCCGCGCCAGCGGATTCGCAGCATCGAAAAAGTGTTGCGCGACGAAGCGCTCAGCGCCGACGAACGTACCCATCTGGATAACTGCCTGCAATGCCGGGCCTGCGAAACCGTGTGTCCGAGCCGGATGAAATACGGCGAACTGTTCGACCTGGCGCGGCACAAACTGACGCAATTGCAGCCGCCGTCCTGGCTTGCCGGATTGGCGCTGCGTCTGATCGAACACAAAAACTGGCGACGCAGCTTGTTGCCGTTGCTTACCCTATATTTGCGTTCGGGCCTGCAAAAGCCGTTGCGGGCGAGCGGCCTGTTGCAAAAACTGAATCTGGCGGCCGCCGAGCGCTTAGTCTGCGAGCCGGCGCTCGGCGGTTTAGCCGGAGTTTTTCCTGTGAGTAAACGTGCCCGCCAACGCGGCCGCGTCGCCTTGTTTACCGGTTGTCTGGCCGAACATTTCGACCGCGCCACGCTGCGGGCGGCGATCAAATTATTGAATGCGGTCGGCTACGAGGTGGTGGTGCCGGAAGGGCAGGGCTGCTGCGGCGCGATCCACCAGCATAACGGCCGCTCGGCTGAGGCATTGATCGAAAACAATATCGCCACGTTTTACGAGCTGGAAGTCGAGGCGGTGGTGTATCTGGCCAGCGGTTGCGGAGCGATGCTAACCGAATACCAGGGCGCGGATAGCGAAACCTCCGGCTGGTTCACCCGCAGTTTGCGCGACATCAACGAGTTTTTGCTGGAACATTGGCCGGACCAGTTGCAGCCGGCGGCATCCAACCTGAATATCGCGGTGCACGAACCGTGCAGCCAGCGTAACGTCTTGAAAAACGCCAAGGCGGTTTATGCCTTGTTGGCGAAAATCCCCGGCGTGAATATCGAAGCCTTGCCGGACAACCACACCTGCTGCGGTGCCGGCGGCAGTTATATGTTGAGCCATCCGGAAAATGCCGGGCAGTTAAAAACGCTGAAGCGCCAGGCCATCGCCGGTTGCGGCGCCGATATCGCCGTCAGCACCAATTTCGGTTGCGCGTTTTTTCTGAACGCCGAGCGCGGCGAAACCGACCGCAAACTGATGCATCCGATTCGGCTGCTGGCCGACCGGATCTGACCAACCGCGGCCGCGCCTGCCCGGCCGCAGGCGCCGAGCCTGACTATCCCCGGCGATTTGTGTAAAATCGCGCCACTTTTTCATTTCGATAGCGCAGGCAGCAGCATGACTAAATCCATCGTTCTTACCGGCATCACCACCACCGGCACGCCGCATTTGGGCAATTACGCCGGGGCCATCCGGCCGGCGATCAAGGCCAGCAAAGACGAACAGGTCCGGCCGTTTTATTTCCTGGCCGATTACCATGCGCTGATCAAATGCAACGAGCCGGCCCGGGTCAAGCAATCGAGCCTGGAAATCGCCGCGACTTGGCTGGCGCTGGGGCTGGATACCTCGAACGCCGTGTTCTACCGCCAGTCCGACGTGCCGGAGATTCTGGAGCTGACCTGGATGCTGACCTGCGTTACCGCCAAGGGCTTGATGAACCGGGCTCATGCGTACAAAGCCGCCGTGGCCGAGAACGAGGAAGCTGAAGGCGCCGATCCGGACAAGGGCATCACGATGGGCCTGTTCAGCTATCCGATTCTGATGGCCGCCGATATTTTGATGTTCAATGCCAACAAGGTGCCGGTCGGCAAGGACCAAATCCAGCATATCGAAATGGCCCGCGACATCGCCGCCCGCTTCAACCATATCTACGGCGAACATTTCGCGTTGCCGGAAGCGGTGCTGGAAGAAAACGCCGCGACCTTGCTGGGCCTGGACGGCCGCAAAATGAGCAAGAGCTACAACAATACGATTCCGTTGTTCGAGCCGGAAAAGAAACTGCGCAAATTGATCAACAAGATCAAAACCAACTCGCTGGAACCGGGCGAACCGAAAGATCCGGAAGGCTGCACGCTGTTCGGTATTTACCAGGCCTTTGCCAACCACCACGAAGTCGACGCGATTCGTCAGCGCTATGCCGAAGGCATCGGCTGGGGCGAGATGAAGCAGGTGTTGTTCGAGAAAATCAACGACGAAATCGCCCCGGCCCGCGAGCGTTACGAAGCCTTAATAGCGGCGCCGGAACATATCGAACAGCAATTGCAGGAAGGCGCCGAAAAAGCCCGCGCCATCAGCCGGCCGTTCATTCAGCAATTGCGGGCAGCGGTCGGCATTTCCGGCTTGGCCGGCTAGGCAGCTTTGCCCGGCGGTTTGCGGTTTAACCCGGCGCAACCGGCCTAGGCTAGGATAGCCGCCATGCTGGTTTACGCGCTGCAGTCGCTGTTGTTGCCGCCGGTTTTACTGCTGGTTTTGGCGCTGGTCGGGGTCCTGGCCGGCAAACGCAAATGGGGGCGGAGCATGGCGCTGACGAGTTTGGTTTTGCTGTGGTTGCTGAGTCTGCCCATCGTCGTCAACCGCTTGGCGCAGTGGTGGGAGCGGGTGCCGCCGTTGCCGGCCGCAGCGGCCGCAACCTTCAAACCCGGCGCGCTGGTCGTTATCGGCGGCGGCCTGCAGTTCGACACGCCGGAATATCCCGGCCAAATCACCTTACATCCGCGCAATCTGCTGCGCCTGCGCTATGCCGCCAAATTGGCCTGGGAACTGGGCTTGCCGGTATTGGTCTCCGGCGGCGGCGCGCTGGCGGCGGACGATGTGGCCGAAGCCGACCTGATGGCGGCGATATTGGACCAGGAATTCAAAACCCCGGTGGCCTGGCAGGAGCGGGACAGCCGCAACACCGCCGAAAACGCCCGCTTCAGCCGGGACTTGCTACGCCAATACGGCATAAACGACATCGTGCTGGTGACGCAGGCCTACCACATGCCGCGGGCGTTGATGGCGTTTCGCCAAGCCGGCTTTAACGTCTTGCCCGCGCCGACCGCCTTCATCGGCCGCAGCGGCGACCCGCGTTTCGCGGACTGGCTACCGTCGCCGTCGGCCTGGGCCAACCTTTTCCTGCTGGCCCACGAGGCGGTCGGGATGGTTTGGTATCGGATTCGGTATTGATAGGGGGGCGCATAGCGTACCGTAAGAACTGATCGCTAACGGTTGAAATAACCGGAGCTGCGTGGCTTTATCGCGCTGCGTCCGTCTTGATGGATGGGGTGGGCGTCATTTTTCTGTGGACTTGGCTACTTGAATCCGTAGTACTTGAGTAACGCTTCTTTGATCACATCCGTGGCGACTGCAACTCCCATTTTCCAAGTGCCGGAGGCAGCCTTCTTGAGATTCTCAACGAGCCAGTTGCGCACTTGAGGACCCATGGGCTCTTCGTTGCTCTCAGGCTTTTCTGAAGCAGCGAGACGCGCTAGCTCTTGGGCGTCCTCTTCCACCATGCCAGAACCAGTCAAAAACTGCGTCAAGCTTTTTGCGTCATGCGGGGTCACTGCAACCTGAATCGTTGCCCGTTCGCCGGTGGCCGCGATTGATGTGAAGTTGCCGTAGATTATTTGCTGGGCAATTTGCGTTGCTGCGGCCGCGCTAGGCGCAGATGGCAAAGCAGCAGGACCTATGGCTACAGCGGCCGCATCTGGCACAGACTTCTCTAGTTCAAGGGTAAGTTCGAGTACCCGGCTGCGCACTGCGTGCCGAATAGAGGCAAGCGATGAGCGCGGAATGCTTCCAGTGACCGAATTGCAAGCGTAGTCTGGATAGACCTTGCCTTGAAGCATAAGGATAAGGTCGGCGGCATTTATTCCTAAATGGCCGCCGTATTCGGCGTTGGTCAGCAAGTCGTCCACTGCTGCGATGCTCTCCCGCATTTCGTGGCGTACCCAATGCTCCCCTGCGAACTTCTTCACCAAGTACGGTGAAATAGGCGCGTTCTTGATGCCGTACCCAAACGGGCCGGAAAAGTTGGCTGTGTAGCTGACGGGAATAAATCGATAGTCTGGGAGTTCCGCGTCGCGCGGGTACCCTTCCGATTCGTGACGCACCCACTCTGCAAGGGGCTGACTTCCGATCCGAGCTGCCAGGAGCCGAAGTCTGAGAAGTATTGGCCCAAGGTCAGCCCCCTCTTGGAGTACGGCAGCTTGGATTTCATGAAGAAGGCTCATACTCGATCCTTAATATGATGATCAACGCCCAGCTCACAGACTGAAACCGCATAGCTTTTTTTTGGTCGGGAGAGCGACGTGTTATGTGTGATCATGCTTTCTCCGGTGTGTTATAGACCAAGATGGCATCACCTATTTCAAGTGCGGACAAATAGCAGGAACGTTCAGGCTATTCCTTCCGCTCCGCTGTATAAGAGGGCAAAGTTCCCGCTTTTAATATTTCAAATTGCGACCACCCGCAATTTATCGCTACGTGTTGCGCCGTCTCCCAGTCGTGAGCCGAGCCAAGCGACTGCCGCAGGTAGATATGCATTGCGTGACGCTGGCCGGTGGGAAAGCCTTCTACATCTGACGCAGTGGCTTTCGCCAAAAAAATATGGACTTCATGTGTCATGGCAAGTAACGATCTAGTTTAACCTGCGCCGGAGCGCGGAGGGTACCGACATAGGCCATGAGAATGCCGCAGACATGGCCTGTGTTGCGTCCGCGTTGAACGACCAGTTAGCCATCACTTTTTAGCCTCAGCGACTTTTCTTTTCCAGAGTTGAACCAGTTCGGTGATGTTTGACTCGGCTTTGAGTGCTGAGATATCGACTGGCTGCGTAGATTCATCCATTTTTGATCGAGTATCCCAGAGCTTTGCCCCAACATCTTCGGCCAAGTGAGTCTCATTGCCCCCAGAGACGAGTACGTAATACATATTTTCCTGCTTTAGAGCGTCGATGTAGCTCATGCGTAAGAGCGTGACGGGCTCAAGAATCTCAACGTCGCCTCCAAGTGCTGGTTTGGCCCAGTGCAGGAATTGAAAAAACTCTTCGTTGTTGCGATACCCTTTCAGCGTTGTTAGTGCCCCCTTTGTATGGCCAGTGGGGTACTCGGAAAAGTAGTAGCCAGTGAATGGTTGATGGTAGGCAATAGAATCCCTAACCCTGAACTCAATCCAGCTAAGACGAGATAGCTTGAAGTTGTATATGGGGCCACCGTCGGATGTAATTTCAATATGCCTGTCGGTGTATTTGTCGCTATCAACTTTTTCAAGCAATGCCCTCACCTCAATTTGCGGCATCAGCGCTACGACAGCCGCCTTCGCCTGCAAATCTGCGGCTCGATACTGAGCGACGCTGGCGATGACACTAGCCGCAGTCAGTATGACGCCAAGGACCGATATGAAAGTGGCTGAACTCTCGGGTTTCATTGTGATGGCTAACTAGTAATTAATTGGTTTCCGTATATCACCAAGCTGACGTTCATTCGCACGATAACGGGTCGGTTAACATTGGAGTTTCCTATCTGGATATCGTCGTCGATTAGAAACGATGTTCGGTAATAGCTATGTCGGCGCCATTCAACCACTTCGCAGGATTGACCGCAACGGGGCTTGCCGGCAAGCAAAATAGTTAACCCAATAGCCCGATTAATCCCGCCGCGTTGCAACCCGCTAGCGCACGGCGTCAACGATAGCCGGAAAGCTCCCGGCGCATGTCGTCGAGTTGCCGTTCGTGGAAGTAAAGGTCTTGGCGGTGGTGATCGTAGTGGCGGTCCAGGTCCCGCAGTTCGCTGCGCAGTCGGTCGCGCTCTTTGTCGGTCAATTTGCTGTCGCGCAAACGGCTTTCCTTGTCGGACAAGTCGCTTTGCAGCTGGTCCAGTTCGTTGCGGTCTTCGTAAACGGCATAGGCCGCGGCGTTGTAACGGGCAAATTGGCTGTCGATGGCCGGTGGACAGACGTGTTGGTAGCCGCGGCCGTTGAGGCCTTCGGTGAACGCGTTGTCCAGCCGGCAATAATCGCGCAGGCCTTGGTCGCGGCCGGCGAAATAAGCTGCCTGGTCGACGACGATGCCGTGTTCGCGGCAGGCGTCGGCGTGGTCGGCCAGCCGAGCGCCGGGCTCGCCGCCGAGACCGTCGCGTATGCCGACGCCGAACCAGTCGCCGCGCAGGCAGTCTTCCCGGCTCAGGCTGGCGCAACCGGAATCAAACAATAAACCAAGTAAAGCCGCCGCCAGGTAAACGCTGCGGCGGAATCGGCGGCGGATACATTTAAGCGGCAGGTTCATCGCGGTCCAGTGCCGAGTCGCGCAGCGGCTCTTTCATGGTTACGGCAACGCACAATGCCAGTGCGGCGCAGCCGCTGACGTAATAACCGAACCAATCCGGGTGGCCCTGGCTTTTCAGCCATAAGGCCAGATATTCGGTGCTGCCGCCGAACAGGGCTACGGTCAGCGCGTACGGAAAACCGACGCCGAGGGCGCGAATGTGGACCGGAAACAATTCGGCTTTGACGATGGCGTTGACCGACGAGTAGCCGGAGGTAATCAGTAACGCGCACAGGTACCAGGCCAATGCGGTTTCGACGCTGCGCGCCTGCGCCAGCAACGACAGTAGCGGTGCGGTGCATACCGTGGCGCCGATGCCGAAACCGATCAGCAGCGTGCGGCGGCCCACGTAATCGGAAATCAGGCCGAAGATCGGTTGGAGCGCCATGAATCCCAACAGGCCCAGGCTGCAGATCAACGTGGCGTCGTCTTTGCTGAAGCCGCTGGTGTTGACCAGGAATTTTTGCATGTAGACGGTAAAGGTGTAGTAGGACACGGTGCCGCCGGCCGTCAGGGTGACGACGGTGAAGACCGCGCGCGGGTGGCGCGCCAGTTCCCGTAATGCGGCCCGGCGGCCGGGATGCTGGCGGGAATTGGCAAAGGCGCTAGTTTCGGCCATGTTGCCGCGCAGCCAGAGTGCGAGCACGGCCAGGGTGCCGCCGACGACGAACGGAATCCGCCAGCCCCAGGCGTGCAGTTGTTCGCTGCTTAACAGGTAGCGTTGCAGCAGCATCAACAATCCCAGGGCCAACAATTGGCCGAGCACGATCGTCACGTATTGAAAGCTGGAATAGTAACCGCGGTGCTTGGCGCCGGCCATTTCGCTGAGGTAGGTGGCCGAGCTGCCGTATTCGCCGCCGATACTGAAGCCTTGCAGCATGCGGGCAAACAGCAGCAGAGCCGGCGCCCAGTTGCCGATTTCGGCGTAAGCCGGCGCGCAGGCGATGATCAACGAGCCCAGGCACATCAGACTCACGGATAACAGCAGTGCGCTCTTGCGACCTTTGCGGTCGGCCAGACTGCCGAGCAGCCAGCCGCCCAGCGGGCGGAACACGAAACCGACGGCGAATACTGCCGCGTTATTCAGCAATTGCGCAGTCTGATCGCCTTCCGGAAAGAACAGCGGGGCAAAGTACAGGGCGAAGGCGGCGTAGATGGCCCAGTCGAAATATTCGACCAGATTGCCGGCGGAGCCGCTCAAAATGTAACGCAGGCGCTGCCGGTGCGACAGCGTCGGGTTGGCGGGCGGAAGTGCGGCGAAAGATTCCATCCCTGCGCCTCGTCGGCCTTATTCTGCGGCGGGAGCTGGCTGAGCGGGTTTGGCTGCGGCTTTTTTCGGCTTTCTTTTCTGCGACCGGTACTTCAGCCGTTGCGCCTGGGTGGCGTTGTCTTTGGTGACGCGGCCGGCTTCGTTACCGTTCAAATCTACCCGAATCGCGCCTTCGACCATGCAGGCCCAATAGCGGTTGCCGGTACACCAGGTTTTGATCGCTTCTAACAAGGCTTCCTTGGCGATGCCGAGTTGTTCGGACTGTTCGACCAAGTCGTTGTGGATGCCGATTTTGAGCGGGACTTTCGGATTGGGGCTTTTCGGGAAGATGGCCGGAAAACGTTTCTGCAACTGGCCGATGGTTTGCACGACCGGGTCGACGTCCGCGCTCGGCGCTTGGTGTTGCTTTTTCTGCTCTTGCTTTTTCGCTTTTTCGGCGGCGGCCTGTTGCGCCAGTTGATCCCGCAGCGATGCTAATTGTTCGAAGCCCATACGCAAACCGATAATGTACTGAAAAACGCGCATTGTACAACGATGCGGGCGGCGGTGAAATTTGCCGCGCATTTCATGCGGTTTATTTCGGCATTGATCCGGCTGAATGGCAGCGGTTTGCGGCTTAATTTATTTTTACATTCGGCAGACGGCGATTTACTTTATTTTGGGCATACTTGAGACTATGACTTGGATCTTTTTATGTTACCCGCGCCGGAGTTTCACACCGATGTCCGTTTTTTCGAAGTTTTCTCCAGAATTTCGCCTGGTTTTGGCAACTGCACTCCTGACCATGCTCGGTGCCTGTTCGTCCCGCCCGTCGCTGCCGGATATGGAAGACCAAACGGCAAAACTGGACCAAATGCTTCGCTCCGGTGCCTACCAACCGGCTGGCAGTTTCGAGCTGGATTCGGCGCACGATCTGTGGGTGCACGACGGCGTCGAGCTGGATGTGGAAATGCTTGCGCCGAAAATGCCGGGCCGTTATCCGCTGGTGATTTATCTGCCCAGTATCGGCGAAGACGCAAGGGCCGGTAAGTTGTGGCGGGAAAATTGGGTCAAGGCCGGTTATGCGGTATTCAGCTTACAGCCGGTGGAAATCGCCCAGGCGTTGAAACAATTGGAAGCCGAGCGTAAGTTCGACCTGCCGGACGAAGATGCCTTCGGCCCGGTCGAGGAACTGGACGCAGAAAGCCCGCCGGCGCGGGAACCCGGCGGCGACTCCTGGTTCGGCGAAAAACGGCCGCGGCAATCGCGTTCCGCGCGCAGCAGCGAATTGCATTACGTCGGCCATCAATATTTTGCGCCGGAGCGTTTAAAGAGCCGGCTCGGGCATTTGTATTGGGCTTATCGGCAACTGAAACTCCGGGCCGAGATGCACGTGCCGGTATTTGCCGCGGCGGATTTTTCCAAAGTGGTTTTGGCCGGTTACGATTTGGGCGGGCAAACCGTTTCCGCTGCCGCCGGAGAAGCGTTCGCAGCCGATATGCCTGACCGCGGCGATTTGCAGCCGCTTGCGGCCATCGTGTTGAGTCCGTCGGTGGATTTGGCCGAAGGCCAAGTGCGCGGCCGGTTTCAAAAGTTATCCTTGCCGATGTTGAGCGTTACCGGTAGCGAAGACAACGATCCGTATGCGATCAGCTCGGCGCCGGTCAGAACCGCTCTGTGGGAATACGCGCCGGCCGGCGGCAAATACTTATTACTGTTGCAGGATGGTGGGCATAAGCTACTGGCGGGGTCGGAACCGGGCGGCCGTTTCGCAGCGGCGGACCGGCGCAGTGACGCGGCGATGGCTGGCGAGCCTCCGATTGGAGGCGGTCGCCGTCGCGGTGGCGCGGGCGGACTGCCGGGCGGCAGCAGTTCCTGGTTCGGCAGTTCCCGCAGTGAAGAAGTCCGGCGGGAGCAGGGCTATAAACACGTTGCCGCCGTCATCGGCACCACAACCGCGTTTTTGGACATGATCGTTAAACACGATGCGTTCGCCCAGGCGTGGTTGCAGGAAAAAGCCAATCCCTGGTTAGGCCGCAGCGGCTCGTTAAAGACGCGTTAACCGGCCACGGCCGGCAAATTACGCCGGCTGCCCAGCGGCGGTTAGCCAGCGCGCCCGCAGCCGGTCGCGGTGGATATACAGCCACTGGATGGCGATGATCGGAATGCCGGATTCGATTTCGCGGCGTTCCATCATCGCGAACACTTCGTCGAATTTGATAGCGCTGACCCGGATGTCCTCGTCTTCCTCGTCCAGGCCGTGAATGCCGCCGACGTGGCTGCTGTCGACCCGGCCGCAATACAGCGTGATCCATTCGGAGGCGCCGCCCGGTGTCGTGAAAAATTGTTGAATCTCGATCAAGTCCAGAATTTCGCAGCCGGCTTCTTCCCGCGCTTCGCGGTAAGCGACGTCTTCGGCGGTTTCGCCTTCTTCTATGGCACCGGCCACGATCTCCAACAGCCAGGCCCGTTGCGGCTGCAAAATCGCGCCGACCCGGAATTGCTCGATGATGACGACTTCGTCGCGGTCGGGGTCGTACAGCAGCACCGCCACGCAATTGCCGCGGCGGAACAATTCCCGCGTCAGCGGCTGGCTCCAGCCGCCGTTGAACAGCGTGTGCCGCAGCGTATATTGCTCGAGCCGGAAAAAGCCGTGGTAGACGGTGCGGCAATCCAGTATTTCGAAACGCTTGTCGCTCATCGGCCGTAGGTCACCCGGTAAATCACGCCCAGGCTGTCGTCGCTGATCAGCAAGCTGCCGTCCGGCAGTTGCAGCACGTCGTTGGGCCGACCTAATACCTCGCCCTTCGGCGTCAGCCAGCCGCTGATGAAGGGCTGTTCGTTGTAGGGCTGGCCCTCGCGGAATTTGACGATGTCGACTTGGTAGCCCTGTGGTTGGCTGCGGTTCCACGAGCCGTGTTGCGCCACGATCAGTTGCCGGAAATAGACGTCGGGGAATTGCTTGCCGGTATAGAAGCGCATGCCCAGCGGCGCGATGTGAGCCTTGTAGCGCCAGGCCGGCGCCGCAAATTTGTAGCATTGTTTGCCGGCGCCGAATTCCGGGTCGGCAACATTGCCGCCATGGCAGTAGGGAAAACCGAAGTGTTGGTTGGTCGGGGTCCATTCGTTCAGCTCGTCCGGCGGCAGGTCGTCGCCCAGGTGATCGCGACCGTTGTCGTTGAAAAACAAATGGCCGGTCCGGGTTTCCCAATCAAAACCGACCGTATTGCGGATACCGCGCGCCAATATTTCCAGACCGCTGCCGTCGCGGTTCATCCGCAACAAGGAACCGTAGATCGGTTGCTCCGGATCGCAGACGTTACAAGGCGCACCGACCGCGGTGTACAGTTTGTTATCGGGGCCGACGCGCAAATATTTCCAGCCGTGGTGGCGGTCGGACGGAAATTGGTCGTATACGGTCACCGGTTTCGGCGGATTGGCCAGCCGCATACCGATTTCGTCGAAGCGGATGATGCGTTGGATTTCGGCCACGTACAGCGAGCCGTCTTTGTAAGCGACGCCGTTCGGCAGGTTGAGCTGTTCGGCGATGACGAAGCGCTGGTCGGCTACGCCGTCGCCGTCCTTGTCTTGCACGGCATAGACGTTGCCTTGGCGGGAACCGACGTAGACCACGCCCTTGTCGCCCAATGCCATTTGCCGGGCGTTGGGCAGATTGTCGGCGAAAATCCGGATATTGAACCCCGGTGGCAAGTGCAATTGTTTTAACACCGCCTCGTGTTCCGGGCTGGCGGCCAGGGTCGGCAAGCTGGTAAGCATGAGCAATAGCAGGGACTTTATTCTTTTCATTTTTATCTGCCTCTGAGTAAACTTTGAATGATGTTATCACTCTATAACCTTGAATTTAATCTTTTGGCGCCCCAAATCGCCACCACACCATAACAACACAGGAAAGTTACGCCATGATGAGAATATTGCTGTTTTTGGCTACCAACGTGGCCATCATGATTGCGATCAGCATCATTTTTAACGTTTTAGGCTTGAAAGGCGCGCTGGATGCTCAAGGCGTAAATCTGAATATCGAAGGTTTGCTGGCGACTTCCGCCGTGTTCGGTATGACCGGTTCGGTCATTTCGCTGTTCATGTCGAAATGGTCGGCAAAAAGCGCGATGGGCGTGCATGTGATCGAGCAGCCGCAAAACCAGACCGAACAGTGGTTGGTCAGCGTGGTAGCGCGCCAAGCGCAAATGGCGGGTATCGGCATGCCGGAAGTCGGTATTTTCGACGCGCCGGAAGCCAACGCCTTCGCGACCGGAGCCAATCGCGACAACGCTTTGGTCGCGGTCAGTACCGGTTTGCTCAGGAGCATGAATGCCGACGAAGTCGAAGCGGTGGTCGGCCACGAGATCAGCCATGTCGCCAACGGCGATATGGTGACCATGGCCTTGATGCAGGGCGTGGTCAACACCTTTGTCTATTTCTTCGCCACCATCATCGGTTATGTGGTCGACCGGGCGGTGTTCAAAACCGAACGCGGTTACGGCCCGGCGTACTACATCACCCAAATGGTCGCGCAAATTGCGTTGTCGATTTTGGCTTCGATGCTGGTGATGTGGTTCTCGCGTTACCGCGAATTCCGCGCCGATGCTGGTGGTGCCCAATTGGCCGGCCGGCAGAAAATGATCAGTGCCTTGCGCGCTTTGCAGCGTGCGCACGAACCCGCGCAATTGCCCGGCGAGTTGGCGGCATTCGGGATTAACGGCGGCGGCGTGCAACGTCTGTTTATGAGCCACCCGCCTTTGGAAGAGCGGATCGCCGCATTGCAAAACGCTCGTTAAGCGATTTAAGGGCCGGTCCGGTCGTCGCTTCCGGGCCGGCCTTGTGTATGGTCAACCAATTCATCCGCTTTAGACTCGATCTGAGTTACGATCGGTTTCTGGCTGTTTATCAAGGTCACGCCAAAACCATCAGCGTTCTAGCCGACGACGGCCGGCGAATTCAGTTTCCGGCCGGCAATATTCAACGTTATCTCACCAAAAACGGCATTCAGGGCTATTTCGAAATGGAACTGGGGCCGGCTAACAAATTCGTCGCACTGCGCCGACTGGACTAGCCCGGCCTCGATCCCGCAACCGGACTCAAGCCTTGGCGGCCTTCGCCAGGTACATGGCTTGGTCGGCCTGTCTGATCAACTCGTCCCAGGATTGTTTGCCGCGGCGGTAAATCGCGGTGCCGATGCTGACATCCAGCGTCAGGTAGCCAATGGCCGAGGCGTAGGGCGCGATCAGGTTTTCGTAGACTTTGTCGATTACCGCGTTTAACTGTGCCGAATTTTCGATGTCGGTCAGCAACACCAAAAATTCATCGCCGCCGTAACGGCAAGCGGTATCGCAATTGCGGATGCAGGTTTGCAGCCGGTTGGCGACCTCGGTCAACAGACGGTCGCCGGCGGCGTGGCCTAAGGTGTCGTTAACGGCTTTGAAATCGTCCAGATCGATGAACAACAACGCGAGTTGCGATTGTTGACGGTTTGTCCGAGCCATCGCTTGCTGCAGCCTGTCTTGCAGCAATGTCCGGTTTGCCAGGCCGGTCAGTGCGTCGTGATGGGCCGCATGTAAGGCCTGGTGGTAATGTTCACCGGCTTCTTGCAATTGTTGGCTGAGTTCGGCTCGGTCGGCATTCAACGCTTCGATTTGACGTTTCGCGTCGGCCAGTTGGCGTTGGCTCAAAGCCAGGGCTTTCTGCAATTCGGCGATTTCCGCGAAGTTTTGGTTCAGCGGTTCGCATTTGCCGGGAGCTGTGCCGCACGAGGTTGGCTTCAGCCATTGCGAGGCCGCAATATTGTCGGAACAGGAAAATGCTGGAATCGGGTTCAAAAAAAGATTGGGTTCGTTTTTCATGGTCAGCTCTGTCGGTAAAGGGATTGTGTAGGCCGTTTTCCGGCGACTTTTTTACCGTATCGATCAAGAGCCGTGCCATTGCGGATTTAATCGAATCAAGATGCTGCAATTCATTGAAATGAAATTGTTTTTATTGTAAGGCGTGGCGGGAACGCTGCTCCGGCAACCCTAGGATTGGCGCAACGGAGACGAAATATCGCTAAGCGCACGATATTTCGTATTTTTAACGCGGTCTAGCGCTTGGCCTTGACGGGCAAGTTAGCGTTGGCGAAACCGGATGTCGCCGAACAGTTGCTTCAATTCTCTCGGTTGGCAGCGCCAATATTGCCGTGGCGCGTCAACCTGTGCGCCGAGTTTCGCCGCGGCATGCCAGGGCCAGCGCGGATCGTACAGAATGCCGCGAGCGATCGCGACCAAGTCGGCCCGGCCTTCGGCAATTATGGCTTCTGCCGCTTCTGCTTCGGTAATCAAACCCACTGCAATCGTCGGCAACCCGCAGCCGGCACGAATCGCTTCTGCCAACGGCACTTGGTAGTTGGGGCCTAACGGGATTTTCTGTTGCGGCGACAGGCCGCCGCTGGAGACGTGAATGAAGGCGCAACCGCGCGCTTTCAATTCGTTGGCAAACACGATGCTTTGCTCGACATCCCAGCCGCCGGCCACCCAATCGGTGGCCGAAATCCTGACTCCGATCAGTATTCGCTCGGAAACCGCGCTACGCATCGCCGCAAATACCGCCAGCGGAAAGCGCATCCGGTTTTCCAGCGAACCGCCAAATTCGTCATCCCGCAGGTTGGCCAGCGGCGACAAAAACTGGTGTAACAGATAGCCGTGTGCGGCGTGGATTTCGATCGCGTCGACGCCGATCTGTTGCGCCCGTTGTGCCGCCGATACGAAAGCCTGCTCGATTTGCACCATGTCGAGCTGGCTCAGTTCCTGAGGTGGCATATCCTCGGGCATGAAAGCCAGCGGAGACGGGGCGACCGGCTGCCAGCCGCCGTCGTTTGCGCCCAACGGATGGCCGCCGTCCCATGGTGGCGCGGTAGAGGCTTTGCGGCCGGCGTGGGCGATTTGAATCGCAATCGGCATCGGCGAATAGCGCCGAATCGAATCCAGGATTTTACCCAAGGCCGCCGCGCAGGCGTCGGACCAAAGGCCGAGGTCGGCCGGCGAGATGCGGCCGCGGGCTTCGACTGCGGTGGCTTCGATGATCAGCAGCCCGGCGCCGGACAGTGCCAGATTGCCGAGATGGATCTGGTGCCAATCGGAGGCTATGCCGTCGACGGCCGAATATTGGCACATGGGGGCGATCACAATCCGGTTGGGCAAGGTCATCGGGCCTAAACAAAACGCTGTGAACAGTTGGCTCATGGCTTACGTCGGGAAAGTCTTGGTCGGTGAGGCGTGAGTCTATGGGCTGGCGGAGGGATTGGCAATATTGCCTGGCAATACTGCCACACCTGTCATTCCGCTGCCAGTGATGTCATTCCGGCATATTGGAAAAATTGATTGTGAACGGAGTCAAATAATTGATTCTAAAAATTTTATAGATATTGGCACAGGGCGTGCTTTGTATAGGGTTAAGGAATTCGTTCCGTACTATCCAACGTTATATTACTGATGCAAAGAAGGATGAAAAAAGTGGACAAATATTTGCCTGGATTACGCTTAGTCTTAATCGCCCTATCCCTAACCTTGTTTGCGGAACATGCTGTCTCCGCGAAATTAATCGACGACTTTTCCGATTTTCAAGCAGTCGATAACGGTAGCGACGGTCCGGTGGCCATCGTCGGTTCCGGCTTGAATGGTATTACCCGCACGCTGACCGCGACCCCGTTTTCGAATGGCGATACCTCCGAGGTGGTGGTTGAAGCGGGTTTGCTGACCGTCAGCAACGGTCCGAGCGGTGGTATTGCCAGCGTTTTCTATAGCTTCGACACGACTGATCTGGCCTCATTGGCGGGTGCATTTACGTTTGCCACCGAATTTATGGATTTGAGCCACCAAGTGCAGTTGATTGCCAATGGCAGCTCGATTTTCGGCTTTACCGATTTGGGGCTCGGCCAGCATGTCATCGCCTTTACCCAGTTTTCCGATCCCGGCGTGTTTTCCAATTTGAATAGCCTAGAACTCAAATTTCAAGGAAGAGATGCTTGGGATGCGCAATTCAAGCTGTTAGCAACTTCTAACAACACGGTACCCGAGCCGCCGGTAGTCGCTCTGTTAGCGATCGGATTGCTGGCGACCAGCTTCAGATCGCCGAAAAAAAGTGTTGCTCTTCAAGCTGTGAAGCGCGAATCCATTTCCGTTTAACGTCAGGACTATTCCCCATGTTTATAAAAGCCTTGAAATCCAGTTTGTCGGCGTTGTCGCTGCTCTGCACCCTGTTTATCACGCCTTATGCTGATGCCAGCGTTTTGACGATCGATAATTTTAGCCACGCCCAGACGGCGATTGACCGAGGCAATTCGGTCGGTAGTCCGACTACCGTCAATCAATTGACCGGTACCGATTTGACCAATGCCTCGCGTACCTTTATTGCCGTAGCCAGCGGTACGACATATGCCAATAAGGAAGAAATCGTTTCCGGCGGGAATGTATTGAAAATCGTCAACGGTGGTACTTCGGCCGGCACGGCGTCTATTGTTTGGAATTTCGATCCGATCAACTTTAAGGCTTATGGCAACGCGATTTTGTTGGAGATATTGAGCATTGATTTGGGCGTAAAAGTTGAAATGGTCGCGAACGGAACTTCGACTAGCGGTGTGCAAAGTTTCAGCGGTCCAGGAAATTTTTGGCTCGGGTTCGACGCATTCAGCAATCCCGCCGTGTTTTCCAGCGTCAATAGTTTTCGCCTGAACTTTTCCGGCCCGGCAGCTTGGGACGGACAATTCCGGGTGTTGGCGACCACTACTCCGGTGCCCGTGCCTGCGGCATTCGTGTTGATGGGTAGCGTACTGTTGGGCGGACTCGGCATCCGGCGTCGACCAGGCCGCTAATTTCAGCCCCTAAAAAACCAGGCCCTGGGTTACAGGCCTGGTTTTTTGTTGTCTGCAGAATCACGTCGCTGCCCTTGTAATTTTCAGTACTGGGGGTGGAGCGCAGGCAATTTAGGTTTGGCATTGGACAAGCCTGTTTTACGCGGTAATTTCTTCAGTTAGCAAGGCTTTGCCTTGATAGAAAAATAACCGATTGCAGGGGAGAAACTTATGGGACCGTATTACCGCGCAACATCGCAAACCACAGGAGCGTTTTTCGACACGTTTTACCAACACCCGATTTTGATGTTGTTTCTGGTCGCCGGTGTGGTTGGCTTAGGTGTCTGGTTTTGGCGAAAATCCGGCAAGCCGTCCGCCTAGCATGGTGTTGCCGGCGGGTGAGTAATGGGCGAACGCTTTATCGCCGTACCGGCGATTGCTATTTAGACGGTTTCCGTTGGCTGTTGCGCCAAAAGTAAAACAAAGCCAGTGCGGTGGCGAGAGCTAACGCTGACAGCATGAATCTCGGCTCGGCTACCTGCAGAGAACGGTTGTCATCTTTGAATTTAAATTTGGTCAACACCCCTAAAGCCGGGTCGCTGATATCGATAGAGATGGATTTTGCCGGCAGGTTGAGTAGCTGAAGCTCGCTACCGTCGAAAGGTTTGTTGTTACGGGTATCGGTACTGACCATGCCCGGATACAGCGGAGTTTGCGCCAATTGTGCGACACTGAGTTTGCCGGCAATTTCTTGTTCCAGTTCTTTACTGGTTTTACCGTCGGTTTTGATTCGGATCGGAGTTTGACCGTCGATGGCAATTGCGATTTCACCCTGAGAAGCCGAATGCGCTTTTTTGGCGGTGAAGTCGTCCAAATATTCCACGTCGGCGGTATACACCAAATCAATCGCCACCTGCACACCCGCGCTGTTGAAACTTTTATCGGACAAGTCGTACTTAAGTGCTTGATTGGAATAGTCGCGAATCGTGACGTTGGTTACCGAATATCCGGCTTTGTTGGTAATCACCAGTTCTGGCTGTTCCTTGGGTTGGGCCACGGTGACCCCGCGCCAGTTAGGGTCGAGTTGGACCATGCCGTCCTTCATTGCGGTCCACAGCTTTTTGGCTATATAAGCCTCCGGTTTGTCGTGGTCCAATTTTGACGAGTTCAAAAAACTTAAACCGGTGGACCGGTAGGTTTCGCCGTCGTCGATACGCCACTCCACGGTATAGGAGAACAAAGAGTCGCTGGCCCGGCGCGGAAGCCCTGTGTGGATGCGCAGCTGGTCCTGAGCCGCCGCCGTGTTTGCCGCGATGGCGGGTTGGAATTGAACGATGAAAACCGGTAATAGCAGGGCGGGCATGAATTTACGGATCTGTGTGGGCTTCATTTCAATTCCAGGCAATGGCCGTTAAATAATTCAACGTTAGCACAAGCGGCCGGAAAAGACATACTGCACTGTATGTGGGGTAATCCGCGTGGCGCCTCCCCTGAAATTGGTGATGGTCGAGTTAGCCGCGCGATTGCAGGGCTTGCAATTCGACCGGGGTGTTGATGTTGGCAAAAATCTCGGGTGTAGCGCTGAAATCGACTTCCATCAGCGGGTGTTGCCGAAACCAAGTCTGCAATCTACGCTCGCCGCGCAGTAAGTACTCCTGTAAATCGTCGCGTAAATGGGTCTGAATGGCCGCGAACACGGGATGTAAACGCTCGCCGTCGAAAGCTACCGCAATGCCGGCGCTACTGCCGTGTAAGGCCCGCAGCAGCTTTTGCAAATGTTCGGTGCGGACGAAAGGCGAATCGCACGGTGCGGTCAGTAACATGCCCGCCGGTGCGGTTTGCAATGCGGCGAGAATACCGGCCAACGGGCCGTCGAAGTTGGCGCTGGCGTCGCTGATCACCGGGTAGCCGAAGCCGCGGTATAGCTCCTGGTTACGGTTGGCGCTGATCACCAACGTGTCGGTAAGCGGCGCTAACGCCGCCAGCGCATAGCTGACCAAGGGCCGGTTGTCGAACAAAATCAGTCCCTTGTCTTGCTGCTGCATCCGTCGCGCCAAACCGCCGGCCAGCACCACGCCGCTCACTTTGTTTTGCCCGTTCATGATGGTAAGCTTTGCCGATGTTTAACAGAGCCGTCATTTTCGCAAGCTTGCCGCTGATTGCAAGCTGCGCCGGTCCCGCACTGCACACCGAGACGGTGACGTATTACCAGGTCGAGACCAACAAACCTTACGACGAGGTTCTGGCCGAATTGCAGGTGGCGATTGCCGAGCACAACTTTCGGATCACGGGCCATAGCCGGGTCGGCAAGGTGATTCGCGAACGCGGCGCGGAGAATTTTCCCGAATACGACACGCTACAATTTTGCAATTTGACCTTGGCGAAAACGGTGCTCGACATCACGCCGCACGCCATCGCTTATATGCCTTGTAATGTCGTCACCTATCAGTTCGAGGGTAAAACCATCGTGCGTACCCATTTGCTGCCGGAAGATGCCGACAATCCGGCGCTGAACAAATTTGCCGGCGAAATGAACCCGCAATTGAAGCAAATTGTCGATTTCGCCGCCGAACAGTAACTTTTTAACTACAACGAAACAGCCAGCACCATGAAAAACTTTTTGATCCCGATGCTCAGCGCTTTGGTTTTGCTTAGCGGTTGCGCCGTCACCGAACAGAGCGCAAAACCGGATGCCGAAGCTGCCGCGGCCGAGCCTGCGCCAATGGTCAACGATTACCCGACTCGCGACCGAGTCGATTACGTTTTGGAATGCGTCGCAAAACACGGCGGCTTGACCTACATCAGCCAGTACGCCTGTGGCTGCAAGATCGACAAGATCGCCGAGAAATTGAGTTTTGCCGAATACGAAGCGGCCAGAACCTTCAGCCAGATGCAGAAAACCGCCGGAGAAGCCGGCGCCGCGTTCCGCGACCCTAAGCAATCCAAGGATTTACGCACCCGCTTGAAGGAAGCCGAAGCCGAAGCCGAGAAAGCCTGTTTCGTCAAATAAACGGCTCCGCCACTCCAGGGCTTTAGCGTCGCTAAAGCCCTTTTGATTTGCAAATTTTTTCTTGCCTTTTTCGGCATGTCGGGCCTGTCGATCATGTTCAATACCTCCGCGATCCAATATCCTAAATTCAAATTGGCGATTCTGGCATTGCTGGCGCTGAATGCCGTCATCTACGGTTTTACCGATACGCTGACCAGTTTTACCGACGCCTTGGTCTGGCTGGTGTTACTGGTGATTTACGAACTGGAAGCGAATAAGGTCGAGTTGCCGCTGGGGGAAACAGCCATGCGCCGTTTGCGCAGCAGTTTGATCGCGGTGATCGGGTTGGTTTTCGGTAGTTATTGGCGCGATAACGAATGGCTGGATATCGCCAACTCCGCGCTTTGGTTTGGATTGATTGCGATCTTGGAAACCGAAGTCCGCTGGCCGGACTACGTACGCCGCCACGAGCGGCTGTTTTGGCTGGCGACGATTGTGACTTTTGCCGGTCTGCTGGCGATGGCCGGGATCTGGTTGGCGCGGGGCGCCTGGTTGGACGGCTACGACGCGTTGTTATGGATAGTCGCGTTCGGTTCCATCGAAGTCGATATTTTTCATCTGTTAAAACCCAAGCACGCGGTTTAGCCCAGCATGGCCAAGCGCTTGGGTGTATTTGCCTTCCTATTGGCGCCGTTGCTACTGAAAGGCCTGTTCGTAGATCATTTTATCTACGAATACACCGGCACCCGTTTCCTGGGATGGGCCCGGGTGTTGGCTAACGACGCGGTGGTCTATGCGGTATTGCTGTTGCTGCTGTACCTGTCGTGTTGGCCAGGTATTTGGCGTGTGGTTTCGGCACTGTTGCGCCTGCTGGCATTAGTCCTGTTTGCGATTTACTGGATCGATTATTTGGTCATCGCCAATTTCGACACCCATCTGGCACTCGGCGATGCGATCAAATACGCCGGCTATTCGCATAAGTACATTCAGCAAATTTACGGATTACCGGATTGGGCCTTGTGGGGAATCTTGCTGATACTGTTGGCTGCGATTGCCGCGTTGGTCTCGGTACCGTACCGCCTTCCCGCTGAACGCAACCGTAAACTGCCGTTGTTTGCTATCGCCGGGCTGCCGTTAATTTCCGGTTTCACCGATAACGACGTTTACGCCCACGCCTGGATTTATAAAAACGTTTTCGATTACAACCTGACCATACGTTCCGAGGCTGAGCCTTACAGCGCCGAGTTTATCCGCGGCTTTCGCTACGACGAAGCGCAAACTTGCCACGCCGAGCCGGCGCAAACCAAAAACATCGTGATACTGATGGTGGAATCGCTGTCCGCCTACCAAAGCCGTTACTTTTCCGGGATTCGCGATTGGACGCCGCAACTCGATGCGATTGCGGCAAACCATCTGGCGTTTCGTAACTTCTATGCAAACGGGTTCATCACCGAAGACGGAGAAATCGCTCTGCTGACCGGCTTGTCGCCGATCTATTCGCCGTCCAGCTATTCCGACGGCGGTAGCGCGTCTTTTGCCGGGTTTTACGCTGTCGAACAATCGTTGCCGCATCGGCTAAAAGCGCGCGGCTACCGCAGCGAATTTCTGACCAGCGCCGATCTCGAATTCGGCAATACCGGAGTCTGGGCCAACAGCATCGGCTTCGATTACGTCGAGGGCCACGACCATCCCGATTATGCGGGTTGGGAACGGTTTCATTTTCGCGCCGCGCCCGACGCAGCTCTTTACCTGCGGGCGCTGGATAGAATCGCCAAAGCTGGACCACAACCGCTGTTGTTGTTCATCAAAACCGTCAGCACCCACCATCCTTATCTCGATCCGGAAACCAAACAAAAATCGGAAGAGGCCGCGTTTCGTTATGCCGACAAACAATTGGGCCATTTTTACCGGCAATTGCAGGACGCCGGATTTTTTCGCAACGGCATACTGCTGATCGTCGGCGACCACCATTCGATGACGCCATTGAAGCAGGAAGAAGCCGCGCACTTCGGCCATTACAAAGCCTCGGCCAAAGTGCCGCTGCTGGTGGTGTCCGCTAGCGGGCACGCAGACGAGGACCGGCAATTTCAACAGACCGATGTGTTCAATACCTTGCAAGGCATGGTCGACGGCAGCCAATGCAGTAGTGCTTGGCAAGGCGTGTTGTGGGGCGAGCATGCCGCGCCGCCGCGCTTTATCGCCCACCGCCGCGGCGACAATCGCGATAAGGTCAGCGTATTCAGCGACGACGGCGACTATCTGGTGAAACTGGACGGCGATACTACCCGACTTGGTAACGCAGCGGCGGAGCCGGCGTTGAGCCGCATGCTGGTCGACAAGATCAATGCCTTGCGCATCGCCCGGCTCAATTGGCTGGCAAAATCCGCCGAAACGTCAAATTGATCCGTGCTTGTTTGATTTGCCGGGTTTTCGGCAGTTCGTGGCGCCAATGGTGTTGCAGCGCGCCGGCCATCACCAGCAAATCGCCGTTGGCCAATTCGATATCCAGCCGCTGTTTGCTGCGGTTGTGACGCAGGCGGAACAGACGGCTGTCGCCGAGGCTGAGCGATGCGATCAACGGATTGGCGCCCAGTTCCGGCTCGTTATCGGCGTGGCAGCCCATCGAATCGCGGCCGTCGCGGTATAAATTGGCCAGCACGCTATTGAAGCGATTCCGGCAAACCGATTCCAGGTCGGCTTTTATCGCCAATAAAGCTCCGTTCCAAGGCAGCGGAGCGTGGTCGACGCCGGAATAGCGGTAATGGGCGTCCGGATCGCCGTACCAAGCCATCAGCCGCGGCACTGTCAGCAAGCGGCCGAAGATTTGGATTTGCTCGGTTTGCCATGCCAGGCCGTGCAGTAGGTCTTGAAAATAACGGTCGGCGGTATTGCTCGGGTAAAACCCGTGCAGCAAATACAGTTCGCCGTCGCACGGCGCCAGATTTTCGGTGTTGGCCGGCATTGCGGCGGCGCTGTCGCTAATCATGCATCCGCCGAATCAGGCTTAGTTGACCAGTAAAATAATCAATTGCGCGGCTATGATGCGCAAAATCATCACCAGCGGATACACCGTCGCATAAGCCATCGACACCGCCGCCGACGGACTCAGATTGTTGGCGAAGGCCAGCGCCGGCGGATCGGTCATGCTGCCGGCCAACAGACCGCACAGCGACAGGAAATTCAATTTATAGAAGATGCGGCCAACCGCAGCAACGGCCAATAGCGGCAGCAGCGTAATCAGTGCGGCGCAGGCCATCCAGTAAAAACCGTCGCCCTTGACCAGGGTTTCGACGAATTGGTCGCCGGAATGCAGCCCGACGCAGGCCAAAAACAGCACGATGCCGATGTCCTTCAAAATGATGTTGGAGCTTTTCGGCAGATGCCAGGTCATCGCGCCCCAATTGCCGATCCGGCTGAGCATGATCGCCACCAGCAAAGGCCCGCCGGCCATGCCCAATTTGACCGCGGACGGGATGCCGGGCAGATATAGCGGAAAACTGCCCAACAACACGCCCAGCGAGATGCCGATAAAGATCGGCATGATTTGCGGATGGTCCAGTTCCTCTAGCGAATTGCCCAGCGCTTTTTCGATGCTGGTCAGTGCATCCTGGCTGCCGACCACGTGCAACTCGTCACCGAATTGCACATGCACGTGGCTGGTCGGCGAAAATTCGACGTCCGGCCGGTGAATCCGCGAGATCGTGACGCCGTAAAGCAGGCAGAGGTTGCCGATGGTTTCATTGATCGCCGCCTTATTGGTGACCACCAAACGTTTGCTGTGCAGATTGGTGGCAATTTGTTTCAGGTCGATATCCGATTCCGGGCCGATCAGGATTTTTAGTTGCTCCAGCGGTTCGCGCTCGCCGACCAGCCGGATCGTATCGCCGACCGCAAGCCGACTGTCCTGGCCGGCGACGTCGACCTGGCCGTTATGCAGAATTCGGGTCATGACCACGTTCATGCCTTCGAAAAACGGAATCTGGCTCAGCATCAGGCCGTTAAGATTGGGGTTTTCGACTTTCAAGTCCTTCCAGATCGGTACGTGCGCTTGCTGTTGCTGGTTGTCGTCGAACAGCTTGGCTTCGTCGGCGATATCGATCTTGAACAGGCGCTTGTTCAACAGCATCGCCAGAATGATTCCGGCAATGCCGAACGGATAGGCCACGGCGTAACCCAAGCCCGGCATTTTTAGGGTCTGCGGGCTGATATTCGGCAAACTGCCCAAGACTTGTTGGGCCGCAGCCAGCGATGGGGTATTGGTCGTCGCCCCGGAAAACAGGCCCACCGCGACCGGCATCGGAATGTCGCCGACGATGCTGATCAGTACCGCTATCAACGCTCCCAGCAAAACCACGGCGGCGGCCAGCCCGTTCAAGTGCAGGCCGTAACGGAAGAAGGCGCTGACGAAGCTGGGACCGACCTGCAAGCCGATGGCGTAAACGAACAATACCAAGCCGAACTCGCGCAGGAAGTGCATGACTTCCGGATTAATGCTGAGATGAAAATGGCCGAAGATCAGGCCGGAGAACAACACGCCGGCGATGCCGAGCTGGATGCCGGCCAGCGACAAGCGGCCCAGCACCAGGCCGCTGGCGACTACCAGACTGATGATGAGTAGCGTGTGGGGTACGGAATCTTGATTGAAAAGCGATAGCAACCAGGACATGGCCTATTCCTTAGGGATGGGATTTACGGGATTTTAGGTTTGCTTACTCAAAACGGCCTGACTATGATGAGTCTTCCCCGCCGGTGCGAAAGCGCTGACCGGATTGTACAACAAGCCAACCAAGGGTGATCGGGATGAACAATAACTACTACAACATCAAATTATTCGTCATGCTGGGGTTGTTTGCCGCCGGAGCGAATGCGGCGGATATCAATGCCGGCAAAGCCAAGGCGGCGGTTTGCCAGGGCTGCCACGGCAGCGCCGGCGTCAGTAGCAGTCCGCTGTGGCCGAGTTTGGCCGGGCAAGGTGCAATCTACATCGAAAGCCAGTTGAACAAATTCAAGTCCGGCCAACGCGAAAACGAGGTGATGAAACCGATTGCGGCCGGTTTATCGGAAGCCGACATGCAGAATCTGGCGGCTTACTACGCCAGCTTGCCGGGCAAATCGGCGGGTGGCGGGCTTGATGCCACCATGATCGCTCAGGGTAAGGAAAAAGCCGGCATGTGTCTGGGCTGCCACGGCAATAATGCGCAGGGAACCGGAATGGTGCCCAAGCTCGCCGGTCAGCAACCGCAATATCTGGCCAAGCAACTGGCCGATTTCAAGAAAGGTGCGCGCAAGGCTTCGCAAATGAATGCGATGGCGCAATCGTTGAGCGACGACGATATCAAGGCTTTGGCCGCTTATTTAGGATCGTTGTAGCGGCGTTTGCCCCAGCCATTTGTTTGCCGGAGGATCAGCGGTAGGGAGGTGGCGGCGGAGAACCTGGCGGTGGCGGCGGAATTCTCGCCGGAGTAACCCTTTGCGCCGGGGATTGATCAGAAAATTCTGCCGATACCGGAACCTTGTGGCCTTTGCCGTACATGCACTGAACGTAGGCATTGTCGTAGTTTTGTTGGGTGGCATAACCGGCGCGGCGGGCTTCGCCGCTGCCGGCGATGGTGCCCGCCATTAATCCGGTACCGGCGCCGATGGCAGCACCGCCGCCACCGCCCAAAGCCGCGCCGGCAGCCGCACCGACCGCCGTACCAACGGCGGCGCTGCCGATCTGGCTATCCGCGCTGGCTTGATTCGGTGTGGCGCCGACTTGTCCGCCAGCGTACTGTTGGCACAGATAATCGTCCTGGCGGAATTGCTCGAACGTCATGCTGCTGCCGGGCAAGGCCATCACGCTCGGCCCGGATGGCAGGTGGGCGCAGCCGCCGCCCAGCAAAACAATGCCGACCAAGCCGATAACGCCGTTACGTTTCATGACGCGTCTCCACTCAATTCGGCGGCGTTGGCGCGACTTGGCGCCAGCCGCCGGGGCATTGGCTGATGTAAGGGTAATAGCCGGCCGGATTGTCGCAGTAATACCAATAGCCTTCCGGCAAGGGTGCGTTAGGCGTGGCTGGTCGTTCGCGTTCGATGTAAACCGGCGGTTGGGCCGGAACCGTTATGATTTCCCGCGGATAGTAAGGATATGCCGGGTAGTAGGGATAAGCCGGATAATAAGGCCGCGGAAACAGTGGGACTCCCAAGTAAAAACCGAAGCCGGGATGATAGTGGCGGCCGAAACCATGGACGTGGTGGTGCGGGCCGGCTTCGGCGCCGAATGCCAAGACCGACATGACTGCACCTGCGGCCAGCCGAGGCCGGAGTCTAAGTTTGTCTCTACCCATAAAATCCTCAACTGGTTTGCCGACTGGGGAACGGGATATCGATCGTGACGCGCAAGCCGCCGGCTTCGCGGTTTTCGGCGCCGATCCGGCCGCCGTGCGCTTCGATCGCGCGTTGGGCGATGGTCAGGCCCAAGCCGGTACTTTGGGCTTTCGCCGGTGTGCCGCTGCGAAAAAACGGCTGAAATATCGCCGTTAAATCTCGATCGGGAACCCCTGGGCCGGTATCGTCTACCCGGATTCTTAAGCGCGCATTATGACGGTCGAAATCGGCGGCTAACGCCACGCGACCGTCGCGCCGGCAGTGCTGGACCGCATTGCGCAGGACGTTTTCGACGGCTCGGTGCAGCAATTCGGGCAGGCAATAGCCGCGCGCGTCGCCGATCCCGGAATAATCCAGTGAAATTCCGTTCTGTTGCGCTTCGAAGCCGACGTCCTCGACGATATCGGCCAACAAGTCGGCAATATTGATCAATTCGAACGTTTGCTTATTGATCCCCGCTTCCAACCTGGACAACATCAGCAGTTCGCCCACCAAGTCGCTGATGCGCTGAGACTCCCGTTCGATGCGCTCCAAGGTTGCCGGTAATTTTTCCGGCTGTTGCTGGGCCAGCCCGATCGCAGCTTGAATCCGCGCCAACGGCGAGCGCAATTCGTGCGACACGTCGTGCAGCAAATGTTGCTGAGCGCCGACCAAATTGCCGATTTGCTGGGCCATGTGGTCAAAATCCCGTCCCAAATCGCTTAATTCGTCGCGGCGCCGGCCCATGCCCAGGCCGATACGGGTATCCAGCCGGCCTTGGGCCACGGCATGAAAGGCATTGCGCAGATTGCGGATCGGTCTGGCGAAGTACCATGCCAACAGCGCGCTAAAAACCAGGCTGGCGACGCTGCCGGCCAGTATCGGTGCAATGGGCGACGGCGGCGTGCGCGGCGGCGGGCGGCGATTGTCGCGGTCGGGCGGCGGGCGTTGGCCGGGGCCAGCCAAGCCCAGCAGGTCCGGCGGATTGGGCGGCAGGGCCATTCTGAAATTGTCGGCGAAACCGTTTTCCGGCGACGGTACGAATAACAGATAACGGTGGCCGTCGTCGGCAGAGACCATGCGGATCGCGTCCGGATATTGGCCGTTTGCGTAAAGCGTCCGCGCCTGTTGCAAAATCTCCGCCGAGACTTCGCGGCCCAACAATTCCCGGTCCTGGTCGTCCACCGCGAAAATCGGCGGAAACCGTTCCTGACGCAAAGCATGGATAAAATCGCGCAAACCGGCGACGCCGCTGCGCGGTAACAAATTGGCGGCAACACTGACCATCGAAGCGATATGCCTGACGTTGATCCCATTGGGTTGATTGGCGCGTTCCGCTTGTTGTTGCGATTCCCGCAGCCAGAATATCGTGCCGACACCGATGCCCGCCGTCAGCCAGGCCAGCCAGAATGCGAAAAAGAACTTCCAGAACAAGCGGCCCATCTCAATCCTTAACCAGTTGGTAGCCTTGGCCGCGCACGGTCTGGATGTAAGAGCGGCCGTCGGCCTGATTGCCCAGTTTCTGGCGAATACTACTCATGTGCACGTCTATGCTGCGGTCGAAGCGGGCCAGCGGCCGGCCCAAGGCTTTTTCCGACAAGGCTTGTTTGCTGACCACCTGGCCGGCCTGGCAAGCCAGCGCTTCGAGTAGATTGAATTCGGTGCTGGTCAATTCCAGGGTTTGGTCGAACCAGATCGCCTTGCGTTTTTCGCTCCAGATTTGCAGCGGTCCGACCAAAATCGGCCCATGTTGCCGGAGGTCGGCAGCAGCCTGGGTTCGGCGCAAAATCGCCCGGATTCGGGCGACCAGCTCGCGCGGTGTGCAAGGCTTCGGCACGTAATCGTCGGCACCGGATTCCAGGCCGATGATCCGGTCCACATCGTCGCCTTTGGCGGTGAACATCAGGACCGGCACCCGGCTCTCCAGTCTAATTCGGGCCAGGATTTCGGTGCCTTTGATGTCCGGCAGCATGATGTCCAAGATGACCAATTGGTGTTTGCCGGACAGGGCCTGTTGCAGGCCGGAATGGCCGGTCATGGCGATGTCGACTGCGAAGCCTTCCCGCTGCAAATACTCGCTGAACAGCCCCGCCAGTTCCTCATCGTCGTCGATAATCAACACGTTGCTCATCTGCTTTGACTCCACCAAAATTCGATGCCGCATGATAGCGGTTGCCGGCGCAATCGCGCCAACCGCTTTTACTTAATTTTACTTTGCGCTAACCGCAGTTAACTCCCTGTTTGCAATACTGGATTCCGGCATATAGCTGCTCGGCGTTGCCGTTTATCCCATCAATCCAAGTCACGGAGTTGTTATGAAGAAGTTCTTAATTGTTGTAAGTCTGTTGCCGCTTGCCGTCGCCGCCGGCCCTCGCCACGGCGAACCTCGTTGCGAGGGCGGTTTCGATTCGGCTCGTCATGGCGAGTTTGTTGCCGGCGAGCATCTGCCGCACTTTCTGCGGCCGCTGAATCTGAGCGATGCGCAGCGGGCGGAGATCAAAAACCTGTTGCAGAACCGGTTTAGCCAGGGCAAGGAGAAGATGGGCCAGGGGCGGGCGATGCACGAGGAGTTACGGAAACTGAGTTTTTCCGCCGACTATAGCGACGAGAAAAGCCTGAGCCTGGTCGAAAAGTCGTTGGAATTGCACAAGCAAGCCGTGTTGGATAAGGCTAAACTCGACAATCAGATCTATAAACTGCTGACCCCGGAGCAACAGCAGAAGTTACAAGCCGAGCTGGACAAAGCCGAACATTGAATCACACTGTTAATTGCCCATGATCCCAGGCAAGGCATATTGGTCGGGGAGTCGGTGGATTGAAGGCCGGTTGGCGTCGGTTGACCAGGATTCTTGGCTCGGTGTGGCCGGTGTGCACCAAAACGGAAAATTGTTAATGACCAAACAAGCATAATTTCGTAAAATCTCGCTGTTTTTATCTCTCCGGAACGGGATCGGCCGCAAGGCTTATCCCGTTTTCTACATCTAAGGTGGCCAATCTTGAATAAACCCGCATTACTGGTATTAGAGGATGGGACTGCGTTTCACGGCGTTTCGATCGGCGCCGATGGCTGTTCCGTCGGGGAAGTGGTATTTAATACGGCGCTGACCGGTTACCAGGAAATCCTGAGCGATCCTTCCTACGCCAGACAAATCGTGACTCTGACCTACCCGCATATCGGCAACGTCGGCACCAACGCCGAGGACGACGAGTCGGCAAAAGTATTCGCCAGCGGTTTGGTGATTCGCGACTTGCCGTTGCTCGCCAGCAGCTGGCGCCAGCAACAAACCCTGCCCGAATATCTGCAACAGCACAATGTGGTGGCGATCGCCGATATCGATACCCGCCAGCTGACCCGCTTGCTGCGCGATAAAGGCGCCCAACGCGGCTGCATCATGGCCGGCGAAACCGTCGATATCGACGCGGCAACCCGGGCAATCGCCGATTTCCCAGGTTTGCAGGGTATGGATTTGGCCAAGGAAGTCACCACCGGCCAGGCCTACGAGTGGACCGAAAATGTCTGGCGATTGGGCGCCGGCCATGAAACCGCGCCGGACTTGGTCAAACATGTCGTCGCCTACGACTTCGGCGTCAAACGCAATATCCTGCGGCTATTGGCGAACCGAGGCTGCCGGGTCACGGTAGTGCCGGCGAAAACGCCGGCGGCCGACGTATTGGCTCTGAATCCGGACGGGGTGTTTCTGTCCAACGGCCCCGGCGATCCGGAGCCTTGCGATTACGCGATCGAGGCGATCAAGGTTGTTTTGGAGAAAAAAGTACCGGTGTTCGGGATTTGCCTGGGCCATCAATTGTTGGCGCTGGCCAGCGGTGCGAAAACCGAGAAAATGAAATTCGGTCACCATGGCGCCAACCACCCGGTCCAGGACTTGGCTAGCGGCCGGGTCATGATCAGCAGCCAAAACCACGGATTTGCGGTCAGCCCCGACAGTTTGCCGGCCAATCTGAAAGCCACCCACGTGTCGCTGTTCGACGGCAGCTTGCAGGGCATCGCCCGCACCGACGTACCGGCCTTCAGTTTTCAAGGCCACCCGGAAGCCAGTCCGGGGCCGCACGATGTGGAATCGTTGTTCGACGATTTCATTACGCTGATGGACCAGTCCCGTTAAGCCCAGTTTTTTATAGAGTGATATGCCAAAAAGAACCGACATAAAATCGATTTTATTACTGGGCGCCGGACCGATCGTCATCGGCCAGGCCTGCGAGTTTGACTATTCCGGTACCCAGGCCTGCAAAGCCTTGCGCGAAGAAGGCTACCGGGTGATTCTGGTCAACTCCAATCCGGCGACGATCATGACCGACCCGGACATGGCCGATGCGATTTACATCGAGCCGATCGACTGGCAGACCGTCGAAAAAATTATCGAAAAAGAACGCCCGGACGCGATTTTGCCGACCATGGGCGGCCAGACCGCACTGAACTGCGCGCTGGCCTTGGATAAGCACGGCGTGCTGGCCAAATACGGCGTGGAAATGATCGGTGCCACCAAGGAAGCCATCAACAAAGCCGAGGACCGCGACCTGTTCAATCAGGCCATGCGCAAGATCGGCCTGGAAGTGGCCAAATCCAAAGTCGCCCACAGCATGGAAGAAGCCTTTGCCGCGCAGGAAGAGGTCGGTTATCCGACCATCATCCGGCCCTCGTTCACGATGGGCGGCAGCGGCGGCGGTATTGCCTATAACCGCGAGGAATTCATCGAGATTTGCGAGCGCGGCCTAGATTTGTCGCCGACCAACGAACTGTTGATCGAGGAATCGATTCTGGGTTGGAAGGAATTCGAAATGGAGGTAGTGCGCGACCGTAACGACAACTGCATCATCGTCTGCTCGATCGAAAACTTCGATCCGATGGGCGTGCACACCGGCGACTCGATCACCGTCGCCCCGGCGCAAACCTTGACCGACAAGGAATACCAAATCATGCGCAATGCCTCGCTGGCGGTGTTGCGCGAAATCGGCGTCGATACCGGCGGCTCCAACGTGCAGTTTGCAGTCAATCCGGATAACGGCCGCTTGATCGTGATTGAAATGAATCCGCGGGTCAGCCGTTCCTCGGCCCTGGCTTCCAAAGCCACCGGTTTCCCGATTGCCAAAGTCGCGGCAAAACTGGCGGTCGGTTTTACGCTGGACGAGCTGCGCAACGAAATCACCGGCGGCGCGACGCCGGCTTCGTTCGAGCCGAGCATCGATTACGTGGTGACGAAGGTGCCGCGGTTCGCGTTCGAGAAATTCCCGCAAGCCAACGACCGGCTGACCACCCAAATGAAGTCGGTCGGCGAAGTGATGGCAATCGGCCGTACCTTCCAGGAATCTCTGCAAAAAGCCTTGCGCGGCTTGGAAGTCGGGGTCGATGGTCTGGACGAAGTGGCCGATTTGACCGATTCGAACGCCCAGGACATTATCCTGCGCGAATTGCGTTACCCCGGTCCGCAACGTTTGTGGTACCTGGCCGACGCATTCCGTAGCGGTTTGAGTTTCGCGGAAATCCACCAGGCCTGCAAAATCGAACCCTGGTTCCTGGCTCAGGTTGAAGATTTGATCTCCACCGAAAAGGCATTGTCCACCAAAACCCTGGCAACCTTGGAGCCCGGCGAATTGCTACGGCTGAAACGCAAAGGTTTCTCGGACAAGCGTCTGGCGAAATTGCTGGAAACCAAAGAGTCGGAAGTACGCAACGTCCGCCACAAGAAAGGCATTCGGCCGGTGTTCAAGCGCATTGACTCTTGCGCGGCCGAATTCGCCTCCGACACGGCTTACCTGTATTCCACCTACGAGCAGGAATGCGAAGCCAAACCGTCGGACCGGGAAAAAATCGTGATCTTGGGCGGCGGTCCGAACCGGATCGGTCAAGGCATCGAGTTCGATTATTGCTGCGTCCATGCAGCCTTGGCGCTGCGCGAGGATGGCTATGAGACCATCATGGTCAACTGCAACCCGGAAACCGTATCGACCGACTTCGACACCTCCGACCGCTTGTATTTCGAGCCGTTGACCTTGGAAGACGTGCTGGAAATTATCGATCTGGAGAAGCCCAAGGGCGTTATCGTGCAGTACGGCGGCCAAACCCCGCTGAAACTGGCGCGTGCACTGGAAGCTGCCGGAGCGCCGATCATCGGCACCTCGCCGGACTCTATCGATTTGGCCGAAGACCGCGAACGCTTCCAAAAATTGCTGGAGCGCTTGAATCTGTTGCAGCCGCCCAACGCGACCGCGCGTTCGGTGGAGCAGGCCGTCAATTCTGCCAAGGAAATCGGCTATCCGCTGGTGGTGCGGCCGTCCTACGTGTTGGGCGGGCGGGCGATGGAAATCGTGTTCAACGAAGACGGTCTGCGTCGGTATATGAAAGAAGCCGTCAGCGTCTCCAATGACTCGCCGGTATTGCTCGACCGTTTCCTGGACGACGCGGTGGAAATGGACGTCGACGCGATTTACGACGGCGAAACGGTGCTGATCGGCGGTTTGATGGAACACATCGAACAGGCCGGCGTGCATTCCGGCGACTCGGCCTGCTCGATTCCGCCTTACGATTTGCCGGCCCATTTGCAAGATCAGTTGCGGGCGCAGGTGGCGAAAATGGCCGAAGCCTTGGGTGTGCGCGGGTTGATGAACACTCAGTTTGCGATTCAAGGCGAGACCGTATACGTGTTGGAGGTTAATCCACGCGCGTCGCGGACTGCACCGTTCGTCTCCAAAGCCACCGGCTATCCGCTGGCGAAAATCGCCGCGCGCTGCATGGTCGGCAAGTCGTTGAAAGAGCAGGGCGTGACCGAAGAACGCATCCCCGAGTATTTCTCGGTCAAGGAAGCAGTGTTCCCGTTCATCAAATTCCCCGGCGTCGATCCGTTGTTGGGGCCAGAGATGAAGTCCACCGGCGAGGTGATGGGCGTCGGCAAAACCTTCGGCGAAGCCTTCGCCAAGTCGCAACGCGCTTGCGGCGTGGATTTGAGTCATAGCGGCAAAGTGTTGATCAGTATTCGTGATGCCGATAAACCCAAGTTGCCGGAATTGGCGAATATGCTGATCGCCAAAAATTACGAAATCGTCGCGACTCCAGGCACCGCCCGCGTGTTGCGCGAGGCCGGGATCGCTTGTAAAGACGTGTTCAAGGTCAACCAGGGTCGGCCGCATACCGTGGATATGATCAAGAACGGCGAAATTCAGATGGTCATCAACACGACCGACGGCGCGAAAGCGGTAGCGGATTCGTTCACGATGCGGCGGGAAGCGCTGCAGCGCAAGGTGACTTATTACACGACGATGGCCGGCGCCAGAGCGGCTTGTTACGCGTTGGGTGAACTCGATGCCGGCGACGTCAATTGTCTGCAAGATTTGCATAACAGTTTTAACGGATGAAGCAAAAAGGGGAGCAGTAGATGCAAAAATTTCCGCTGACGGTGGCTGGCGCCAATAAGCTGCGCGCCGAGCTGGAGGAATTGAAAACCGTGATTCGGCCGCGGATTATCCAGGCCATCGCCGAGGCCCGCGAGCACGGCGATTTGAAAGAAAATGCCGAGTACCATGCGGCGCGCGAACAACAAAGTTTTGCGGAAGGGCGGATTGCCGAAATCGAAGGCAAGTTGTCCAATGCCAATATCATTGACGTGACCAAAACCGATGCCAACGGCAAGGTCGTATTCGGCGCGACGGTGGAAATCGAGGATCTGGATTCGGGTAAGGTTGTGACTTACCAAATCGTCGGCGAGGACGAAGCCAATATCAAGGAAGGCAGGATTTCGGTCGGATCGCCGATCGCGCGGGCCTTGATCGGTAAGGAAGTTGAAGATGTCGTGACGGTGAAGGCGCCGGGCGGCGATGTTGAGTACGAGATTATTTCGGTCAAATATATCTAGCCGGTTCGAGCGGGGAGGCGCTGCCTCCCCAATAGGCTATTTTTTCGGGTTCTGCCGGTAAACCACAGCAATTTGGCCAATAGACTGAATCAGCTCGGCTTGGGTTTCAGCGCAAATTTGTTCCGAGATCACTGCGCGTTCGTCCCGGTCGGCGCGAATTTTAATTTTGATCAGTTCGTGCGCATCCAGCGCGACATTGATTTCTTTCAGCACCGCTTCGGTCAGGCCGGCCTGACCGATGATCACCACCGGGTTCAAGGCATGTGCCTGGGCTTTGAGTTTTTTCTTTTGGATGGGATTCACGCAGTTTCCTTGACTTCTAAAACCGAGCGATTTTACACGAATAGAAAATATGGCACGCAGCAAAAGTAGCCAGCAGTGGATGCAGGAACATTTCCAGGACGAATATGTCAAGAAAGCCCAAGCCCTGGGTTACCGCTCGCGGGCGGTATTCAAGCTGATCGAAATTCAGGAAAAAGACAAAATCATCAAACCTGGTATTAATATAGTTGACCTGGGTGCGGCGCCCGGAGGTTGGTCGGAATACGCCAGCAAGATCGTCGGCAAGAAAAGTAAAGTGATTGCGCTGGATTTGTTGCCGATCGAACCGATCGAGGGTGTCGAATTCATTCAAGGCGACTTTCGGGAAGACGAAGTCCTGGAAAAATTGTACAAAGTGCTTGATGGTGAGCCGGTGCACTTGTTATTGTCGGATATGGCCCCCAATATGAGTGGTAGCCGGGAAATGGATCAGCCGCGCTCTATCTATCTCGGGGAATTGGCATTGGACGCCGCCCAGCGGATTTTAGTCAAGGGTGGGACGTTTTTAATAAAAATGTTCCAGGGCGGCGGTTTCGACGAGTACTATAATCAGGTGCGGCAGCAATTCAGCAGCGTCGCAATCAGAAAACCCAAGGCTTCGCGAGCGCGGAGCAACGAAGTCTACATTCTGGCGAAAGGTTTTAAATGAACCGGCGAAATGCCTCGATTACAGGCGGTCCCAGCCGGTAGGGTGCGAGTACTCCTGATACAATTACTCGGTTTTTAAATATGTTGGCCATTCCTGGCTGGAGCGCGTAACTTGAGCGATATGATTAAAAATTTGGTTTTGTGGGTGGTCATCGCGGTGGTATTGATGGCCGTATTCAACAATTTCGGGTCGCGGGCGGTTCGTAGCGACGCCAATTTGTCGTATTCGCAACTGATCGACGCGGTTAAAGCCGGTCAGGTTCAGCAAGTCGCGATCTCCGATAATACGGTCAAAGGCCGCATGCACACCGGCGATAAGTTCAAGACTTATATGCCGAACGACCCGCATTTGATTGACGATTTGTTGGCGAACGGGGTCGAAATCACCGTGCAGCCGCCCGAAGAACCGTCGATGCTGATGCAGATATTCGTGTCTTTCGGCCCGATTCTGTTGCTGATAGCGGTTTGGGTGTTCTTCATGCGGCAGATGCAGGGCGGTGGCGTCGGCGGCCGCGGCGGTGCGATGGGTTTCGGTAAAAGCAAGGCCCGGATGCTGGACCAGGATCAGAACAAGGTCACTTTTGCCGACGTCGCCGGTTGCGATGAGGCCAAGGAAGAAGTCCAGGAAATGGTCGACTTCTTGAAAGACCCGGCCAAATACCAGCGCTTGGGCGGTAAAGTCCCCCGCGGTGCGCTGATGGTCGGACCTCCGGGTACCGGTAAAACCTTGTTGGCGCGGGCAATTGCCGGCGAAGCTAAGGTGCCGTTCTTCACCATTTCCGGTTCGGACTTCGTCGAAATGTTCGTCGGTGTCGGTGCCTCCAGGGTGCGCGATATGTTCGAACAAGCCAAGAAGCACGCGCCATGCATTATCTTTATCGACGAGATCGACGCGGTCGGTCGTTCCCGCGGTGCCGGTCTGGGCGGCGGCAACGACGAGCGCGAACAAACCTTGAACCAATTACTGGTCGAGATGGACGGCTTTGAAGGCCACGAAGGCATTATTGTTATCGCGGCAACCAACCGTTCCGACGTACTGGATAAGGCGTTGTTGCGTCCCGGTCGTTTCGACCGTCAAGTGGTGGTTGGCTTGCCCGACGTCCGCGGCCGCGAGCAGATTCTGAATGTGCATTTGAAAAAAGTGCCGATGGCCGACGACGTCAAAGTCAAATACATCGCCCAAGGCACCCCGGGCTTTTCCGGTGCCGACTTGGCCAACCTGGTCAACGAAGCCGCATTGTTTGCCGCCCGCTTCAACAAGCGCTTGGTCAGCATGGTCGATTTGGAAAAAGCCAAGGACAAACTGATCATGGGTGCGGAACGGCGCTCGATGGTGATGGACGAGAAAGAGAAGAAAATGACCGCCTACCACGAAGCCGGTCATGCCATCGTCGGCCGCTTGGTGCCGGACCACGATCCCGTCTATAAAGTCAGCATCATGCCGCGCGGCCGGGCTTTGGGTGTGACGATGTTCCTGCCGGAACGCGACCAGTACAGTGCCAGCAAGCGCAAGTTGGACAGCATGATTTCCAGTCTGTACGGCGGCCGTATCGCGGAAGAACTGATCTTCGGTTGGGAAGAGGTGTCGACCGGCGCGTCCAACGATATCGAGCGTGCCACCGAACTGGCCCGCAACATGGTGACCAAATGGGGTTTGTCGCAGCGCCTGGGGCCGTTGGCTTATAGCGAAGAAGAGGGCGAAATCTTTTTGGGCCGGTCCGTGACTCAGCACAAATCGGTTGCCGAGGAAACCTCGCATACCATTGACGAAGAGATTCGCTCGATCATCGATCGCAACTACGAGCGCGCCGAAACCATTCTGAAAGAAAACATGGACATCCTGCACGCGATGGCAGAGGCGTTAATGAAGTACGAAACCATCGACAAGTACCAAATCGACGACTTGATGTCGAGAAAACCGGTTCGCGAGCCTAAAGGCTGGGACGATACGCCGTCGCCAAGCGATGAGCGGAAAAACGACCATTGGGATCAAAAAAGCGGCGATGAATCGATTGGCGGTGCAGCCGAACAGGGCTGATAACGCCGCATGGAATAACAAGAGAGGCTCCGGCCTCTCTTTTTTTTGGTTTAAATAAGGTAGATTCGAGAATGGCAAAAAAATATTTCGGTACCGACGGTATTCGGGGTAAGGTCGGCGAGTACCCGATAACCGCCGACTTCATGTTGAAACTGGGCTGGGCCACCGGCAGGGTCTTTGCGCGGGAAGGCAGCGGCTTCGTCTTGGTAGGCAAAGACACCCGGATTTCCGGCTATATGTTCGAATCGGCGCTCGAAGCCGGTTTGTCGGCGGCCGGCGTCGATACCCGGATGTTGGGGCCGATGCCGACGCCGGGTATCGCGTATTTGACCAGGACGCTGCGGGCCAGAGCCGGCATTGTAATCAGCGCTTCGCATAATCCTTACTACGACAACGGCATCAAGTTCTTCTCGGTCGACGGCGCCAAATTGCCGGACGAAGTCGAGCACCAAATCGAGCAATATCTGGACGCGCCGATCACGACCGTTGAGTCGGCGAAATTGGGCAAGGTCAAACGCATCAGCGACGCGGCCGGACGCTACATCGAATTTTGCAAGGCTACGGTACCGCCGCATCTGGACTTCAAAGGCATGCGCATCGTTATCGATTGCGCCAATGGCGCCACTTACCATATCGCGCCGCACGTGTTCAGCGAGGTCGGGGCTGAGGTGGTGACGATAGGCGCCGAGCCGGACGGCTTGAATATCAACGACGAATGCGGCGCTACCAAACCGGAGTATCTGGCTGCCAAGGTGCTCGAGTACCGCGCCGACTTGGGCATCGCGCTGGACGGCGACGGCGACCGCGTCATCATGATCGACCATAAGGGCGAGATCGTCGACGGCGACGAACTGATCTACATCATTGCCAAATCGCGCCTCGACGAAGGCAAATTGCTTGGGCCGGTAGTCGGTACTCTGATGTCCAATCTGGGTATGGAACACGCCTTGAACGCATTGAACCTGCAACTGCTGCGAGCCAAGGTTGGCGATCGCTATGTAATGGAAATGCTGACGGAGAACAAAGGCATGTTGGGCGGTGAAGGTTCCGGCCATATCATTTGTCTGGACAAAACCACCACCGGCGACGGCATCGTCGCGGCATTGCAGGTGCTGGCGGAAATGCAGCGTACCGGCAAAAGCCTGCACGACCTCAAATCCGGTATGAAGAAATACCCGCAAGTGCTGGTCAACGTCAGAACCGAGAAAAAAGTCAAAATCGAGGAAATCGACAGCATCAAGAAAGCCGTCGAAGCCGTCGAGAAAAAACTCGGCGACAAAGGCCGGGTGTTGTTGCGTTCGTCCGGCACCGAACCATTAGTCCGGGTGATGGTGGAAGGTGTCGACGAAGACGATGTCACCCGTTACGCCAACCAGTTGGCGGCAGACGTGAAGAAGGCCATTGCGGCTTGAATAAGCGGGCTTATCCCGATATCATATGCGGTCTTATTTAGCTTGGAGGGTGCAATGCGTCGATCTTTGATTATGGGGAATTGGAAAATGAACGGCTCTCGGGAAGAGGGGCAAAAGCTGGCGCAAGCCTTGGCCGACGGCCTTGGTAACGTCGAGCAAGAAGTTGCCGTGTGCGTTCCATTCGTCTACCTGTCAGATATCCGCACGATATTGGCGTCCTCGCCAATCGCCTTGGGTGCGCAAAATGTGGCGGACCAAGCGGCTGGCGCCTATACCGGTGAAGTATCCGCGGCGATGCTGGCCGATGTCGGCTGCAAATACGCTCTAGTCGGCCATTCCGAGCGCCGCAGCTACTACGGCGACACCAACGCATCCGTCGCCAAACGTTTCGCTCAAGCTTTGAGCAAAGGCGTGGTGCCGGTATTGTGCGTGGGTGAAACCCTGGAAGAGCGCGAGCAAGACAAAACCTTCCAAGTCGTCGACGAGCAATTGGACGCAGTGATTGCCGAAGCCGGCATCGAAGCGTTCGAAAAAGCGGTCATCGCTTACGAACCGGTGTGGGCGATCGGTACCGGCAAAGTCGCTACCGACGAGCAAGCGCAAGAAGTGCACCAGTACATTCGTAAACGCATCGCAGACAGAAATGCTGCCATTGCCGAGAAAGTACAAATTTTATACGGCGGTAGCGTCAAACCTGATAATGCCAAAGGTTTGTTTGCGCAGCCGGACATTGATGGCGGTTTGGTGGGCGGGGCATCTCTCGATGCCAAAGGCTTCCTGCAAATTTGCCATTCGGTTTAGTTCCATCCGATTAAGGTCTTTATGTTGTACCAAATTATAATAATTATTCATATCTTCCTGGGCATAGGCATCATTGGTTTGGTGTTGATGCAACAAGGAAAAGGCGCGGACGCCGGAGCAACTTTCGGCGGCGGCGCATCCGGTTCGGTGTTCGGCGCCCAGGGTTCCGCATCGTTCCTGTCCAGAACCACAGCAATTTTCGCGACCCTGTTTTTCATAACCAGCTTGGGTCTGGCGGTGATGGGCGGTTATCAAGGCAAAAAGACCGACATCGTTCTGGAATCGGCTCCGGCAGCGGCAGAACCCGCTAAGTCGGAACTGCCGTTACCGCAGAGCGCTGCCGAGGTTCCCGCTGCAGTGCCGGGCGTAGTCGACGCCAAAATCCCCGAAGCGCCGGCCATCAAAGAAGTCGAAAAACCGGCCGCGCAATAAGTGTTAATGCCGACGTGGTGAAATTGGTAGACACGCCATCTTGAGGGGGTGGTGACGCAAGTCGTGCCGGTTCAAGTCCGGCCGTCGGTACCAGATGAGAATGCACTGAGGTGCAAAGAAGTACAAAAACCCGCGAATCTTCCAGGTTCGCGGGTTTTTTATTGTCCAACGATGTGCAAAGAAATGCAGTAACAACTTGCAATTTTCGCAGTAACTTTTTCAGTAACACTGAATTGTAATGGTCAACAAAAACCGGACACCTGTTTAGACAGCGTCTTTCGAAAATTCCCGCTCCGATTCGCAGGGGATTTGATGGCCTAGCATTCAATGTGACTAGCGTTTATTGAGATAGCCGATCACGCTTAGTTTCGCTGCCTCTTGGTTTTTGATTTTCCTAGCTGACCATCTTGGTACACGAGCTATGCCATTTACACCAGCGCGATCATTCCGACGCCTTCTGGAACGAAGTGGACAAAGTCATGCCGGATTATGGCCGGCGTAAGGCATGGCTGCGTGATCGAGGGGTTGCCTTAGCGATTTAGTATGCGCCGGACCGGCCATAGCAAATGAATTGTCTATAATCAGGCTTGGCGAATTTATTTTACCGAGCTCCCATGTCCGACAATCACTCAAGCAAAGCCATTCTTTACGCTTTCTCCGCCAATTTGGCGATTGCGCTGACCAAGACCGCGGCCGCGGTTTGGACCGGGTCCGGTTCGCTGGTGGCCGAGGCGGTGCATTCGTTTGCCGATTGCGGTAACCAAGTGTTGCTGTTCATCGGCATGAAACGGGCGGTGAAGGAGCCGACCGCGCGCCATCCGATGGGCTACGGCCGCGAGTCCTATATCTGGTCGATGATGGTGGCGATTACCTTGTTCTCGGTCGGCGGTCTGTTTTCGATTTACGAGGGCATAGAGCGTCTGCACGACAACCATGCGGTGGAAAACGCCGAGATCGCGATCGGTATTCTGGCGGCTGCCGTGGTGATGGAGGCGCTTTCGCTGAAAGGCGCATTGGGGGCGATGCGCGGCGAACGGGGCGAGCGCAGTTTGTGGCGCTGGTTCCGCGAAACCCATTCCAGCGAGTTGATGGTGGTGATAGGCGAGGACTTGGCCGCCTTGCTCGGCCTGGTTCTCGCCGCCGGCATGCTGGGTTTGACGCTGCTGACCGGCGACGCGATTTACGACGCGATCGGCTCCATGCTGATCGGCGGCTTGCTGATTCTGGTGGCGCTGGCGGTGGGCCGCGAGGTACACGCCTTGCTGCTGGGCGAAACCGACCGCGAGATTCGCGATGCGGTGGTGGATTTTCTAAAACAGCAACCGGTCGTGGTTCAGGTGTTCAACGTTTGGGCTGTCAGTCATGGTAACGACGTGATGCTGGCGATCAAGGTCGAATTGTTGCCGGATTTGACCGTTTCGCAGGCCGTGTCGCTGAGCAACTCGTTGGAGAAGAACATCAAAGCCAGCCAGCCGCGGGTGAAATGGGTGTTTTTCGAAATCGATAACGCCGATTAACCGACTTTGGTTTCAAGTTTCGAAAGACCGTTTTTCGGCGAAGACCGTTTGCCAATCCTGCTCGAATTTGGCGACGGCGGCGTCGGTGGCCGGCACCTGCAACATCTGCCGGGCAATATCCGGCGGTAACGTGGCCGAATGCACGCCCAGCTTTAACACCTCCAAAACCTGGCGCACGTTCTTAAAGCTGGCGACCAACAGTTTTGCCGGCAGTCGGTAGCGCTCGACGAACTGCTGCAAATCGGCAACCACGCCGAGGCCGTCGCAGCCCAGGTTGTCGATCCGGTTCATATAGGGGGCCAGATAATCGGCGCCGTTCATTGCCGCCAAGATGCCCTGCTGCGCGTTGTAAATCGCCGTCGCCAGCACCGGAATGTCCAGTTGTTTCAAGCGTTTGATCGCGGTCAAACCGGCGGCGTGGGCCGGAATCTTGACCACGATGTCGTAGGGCAGCGCATGCAGGCGTTCGGCTTCGGCGACGATTTGGTCGGTGGTATTGCTCAGCACCTGCACATGCAGCCGGCAGGCCGGACCTAAAATATCGCTAACTGCCGGCAGCAGCGCAGTCAAACCCAAGCCGCCGGTCGCCATGATGCTGGGGTTGGTGGTAATGCCGGCCAGAGGCAGAGTCGCTGCTAGCGCCCGGATTTCGGAAATATCGGCGCTGTCCAGATAAAGTTCGTACATAGTGCTTGCCTAAAAATAACGTCAGGCCGGCGATTATTCAGAATGGCGGCGGCAAAGGCAACTAATGACCGGTTTTAAATGATTTAACCGCTCGTGCTGAGCTTGTCGAAGTACAACAGCCTTTCGACAGGCTCAAGGACCGACATTAAAACTTCACAAGGCCGGATCACTCATGCTTGGCGAGTGCCTGTTTGATTTTGTCGGCCAGGGCGGCGACGCCGCGTTCGGTGACTTTGCGGTGATTGCCTTTCAACTCGATATCGAATTGATAGGCCGCGGTTTCGGTGTTGACCTTGACCAAATCGCCGATTAAATACGAAAACAAAAAGCTGGGCTTGCTGTGCTGCCCGACCAGCACCCAGTCGGCGCCGGCCGCGCGGCCCAGTTTTGCCGCCTGGTCGGCGTAACGGAACAGGTAACCGAAGCCTGCATTCGCCGCGGCTTGCCGTTGCGGCGCAATCCTGACGATTTCAATGTCGCCACCCTGGCTTAAAGCCTGTTCCAGCAAGGGACGGATGCTGCCGGTGCGAGCCACTTCTGCCGGCGTATTCGGTAACGAGGTCAGGTCGTTGGCTTCGAAGTCCAAGATCGCCAGCCGTTGCGCGCTATGGCTGCAGGGGCTTAACAATATCCATGCGGCGCAGCAGAGCGGTCTCAACATGGCGCACCTCCGCTCAGGCCGCGGCCGCTGCGGCGCATTGGGCGCGGTACAGTTCCGCGAACTCTGTCATCCCCAAGCTGGCCACGATTTGGCCGGCATCGTCGAGAATTTCGTAGAACACGCCGCCGTCGCCGACTATTTGAAACAGCACGATGACATCGATTTCGCCACCGCCTTCGCGATGCGGTTCTTCCTTGGCCGGGCTGACCGTGTAACTGCCGGTGGCGCGAATTTCCTTCAACGAACCGTCAGGGTGGTACAAGCGGTGTTCGCCCTGGACGACAAAGGTCTTGTTCAATACTTTGTGGCGGTGCAGCACGATCTGGCGGTTCGCGGCAAATTTGAACAAAACATCGACGCTGCCGCGGGCTTCGTCCAAGTCCAGAATCGAATAGGTCAAATGTTCGAAGCCGGCCAGGGTTTGCCAGCGGATACGGCGGTCGTCGAATCGGTACGCGGTCATAGTGCTCTCCAATGGGGTTGCCGAAATAACGGTGGATAACTGCGGGCAAAGCTTAGCGGCGGCGCATCGGCCTGTAAGCCGAAATTTGCCCGGCGGATACGGGCAAATTGCCCGGCGTATGCGGCGGGCTTTGCCGGCGACGGTGCGGCTTTTAGAATGAAGCGACTTTTTGGTATCCGGACCGGCGGTATATGGCATTACATTGGCATTTGTTGATTCGAATCGTCCTGGCCGGCGGGTTGAGCTTGCTGGCAACGCTGACCTACGCCCTTTATCAAAGCCATAGCCTGGCGCAGCGGAACGCGGCGGAGGCGGCGGATGGCGTAGCGCGGCAGTTGGAAGCGCAATTGCTGTTGATTGATGCCGGCCTGGGGCGCGGCGGCAGCTTTCCGGATTTCGAGTTGTGGAAACAGGCCGGCGGCCAGGCCGGTACTTGTCTGGCCTACCAGCCGGAAACCGGCGGAACCCCGCGCAGCCTGTGTTACGGCGGCAAGCCGACGGCGCGGAATTGGCCGTCGGGTTTCGAGACCGCTTACCGCAGCCTGTTTCAGCCCGGTCTGCCGGTATCGCGCAGCATCCGCCGTCAGAGTGGGCAATTCGGCATGCTGACCTTCGCCACCAGCGCGGAAACCGAAATCGCCGCCGCCTGGCAGAACGTACGCGATCTTGCGACTTTGTCGGCGGTGACCCTGGCCGCGGTTTGCGCTTTGGTGTATTGGAGCGTGCGTCAGGCGTTGCGGCCGGCGCAAACCATCGTCCGCGGCTTGACTACGTTGGCGGCCGGCGATTTGGCGCACCGCTTGCCCGGATTTCAACTCGACGAATGGCGGCGGATCGGCATCGCGGTCAATGCCTTAGCCGAATCCCAGCAACAGTTACTGCAACAGCGGCGCCAACTGGCAGCGAAACTGATCCAACTGCAGGAAGACGAGCGCCGCTATTTGGCCCGCGAACTGCACGACGAATTCGGCCAATGTCTGGCCGGTATCAACGCGGTCGCCAGCTCGGTTAGATTCGGCGCTGCCGAACGGGCGCCGGATTTGGCGGCCGAGGCCGAACAAATCAATGAAATTGCCGGCGGCATGTTGCAGCGCTTGCGCGGCTTATTGCAACGGCTGCGGCCGGCCGAGCTGGAGCAGTTGGGGCTGGCGGCCAGTTTGCACAGCGCGGTCGCGGACTGGAATCGGCTCGCAGCCGGCAAGACCGCTTACCGCTTGCAGGTGGCCGGCGACTGCCGCCGCTTAACGGACGAGCAGGCGTTGGCTTTATTCAGAATTGCCCAGGAATGCCAGACCAATATCGTCAAACATGCCGCGGCGGAAAACGTGAGGCTGGCGTTGCAAATCGATGAAGGCCGGGCCTTGCTGCAGGTCGAGGACGACGGCGTGGCGCGCGAGTTGCCGCTTGCCGGCGGCGGCCTCGGCTTGCTTGGTATGCGCGAGCGGGTTGCGGCTTTGAATGGCGAACTCAGTCTGGCAATTGCCGAACCGCACGGTCTGCGGGTTGCGGTGAGCCTGCCGCTGGCCCCGGAGCCGGAAGCGCAATGATCGCCATCCTGTTGGTCGACGACCACGCCGTGGTTCGTGCCGGCTACCGGGCTTTGTTGACGAAACAGCCCGATTTGCAAGTCATTGCCGAAGCCGCGGATGCCGCCGAGGCTTACCGGAAATATCGGCAGCAGCCGGCGGATTTGGTGATTACCGATATTTCCTTGCCCGGCAGCAGCGGCTTGGAGTTGGTTGCCCGCTTGCGCCAGTTGCAGCCGGACGCCAAAGTTCTGGTATTCAGCATGCACCAAAATCCGCTTTTTGCCGAGCAGGCCTTGCGGGCCGGGGCCCTGGGGTATGTCAGTAAAAGTAGCCAGCCGGAGGAGTTGCTACGCGCGGTGCGCGAGGTATCTGCCGGACGCCACGTGTTGAGCGCCGATATCGCCCAGGCCATGGCTTTGGCAAAGTTGGGCGACGGCAGCCCGGCCTTGCGCAGTTTGACTGTACGCGAGTTCGAAATTTTGCGTTTGCTGGTGGCCGGCCATAGCGTCGAGGCCATCGCGGCGACTTTGCATATCAGTCCGAAAACGGTCTGCAATTGTCATTATTTAATCAAACGTAAACTTGGGGTTGGCAGCGACATCGAGATGACCCGTCTGGCCATTCAATGGCAGGTGCTGGATTTGGCGGAGCTGGCCGGCAAATAACGGTTTGTGCCGTTAAACCAAGCTCGGCGTCGCCCCGGCAGGGAAACAGGGCTCCCGCCAACGCGGGAGCCACGGTCGTTAAGGGCCGCTGTAACGGCTGTTCGATTTTCATCAATTCTTAATCTGTTCCTAATCGGGACTTCAATTACGCGCATTAGAATCCTTGGCAATGGAATTTTATATGGAGCGTTTTATGTTAAGAGCGGTAACTGTTGCATTCGCGGGATTATTGACTTGTTCGGCCGCATTTGCGGATGGCCACGGCCACGGGCACAAACACGGTCATCATAAACACCATCATCACGACCACTATGTCGAAGTGGAACGCGCCTACTATCCGGAACGCGTCGTCCAGTATGTGCCGGCCCCGCAACCGGCGCCACGCTACAACAGTTACGACCAGCGCTCCACCCAGGGTTTGGTCGGCGGTGCGTTGGGCAGCATGGCGGGTTACGAGATGAGCAAAGGCGATCCGTTGGGCGCGGGTATCGGTGCGGCGGCGGGTGCGTGGCTGGGTAACGGGATGAGCCGTTAGTTCTTTTGCTACGTTGGCAGTTTGTCGTCATGCCCGCCAAGCTAACCAAAGGGCACAAGCGCGGGCAGCCAGCGCCATGGACGGTCAGCGTCGATGCCTAAGATACGGAACTAGGCGAATCGGTTTTAGCGTGGCGGAATAGCCCAGGAGTCGGAATGTCGCACAGAGTATTGGCAGGGCGCTTGAAAGCCCGGAAAACCAAGAAAGAAACCCACGAGAGTTGCAGCAGGATAGAGCGGTTGTTGAATGCGTTGCTGTTTTTCATCGCCGTCTGCTACGGCTACTACGTATTGTCCTTCTCCCACCATCTGGTTTGATGTTGCGCTGCCCGTTCGTGGCGTTAGTCATCGAACGGGCCGGCCGGACTTAATCACTGTTTTTCCATGGTCTTAATGAAGGCGTCCGCTTCGTTAATCGACTTTTCCATTTCCACCACCAGCGCCGAGACGTCGGATTTAACCGAGTCCAACTGGCCTTTCAACGACGCGATGGCTTGGGCGTTCAGGTTGTGTTTCAAATAGAGCACCTGATCTCTGAACACGCTCAACACCGGTTCGATTTTGGTCTCCGCTTTCCGCATCGCCGTAATCAATTGCTGGTAATGGGCTTTGGTGGCCGTCAGCTTTTGCTGGCTGTCGCGACGCAGTTTTGGATTGCTGTACTGGCTTAACTCGGTTTCCCATTCACTGAACAACGCCGCGGATACGTCTTCGATATCCGCTATCCGCTTATTGACTTCAGCCGCTTTGCTGACGCTGGCTTCGTATTCGCCGTTCAACTTGTTATAGGTCGCTTCCAGATCGCCGCCTTTGAAGTTGGTGACGAAGGTGAATTGCTCCAGCGCCGATTTGAACTGTTGTTTGGTTTCTTCCTGGGTATCGCGGGCCTTTTCCACACGATGCACCATCACATCCCGCTTCGGAATGCCGATTTTTTCCAGGCCGCTGTAATAGACCTTGGAGCAGGCAGTGGCCGCCAGAAGCAGGCAGCATAAAAAGAGGCGTAAAAATTTCGGCATAAAAACTCCCGTTGAACTGGCTGGTCATTATAAGGCGGAGCAGTTGCCGGACAAGCGGAAATCGGGGGCGTTAGGGCCATACCGTTGAGTTAAGCCGTTATATCGACATGGCTGTAGGGAACCCCCGTTCCCACGCTACCGTTATACACATCCTTGTTTGTAACCGTCATTCCGGCAGGGATTGCCGGAATCCAGGCTGCAAGGATCGCTTGAAGCTGCCGTCCATGGCACTGGATGCCCGCGTCCTGCGGGCATGACGGCACTTGTGTATAACGATGAGCGCTTCCGCGTGGGAATGCGTAAGGTTGGGGTTGTTATTTTGGGCGGGTGCGGTTTGGGAATTACGTGTCGCTATCGCGACGGGTGTTTTAATGCCGGTTCGCGGACCGGCGACCGCGATACTTTCGTTACGAAAACCATCCCTGGTTTTCGCCCTCCGGGCCAGCCTATCGGCTGTTCAAATTCGTTCCGGACGAATTTGTGCTCCGCCAAAGAAAAGTATCCAAAAGAAAGGCGGCCCGGATGCCGCTTGTTTCCTGCGCGCCGAAGTTTTTGAATGGGGTTGACGGAAGGGGCTTCCTGCCCCTCCGTCAACGCGATGCATCCCTGCATCGCCCCTGCGGGCTATACCATCCAAAAACTCCGGTGCTCGGCGCGGCATACGGGAGGAACAGCGTCGCGGGCTTGAAAGGCTTTGAAGATTCTTTTGGGATTAGTGGAGTAGCTCCGAATAGCGAAGCGTATTCGGAGGAACGAGGGATATTCCAAACAGCGTTTGGACCATCTGCGAGAGTGCACACGTCCCAAATATTTGGCCAACATGCGTCCGATTACGCTACGCTAATCGGACCTACGAGCTGGAGAAAAACGATCCCGAAGTTTGCAGGACACTTTAGTTTTTATAAAAATGTAACCTCGATGGAGTGTAACGAAATCGAGGTTTTGTTGGCTTTGGTTATCCCGGATTTCGCTGCGCTTCATCCTGGCTACTTTCTCAATCAAAGGTTGATTACGTGAAAATTCCATTTTTTGATGCGTTGGCAAAAGGACAACGCCTTTTAATCGCTGGTGTTGGCGGCGGATTCGACATTGTCAGCGGTGTCCCCATTTACCTATATTTGCGCCGCCTTGGTAAGCAAGTGGCCATGGCCAATCTCTCTTTCACAGCGCTAGGTTTTTCTAAATGTGAAGAAATTAGCCCTGGCGCTTTTTTTGTTACCAAACAAGCTGCCGATTTGCCATATTTTCCAGAAAGACACATTTTGAATTGGTTGTCGTCTCGGGGAGAAGAGCCAGCAATGTATGCTTTTTCTAATGAAATGGGTGTCTTACCGTTAAGGAGTGCGTACGCCGAAATTGTCGAGCGCCATCAAATCGATACGCTGGTGCTGGTGGACGGCGGCACCGACAGCCTGATTTTTGGGGATGAACCAGGTATAGGAACAGTTGTTGAAGACGCGTGTTCAATGATTGCCGCCAGTGGCGTTGCCGTAAAACAAAGTTTTATGGCCGTGGTCGGCTTTGGAATAGATCATTTCCACGATGTTAACCACCATGCCTGTCTTGAGAATATTGCGACCCTAATCAAAGATGATGGCTATTTGGGTGCTTTTTCTCTAACTAAAGATATGTATGAGGGGAGGGGGTTCTTAGAATTGGTCGATTACCTCAATCAAAATATGCGCGTCCGACATTCTATCGTTACAAATTCGGTTGCTAGCGCAATGCAAGGTGAGTTTGGAGACCATCAAGTGACCAGTAGGACCAGTGGCAGCGAGTTGTTTATAAATCCATTAATGAGTTTGTATTGGACTTTTTCGTTACCTGCTGTGATAAGACGAATGGAGTTTGCTGCAAAAATTGAGAACAGCACTGAAATGGAAGAAGTTGCTAAATTGATCCGCTCTTTCAGGATAGGAAGTAGGATAAGGGTTCGTAAACGTATTCCATTATAAAAACTCGTAGCTTTGAATCAGATTGCGGGGTTGTACGTTGATACCGCGAGGGTTTCCCTCCCGTATGCCGCGCCGAGCACCGGAGCTTTTGAACGGATCAGCCCGTTAGGGGCGCCGCAGGGATGCGGCGCGTTGCCGAAGGGGCAGGAAGCCCCTTTCGGCGACCCCGTTCAAAAGCGAGGAGCGCAGGGAATAAGCGGCGTCCGGGTGTCTTTTCTTTTGGATACTTTTCTTTGGACAAGCAAAGAAAAGTATCGCGGTTGTCGGTCCGCGAACCGACATTAAAACAACCGTCGCGTTAGCGACACATAAACATCAAACGTTATACGGCGTAGAAATCCAATCCCTCAAGACCGCCTCGTCCCGTTCCGGCAAGTAGGCGAAATCCCCGGAAATGTCCTTGTACACCGATTCGGCGCTGTGGGTGGATACCAGCTTGCCTTTCAGCATGTAGAAAAACCAGGCGAAGGGGTAGCCGGCCTGGCGGTCGAAGCGGCTCAGCACGTTGCTGAGCGAGCTGCCTTTTTTGCCGGCGAAATCTTCCAGGTGCGGCAGGTGGTTTTTGTGGGTGTTGACGATTTCAACGTTAACGATTTGTTCGCCGAAGCGGCCGGTGTGGCGGTAAGGGCGGATGATCCAGTCCTCGCTCATCCGGTGTTTCTGGCCGGCGCTGCTGCGGTTCCAGTCGTCCATGAAGCGTTGCGCCGGATGTTCGCCGGGGTGGCGTTCGTTGATCACTTCCATGAACAGCCTGACGTCGGTCTTGCGCCGGTAGGTGTAGCGGGAGTGGCCGAAGCCGTAGCTTTCGATGCAGAACGGCTGGATCGGGTCGATCAGCTCTTCCAGGTCGGCCGGCGGATTGGTTTCGTCGATCAGCATCCGGTCCGAGACTTCGTGGGTTTTGTCGATTTCGATCAAGGTAAAGTCTTCGGCCTTGTCGCCGGTTTGCACGACGAAATACAGGGTCTTGCCGGTCTGGCGGGTGGCGATCAACTGCAACTCGAGCGCGTGGTCGATCAGGGTTTGCAGATTCTGGCCGCACTCCAGGTAGGTGCGTTCGGCCCACTCGATGATGTCGTTGGCGATGCGGGAGCCGTTCATGTCGACCACGCCGCCCAGCTTGTACCACTCGTCGCCGGTCAGGGCCAGATGAATCGGGTAATCCGGCACCAGTGCCTGCAATTTGCTGAGCAGCAGGTCGTCGGTTTGCCCCGGAATGACTTTTTTACAGCAGTCGGTGATGTCTTGTCCGGCAAGATTGAGTTTGGCTTCAGTCATGATCGGCTTCTGGAGTAGAGGTTGATTGTAAACGTTGCCGCACCAGTTCGCGCACGTCCGGTTCCGGGTCGTCCGCCAGCGCGACCAGTTCGGCCGGATCGGCCTTCAGCGCCGCGGTATAGCGCACTACCCAGTCGCTATCGTGCAGTAGCAGCGCCGCATTGTCGGCCGGCATGCGTTCGGCGACGATGCGGCGCACGTCCGGCGCCGGGTCGTTGGTCATCAGGCCCAGGCTGACTTCCGGCAGGCGTTCCGCGACCCGCTTGCGCACTTGCAAATCCTCGTCCTTGATGAAGCGGAACAGCCGGCCCGGCGGCAGGCGCTTGGCGACGGTGAGGCGGACGATGTAATCCGGATCGTCCGCCAGCCGTTCCAGATTGTCGGCGTCGATCCGATCGGCCACGGTCATCCGCACTTCGCGATCCGGGTCGTCGATCAGCGCCGCCAGTTGTTGCGCGGGCAGGCGGAAGGCGACGGCGCGGCGTACCACCTCGTCCTCGTCTGCGATCAGCGGCAACAAGGCTTTCAGCGGCGAGTAACGCACGGCGATGGCGCGGCGCTCCCAGAATTTATCGCGCAGAAAATTGACTGCGTACACCGGGTTGACGCGGAAGAAGCGGTCGATTTGGCGGCCGCTTTGGGCGGCAACGCAGGTATCGCCGGGCATGCAGCGGCCCATCAGCAAGGTTTTGCCGCGGAACGGGCAAATGCTGCAATCGGCGATCGGTAGGCTGACGGGACGGTCCGCGTCGCTCATGCCGCCTCCCTATTCGGGAATGACTTCGGCGATGACGATGCCTGACGCGTGTTCGTAGTTACGGGTCAGACACAGGCAATGTTCGCGGCCGTCGACCAGATACAGATTAAAGCCGCTGCCTTCCAGCAACGGTTCGTGGTTGGGAATGTCGTCTTCCATGCAATAGGTGAAGTGGATGCCCGGAAATTCGCCGCGCAATTCGGTGACTACGCTTTCGCTCAGCGTGGTGCCGTTGATGCGGTCAGCAATGGTTTGCAGTTGGTCTGGACTGATCATCTTTAAGATTCCTGTTCGAAACAAATGCGTGGTGCCGGGGCAATCCCCATCGATTTGGCCAGCCATGGCGGCGGGGTTTGGCTCAGCACGCTTTGCAGTTGGTGGATGACTTGGTTGATCGCTTCGCCTTGCTCGGTTTTAATCGGGTGCAGGCCGTACTTGATGATTTTGGCGGCGGCCGGCCCGCCGATCGAGGCCACATACAGCACGCGGCAATCGGCGATCAATTGCCCGCGGTAGGCGTTTTTGTCGTCGTGGCGGCGTTGGGCGTCGCTATCGACGCTGCGGATATCGATCAAACGCGCTTCGCTAGCCGAAACCTGATACACCAGGAATTGGCGGCAAGAGCCGAAATGGCCCACGACTTGTTGCGGATCGTCGCTGCCCACGGCTACCAGGATGGAGCCGGGCAGGTCGGCCAAGCGCGGTTGCGGCGCCGGACTGGCGTGCGCTGTCGGGCTTTGCAAGAGCGTCAGCGCGGTGCGCACCGAATCGGCATCGGTTTTTACACCGAAATTGCCGAGCGCTTGATGCAATTGCGCTTCGCCGAGTTGGGCGAGCTTCGTTTCGTCAAGCACGGGGCCGGCGCAGGCGCGCAACACCGAGACGAACAATTTCGGCGAGGTATCGGGCAGGGCGCGTGCGGCCAACCCGATCCTGAGAGCCAGTTCCCGGCTTAAGCTCGACCGGTCCATCGCTCTACGCCGCTAGCGGCAGAATGCAATTGTCGATCGGGCAGACTTTGACGCATTGCGGTTCGTCGTAATCGCCGTTGCACTCGGTACAGGTTTTTTTGTTGATTTCAAAGACGATGGCGCCTTCCTTGATCGAATCGGTCGGGCACACCGGCAGGCAATCGCCACAGGAAATACACTCTTCGGCTACGATGTAAAGGGACATGGCTTTATTCCTCCGCTAAACGTTTCGCTTGTAACGTGGTCGGGATTTTCGGTGCCGGGGACAGCGGTTCGAAGTAGTATTTCGAGCCGTCGCCGAGCATAACTTCGCCGCCCCATTTGTCGGCGGTATCGAACTCGAGGGATTCTATGGTTTCTTCCAAGTCTTTTTTGGCAATGTAGAACAACAGCTTACCGTCTTCGCGCTTTCTAAGCATGACGCTGGGCATGGGGATTCTCCTTTGGGATAGCGTGAGGCGGGCAATTGCCCGCCTGGCAGGAATGGCGGTGGGCGCCTGGCGGCGCCCACCCTACGCGCTTCGATCTTAGCGGATCAAGTCGTAGTTGTAGTCGGTAGTGCCCATGCCTTTGGTTTCTTTGTCCAACTGCTCCAGAACCGCATTGACCAGGGTGGTCAGCACATACATGCCGCCTTCGTAACCCAGGGTGGTCATGCGGTGCAAGTGGTGGCGATCGAAGATCGGGAAACCGATGCGGATCAGCGGCACTTCGAACTCTTCACCTTTGTAGAAGGTGTCGCGTTGGATGAATTTGCCGTAGCTGTTGCCGATCATGAAGTCCGGTTTGTTGGTGAACATCAAGGAACGGAAGTGCCACAAGTCGCGACCGATATGTACCGTGGCATTTTGGCCGTAAGGAGATTCGGCCAGGATAGCTTCGCAGGCTTTTTTCCAACGTTTGTTGGCGTGGTTAACCAGCACGTCGCTGACTTCGGCACCGAATTCCAGCAGCATTTTGGTCATGCCCAAGGCAAAGTCGGCGTCGCCGTACAGCGCGAATTTTTTGCCGTGCAGCCAGGCGTGCGAGTCGGTGATCATGTCCACGTAACGACCGCGCTCTTTTTCCAACGATTCAGGAATGGCTTTGCCGCTCAGTTCGGAGATTTTCATCAGGAATGCGTCGGTCCATTCCAAGCCCATCGGAATGTTCAGTTTCGGTACGTCGTGATTCCAAGTGGTTTCGGCGAACTTCTTGGTTTTTTCCAATTGCCAGGGTTGCAGCAGCACGGTGGTAATCGCGTTCGGCGCATCCTTGATTTCGTCCATGGTGGTGCCGCCGGAATACATCCGGAAAGTACCGTCGGCCGGAGTATCCAATACTTCGGTCGGATCGCTGAGCAGGGTATAGCCCACGCCCATTTCTTTCATCATCCGGTGGATGATGCGGTAGTTGCCCAAATACGTTTCGAAACCGGGTACAAAATTGATTTTACCGTTTTTGCCTGGCTCTTTGCCTTCCATGCTTTTCAGCGTGAAGTAACGCGCCATGCCTTCGAACATGTTGTCCCAGCCGGTGGTGTGGCTACCCACGAAGCTTGGGGTGTGAGCAAACGGTACCGGGAAGTCCTGGTCGACGTGGCCTTCTTTTTTGGCGTTGTTGATAAACGCGTTCAAGTCGTCGCCGATAACTTCCGCCATACAGGTGGTCGATACCGCGATGATGTCCGGTTTGTACAAGGCTTTGGCGTTTTCCAGGCCGGCGAACATGTTTTTCTGACCGCCGAATACCGCCGCATCTTCGGTCATGGAGTCGGATACGCAAGATACCGGCTCTTTGAAGTGACGGTTGAAGTAAGTCCGGAAGTAAGCGACGCAACCTTGCGAACCGTGCACGTACGGCATGGTTTTTTCGAAGCCCAGTGCGCACAGTACCGCGCCCAGAGGTTGGCAGGCTTTAGCCGGGTTGATCGTGATCGCTTCGCGGCTGAAGTTCAGTTCTTGGTATTCCTGGGTGGTGGTCCATTGGAATACTTCGTCGATTTGATCTTGCGGATGACGTTCTTCGTACATCGCGCGCTTGTTGGCAAGATTTTCCTTGTATTCGTCGGTACGGAATAAAGGATAACTCGGTTGGATATTGTCGACTTGTTGGCTCATGATAATCTCCTAAACGCGCCACTAATCTGTGGTCCGGCGTTGAATGGATTGGGTCTGGAGGGTGGTTGCCGTTTCGACGTCCACCCATCGATCTGGGAAGGTGAACGCGATACCGCGTCCACCCTGCCGATTAAGCAACCGCTTTTACCGCTTCGCTTTCGGATTCGGCTTTTTTCCAGGGCACCTGGATTTGTTTCCAGCAAGGGTTGTTCAGGGTCATATCCATATCGCGGGCGAAGATGGCGAAACCGTCATAGCCGTGGTATGGGCCTGAATAATCCCAAGAGTGCATTTGCCGGAATGGGATACCCATTTTTTGGAAAATGTACTTTTCCTTGATGCCGGAACCGACCAAGTCGGGTTTGACCTTTTTCACGAATTCTTCGAATTCGTAGCCGGTGACGTCGTCGTACAACAAGGTGGCATTGCCCATTTCCTTGATGGTACGGTCGTAGTCATCGTTGTGACCGAATTCGTAACCGGTACCGACCACTTCCATACCCAAGTCTTCGTAAGCACCGATGACGTGGCGTGGACGCAAGCCGCCGATGTACAACATGACTTTTTTGCCTTGCAGACGTGGTTTGTACTTGGCGATAACCGCTTCATACTCGGCTTGGTAACGAGCGATCACGCGTTCTGCGCCTTCTTTGATGGTGTCATCGAAGTGAGCGGCGATTTTGCGCAAGCTCTCGGCGATTTTGGTCGGGCCGAAGAAGTTGTACTCGATCCAGGGAATGCTGTACTTTTCTTCCATGTGCCGGGCGATGTAGTTCATCGAACGGTAGCAGTGGATCAGGTTCAGTTTCACTTTCGGGGTTTTTTCGATCTCGGCGATGGTACCGTCGCCGGACCATTGCGCAACGACGCGCAGACCCATTTCTTCCAACAAAGTCCGTGAAGCCCAAGCGTCACCACCGATGTTGTAGTCGCCGATTACCGCGACATCGTACGGAGTGGTCGGGAAGCTATCGTCGCCGTCGCGTTTGTCCAATACCCAGTCGCGAATCGCGTCGTTGGCGATATGGTGGCCCAGAGATTGGGATACGCCGCGGAAACCTTCGCAACGCACCGGCACCACGGTTTTACCGATGTCTTTGGCTTTGTTTTTGGATACGGCTTCGATGTCGTCGCCGATAAGACCGATCGGGCACTCGGATTGCACGGAAATACCTTTGTGCAATGGGAATAAAGCTTCGATCTCGTCGATACATTTGGCCAGTTTTTTGTCGCCGCCGAAGACGATGTCTTTCTCTTGGAAATCCGAAGTGAAGTTCATCGTACCGAAGGTGTTGACACCGGTGGTACCGACGTAATAGTTACGGCGGCCGGCGCGGGAATATTGGCCGCAGCCGACAGGACCGTGGGAAATGTGGATCATGTCCTTGATCGGACCCCAAACCACACCCTTGGAACCGGCATACGCGCAACCACGGATGGTCATCACGCCCGGCAAGGATTTACGGTTTGAAGTAATGCATTTATTGGATTTTTCCAAGCTTTGATCGTTTACCGCCAAGTGCTTGGCGCGGTCTTTCTTGGCTTTCTCAGGATAGACTTCCAGCACTTCTGCGATCAGCGCTTCAGTCTCTTCTCTTGTCATGGCAGCCATGATGTTTTCCTCCTAATGTCGTGGGCAATCCCCCAACAGACAGTTTTTGGGAACAGATAGGGTGGCGGGCGGTCAACCGCCCGCCGGTTTCTAGCTAGACTTATTCTTCAGCAGCGGTTTTGCCGACCAAAGTTTCGTCTTCTTCTTCCATCAGACCGAAGTTCATCAACAACTCTTCCAACTCGTCCATGCTGATCGGAGTAGGGATCACCAGGTTTTTGTTGTGCAGAACTTTTTGAGCCAAGGCGCGGTATTCGTCGGCTTGTTTGGCGGTCGGTTCGTACTCGATAACGGTCATACGACGGATTTCGGCGCGTTGTACGACGTTGTCGCGCGGTACGAAATGGATCATTTGAGTGCCCATTTGTCTTGCCAATTCTTCGATCAGTTCGTCTTCACGAGCTGTTTGACGAGAGTTGCAGATCAAACCGGCCAAACGGACGCCGCCTGAGTTGGCGTATTTAACGATACCTTTGGCGATGTTGTTGGCAGCGTACATCGCCATCATCTCGCCTGAGCATACGATGTAAATTTCTTGCGCTTTGTTTTCGCGGATAGGCATCGCGAAACCGCCGCAAACAACGTCACCCAATACGTCGTAGAACACGAAGTCCAGTTCGTCGTCGTAAGCACCTTCTTCTTCCAAGAAGTTGATCGCGGTGATAACACCACGGCCGGCGCAACCGACTCCTGGCTCTGGACCGCCTGATTCAACGCATTTGACGTCGCCGTAGCCGACTTTCAACACGTCTTCCAATTCCAAGTCCTCGACGCTACCGGCTTCGGCAGCCAAGTGCATGATGGTGGTTTGAGCTTTTGAGTGCAGGATCAAGCGAGTAGAATCGGCTTTAGGGTCGCAGCCGACGATCATCACTTTTTTACCGGCTTCCGCCAGAGCGGCAACCAGGTTTTGGGTAGTGGTCGATTTACCGATACCACCTTTACCGTAAATAGCACATTGACGTAGTTTCGCCATGGTCTTCTCCTCTTGAGTGGGTGTTGTTAATAACAACCTGATAAGAGCAATGGCCGTGCCAATGTGGTATTTGTTTTTATCTTGTTGATTTTAAATGATAAAAAATTCGGATTTTCCGGTTTGGCATGGTGGGGTTGGCAACATTGTTTGTAGGGTCTTGTTATTTAACCAACATAAAAAGCGGGGTTTTTGGCGGGAGAGGTCAGTCGGGATGTTTGATTGGTTGGTCGATGGTTGTTGAGAGAATCTAAACCGTTAGGCGTCGCGGACCGTGAATTTTGAGTTTGTTAGGCTTCTCAAGCGTTAGATTTGCTGCCGGTATTGCCTCCCCCACAGTTTTTTATGCCGGTTGCCGGTCATGCAGCGCCCGTTCCAGCGTATCTAGTACAAAGCCGGATGATGGCATGGACTCCACCCCATCCCACGCGGTGTCATACTGCGCCAGAGAATTTAAACGGAGCGACGAGGAGTCCGAAATGAATAGTAACGTGGTGGGTCTGGATACGGCAAAAAGCATTTTTCATCTGTACAGCCAGGCGGCGAACGACAGGCCGGTGAAAAAGAAACTGAGACGGGCAGAGATGCTGAGCTATTTCGCCAACTTGCCGGTTAGTCTGATTGGCCTAGAAGCTTGTGGCGGCGCTC
>NZ_PPPU01000013.1 GCF_006483455.1 Methylomonas koyamae
GCGCGGCGGTGTTGGATGCGCAAAGCACGCGGAGTTCGCCGCAGGGCGGGCCGGCCGGTTACGATACCCAAAGGGCATAAATGCGGGTAAGAAGGTCAAAGGTCGCAAGCGCAACCTTGTTGTGGATACCTTGGGTTTACTGCTGGCCGTCAGCGTGTGTGCGGCCAACCTGCAAGACCGCGATGCGGGCACCGATGCCGTAGCCAGTGCGGTGGAAAAAGTACCCCACCGTGCAACGGTTGTACGTCGACAGTGCTTATGCCGGACAATGGGCGGCCGCCACTGAGGCGAAACACGGGCTGACGGTCGAAGTGGTGCGCCATCCGGCGAATCGGAATGTCGGCCGTTGGGTGAACGCTGGGCAACAGGACTTGTTTCCCGAAACATTGGCAACCGGCTTCACCGTATTGCCGAAGCGTTGGGTCGTCGAGCGTACCCACGCCTGGAACGAACGTGCCAGACGCCCGGTCATGCACCATGATCGCTTGACCAAAGTATCTGAAGCCTGGGTTTGGCTGGCGGAGGCTAGAATGCTGGCCTGCCGATTAGCCAGGTGATTTATTTTGTCTACACCCTCTCACGATACCCTGAAAAACAGCCTTTGAATTTTTTGACGCTACGTCAAAATTCAATAGACATTTTTCTGCTTGCTCGAATATCCATTTGATTTCTATATAAATCCAATTTCCATTGTTGGTTGGGAATGCTTTTTTAAGAGCATATTGATATGCGGATTGGGACGACAGCCATAGAAACGGATGTCGAGGTCTTGCCATCTTTCGTTCTTGGGTATTTTCACCGACACCGGCCCGATGCCGGTCTGAATTTCGCGCTCCGGCTGGTAACTGTTCCGAACTACGGCTGGGTAACTTCGATTGACGGTCGATCGTCGCTGTGCGCTCATCCATCCCGCCTTGTTGAGCGCGCCCTCTAAAAAATCGTTTTCCAGGGTCAGTTGGCCGATTTTCGCATGCAGGGCTTGCAGATCGACCGGCGGTGATTCGGGCTCCGTTGGCCTCCCAAACACATCGGCCGCCCGCTAGGCCAGTTGCTTTTTCCAATCGACAATTTGATTTTGATGAACCTCGAATTCCAGGGTCAACTGGGCCAGAATTTTATCGCCCGCCAAGGCCGCCAGGGCAACATTGGCTTTGAAGGCCGGCGAATGTTTTCTTCTCGGTTTTTTGGACATCTTCTGCTCCATTGCTTTGTCCTCGCGGACGGTCACAAGTAGCAGGGTTTTTCACTTAATCGACTGGTCAATTTTTCGGGGCTAGCTCTTAGGAATTACAGCGACAAATGCCATTTCATCCGCCAGCGTAAGTGGCTCTAAGCAAGTCGTGCCGTTTTAGGCCAATATTTCTTAGGTTTGGGGATACCTGTTCACGATCAGTGGATTTTCCTTGCACAAAATACGATTTATGCAAAAAAGCCGAACTGGCTCGCTAAATGCCGTTTGAGTTTTGGCAATCAGATCGAGTCTGAGCCTAATTTACCACTATCGAGGTCGGAAATTAAACTAAGCATGAACATCAATGATACGACCTTTTCCACCATCAGATGATGGGCTATGCACAACCTGTGTTATCTGCTGGACTTGAGCCTGCTGCTGTTGCGGTTTTGCAATTGTAGGAGTATTGACCATCCCATTACTCCGTACGTGATTTGTGGTTGCAGAACCAATATTCATATAGGTCATGATTTTTCCTTATATGTAAAATACCATCGGTCCATTATTTCGTATTGGTGTCAGTTAAAGAAGTGCTTCGCAGGTTTGTATTCGTGCCGGGCCAGCGATAAGAGCCCGTAAATAATATCAGGAATTAGACAAACCAAAAACGCCACGATAGCAACAGCCACATCCGAATGATTGCTACCGGCAGTCTCAACTATATAAAGCGCCAATCCGCCACTTAATAAATATTGCCAATTCATAACCCACCCCATCCAATTTTTCTTGGATCCATTATCCGAATACCCAAATTAATTGCTGCATAAAGCTTCGCAGTTTTGGCATCAATGACCCAGAACAACTGCGGAAATGCAGCGCAATTCTCATATCCAAAGCAATAGTGATGAATTCCGAATAGCTGCTGGTTAATCACCGGAATTGATACCTTCCCGAACATTCCGAAGAGCCTTAACTATTACTTAAATCTTAATCATTTACACTGTTGGCCAGATGAAGAAACTAAAAGGTCAACATGCGTTTGATATTAGCGGAAGACGATCCGATGATCGGCCAGTCGATCCGGGATGGATTGCAGATGGATGGCTTCGTGGTCGATTGGGTACAAGACGGGGAACAAGCCAAACAAGCCCTATCTCATGCGGCGAGCGAGTACGCTTTATTGCTGCTTGACTTAGGGCTTCCCCGCCTATCCGGCCAGCAGCTACTGGTCGAACTTCGCAAATCCGGCAACACCATTCCGGTATTGATTTTAACGGCGCGCGATGCACTAAGTGATCGAGTCGCTGGCCTCAATAGCGGTGCCGACGACTATCTGGTCAAACCGTTTGCCTTGGAAGAACTCGTTGCCCGTATTCATGCGCTGGTACGCCGGAGTACCGGACGCGGATCATCCGACATTGAATACGGTGCGTTGCGCATCAATCCGTTGAACCACGAAATTTGGTTGCGCAATGCCCTGATTGATTTATCCCCGCGTGAATTTGCCTTGCTGCATGCCTTGCTGGAGCAACCAGGGGCTGTGCTGTCCCGCGCGCAATTGGAAGAGCGTCTCTATGGGTGGGGGCAGGAAGTGGCCAGCAATGCGATCGATGTGCACCTACACAACCTGCGCCGCAAACTCGGTGCGGACATCATATTTAATGTGCGTGGCGTTGGCTTCAAAGTGGTGAAGCCATGAGCACCTCTATCCGCCAACGGCTAACTTATTGGTTAATGCCTGTTTTGCTGCTTTCCGGCACCGCGTTTGCCGTACCGACTTGGCTGAACGTTCACGAAGAAATTGATGAACTGTTCGACAAGGTGTTGCGTGAGGCGGCTTATTCCCTGTCTCATGCAAACCACGCGCAAGGTGCCAAACCGGATTCGAACGGCCTCGCATTGCACGGTGATGGTATTGATTTGGTCAGTCAGATTCGCGATCCAGAGGGGCGAATTCTATTTCAATCTCATCCGTTCTCGCCCATTCCACAAGGCGGAAAGCCGGGCTACGACACCGTGAACTGGCAAAACCAAGCGTGGCGCGTCGTGACTTTAACAACTGATAAGGGTTTGGTTCAGGTCGCGCAAGCGCTGCAAGAGCGCCGTGAAACCGCCAATGAAATCACCCTGCATTTATTGACGCCGCTGCTGATTTTGCTGCCGGCACTGACCTTATGGCTCGGTTGGGCGATTGGTCGCGGTTTAGCGCCGCTGGCTCAAGTCGCCGCTGCTGTGGCGCATCGCAATCCTCATTCGTTAGACCCCATCCCAGACAATGGTTTGCCCGCAGAAGTCAGCATTCTAGTCGGCGCATTGAACGGGTTACTGAGCCAATTGGATCAGGCACTGGCTACGCAGCGACAATTCACCGCCGATGCCGCCCACGAGTTGCGTAGTCCGCTCACCGCACTGTCTTTGCAGGTACAACTGGCCGAGCGTGCCACTGACTCGGATCGGCGTGCTCAGGCGTTGCAAACCTTGCGGCAAGGTATAGCCCGTGCCGGTCATTTGGTGCAGCAATTACTGACCCTGGCTCGCCTCGATCCGAAAGCCGGCGATTCTCCGCTTATACCGTTATTTCTGGATGATCTGGCACGGAACGTAGTGGCCGACTTTGCCCCGCTCGCCGCCAACCGCCATATCGATCTTGGCCTTTCACGAGCGGATCGGGTCAGGGTTACCGGTATTGACGAATCACTGCGGATTCTGCTTGGCAATCTAATCGATAACGCCATCCGCTATTCACCGGCAAACGCACGGATTGACGTCAGTGTCATTAATGATGCCAAGACGGTTCGCCTGGAAGTCAATGATACCGGCCCCGGCATTGCCTTGAATGAGCGCGATCGCGTGTTTGACCGATTTTATAGAGTTTTGAATAACGCCGAATCCGGCAGTGGTCTTGGCTTGGCTATTGCCAAGAGGATTGCCGAGCAACATCAGGCTGATATTACGCTGAGCGATGGGGATGGCGGGATGGGCTTGAAAGTGATCGTCACATTCCCGGAGATCAGAGCATGACACCGTTTGTTTCCGGTCGTTTCCCGTTAACGCTTCTCGCTTTGTCGCTGGCGGCCTGTACCCCGCAAGGCGTGGGTTTAATCGACGTTGCCAACGATCTGGAACAGCGCACGGGACAGCGTTTTGCCGAAACGCGTGCCGACGAAACCGCATGGCCCGCCAATGTAACTTTGGATGACGGCTTGTCCGAAGACGAATTAGTCAGCTTGGCACTGTGGAACAATGCGGCCTTTCACGCGACCTTGGCCGATTTGGGCTTGTTCCGGGCCGATCTCGTGCAGGCGGGTATGCTGCCCAACCCTACCTTCTCGATGTTGGTGCCATGGGGCGCAAAACCCTTGGAACTGACGCTGCGCTACCCGTTGGAAATTTTCTGGCTGCGTCCGCAACGGGTCGAGTTGGCAAAATTGGATGTCGAACAAACTGCACAACGTTTGGTGCAAACCGGATTGGACTTGATTCGCGATGTTCGCATCGCCCACGCCGAATTGAGCTTAGCCAAGCGACGCGTGGAATTGGCTGAATCTGCTGTCACATTGAGTCATGCTATCGCCGAACTCACGCAAGCCCGATTTAAAGCTGGCGATGCCAGCGAACTGGAAGTGACCAATGCTCGAGTCGATGCGCTGCAAGCCCTGGAACAAAAAGGCCGCCTGCAACGCGATTGCGAGATTGCCGACGAGCGCTTGCGGCACCTGGTCGGATTGAGCCTGGAGCAGTGGCCGAAAAACGTTAGTGCGGAACTGATAGCCCATGATGACCGGTTCGATACCGAAAAGCTGGTCGAACAGGCGCTACTGGCACGTCCCGATCTACGTGCCGCAGAAATCATTGTACAAGGCGCGGGCGAACGCATTGGCCTGGCGCGCGCCGAAATCTTTACTATCACCGCCAGCCTCAACGCCAAACAAATCAATGGGCCTTTGCTGGCAGGACCGGGCTTGGACCTGACGTTACCTATCGTCAATCAGAATCAAGGTGGCATCGCGCAAGCCCAGGCGCGCTTCGACAAGGCCGCCAGGCAATATGTCGCCACCCGGCAACGGATTGCGCTGGATGTCCGCGAAGCCCATGCCCGATTGCAACAGGCCGGCCAAAGCCTGCAACAGTGGCAACAAACTATTTTGCCGCCGCTGCAAGCCGCCATACAAGACGCTGAAAACGCTTATGCGGCCGGTAATGTCACCTATCTGTTCGTACTCGAAACTCAACGCCGCTGGCTGGACGCGCAATTAAAAACCGCGCAAGCCGCCGCCGATTTGCGCCGCGCCCGTGCGGAACTGGAACGCAGCGTGGGCCAACGTCTAAAGCCTGCTTGACTCATTATTTCCCGGAATTCAAGACTAGAATCTGTATGAACCGCGTGTCTCCAAACCACAAACTGTTGTTGTCGGCTATAGTGCTTGTTATTGGTAACCTATTGGCTGCCGAAGCAACTGTGCCGCCTGCCAAAATCGAAAACCCGGTCAAGGAAAGCAATTTGACCCAAGTCGTTTTGGCACCCGAAGCCGCGAAGCGGCTGAGCATCGTCACCACTAAAGTTGAAAAACGACCGCTGACGCGCACCCGCTTGTTCGGGGGCGAGATCACGCTACCTGCCTTGAACGGTTCAGGAAAAGCGAACAAGCAATCGGTTTATACCATTCTGCCTTCGCTGGCACCGGCGGAATTGGTGCGTTTGGCGCAATCGCAAATCGACGCCGACGGCCAAGTGGAACAAGCCAAAGTACAAGTGCAAGCCGCGCAAATAGCCTTGAATCGCGCCGAACAGATGCGCCGCGACAAGGTGGGCACCGAACGCTCGGTCGATGATGCGCGAATGCAGCTAGGCTTGGCCGAGGCCAATCTGAAAACCGCGCACGAACGCCGCGATTTGCTCGGCCCCGCGCTGTTGGACGTCAACAACCGCAGCACGTTTTGGGTGCGGGTGCCGGTCTATGTCGATGATATAGCCGGATTGAATACCGCCGCCCAGGCGCGTGTCGGTGGGCTGACAAATTCGTCCGAGAATGCCACTCGTCTTGCCTTGCCGGTGGCGGCGCCGCCTTCCGCCAATCCGGCTGCCGCCACGGTCGACTTATTCTATGAAGTCAAGAATTCGGATGCATCACTACGTCCCGGTCAGCGCGTTGGCGTGTCCATCCCGTTGCGTAGCGATGACGAAAATCTCGTCGTACCGTGGTCGGCGCTTGTGTATGACGTAAACGGCGGAAGCTGGATTTATCAAGCACTGCAAGCCAATGTCTACCAGCGCCGGCGGGTACAGGTACTACGGGTGGTTGAAGATCAAGCCGCCGTGATGGGCGACATCGCGGCCGGTATCGAGGTGGTCACCGCCGGCGTGGCCGAATTGTTCGGCACCGAATTTGGAGTCGGCAAATGATGCGCTGGCTGATTTCCGTCGCCTTACACCAACGAATATTAGTGCTGGCTTTGGCGATTGTCCTGGTGATTTTCGGTGTGCAAGCCGCCCGGCAAATGCCGCTGGATGTGTTCCCGGAATTTGCGCCGCCGCTGGTGGAAATCCAGACGGAAGCACCCGGACTATCGACTGAGGAAGTGGAAAACCTAATCACCGTGCCACTGGAAAATGCAGTCAATGGCACGGCCTGGTTGAAAACCTTGCGTTCCAAGTCGGTGTTGGGCCTGTCTTCTGTGGTCTGTATTTTCCAGGAAGGCACGGATTTGATGCGGGCTAGGCAACTGGTGCAAGAGCGCGTCGCCACCGTCACTCCACGCCTGCCGGCTTTGGCTCGCGCACCGGTGATGCTGTCGCCGTTATCGTCGACCAGTCGGGCGCTGAAAATCGGCATTTCATCAAAAAACCTGTCACAGATAGAATTGTCCGAATTGGCGTTATGGACCATTCGCCCAAGGTTGATGGCGGTGCCGGGTGTGGCCAACGTAGCCATTTGGGGGCAACGTGATCGGCAGTTACAAGTGCTGGTCGATCCGGACCGGCTGGCCGCCAACGGCGTGACGCTGGATGCGGTAGTGCGTGCGGCGGGCGATGCGGCCACCGTAACGGCTGGCGGCTTTGTTGATTTGCCTAATCAGCGTTTACCAGTGACGCATGTGTCGCCCCTGCAAACACCGGACGATCTGGCGCGAACCGTGGTGCAATTCACCGGCGGTGTTCCACTGCGCTTGGGCGATGTGGCGGACATTGTCGAAAGCCACCCGCCGCCGATTGGCGATGCAGTGATCAATGATGGTCCGGGATTACTGCTGATTGTCGAAAAACAACCCTGGGGTAACACCTTGGATGTGACGCGCAAGGTGGAAGCGACCCTGGAAGCTCTAAAACCTGGCCTGCACGACGTCGACATCGATCCAACCATCTTCCGTCCGGCAACCTTCATCGAACGCTCGCTGCAAAATTTAAGCGACGCGTTGATCTTTGGTTGCATACTGGTCGCAGTGATTCTGATCGCTTTTTTGTTCGAGTGGCGTACCGCCTTGATCAGCCTGTCGGCGATTCCGCTGTCGCTGTTGGCAGCCGCCTTAGTGCTGTATCTGCGTGGCGGCACCCTTAACACCATGGTGCTAGCCGGTCTGGTGATTGCGGTCGGTGAAGTGGTGGATGACGCGATCATTGATGTCGAGAATATCATGCGCCGTCTGCGCCTTAATCGCGAGGCGGGCAGTCCGCGGTCGCCTTTCCGCGTCGTGTTGAAGGCGTCGTTGGAAGTGCGCAGCGCTGTGGTGTTCGCCAGCCTGATCGTGGCGCTGGTGTTCGTGCCGGTATTCTTCCTCGACGGCTTGGCCGGTACCTTTTTCAGGCCGTTGGCATTTTCCTACCTGTTGGCGATTTTGGCCTCGCTACTGGTCGCGTTGACGGTGACCCCCGCCTTGTGCCTGATGCTGTTACCCAATGCGAAGCAGCGCCAGGGGGATGCACCGCTGACACGGGTTTTGAAACGGCATTATCGCAAGCTGTTACCGGCAATCGTCAGCCGTCCGCAATGGGCGACGGGTTTTCTGTTAGTGGCGTTTGTATCGACAGCTATCGCGTTACCGCGACTTGGCGAATCGTTTCTACCCAACTTTAAGGAAACCGATTTTTTGATGCATTGGGTTGAAAAGCCTGGCACCTCGCTGGAAGCCATGCGCCGTATTACGGTACAAGTTAGTAAGGAACTGCGGGCGATCCCCGGTGTGCGCAATTTCGGTTCCCACATTGGCCGGGCCGAAGTTGCCGACGAAGTGGTAGGGCCGAACTTTACCGAGTTATGGATTAGTTTAGACACGGTGGTTGATTACGACAGTACCGTGGCAAAAATCCAGGCCGTCGTCGACGGTTATCCGGGGCTTTACCGGGATGTGCTGACGTACCTGCGCGAACGGATCAAAGAAGTGCTGACCGGTGCCAGTGCGACCGTGGTGGTGAGGCTGTATGGCCCAGATTTGGGAATCCTGCGAGATAAGGCCGCAGAAGTCAGTCAATCCATCGCTGATGTACCCGGCATCGCCAACCTGAAGGTGGAACCGCAAATAGTGGTGCCGCAGATACAGATGCGACTCAAGCCGGACGTGGCGGCCAACTTCGGCTTGACAGCCGGGCACGTGAGGCGGGCCGCTGCTACCTTGATCAAAGGCAGCAAGGTCGGCGAAATTTACCGTGACCAAAAAATCGTCGATGTCACGGTTTGGGGTCATGAACGAGTGCGCCATGACCTTGCGGCGCTCAGATCGCTTACTATCGATACGCCATCCGGGGCGCGCGTGCCGTTGGGCGATGTGGCCGACATCGATATGGCGCCCACACCTAACGAGATCAAACGGGAAAACGCATCGCGCCGAATCGACGTCACCTGCAACGTCAGTGGCAACGATTTAGGCGGCGTGGCGCGGGAAATTGAAAGCCGCGTGAAGAGGCTAACGTTCGCGCAAGGCTATCACCCGGAGTTTCTAGGCGAATACGCGGCACGACAAGCATCCAGCGAACGGCTGGTCTGGCTGAGTTTGGCTTCATTGCTGGGTATCCTGGTGTTATTGCAGGTCGATTTTCGCTCACTACGCTTGGTCTGTCTGGTGGCATTAACCTTGCCGTTCGCGTTGATCGGGGGCGTTGTGGGGGCGTTTTTAAGTGGCGGCGTGCTGTCGCTCGGCTCGCTGGTCGGCTTTATCACCGTGCTGGGTATCGCCGCGCGGAACGGTATCATGTTGTTGAGCCATTACCGACATCTGGAACGGGAAGAAGCTGTCCTATTCGGACCTGACTTAGCGCAGCGCGGCGCCGAAGAACGTCTGGCACCCATCCTGATGACAGCGGCTTGCGCCGGATTGGCCTTGCTGCCGTTGATCCTGAAAGGCAACGTACCCGGCCACGAAATCGAATACCCAATGGCAGTAGTGATACTCGGTGGCTTGATGACCTCGACCTTGTTGAATCTGTTTTTGATGCCTTCCCTGTATTGCAGGTATGGCAACACTACAGTACAAAAGTTAAAGGAGGTTATGTGAATTGAGTGTCAGGACACGGGTGACGTGCGCCCATTGACAAGCGTATAAATCGGACTGCAGTGGCCTTGTCAAATCTGTTGTTCACGAACTTGGTGCCAATTTACAAGGGGATACCAACGAGATTTCAGGTTTTATTCAACAATTACCACCAATGGGATTACCAGCGCCCCATGGGCGAGTGAGAGTAAATTGGTGCCGGCGGATTTTAAAGGCCAAGAACACGAATCACTTCACACCCATGGTCATATGGTGGTTGTCGTCGCGGGTCCCCCTGGCTCACAATAAAACATCCTCGGCGGGGACTGCGGGGCCGTCCATAACTTTGCGGAATTTCGCGCGGTATTCCTCCAACAAGCCCTTGACCAAATATCGATCATTCCCGATTTAAACTCTACCCCCACGTGATCAATCTGCTTTATGATTACACGTGAACCACAAATAACCAGAGCGTAGCCATGGCCACAGAAGCATTTACCGTTAGAACCGAATCAGACATCGTGCATCAGCTTGATAGCATGGCCGGGGCGTTGGATCGTTCGCGTAACTACCTTGTCAATCAAGCCTTGCGCGAATACCTGAAAACTCATGCCCGGAAAATTGAGAAAATCACCCAGGGCATAGCCGCTGCTGACCGTGGCGAAGTCATCGAGCATGAAGACGTGATCAAGGAATTGGAAGTCATCGCACAACCTACAAGCGGCGACGATTTCTTTGACTGTGCCGGCATCTGGGAATCACGAGAAATCGACCAAACTACCATTCGTGCAAAAGCCTGGCCGGATCAGCGTGGATGATTCTCTGCGACACCAATATCTTGATTGAATTCTACAAAGGCAATCCAGCTATCGTCCAAACTCTCAGAACGATAGGGCCGGCTAATATAGCGGTTAGCGTCATCACCAAAGCCGAACTGTTTTACGGCGCTAGAGATAAACAAGAGCTGTCCAAAATTGAACGCCATCTTGGTCAATGCCATTGCTATGGCCTGAATTTCGGTCATGGTTACTCCTCAAAGTAAGTGCAGTGTCCTGCCTAATGACCGTTTACACAAAAATTCTTACACCCTCACCAGCCGTTATCGGTCTTGAATTACTTGGCTTTGGGAGTTTTTCACCAGCCTGCTAATATCAATTAACGACAATAACGCATACGAATCCATTCCAAGTCCCACAGGCGTTCGGCATCGGTGGTTCGAATAATTTCATTCACCAACTCGCACTGGCGCATGAATGTAGTCATCTCTTGAGTTCCCTGGCGAAAACGAATTCCTGCACATATCGAAGCAGTTCGGTCTGTTGCATTGATAGGGATCCACGCCGGATCTGCCGGACCGGTTGCGTCAAGAAAATGAGCTTTGTGGAATTTATTAATGAGTTTTTCCAAAGTAGACTTATCAATACGATGTTCGTCACGTCCCAAGACTTCGACGTTTTTTACACCCTTGTATTGAACGAGACCGTCTTCAAATATTTTAATAATAAAAGAAGGCTCGCATTTTACGCCACATGCCAGATAGGGCGTTCCATACGACAAGGTAATAATCGGTTTATTTTCCGCATATGCCATTTTCGTTTGGCAATTCATCGCAAGCAATGTCGAAAAGATCAACACATTTGGTAGGCTCGTTATTATTTTCATGGTTACACCTCAATGTGTTAATAATATATACATACCAAATACTTGATACTCGCAGATTCTGTTATTCTGATTTCTATCGTGCATAAAAACCCCGAAATAATAGGGTTCGGATAGACTACTAGTTAAATAGGCTCCGTATCCCCTAGAAACAGACAAATTAGTGAAAAAACCATCGAAATAATATTTGCCCTTATACCCAAATACGTTTATCGGAAATGCCAAGACAGGAAAAGAAATCAGACTAGGCCAGTCCAGCGCCTCCTGATCCGCAAATATACGTTTCATTTTATCTTCGGTGATTTGCTGCATTGATGGATCAACAATGTAAACGCCTTGCTTGTTTTTGATAACCACATCGTCGGCTATGCCATCATTATCCAAATCCAGTTGAGTTTGATACCTTACAAACGGTGTCTTTTGGTTCACAAGGATATTGGCATTTATTGCCTCTAGGCTATTGGCAGGCAAGCCTCTTATCCCCTTTGGACCACCTTCAAGTACTCCGCCAACTTTGGTCCGGTATTCGTATTGTTTATTCGATAATTTTTCAATCAAGTCCTGATCCTGATAGCGATCGAAGCTTATGGTTTTGTAATTGATGCGTTGAATCTCCTCCGCTGTCAGCGGTACTGGTTTAAGGTCAACAAACCCCTCTAGCAACGGTTCTGTGACTCGACCTTTAACCGGATTATTGTCGAGAAATTCGGTGGCATTGAGCCGCTGCAAATAAGCCTCGCAGACTTCGAGACCATGGCCTTTAATCAATTCAAAAACTGGTTTGCTGGGTAAAGGCTCATCCGCGTGCGCTGATTGCTCCCAAAAAATCGTTAGGGTGCAGCCAAGAATCCAGGCACAAATACGTGGACTACGGTTTTCCGGTGTTTTTAATTTTGTCATTGCTCTTTTCGATTTTTAGAGGGTACGGTGGGTGAGGCATTTGCCTTGCAACAATGGCGAAATGGGCCGTTTATGATCGATATTGGCATGTCTAGTCTGATACCAAGTTGACACCTAACTAAGGTAACAACTGTAAAGCCCGGTCAGCCTGAAGCAAGCCGAACCCCGTGACGTAATCGTAACCCGGCTCGCCCATATCCAAGGCACTGCGCCGCAAGGTGTCGTAAAGTTGTGACGGTGTTAAAACGTGGTCTTTTCTTGCTGCTGCTTGTAATAGCAAACCGCCATTCCCGCCGCATGAGGCGCAGCATCTGAGGTACCGGTGAAATTGGGTTTGCCGTCTTTTTCCACATCTGGCCGGGTCTTGGAAAAGAAACTGGTATTGACGTTGGTCGGAGCCATCGCTACGACGTGCTTACGGGCAACGGGCTCCGACAAACGCTGGCCGTGGTTGTCGAACAAGATCGGCAAGCCGCCGGGGGAGGAGTAATAACTCGGTTGCAGCGGCTTCTGGCCTGGCGTGGCTTCGACGACGCCGACGCTGAATGCGCCTTCGGCATTGGCATGACCAAACACGGAAGTAACCGATTTTGGCTCGTTGCGATATTCGTCGATATTAGGGTGTTCACTGGGTAGTGAACTGCCACTGAGGATATATTTCAGCAAACCGGGTGCGGGTCCGGCCGCTTTCAGGATACGTAAACCGACGGTTTTGCGCTGGCGATTGCCTTTGTTGTCGAATCCGACCACTTCGATGGGGTCGCCGCCCAGGTTATCGGTCGAACCGCCAATGACCCAGGCTTTACTGACATGCTTACAGGCCGGGTCGTCGTAAACCACCACATCCAGATCACTGGCCGAGCCGCTGCCGCCGCTGACTGATTTGGCCGGTTGGTCCCATTACAAACTCAACACAGTGAAAGCGTCGGCGCCGACAGTAATCGTTTGGCAGGTATCGGCTTTGCGGGGATCGAGATTGAAGTCGTGGGCGACGCCGTGTTTTTCGCTCAAAGGGTAGGTACCACTATCGACAAACGCGGATTGATAGCTGTTGAGACCAGCGTTGCCCGCCGACGTAAAAAAGGCGATGCCGCGTTCGAATACCAGGCGATCGATGGTTTGAGTCGCGGCGCTGTCCTGAAACATCGGTTCGGTGAAATATACCGCATCGTCGACGATGATCTGCGCGCCGTGCTCGGCCACCCGATTCAAGGCTTGGGTGAAGTCATCGGCATTGTCGCCCATGGCGTGAAACAGCAATTTGGCGTTGGGCGCCAGGTCGTGAATCACTTCCAGCATCGCCCGGCCTTCATCTAGGGGCTTTTCATTTTGGCAATTGGCTTCTTTCAGTACTGTCACTGCCGGCGGCAACTCGCCATTGGCTTGTCCCTCGTCCGCGCCGCCCAGACAATTGAAACTGTCGCTGATGACGGCAACGGTAGTGCCTTCGCCGGTCAAATCGTAAGCGGCTCTCGCAAAATCGGCGTGGATTAACGCATTGCCCTGACTAATTACCGTTTCGTATGAAGCTCCAGATTGAGCGTGCGTTAAATGCAATGTCGAAATGCACAAGGCTGTAAGTCGCAATAACCAACGGGCATTGCGCTTTATTACTTTTCGATTACCCAGAATCATATAAATCTCCATCAATTCCATCCCTATTCATAGGTAAAAAGAAAGAACGGAGTCGAGTCTTGCAATAATGTATTTTTATTTTTCATTCCGCCAATCTTCAAGTTAAATCATTTACTGTCATCGACCACTCAGGCACAACATTGACGCTGCGGCTCTTGCAGTGCTCTAGCAGCGAGATGTTGTTGTCCCTGGCTTGTCTGGCGCCGGCAGGCCATTGATCTCAAGGCTTATCCGGCGTAGGCGCCTTTGAAAATTAAGGTGCCGGCACTGGTCCAGATAGCCGGTAAACGGGCTGAGGAAGATGTTTTGCCCTAGGTTGATGTCACCGAGGTTGCCGCCGACCTTGCTCGAAGTGATGCGGATAACGATTGAGTGCTGGTTTTTGCCGGTGAAGCCGGCTGCCAAATGCGAATCGATGCGGTTGCTTAGGCAGATGTATCCTTACCTGTCGTTTTTCGATTCCATTTGCGCCATCGGTTATTCTCTAAACTTGGCTACCGGTTGGTTTGTGGTTTTAGCCCCGCATCTTACTGATGATCATCGGCGTTAGCCAATTGTCGCAAATCGCTTCTGCGAACAGACTTGTCCTGAAGTCCAATCGGCAACGCCATAAGGCTATTCGCTTTCTCGCGGATCGCCCGCTTGTTCGGCCTTATATTGGCTCTATGGTCGCCCAGCTACTTTGCGAGTAGTTGTGGCGGTGCTCCGATTCAGATCATTCGGCAGTACATCGAGCAACACCAAACGAACAAACCGGATACTAGCATGTCCGCGCTATCCATCCCCGCTCTGAACGGCGGGATGTTCCGCGCAATCCGATAAACTCTTACTAATATAGTTTCATTGAAGATAATTTGGCCTATTGCCACGAATGATGTGACCCTTGTCATCAATGCGGCCCTCCTTGCGCAACGTTTTAACGAGCAAGCTGCGCAAGTACGCATTCATTGCTATTTTTCGATTTTCATCCGTTAAATCGGTCATATCGAGTTTGCAATTTCGACCTTGGTCTTGGCACAAGTCGGCCCGGATTTGGTATTGCGGACATTCATCGAGAAACTGGTATTTTTTACCACCCCCGCATAACTTCCACATCTGGAAATACTCACCAGCCGTTAAGAACTCGCGTTCTCTGAGAATTTGCCCCCAGATCCGCTCGTCAAGCTCGACACCGGGCGGCGGAGATTGTCTGAAACAAGGAAGCTTTCCGACGGCCGCGACATCCAGATCGCCGTCGTCCAAGGTATCGCCCATATTGAACCGAAAAGCCGGCGTGTTCGGCGAATATGCCCGCCAAGGATAACGACTATGCGTTGGGTACCTTGGCGTAACGGCATACAGACTGTCGGCTTCCTCCCGGCAGGCCGCATATTTTTTTGCCCGATCGTCGGCGTCAGGTTTTAGCGCAATGTGAGTCGCGCAGCCGTTTAGACCCATACTGGCCAACAAACCGAATAGAACGCAAGCTTTAGAACGCATAGTCCTGGGCGGATCTAGCTACGGCCGTACAAAGCCCGCCTGGAATGAGCCGGAGAACTCATATTAAAAATTCCTCTTTGCTCCGCCCGGCCCCTAATAATTGCTTCATCCATTTTGGCGCAACACCACGACCTGTCCAGGTTTGGGTTGCATTAGCCGGGTTGCGATATTTCGGTGCAACTTGGGGGTTGCGAGAGGCTTTTGTTTTCACGGTGGCATCAATAATCTCCACCGACACATTAATCGAAGCCGCTAATTCTTTAATTTGAGCGATCACCTGTTCTCGCTTTTCGCTGATTCTCGCACTGAGCTGACTTTTTGCGCTATTGATAATATCGAGCAATTCGCCTTCGGATTTACCATCAAATTCAAGCATTATTTATTCCTTAATAGAGAAACTAAAGTATTAACACGTTATCGCGGCTAGCGTATAGCCTCTGCGCTGTTTTATTCGCAGTATGTCATTTTGAGCCTTTATCGCCTCTTCTTCCGATTCATACCAATTAGATCGCACGGTTCCTGGCGATCCAACCCGGCCCCACTCCCTTACTAAAGACCAGTCGCTAAAAATACCGGGCGATATCGTCAGCGCATAGAATCGATGAATATTCGAATCCGCATCATGGCGTTCCAGGTAAATACCGCACATAAGAATAACGTTAGAAAGAAACGACATTATTAATATACGATAAAAATGAAGAATCGTCATCCGTATTTCTGAAAAAGACTAAGCGATGTTAATCGGTATTTGCGAGCCTTTTGTAATATCAAGATAGGCACCTTGCCAATTTAAGCCGCCATTGCGCAATAAACCCCAAATCAGTTGCATCGCCACATTTGCGATCGCGCGGTTAATGGGTAACTCTTGGCTGGCTAATGCTTCCTCCATGCTGCAAGACGGTGTATTCGAATCGACCATTCCATTCAATTCGGGGTGAAAATCATATACGGACGGCAAGGTAATCTGGCAATCATCGTGATGCGACAACCGCCCTAAAATCACTTGGCCGGTATGTGCGCCATTGCCGGTATCCAACCATAGCGTTCTGCAGTGTTTAGAACGGCAACACTGGCTTAAATCGGCTCTAAATTGCGCCACGTCCACACACGTAATCACCAGATCGAAATATTCCGGCTTATTGCATGCAATAGAAAACATTTCAGGAATTCCGATCCAATCCTGACCATAGAGATAATTAATACGCTGAATGGTGAGTACGGCTTTATTGTGGCCTAAATCGCTCGGATAGAAGGCCTGCCGGCCAATATTAGGCCTTTCGACTTGATCGCCATCCCATGCCGTCACATGAAAACCGGCATGTCCCAATTCGCGGATCGCATAATCGATTCTCGCCAAACTGGTCAATACTTCCGATCCAGTGCCACCAACGCCAATCAGCGCAATCTTAACTCGATTTTCAAGCCAGTTTGCGGGGGTATAGAATTTAAACATAGTCGGTTTCATATTCAATTTCAAACGTAGTGTTAAATACTACCCGGTTCATCACCGATGCAATTAGAATAAGCCATTAGCTTGCTGGCCTATTATTTTCAAGGCGCCCTTGGCTGACCAACAAGTCGCGTTCGTGCGCTCTGAACACTCGGCTGACATCGTTAATGCCGCAATTTTCAAATACGGCAACAGACCACCAGCCCCAAATAATTCGTGTCATTGGCCCGATTACCTCAATGTACGGTCTTTTTGAAAAGCCGCCTCTTTTGTCTTGCTCCAACATAATAATCATGTCCGAATACTCCCGATCTGAATCCGATCTAGAACTTAATCAAAAAACAACCTGAAATCCTCGCAATCGAAAAAATGGCCGTTTACATTCATTCGAGTAGCGTAATTTTTACGATCGTGGCAATGCCCGATCACTCCGGCGACATAAAAACCGTGCCGATCGGAAACATCGTCCACTCCTGAGAAAAACGCGGGCATCCGGCCGTGGGTATGCACATCCAGGACGATCGCACTACCTTCAGGCAATTCGTTGCGATAGGACACATGCCCTGGCCCGACGCTCTGAATCTCGGGTTCGATCAATGCGTAGCCCTGGTGCAAAACATCCCAAACCACCCATCCGGCCCACTCGTCGGGGCAGGCCGACGTGGCCTTTTGCTCAATGATTTCCAATAACCGAAACGGCATCGCCCCATGTCGAAGCCGAACGCCTTGCGCCCCAAGAACCCCATAGGGCAATTTGATGATCGACTGAGCCACCGGGAGCCTGACTTCGAACACTTCATTGATGGCCTCTAACACCACACCTTCTTGGCCAATCACAAAGCGGTGTTTGCCGAGTTCCGGCGCCGGCAGCTTTTCGCCAAACAGCGGCTGCATATAGGTGGGCGTTTCACCAAACAAAATCCGGTCGCGCGGGTCGGTTAGATAGGCATTCATCATCATCTTCAGTCTGCCTATGCGTGTCTGCTGATAAAGTCTGTAACGGACATTTTTAACGGGTTTAATGCGCTGTTTGGAAATCGCACTGTGTTTTGCGTGGCCAGATCGGCCCAGAATTTGAAACAGTCTTTGGTTTCGACGGCGTCTGCTTGATGGCCGACTTTCAGGCTATGCGGATGATTGACATGGGTGAATGCGCTTTCGAACATTACCGCTTCCCAGGCCGTTAATTGCTCGGCATCGCAATAATCCGGCAATGGCGCACTGCCAGTACACACTCTGCCAACCTGATTAACGTTCATCAAGGGCGCGTGGTAGAGCTTCGTATGCGCCGTAATCCTCCGGTTGCTCGCTAATGCCGCAACCGAGAAATGACTGTTGCTGTTAGCCACCATCAGTAAACGCGGCCAAGGCACCGTCAGCGTTTGCGGCTTCAATCCTACCGGCTTGAATATCATGGGGCGAACTGCGGCCGGGGTCGTCCATGCGATATGCGTGCTGCTGATCGAGACCACCGCCGTTGGCAATAGCGTCGCTTTTCGCAGCGATCTATTCAGGATTTCCCGGAGCAAGTTTTCCAGATCGTCACGCCCCATTAGCTTGCCGGCGCCCACGACCAGCTTACCGTCATCGCCCTCGAAAAACTCATGCGCGGATGAAATTAGTCTGCTACCGCTAACGCCGCTCGCCCCAGTCCCTATATGTTTCAGTTCGTGAACGAGAATGGCGGTCATCGGGCTAATTCTGGCCGACGGTTCGACACAGTGTGCAAAAAATTCAGTCATCGTCACCTTGCTGGTTTATTTGAATCATTTCGGCCAACCGAATTAACCCTCTCGCTTTAGCCAGTATCATCAGTTTGTCAGCGGTCTGGTTTAACGCAATAGGGTTCAACGCGATTGAACTCATGGGCGTTTCACCGGCATTGGCAATGTCTTCGTACAGTTCGGCAGCGAGTGTTTCTTCCCAGTCAAAGCCAAAGCCGATAGCATGACCCACCCCAATGCCGCAATCGCTATAAAAAGACCCGGTGGAGTCAAATATCGTGAATTCGGGGTGATGGTTCTTTTTTATTTTTTCAACGAACCGAATAAACGCGAGGCTTTCTTCGATAAACGGCCACCAGGGGCTGGTGACATAAGCGTCCTGCTGCTTGTGTAAGCGATGAAACGCTCGAATACCTTTCAAATCCGGAATGTCGCCGAAGAGTTTCTCCGGGTCATTGTTAATGATTCGCCGCAGTAATTCGATGCGCTCTTCCAGATAATCCGCATCATCGGTGAATTCGCTGAAGGGATACTGGCCTCGTTCTAGAAACAACTCGGCGAGTTCCCGATCACTGGCGTTATTGCCGCCATTGATTTCGGCTTTCAATTCGCTCAGCTCGTCTTCAAGGAAAAAGCCAATCCCCGTCCGCTGGATATCGCAGGCACAGATGCCGATTTCGCCGAAATCTTGGATATAGCGAATACAGCCAATAACCACCTTCGCCAACGCCCGATCGACTTCGATTAAATCCAACTGCGTGAATCGCGGATTCAGGGCCATCACCAAATCCACAGGCTGTGGGCCGGCCTCGTTACGGCCGTATTCTTCCCTGACTCGGAACTCGAAGGCGATCACTTCAAAATCGTCGTCATCCTCGCCGACGATCGCTTGCGCGACCGCATTCAACTTGGCGTCAATCCGCTTTAAACTTTCCCGGTACAGCCCGGTAAGCGCCTGTGATCCGCCGGCGAAGTGCTCGTCAATTTCGGCTGGCGTTACCAAGCCCATTTCATAAGCTAACAGTATCGCGGTGCTGAACACTGCTCTGTTCTGCCGGAATAACTGGATCGCTTGCTGTTCGACAATCCCGCCAACCAACAACTGCAGGTCGAAGTCCAGGCGCACTTCCTTAAACAATACATTCAAATCAAGGGCAAGGTTTGCGCGGGGACATGGGTTAACGCCGTTCGCTTCAATTTGATCGTTCTCGAAAGCAGGAACAGAACACATACGCTTGAATCCATTAGGCCGTTGTCGCTGTCATCGGTAGTGGGCAAACCACTCGCCCACTGCTGTAATAGGGCAAGATTACCCGTACTATCCTTTGGTTTTGACTTCATGGGTTTTAATCGGAAAGTGCAATTCATCGCCGATCAGTTGCGGCTCGCCCAGCACCGCATTCGCTAAATGCGGATAGGCTTTTTCGTAGAGTTTGACGGCATCGATGGGCGGCAAATTCGGGGCCGGATCGGCCAGCCTGATCGCACCCATTTTGAATACACGCGTGGGTCTTGTCACAATGGCGCCGGACATATTGGCTGACCTCAAAATAAGCTTTTGCTATCGGTGGGAAGATTGGCGCCGACCGGCGCCGTGTCGTTGTCGTCGTCCTCGGCTTTTTTTGGCATTTGCGCGGCCTTCTCGTTCGCGGTCGATGCCGTTGTGAGACTATTGGCTGTTTTTGCGGCCTCTCTAATGCGAGACATGGACTCAGCAAATACACTCTTACCGTCCGACACCACGTCCACGTACTGCATTAAACAGGCCGGAAAATCCCGGTCCAGATTCGCGGCCATATCGGTGACGCAAAGTGGCATCGAAAGTGCCGCTCTGACCTGTTGCAATTGCGGGTCGTCAATGCCGGGGTCAGGCCCGTTGAAGCAGGGTTGAATCAACACCGTTAAACGATTGCCTTGGCGGCAGATGGAAAAATCGATTCTTTCGCCATCGCCTAAAATTGTTTCGAACTGTGCAAACATGGTTAAACCTCTAATTCAGGGTCTAGTGTGTAGTCTTGATTGGCGATGCGCTCGTCGTCATCGTCATCGAACCAACCCGACTCAGGGATGCTGTTGGTCGCCGACAAAGCTAACGCGCTGCTGGTCGTAGCGGCTGTGTGCGTTGAGTTCGGATCGGAGACGGGTTTATCCTCTCCCATAAATTGGATAACGCAAGCCGGGACGAATCCGGCAAAGTCATAGCCACAGCCAAAGACCTCGTCCAAAATTTCGCCATTTTTCTTTTTCATCAGGTTGGCGAAGGTGTTTTTCTCGTTGATACCCTCGTAATAGGTGACAAAAGCCACCCCTTTTCCATTGATCGCTTCCCGTAACAAACCCTCCATCCCCGATTTGGTGAAAGCGCTCAGAAACTCGCGGGTTACGATAAACTCGTCCTGGAGCGCAATATCCATGAACTTGCAAACCCCGGCGGAACCCATCGCCCAAGCTTTGCTCATGGTGGTGTTGATACGTTCATGCTGTCCCAGCAAATGCGTCAGCATCCTCTCGTTGAAGGCCATCATTTCTTCAATACTGAGATAGCCGAATGCGTCGACAAAGTCGCGCAGGGTGCCGAACATTGGCCAACTCGCTTGTTTCGTTCCGGCGGCAATCGGTAAGGCCTCTTTGGGAAAGGTAGTTTGCACTAGCCGGTATAATGCATAACTGTTGACCAACAGTTTACCGTGCCGATGTTGGACAATGTATTTGGCGCCGGTATCTCGGAAAAAGCCTTCGATGTGTTCGAGCACTTTACCCGGTGTGGCGCCGCTGGTTCCGTCCGATGGCTTATGAGCCGAATCGGCTCGGCCGGGGTTGGCGCCCTTCTTCGCATCGGCACCCGTCGCTGTGACTGTATTCCCGGTCATCGTGGATGAACCCGGATTCGATAAGCTTGCTTGATATCCCCGCACTTTTTGGCCGTGGCAATCCAGGTCAAAACAACAGTCTTCGCTGACTTTCCCCAGCGAATTGGGATTGGTCGAAAGAAGGGCTCCAAAATGTCGACACTGACTACACCCCTTTTCGAATTGCGTTTTGCCCACGCCGTTTTGCCCCGTTTGTATCACGACCACAAAGCTCTGCGGCGGCTTTTCGGTATCGAGAAACACCGCCGCGTACCGGTCGTGCAAATCGCACTTCCGGGCTTCGACGGCATCCTGGGTTTTTTGGTTGAAACAATCGGGGTTGGCGCATAGGCCGCTTTCAACATGCTCGTCGAACAAGTTCGCTTGCAAATACGAATTGTGATGGCAGGACGCACACTCGGTCCGATCGAAAATCGCGCTTTCCAACGGTCTGGCAAATCGACTCAATCGCGCTTTCAATTCAGGAACCGAATACTGGTGCTCGATTAATTTCTCCAGCGTGGCATTTTGAAAATCGGACGGTAGCTGGCATAGCAATTCAGCGTGACCCAGCCGAATAGCTCTCGCTGTCAGGGCATTCAAGACCTCTGTCGAGGCATGTAACAACAGCAGCCTCGCCTCGAACTTCTTGGCAGACCACCCTAGTAACCGCAATGCTTCCGCTCTATCACCGTCGCAGTCGCTGAGTACATTTCGGGCCGCGATCGCTTCTTCGCCTGGACTCATATCGGCTCGCTGGGTGTTTTCAATGGTAGCCACCAGCCGCGCCTGTTTATCGTCCAGGTGACGCACAACGGCCGGAATTTCGGACAGTCCTGCCGCAACGGCGGCGCGATAGCGGCGCTCGCCGGCCACGACCCAATAGGTTTTGTTGTCCGGTTGAGGCCTAACAACGATTGGTTGCAGAACTCCTTCGGATTTAATTGATGCGATTAGTTCTTGCATTTCACCATCACTAAAATAAACCCTGGGATTAAACTCATCTTGGATTGATATTAAATTGATCGGCATACTTTTAAATTGAATGGTACTTTTTTTATTCGCGGCCATCGATAAGCTCCATCATTATTTGGATTATTGGTATGGTTTATTCGAATAGGCAATATTCGAATCACGAAATAACTGTTACATGGCTTTTTGAATATGCAACACCAAAAATCAACGGATATGCATTGTGAAAGCGGGGCCGGCGAATAGTATTCAGATCACAACACTCGCAACCTGATGTCCGAATAAGATGAAAGCGACCGAGATTAGATAAAGAGAGTAAGATCTAAATGCCTCGGCAAACGCCGATGGCTTGTCTTTTAATGACTTATGGATTTATTCAATATTCGCCGGACAACAGTAATACCCTGTCCGTCCAGTAGAATATCCAACGTCCGACCTGTTGGTCGGGCCACGACAAGGAATCCTCGGTCACCCGCTTACCCTTTTCGTCGGTCACCGATAACAACGCCTGTCCGGCGCTGCTAGTTAATTCGATCCTGAGCCACGGATAACAATTTGAAAGCGGCGGCAAAACCGACACCACCCAAGCCAATAGTTCAGTCTGTCCGGCGGCCTCGACAAACTCTTTCACGCCTGTGGTAATCCGAATCGAGCTGTGCGCACCGCAGCCATGCCATAGACCGTCGTCGGCTAGACGATAAAGCGTAAGAATCGCGACTAAATTGACTGTGTTCATGACCAATTAGGCCTCAATTCCTAAAGTCGTTGTGGATTGAAGGTTATACAGTTGCGGCATAGGCGATTTGAGGTTTCCCCTGTTGTGGTTCGAACGGTAAACCCGGTTGTTTTGGATCCCAGATGTACGACGCCGTCTGGCTTTCGGCGATCAAACCATCGATTCCATCCGCTGATTCATCCCCGGCGCCTTCTCGGGCAATATAAAGTGCCAAGGGCATTCTGATATCGACCAGTACCGCCGACGCTAACGGTTTCGTTCTGGCCAGGTTGTAGCGCAAACATTTGCTGAACGAGCGGCCCTCCGCCACCAAATACTCGATTAGCGCCAATTCCTCGGCAGTTTCGAACGGAATCCATTGCGACGAGACATTCATCAAGCTGAGGTTGTCCAACTCCGCGTAGCCGGCTTGGTTAATCGAAAAAGTCGCAATAACAATCAAGTGGCTGGATTCGATCCCTCGCCACAAAAGCAATTCCGCATCGAACTGCTTAACCATGCGCTTATAGGTCTGGTCGTTTAGATAAAACGGGTGCTCCGGCAGATGCTTGATAACCAGCTTATGTCCGAAGCGGGCCGGCTTGATCTCCTTGAGTTCGCCAATTAACATCCGAAAGCGATTTTGGTTGTCCGAGCAAGCCAAGGACTTCGCCGTTCTGGCGCTGATTTCATCCTTTCTTTCGAGGATGAACGTTTCCGGAATGAACACGATTTCATCCAGTGGCATGGCTTTGGCGACTTTTCCGGCGCAGGCCCCCAACAGGGCTTTGCGCAACCCATGCCAATTGCGCCGTGACTCGGTCGCTGGCGTCCAGCGCTGCCAACCGCTTTGCTCCCAGAGATAATGCAGCAAACCGCGCAGGCCGAGTTTTGCTTCGGACGCTTTAATGCTGGTCGGCTTGGCCGCTTCATCGGTTTCGGATGCTAGGGCCGGCGTTCGGCTTTTCCCCGGAGCCAGACGAAAGTCGAACTTCAATTGGGTAACGCCGGTATCGAGATTTTCTTTGATGGCCGATCCGTACACCTGGCCCAAGCCGGACAATTCGGCCGGCGGTTCGTAGGATTCGCAGCCCGGATGATGGCGTTCGCCGGAATTGGGCATCCGTTTCAGCCAATATCGTTCATGGGCATAGGCAATATACAGTTCGACGCCGTCCGCCATGCACAAGCACATCGGCCGTTGCTTATTGGCGTACGCTCGGGCCAATATGTTTTGAAACTCCTCGTGAGCTTCGGTGAATTCGATACCGTCTAATCGATAATGGCTCATGGTTTGTCTGTTTTGTCAGAGGGTGAAGCAGCGTCTTCGGCATAGCTGCCAGTGCCACAGGCGCGGCACGACATATCCGGATGATGGGAACCCGGATTACAGATGTGGGGTTTGACATGAATGATCGCGAACGGCCTCTGCACGTCGGTACGGTTGGATTCAATCCCTTCCAATGAAGGAGAATGCCCGCCATGTTCCGCTTGACTCATAAAACCCACCCCAGAGGCCGCCAGGAATAAGGTGCATCCCATGAAACATGGGATGCGATTCGGTAAATTACATTCTCAAGTGATCCAAAATCAGATCACGCATTACTTCAAAATCGACACCTTCCGACTCGCAGCAGACTCGAAACGAAAACGGCGACGTGTCGTCACTTATCAACCATTCCAAGGCATCCGCCTTTTGTTCGTCGCAGACCCGTAAGTCTTTCAGCGAACTCAACATCGCCAGCAACAAACGGTAACGCAGCTCGTCGAATTCCGATTCCGTGAATTGAGGCAGTGCGTCCCAATCGATCACGAAGATATCGAACTGTTCGACGCTGGGATGAACCTGCACCGCTGTGTCTTTGCGCATTTTCATGAGATCCTCCTAAATTAGACGGAGGACTCCCCCTAAACGGAGAATTCCCCCGTTTAGGGTTTAAATTGACTGCCCGTCGCCGGGAGTCGTTAGATATGCTGATTATTTAGGGAAGCCAGCTACCTCCTTGAACGTTAGCGCGAACCGTTATATCAAAAACCGGAATTCAAACCCGCTGGCTAAATGCCTCTGAAATTCACCTGCACGTCATCCCTGCCACGAAAGCTTAAAAGTTAGCCGTACCGCCGCGTCGATTTCGGCGCCACAGCCTCTGTCTCTTCCTCGCCATCTGTCTCGATATCCGCTAGATCTTTCCCATCGTCGGTATCGAGGTCGACACCTTTGTCAATCAAGGCTTGTGTAGCGGTTTCGACTTCGGTCGTCTTGCCGCGGGCACGTGCTTCTCTGTAAGCGCTACCGCGGAGGCTAATGATCCGGCGGGCCAGTTTCTGAATCCGCAGTTGCCATTGACGCTCGGTGTCCGCGCGCTTGTCGTTCGGGATGATGTTGCTTAGCCAAAGGGTGTCGACCAATTTCATGGCGTCGTCCATTTTCAGCATCAACGAGACGAACTGCGACACCTGAGGCGAGACAATTTCGATATCGTACCGACCGGGATTACTGTATTTGGGCGTTCCGGAAACACCGTTATCGTCTCTCAATTTCTCCAGCCGCTCGATTTCTCTCAGCAGATCTTGAGTACACGCATCGATCAACCCGGACACCGCCTCTTGTACCTGATCGATATGGTCCTTTTCGCCGATGATGTATAAAATCGTGTCGATCATGTACAGCGCGGACACGACGGGCTTGAAGTAGCGTTGATGGACGCGTTTGCTATATTCGCTGTTGAGCACCAGCGACTGCGTAAAGCTGGGGCGACTATAGAGGTCTGTTCCGGATCCGGATTGGGTTTCGGCCATGGCTCACCTTCCTTTACTAAATTGAAAGGCTGCCATGCTAGCGTATTTGAAAATTCAAACCCGCTGGCTAAATGCCTCTGAAATGCACTTTGCCAGCGGGTCAGCTTCTGCATATTGCCACCCCTCCATCTGAAACGGACCAACGAGAAGGTTAGATTGGCGTGCCGGTCCCTGTTGCATGCCGTGAATTTCGTGCGAAGATGAATCATCTGTGAATTATGATTTCATCCATGTCTAATAGAACCGATACCTATGCCCTCGCTTACGAATGCTGCGATACCGTGTTAAGGGAAGACGGCCGCTTTCCGACCATCGACGCGATTCGGGATCGAATCGGTGTGAATAGTCCGACCGTGATCAGCCGAGCCATCAAAGACTGGACACTGCATTTCGCCAACAAGCACAAAGAAACCTTCGAGAGGCCGGATATGCCGGCCGTAATGTTGGATACAGCCGTTTCGCTCTGGCAACTGGCCCTGAAGGAAGCCAGTAAACAGTTTGACGAACAGCGACAACAACTCGAAGAAAACGCCCGTAACGACCAAGCGCTGATTGTCCAATTGCAACAGCAGCTAGTAGACCAACAAACCCAATGGGACACCGAGCGATCGCAACTGAGCCAACACAACGAGGAACTTCGGCACACGAATGCCGAATTGGCGACTGCGCTGGCAGAGGCACGCCAATCGCTCAGCCACACCAACGCCGAATTGGCGAGCACCCGAGAAGCGTTGTCCAGAGCGGAAGGCAGTTTATCGGCGTCCAAAGCGGCACTGCAGGCACAGGAATCAGCCTGGTCGAATCGCTTCGATCAGCAACACAATTGGCATTTGGCTCGCATTGAGGAAGAAAAGAACGCCGCGCGTCAGGAACATGCGCGGACCATTACCGCACTTGGACGCGAGCTGGAGGATTTTAGACTCGAACTGGCCACGGCTCAGGCGCGGATTACCCAATTGATGCAACAACTCAGCGATCGACATGAACACCAACTCAAGTGGGAAGCCGATCTGGCCACCTTACGCGCACAACTAGCTGCTCGGGAAGCGGAGCTTCAGGCCGAGAAGGACAAATGCCAACGATTACACGAATTGGTCAGAAAGCAACGCCGGCCGGCCCAGAATACCCCCGATAAGGCGGCCGGATGACCCCCAACGAACTCGGATTACTACGGGGATGGATACAAGGCTTATCCTGGCCAGTGCTCGGTGAGGCGTACTTGGATGACGCCGGTACCGCTGAGACCCGTCGCACGGTCATGGCCCTGTCCCGCACCCTCGCGCGCAAAGCCGAGCTGTTGAATTTGACAGCCGATGCAGCCATTTGGCAACAGCCGTGCACCGGCAGTGCCGAGTGGATTGACAAAGCCTTGAAGTCTTTGGATCGCCTGAAAAGCAAACCGGCGCCATTGCCACAACCGAATGAAGCCTGTAGCCGTTGGCTGCCAGCCGCGGCCGCGGCGCGCTTAGCGCAAACCGAAAACATTCACAGCCTGACCCAGTTGGCGGATTTCATCAACCGACATGGCCAGCGCTGGTGGTCGCAAATCCCGCGCTTGGGCCAAACATCCGCCACCGAGATTCAGGCTTTTTTTGCCGATTATGCGGAGGTATTGGGCCTCAGGCTGGATTTGGCTAGAAAACCCCCGGCACGCCCCCCGGTAACAGTGGGTTCGTCCGATATCGCCCCCATCGAACGATTCAGACCACCCGAGCATCTGAGCGGGCAATCCGGCTCAAACCGCGCTCCGGTCGCTAGGTGTCTATTGGACGCCGGCAACGATTTCGAGGCGATTTTGGCCTGGTTGTCCTTATACGACGCCGGAACCCCAACCCATCGCACCTACCGGAAGGAAATAGAGCGGTTTTTGTTGTGGGCGATCTTTGAGCGCGGCAAGGCGATATCGTCGCTGACCACGCCGGATTGCGCCGAATTTCGCCGTTTCCTCGAAGACCCGCAGCCGGCCGAGCGTTGGATCGGTCCCTCTGGACAACGTTGGTCACCGCAATGGAAACCGTTCAAAGGTCCGCTGAAACCCAGTAGTGCTCGCCAAGCCGAAATCATTCTCAGTGCCTGCTGCGACTGGCTGGTAGGCCAGCGCTATTTGGACAGCAACCCCTTCGCCGGCTTAAGCAAGCGCGGCTACGGGCGGCGCCAGGGCACCGATCGATTACTGTCGCCCCCACTCTGGGACTATTTGATTGGCTTTGCCGAACGGCAAGCCAACAACTCCGCTACCCCGGACAATAAGCGGGCCGATCACCGGCGAACCTTGTTCATTCTGCGCTTCGCTTACTTAACCGGTTTACGTCTTCACGAATTGACCAAAGCGAGAATTGGCGATCTGGAACGCCTCACCGGTTACGACGGCGACCAATGGTGGTTAAATGTCGTCGGTAAAGGTAAGGTGCATCGCCAGGTCCCGATTGCTCCGCAGCTGATTGACGAAATCAATGCTCATTTGCGAGACCGGCAACTCAAACCAATTGGTTATGCTGCGCCGAACACCCCGATTGTCGGCAAATTACGCAATCGCTTAAGGGATGCGCCTGACGACGCGCAAAGCGCCGTTTTCCTCAGCGAATCGGCGCTGTACCAAAAGCTCAAGGCCTTTTTTGAAGCCGCTGCGGACGATATCGGTCCAACCGACCCCGTCGCGGCGGACAAAATCCGCCGGGCCAGTACCCATTGGCTACGCCATACGCATGGTAGCCACGCCGTTTACAAAGGGGTTCCGCTGGAAATAGTGCGAGACAATCTCGGCCACAAAAACATCTCCACTACCTCGATTTATGTACATTCCGATAAAGACTCGCGGTACAAAGCCATATTGGGAATGTCAGGTGATTAAGGCATTGCTTGGTGGGTGTTGTATTGTGGAAGCGACTGCTTTCGGGCGATGAAACAGAAGGTCTGGCCGGCTCTTTTCGACCCACAAGCGACATTCGGCGTCTGACAAACGATTGTCCGGTTCCACTACAGCAGTAGACGGTCACGGACCCTGTAGGCATTTAAGCGGAGGGGGACTTCAATTGGGATGGGCTAAGCCCACTTTGGCTTTTATCCACTGGCGGTTATTTCGAGATAGTAATCTCTGGCGCACCCTGTTGTGATAATTCAGTCATGGTCATTTGGAATATCTGATGTAGCAAGCGAAAGCTCTCCCGATTCCATTGATAACCTTCTTCTGGCTTAACGGCATAGTGTAATCCTCCGTACGTTATGCTCATATCCACATCATCTGGCTCACTTTCCAATGCCAAAACTTCCAGGGTATGGATCGGGTTTTCGCTGACGAAGGGTGATCGAGGATCTTTATCTACGTTAAATTCAGGTTCGTCGCTGATGTCGCGGCCAATAAAATTCACGATATTATAAAAACTGCGCAACCGGAAAAAACCATGTAATGGCACTTCACCACCCGGATAGCCAGGGCGAATATCAACCATCACATCATTGCTGGCACCATTATCGGCTTCTTCGTTGAGTTTGATACGCTCCTCGTTGCTCAGCGACTGTGGATCATAGTTTGTCAGGATAATATGCCCGGTAACCCGTTTACTTAGCGTCAAATGATGCTTGTCAGCGTTATAGTCAACTTTGAATTCCTTTAGTAGTTCAACCTGTCGCTCCGGCGACAGGGATTCTGTTGAAAAATCCCAATTAGAATCAAACAGCAACGGCTCTACGAATAAAGCATTTCGATCTTGAATAGATGAAATGTGGGACACGACTTGCCGGAACAACTTGTAGCCGTCTTTATCGGACGGCTTGTTGTTATAAACCTTATCTTGATGATCGTTTTCAATACGTAATTCGCCAGCCAGTAATCGCAGGATAAGATCGACGTCGGCGCCTTGTCGCAACAACATCGTCAGTTTGCTTTCCTGAAAAGGCGTTAACAAGCGTTTGGTAAATTCTTCGCCTTCCATCGGTACGATGCTGATCGTAGGATTTTCGGAGACCGTTCCGCCGAATATTGGCGTTATCAATGAGCCGGTTGGACCGGTCACGGCTGGCGTAGCCCCCGCATTGAACTGAAAATTAAATGTGGCGGCGATATTTGATACGCCCGTGAAATGTAAGGGCTGATGCTGATGGGCACGGGCAATGTTAAGCAAGAGCAGTTCAGATAGGATTTCGGAGGTCGACTGGTCATAGGCTATGACAGCGTGATCCAGTGCCGATGGAGAAACGCAGCCTTGCATCCATGTCAAATTGGCAACAACAACTAGTCGCACAAATTTATGTTTGGAAGCGACTAAATAGTCATAGCCTTTCATTGCAAATTTCCTTGGAGTGAGTCTGACAAAATTGTAACCGTGCCCCGCTTTTTTAGCTCTATTTTTCAACCCAATCTTTACCAAGTCCTCCTTTAACTCTCATGACCTGCTGACTCAGATCAGGTCATATTCCCCGAACGATACGGCTGGCACATTTATTTTCATACAGACCCTATTTGCAGACTTTATAATCGATAATTTTGGCACTTTTAAGATGTGCATATTTATAAAACTCCCACTAGCGCCTGACGATGAATTAAGCCTCTAATCGCCTATGGAGTAACGTTATTAAGGACACTGCCAGCTCCATGTGGAATATCTATTTTTGCTTCGGCCAAGACAATTCTGGCCATGCTATAAACAATCTCGTCTTACCATTAATAGCCTGTGCTGTTTTGGCATTGACCGTTACTGACTCAACAGCTGAGGAGTACAAAGCGGTCCCTTTGCCCATGTTCATGCATGATGCTGATTTGCTGACCACCGAATCCGCAGCCAACATACCTCCCATTAAGACAACCGACGAAGGGCTTCCCAGCGAAGCGCATACCTATACGCTGGATGCCGCAATCAAACAGGCTCTGGATGCCGACCCGCAAATTCGTGCAGGCGTTGAAACGGTTCGGCAGGCCGAGGCCGATCTGGTAACTGCCGGCTTACCCCCCAATCCCAGCCTGTCCACCAGTGGCTCATTAATGCCGTTGAATAAACCCTTCACCGTGGACCGTCAGGGTGGCCCGCCACAGCTTGATGTTGGCGTGTCCTTTCCGGTGGATTGGTTTCTGTTCGGTAAACGTGCTGCCGCCGTCATTGCCGCCGAGAAAGGTGTGGATGTCGCTACCGCCGGTTTTTCCGATCTGGTTCGCCAACGCATCGCCGGCACGATCTCCGCTTTTTATGACGTTCTGGAAGCGCAGTCGTCACTGGAATTGGCTCGCGAAGACTTACAAAATCTTTCCGAAGTCGAAAAGATAACCGCCAACCGCGTTGAATTAGGCGGTGTCGGCACGGTCGAACTGGATCGTGTTCGCTTGTCTATTTTTAGTAGCCGCCGTGAAGCTCGGGCACGGGAAGTGGCCTTGGAAGGCTCACTCAGCCGCCTGCGTAGTTTTCTTGGCTATACCCAATCCATTGCACTGAAAATCAATGGCAGTCTTGACGTCTCATCCCCTGCAGCGCCTTTAGCACCGGAAACTGTTTTTGCCGTGGCTGAGGAAAACCGACCCGACATCATCGCACTTAAGAACCAGGTTACTCAGGCTGAAGCCACTGTGGAACTGGAAGAAAGGAATGCTTACCCCGTGGTGACACCAAAAATCGGGTATACCCGCCAATTCCAGGAAAAGGCAATTGGCTATCCCGACGCTAACTCCTGGGGCATTGGGGTCGATATGACGGTCCCCCTATTTGATCGTAACCAGGGCAACATCAACAAGGCAAAGTCAGCCAAGGTTCAGACCGAATACACTTTAAATGCGCAACTCGTAGCATTGCGTGCTGAAATCGACCAAGCCCTGAAAGCCTATGAGAGTGCCTATCAGGTGCTGACCACCGATGATCCCGGTCAGCTCGAAGCGGCACGTAATGTACGCGATAAGATTCGTACAGCCTACGAATTAGGCGGCAAAACCCTGATGGAGGTCTTGGATGCTCAGCGGACCTACCGTGAAACCTACCGACTTTACATTGCCGGCCGTTCCAATTACTGGCATTCGCTCCATGCACTCAATGCCGCCATAGGCAAACAGGTTGTACGATGACTTACCGTGTTTCAATGCAAAAACCGACCGATCCCAAACAATTGAAAAAACTCATTTGGCTGGCGGGTGCTGGACTGATAGCCGTTTTAGTTTGGCAATTTTGGCCCTTCGCCGATGAACCAACAATGACACCAACTGCTAAAGCCGAGGCTGTATCCTTGGCAGGACCAGGTCTCATTGCCGTACAGCCAGGCAATCCGCTGGAAAAAAAGCTCGAATTAACGCTTGTGCAAAAAGAACATCTCACCTCACCGCTATTGTCGGTAACCGGTGCCGTTATGGCCCGCCTTCGTTCCGGTGCAGGCTCATTAGAAGATCGTTGGCAATTTAGCAGCGTCGAGCTGTCAGGGATTTATGCGGATTGGCAAAAGGCTGGTACCGAAATGGAATTCGCAGCCAAACAGTTAACCAAGACCCGTGAACTCACAGCGGCGCAACTCAATTCACAAAGTAAAGCCGTGGATAGGTTACGTAAATTGGTGGCAACCGGTACCGAAGCTGCTCGCGACTTGAGTGCCGCCGAGTCCAACCTGTTACAAACACAACTGGAAGGACAAAAGGCTGTATTCGAAGCCGAAAGTGCATTGACCCAAGCCACCCATAGTCACGCCGATTTTGAGCGGCATCTGCTACAGGCGGGCGTCGATCCAGCTTTGCTGCAACAAGTTCCGGCGGGGGCCTCGCTAGTTATGGCCGATGTTCCGGAAGTCAGAATTGGTCTAGTCGCCACAGGACAAGCCTGCGAAGCGCGTTTTTATGGGTTGTCGAATCAGTTGTTCAAAGGTGTTGTCCGTAGTTTATCGCCGGCTCTGTCACCTGAGCGACGAACGCTACGGGTTTTCTTTGAACTCAATGATCAGGAAGGCAAGCTGAAGCCGGGTATGTATGCGGAAATTGGTCTAGGTACCGATCCCCGAGAAGCCGTGCTTGCACCTGCCGATGGCATCTTACACATCGCCAATGCCGATTACGTCTTAACCGAAGCAAAACCTGGCGTATGGAAAGTGACCGAAATTCAAGTGGGTGAGCGGGCAGGGGACCGCGTGGAAATATTGGATGGCCTGCAAGGCGGTGAACGCATCATCGGTAGCGGCGCAATTTTGCTGAAACCATTAGTGGTGCAGTCACTATTGCAGATCAAACAAGCGCCAACCGCAGCAGGATCAACCAAGCCATGATTGCCTTGCTTATTCGTACTGCACTGCATTATCGGTGGATAGTCCTGATCAGTACCTTAGTCCTGGTCAGTTTGGGATTGTGGTCGTTCAGCCAAATGAAAATCGACGCCTACCCTGACATCTCTTCCCAGATGGTACAGGTAATCACCACCTATCCGGGACGAGCACCGGAAGAAGTCGAAAGACAGGTCACCATCCCGGTCGAAATTGCCATGCGTAACGTACCTAATGTTGAGACGATACGCTCCAGAACCATTTTCGGCTTGTCCGTCGTCCAGATGATTTTCGAGGAAGGCACTGAAAGTTACTGGGCACGCCAACGTGTTCAGGAGAAGCTTTCCAGTCTTGGGCTGCCAGAAGGTGCCGACGCTGAACTCGGTCCACTGGCCACAGCTTACGGCGAGATGCTGCGTTATGAACTGGTTTCCGATGGACGTTATGACTTAATGGAATTGCGAACACTTAACGACTGGGTGGTGATTCCTCGTTTTCTGCGCGCGGCGGGTGTTGCTGAGGTGTCTAACTTTGGCGGTTATGAAAAACAGCATGGGGTTCTGCTTGATCCGGCGCAACTGCTCCGCTTCGGTTTGTCGGTAAATGACGTGGTGGACGCCATTCAGACCAATAACGCCAGTGCCGGCGGCAGCGTGTTGTCTCGTGGCAGTATGTCCTTTGTGATTAGAGGTCGTGGGGCACTGCAAAGCGAACAGGAAATTGGCTCGATCTTTATTAAATCTATTGGCGGTACCCCCATCTACGTGCGAGATGTTGCCGATGTGCGCTTGGATTCCAAAGTACCTGCCGGCATTTTCAGCAAAAATCTGACCGATGAAGCTGTCGAAGGCATCGTGCTATTACGCAAGGGCGAAAACCCATCCGAAGTGCTGGCCAGGGTGAGGATTGCAGTCGATGAACTCAATGCCGAGGGATTGCCTGAAGGTGTGCGAGTCGAACCCTACTATGACCGCAGCAATCTGATCGACAGCACGCTACATACCGTGAGTCATAGTGTGACGCTAGGTATCGGCTTGGTGGTACTGGTATTGTTGGCCTTCTTGGGGCGTCCGTCCTTGGCGATGCTGGTCGCATTGACCATTCCATTCTCATTGCTGTTCGCTTTGGTGCTGATGTACGGTGCCGGTATTCCCATCGGCTTGTTATCGATTGGGGCTATCGATTTTGGGATCATTGTAGACGGTGCGGTGATCATGTCGGAAAACATCGCTCGTCGACTCGACGAACGCGAACACGCTGAGTCCAGCGAGCAAACCAGCGTCGGACAAACGGTGCTTGCGGCGGCGTTGGAAGTGGAGCGACCGGTGTTTTTCTCCATACTGATGATTGTCGGCGCTTTTCTACCCTTATTGACGTTAACCCGCATCGAGGGCTTGCTGTTTAGACCGATGGCCATGACCATCGTGTTCGCTTTAATCGGAGCCGCGATGTTCGCGCTACTTGTGGTGCCGGTGCTGGCAACCATGCTGTTCCGCAACGGCTATCGAGAATGGGAAAATCCGGTACTGATATGGCTGTCCGAACATTACTCGGCGCTGCTCTCTTGGCTGATGCATCACCGCTGGCCGATGGTCATCGGCTCGACTGCGGTGTTGCTCGGGGTACTGGCTTTAGTCGTGCCGCGCATGGGTACCGAGTTCTTGCCGTATATGGACGAAGGCGTTGTCTGGGTGCGGGCTAATTTCCCAGAAGGCACCTCGTTGCAGCAGACCTCCCAATTTGGCCAGCGCTTGCGCCAAGTTGCCCTTGAGTTTCCTGATGTTGAGTTTGTCGCCGTCCAAACAGGACGGAATGATAGCGGTACCGACCCCTATCCACCGAGTCGTATCGAGATGATGGTAGGACCCAAACCCCGCGATACCTGGACGCAGTTTAAACGCAAGCAGGAACTGGTGGCGGCGCTAGGCGCACGCTTTCGTAGCGAATTTCCAACCACCCGCTTTAACTTTACTCAACCAATTATCGACAGCGTCACTGAAGATGCCAATGGCACCTCGGCCAACATGGCTATTGAATTCTCTGGTTCGGACTCTGAAGTGTTGTTAGGTTTGGCTCGTCGTGCTGAAACCCTACTCAAAAAAGTGCCCGGTGCCATGGATGTCAATATTGAGCAGGAAGGACCGCAACCGCAATTGATCATCGAACCTGACCGCTCGCTGTGCGCCCGTTATAACGTCAGTATCGAGGACGTTACCTTGTTAATCGATACCGCAATCGGTGGCGCACCGATAGGGACGCTCTATGAAGGCGAGCGCCGGTTCGACATCGTCACCCGCTTCGCGCCTGAACATTTAGGTTCGCCTCAGGCGTTGGGTAGACTGCCGGTTTACAACTCTGATGGTGTACCCATTCCTCTGGCTCAGGTTGCCCGAATTAATATTGTCGATGGTCAAACCATGATTGCCCGCTCTGACGGACGTCGTCGACTGACGGTTCGTAGTGACATCGTTGGGCGTGATCAGGGTGGCTTTGTTGCTGATGCACAGCGGTTGTTTGAGCAGGAAATTCAAGTGCCGCCAGGCTATCGTGCCACTTGGCTAGGCATGTTCGAGAATCTAAAGCGTGCCGGAGAACACTTCAAGTTACTGGTTCCAGCCACCATCGCAGTGATCTACTTATTGCTACTGGCGATGTTCGCTTCCCAGCGAGCCGCCTTGATTCTACTGCTGGCTATCCCGTTTGCTTTCGTCGGAGGAGCGGTTGCTTTGTATTTGCGTGACATGAATATCAACGTGTCATCGGGCGTGGGCTTTGCCGCTGTGTTTGGCGTTTCAATTATGAACGGCGTGCTGATCGTTCGGACTATCACTGATTTACGTTTGCAAGGACAGCCGCTGGAAGATGCAATTCGGCAAGGATCAGTGAGATGTTTGCGTCCCATCCTGATTGCGTCTTTAGTGGCTATCCTTGGCTTGGTGCCTGCGTCCTTGGCTACAGGCTTGGGCTCCGATGTGCAGCGTCCGCTAGCCACGGTTATTGTGTGGGGATTGTTCAGCGCTACCGTGATGACCCTGCTATTGGTGCCCATTCTGTACCGGCTTTTCGTACCACGCTTACCGGAATCGGATACAGACAAAAACGAGTGGGCAGGTGTTTAGCTCAGGCTTCTGAGAAAAACGGTGATCATGCAATTTTATGGATTTGTGAGGCCGAGATTCCCCCAATAAAGCTTTTGCAATAATGGAATTCGAATTTCTTAGTTATACCCGTAACGCCTGACAAACCAAGTTTTCACCAATTGCGTCAGCACACAATAACAGGATAAAAATAATGCCAGCCACAAAAAATATTCAGCGGGTAATGGAACGAACCCAAGACCTGATGCAATTGGCGAGAAGGGTAAATAAATGGCAACAGCCATGATGGTAAGCGTAATCAGCAGCATCGGCAGCGCAGGACGGCTTTGGAAGAAAGGAATTTTCGGTGTGCGAATAATGTGAACGATCAAGGTCTGAGTCATCAGGCTTTCCACAAACCAGCCGGTTTGAAACAGCGCTTGCTGGTCGACGGTGGTGGCTTGAAACACAAACCACATCAACGCATAGGTGGCGTAGTCGAAGATCGAACTGATCGGACCAATAAACAACATGAACTTTTGAATGTCGCCTACCAACCATTTCCGAGGTTTGGCCAGGTACTCCTGGTCGACATGATCAAATGGAATCCCGGTTTGCGAAAAGTCATAAAGCAGATTATTCAGCAAGATCTGCACCGGCTGCATCGGCAAGAATGGCAGCAAAGCACTGGCGCCCAACACGCTGAACATATTGCCGAAGTTGGAACTGGTACCCATCTTGATATATTTGACGATATTGCCGAAGGTTTTGCGGCCTTCGACCACGCCGGCTTCCAGCACCAACAGGCTTTTTTCCAACAAGATAATATCGGCAGACTCTTTGGCAATATCGACAGCCGTATCCACCGATATACCGACATCGGCTTCTCGTAATGCTGCTGCGTCATTGATGCCATCGCCCATGAATCCGACGATGTGGCCTTTATGGCGCAACACCTGAATAATGCGGGATTTTTGCAATGGCGATAATTTGGCGAAAATGGTGGTGGTTTCAGCGACATCGGCTAGTTCCTGATCCGAAAGATTTTCAATGTCACTGCCCAACAACGTGTTTTGGACGGCTAATCCGACATCCTTACAGGTTTTGCGGGCGATGATGGGGTTGTCGCCGGTCAACACTTTGACCTGCACACCGCCATGGTGCAGCGCGGCGATCGCGGTGGCCGCCGAATCTTTGGGTGGGTCCAGAAATGCAATCAAGCCCATCAGGACTAGGTCATGCTCATCGGACACCGAATAGCTGCGCTGATCCAGCGGCATCTCTTTGTAAGCCACAGCGATGACTCGCAAACCATCCTCGTTGAGTTGCTGATTTAAGCGAGTGACTTGCTCCAGAATCGTGGCATCAACCGTCAAAATCTGCTCATTGACCTTGACTTGAGTACAGGCTTGCAGAATTTCCTCGACGGCGCCTTTACAAATCAGCTCGTGATGATGATTTTCCTCTTCAATCACCACGGACATGCGGCGCCGCATGAAATCGAAAGGGATTTCATCAATTTTTTGAAACGCCTTTTCAATTTTTAATGCTTCGTGGAGTTCAATGTGTTCCAGAACGGCCACGTCTAATAGGTTTTTCAGACCCGTTTGATAAAAGCTATTGAGAAAGGCAAATTCCAATACCTCATCATTTTCTTCGCCATAAATGTCCAGATGCATTTCCAGAACAATTTTATCTTGAGTGAGGGTGCCTGTTTTATCGGTACAGAGGATATCCATCGCACCAAAGTTTTGAATGGCATCGATATTTTTGACGATGACTTTTTTGTTGGACATGGCCAGTGCGCCACGCCCCAAGTTTGCCGTGACGATCATCGGCAACATTTCCGGGGTTAGGCCGACTGCCACGGAGAGTGCAAAGAAAAATGCCTCGGTCCAATTGCCTTTGATCAAGCCGTTGATTAAAAACACCACTGGCGCCATCACCAACATGAAACGTAATAAAAGCAAACTGACATCGTTGATGCCTTTATCGAAGCCGGTAACCGTTTTATGCGTAACAATGGTTTTCGCCAACGACCCCAGGTAGGTATTGCTGCCGGTTTCGATCACTACGGCAGTGCCAGAACCACTGATGACATTGGTGCCCAGGAAACACAGATTGATCAGGTCCAGGGGGTTCTGACTGTGTAACTGCTCCTCGGGCAATGCGGCATGTTTCTCGATCGGTAGCGACTCGCCGGTTAAAGTGCCCTGGCTGACAAACAAGTCTTTGGTTGCGATCAGTCGCACGTCTGCGGGAATCATGTCACCGGCGGATAGGAAAATCACGTCGCCGGGAACCAGCAGTTTAATGGGAATTTCCTGCCGGTCTGGAGCATCCAGGTCAAGTGTCAGTCCCATATCCCTGGCCAAACTCGGAGAGATATCCTTACGGGGATCTTTTCGGCTCACCGTCGCCGTGGTATGTACCATGGCTTGAAGTTTTTCAGCGGCCAAACTAGAACGAAACTCCTGAGAGAAGCGCAGAGCAACACTAAAGATCACCATGCTGAAGATAATGACGGCAGCCTTGGTGTCTTCCGTCAACCAAGCGATCACTGCCAGTGTGAGTAACAAGATGACCAGTGGATTTTGAAAAGTCTTCAAAAATTGGATATACCACTTTGGCGGCTTTTCATGGGCTATTTCATTCAGACCTATTTTGTTACGACGCAGGTTTGATTGGAGTTCGCTTAAACCTTCGGCAGAGGTATTCAGCGCATCGAACAGTGCGTCCGGATGGCTTTGCGCAAACTGAACCAGTTTGGTCGGGACCAATGATGATGCGAAAGTGGCGGTTTGGAGTTCGCTAGCTGATTTGCCCTCCCATCCCCAGATACGCCGGAATACCATTTTATTATGGGCGTCGGGTTTCATGGCCATCGATAAAACTCCTTCTGCTTGAATCGTTAAGAACATGTCAGAGCTTGGGCTCTTAAGTCTGCAGCTACCCTATCACGCCCCCAAGAATAGAGTATTACCGTGAATCAATCGCTTGTCGTTCATCCATTAGAATGTTGAATCAATGGTCATGTCGATGGTGAATATCGGGAAAATGCGGATGCTTGTGGGTGATATGCGCATGCAGATGCATATGCATATGCGGTTCTGAACTATCCCATTTAAAGTCATGCGCGTGTTGATGATGCTGATCATGGACATGACGGTGGTTGTGTTCAATTGCTGTATGGGTGTGCTCATGCAAATGCCGTTCGGATATATGCAGCAATACACCAAGTCCCATTAAACCCGATGCTATCCAAAATGCCGGGCTGGTCACTTCATTTAATAATGCCAGCGCAACCACGGAGCCGATAAACGGCGCGGTCGAAAAATACGCCCCAGTACGGGCAGCACCCAAGCCACGCAATGCCAGCACGAATAATGTCAAACTAATGCCGTAGCCCACAAATCCAATTGAAAGTGTTGTCAGCAAAATATCTGCATGTGGCGCAGTCACACCAAGGCTCAGGGCAATCATACAGTTGGCCATTCCAGCAAACAGTCCTTTGCTGGCTGCGATAAACAATGAATCCGCAGCAGACACTTTCCGCGTCAGGTTGTTATCAATCGCCCAACATAAACAGGCAACAGTGATGGCAACTGGCCCTAACCAGTTTGCTGAGGATAAGTCACCGGACGGCCAAGACAGCACAATCCCGCCAGCAACGATAGCGAGCATCCCCAAAATGACACGCCGGTCAGCATGTTCTCGAAAAACGATCCAGGCGATTAAGGCGGTGAACACGGCTTCCAGGTTCAACAAAAGCGATGCAGCTGAACCACTGGCATGGGATAAACCGAGCATCAGTAAAACAGGTGCCAAAATACCACCAAATACAATGCTGCCAATTAACCAAGGCCATTCCGATGGTAATAGTCCCGGAGGATTCCAGGCAGAATCTCTGATTAGCCGGGTGATGCTCAGGCCAACTCCACTCCCAAGATAGAGTAGTCCCCCCAGCAATATGGGCGGTACTTCGCCCACCAGTAGCTTTGCAAATGGGGTGCTGGCGCCGAATAAGACCGCCGCCGCCAACGCATAAACGACACTACGGTTCATCGTCACATTATCGTTATCAGCAGAAACCCGATGTACAAGACCCCATTGATCAGTAACGCCCATAAGGGTAATCCTTTTCCATGAGCATGCGAGTTAATGCGTAGCCAAGTGGCAGCTAGCAAGGTAATCAAAACGCCCGCTAAGACTTCGATGCGCGGTTGCCAGGGCGTTAGCATGATACCTATCGCAGGAAGCAGCGTACCCTGAAACACCATTGCGCCGGTAATATTGCCAAAGGCCAGGGTATCTTTGCCTCGTCGAATCCAGAGAATACTGTTGATCTTCTCGGGTAGTTCGGTGGCGATTGGAATAATCAGCAGAGACAACAAGAGCGCGGAAATACCGAGCAAATGCGCCGCCCCCTCGACACCTGAGATGAAGCCCTCAGCCCCATAAACCAATAGCACAAGTCCGATCGCCAATTGCAGCAGAATCGTCAGCAGATTGGTGGGCAGCCCCAGTCGTGCGATATACATTTTCCCTTCGGCTTCAGTCGCATGGCCATCTTGAACCAGATGCGCCGAAGCACGTAGGGTCAGCATGATGTAAATAAAATATGTCAGCACCAGCATAATACCCAACGCACCGCGTATGTAGCGCTCCTCTTGAGGAACATACATGGCCGCAGCTGCCAGCAGGAATGCAAACAGGAAAAAATTAAGATCGCGAACGAAACCGGTTCGTTCCGGACGAATATGGCCGGACACTCCTCTTCGACGTAGAACCGATAGCGCCATCAAACACGTCGATAATGTCGACAACATCAATGGGGCACCGAGGATAGCGCCAACACCAATTTCCTCATTGATATTGACATTGGATGTGCCCGCTAACAACGCCAGTAATGGAACCATGGTTTCAGGTAACGCGGTACCCACTGCGGCAAATAATGAACCCGTTACACCTTCAGAAATTTTGAGTTTCTCTCCAAGATGTTCCAACGCATTCGTGAACAGCTCCGACGCTACTAAAATAACAATGAGCATCGTGATGAGTGTTAAAAGAAAAACTGTCACTGATTTGATCCTAAATTGAATTGATTCTGGCACTCGACCAAAGCCGATCTATTTGCGTCCTTTTCCATTAGACACTTGCTTTATTTTCCGATTTTCAACGTGTTTCAATCCCACAAAGGTACCCCAGCCGATCAACGCCATGCCAACGATAAAAGCGCTATACGCGAATGGCCAGGGAATGCCTTCCGTCATCATCGAAAACTCCGACATGCCGCCAATGCCAGCGAGAATATTGATAGGCATAAACACCACACCCAGCACGGTGAGCTGATTAACCCGGCCATTCTGGTTGATATTGATAAAACCAATGGTCGCGTCCATCAAGAAGTTGATCTTGTCGAACAAAAAAGCGGTATGACTATTCAGTGACTCGATATTCCGCAGAATCTGCTTAATATCGTTCACCTGTCTTTTGGAAAGGATTCTGCTTTGCATCAAGAAACCCAACGCGCGCTGCGTATCCAAAATGTTGCTGCGGATTTGACCATTCAAATCTTCTTCCTCGGCGATGTCGGCGAGAACTGACGCCGCTTCCTGGTCGGACATTTTTTCACTCAAGACCTGTTTGCCCACCTTGCTTAAGGTCTTATAGATATCCTCAAGCGAGTCAGCGGAATATTCCACATCCGCACCATAAAGATCGATCAACAAATCAAAGTTGTCCGTCACATAGCCGGGGCGAGTACGAGCACGTTGACGTTGCAGGCGAAAGACGGGTAATTCTTCATTACGTAGCGAAAACAAAATACCTTGATGGAGAACAAAGGCCACCGGAACGCTACGAGAGTGGTCATATTTGTCTAGTAGGAAGTTTGAGTGTAGGTAAATATCATCATTTTCTTTGACGTGAAAACGGTTGCTGACCTCAAGATCGGTTACATCGCCGGGATCCGGCAATTCCAATCCAAAAAAGCCACCAACGTAAGTGCGCTCCGCTGGACTAGTGCAGATGAGGTCGATCCAAACTGGCTGCAGCCCCTCTAAGTCCTTTCGACAAGTTACTGTAACCCTGGTGAGTTTGCCGTTGATTAATTCAAACGCATTGATCTCGCTGTCCGAGAAATCGGGTTCCCGGATACCCGTCACCTGTTCACGAATGGCGTCAGAGAGTTCCCAGAGAACGTCGTGTTTTCGCAGCGCCGGAATGGTTCCCCAAACGCACTTGGCATCGTCAATCGTCATACTTTCGATGATGTCGGCAATCTCGCGAGCAGACAGTTTGCCCAGTAAGATTTCCATCTCCGTCAAATGCTGTCGATGAACCAGGGTTTCGACGATATTATGGCGCGGCATATCTTGGCTATGGACCATGCCTTCCACTAATTTCTGCTTGTTGAGAAGTTCCTGAATTTTTTCTAAGGACATGATGACTGTAATGATCCGAGTTTGATGATACATGTGTAACTTCGCCATTATAAGTTACCCGTTCAACGAACCCTCATCTGACAGATTATCCGGCGGATTTGTCCGGCCAATGCGATCAGACTATCGTGGATGCTGATTCTAGTAAAATGCGTAACGAATGATTTCGGGTTTGACCTGACAGGCAAATTTATCCGCACAATACAGCACACCGCAAATCACTATTTCCAAATTAGGAGGGATTTTGTGACAAATAATATCGACCACAACATGGTGATGAAGTGCGTGGCCTATGAAAATGGTATCAGCATCGGCGATGTTACATTAGAAGACATCAGCGAAGTGTTGAAACGCGAACATACGTTTGTATGGTTGGGTTTACGCGAAGCGGACAAAGAGTTGCTGTTAAAAATTCAGGAAGAATTTGGGTTACATGATCTAGCGATTGAAGATGCCTGCAAGGCACACCAGCGACCAAAGATCGAGGAATATCGGGACTCGGTATTTATGGTTCTAAATACCGCTCAGTTGGGTGACGATAACGTGAAATTGGGTGAAACACATGTGTTTCTCGGCCCTCGATTTTTAGTCACGGTCAGACATGGTGCCTCGCACAGCCTGAACAAAGTCAGATTGCGTTGTGAAGCTATGCCGCAGCAATTAGCCAAAGGACCTGGATTTGCGCTGTATTCGATTATGGACTTCATCGTCGATAACTACATACCAGTAATCGATGGCTTACAGACCCGTTTCGATGTCTTGGAGTCGGCGATTTTTCAATACAAACCCAGCCGGCAAACCATGGAAGGCCTCTACGAACTAAAACGTGAATTACTCTTATTAGAGGGTGCTATCACACCGGTCATCGACATCTGCAACGAGTTGATGCGATTTCATAATGGCATGATTCCTAAAGATGTGCGGGTGTATTTCCGTGACATTGCAGACCATATAAAACGTATCCACCAAAGTATTCATAGCATGCGGGAAATGCTACTGGCCGCCATGCAAGTCCATTTGACCTTTGAGACGGTCAGGCAGAACGATGTCGTCAAAAAGCTTGCCGGTTGGGGAGCAATACTTGCGATACCCACCATGGTCTTTAGTTGGTATGGAATGAATTTTAAGTACATGCCTGAACTGGATTGGGAATACAGTTACCCCATAGTAATTGGCATCGTGTTTTTGGGTAGCGCATTGCTTTATTGGCGTTTGAGAAGAGCTCATTGGCTGTAAGCAACGATTACCTGGAATAATTTTGCTTAAACATCTGCTATTACCCGCCGGCGTAAACAAGACCATATTACCCTTCATTATTGGACGGGCATTGCGGGCTTTTTCCGATGGCTTTGTTGCGGTGCTATTGCCCGCATATTTATTGGCCTTGGGTTTTGACACGTGGCAAGTGGGGGCGATAGCAACATCGACACTGTTAGGATCGGCCATGGCTACACTGGCGGTGGGAGCCTGGGGACATAAAGTCCATGATCGCGAATTACTGCTAGTTGCTGCGCTATTGATGATCTCGACTGGGTTCGCCTTTGCCAGTCAAACGTCATTCTGGCCATTGTTGACGATTGCCTTCATCGGTACGCTCAATCCCAGCTCCGGTGACGTCAGTTTGTTTCTGCCACTTGAGCATGCCCGACTGGCAGAGGCGGCCCACGACCAAGCTCGGACAGCACTGTTTGCCCGTTATAGCCTTACCGGTGCATTGTTCGCTGCTATAGGTGCTTTATCGGCGGGACTGCCAGATTATCTTGTCCAAACTATTGACACCAGCAGACTTGATGGCTTTCGATTTATGTTTGTCCTTTATAGTCTTATCGGCTTTACTATTTGGCTATTGTATAGACGTTTACCACAGCCACATACTGAACAGAGAAAGCCAGCGCAGCCATTAGGACCATCCAAGTCAGTAGTGATAAAACTGGCGACCTTGTTTTCACTGGATTCCTTCGCTGGCGGATTAGTTGTCAATTCGCTGTTAGCGCTTTGGCTATTCAAGCGTTTCGATTTGTCATTAGCCGCAGCTGGTTCGTTTTTCTTTTGGGCCGGTTTGCTGACGTCCTTATCCCAGTTGGTTGCACCGCATTTGGCAAAACGGATTGGACTGATCAATACCATGGTGTTCACGCACATCCCTGCAAATCTCAGTCTAATCGGGGCCGCATTTGCGCCTGACATCGAAACAGCACTCGGTTTGTTGTTGCTGCGATCCTTATTATCCCAGATGGATGTGCCGGCTCGAAGCGCATTTGTGATGCTGGCGGTGACCCCTGAAGAGAGAGCGGCGGCGGCTAGTTTTACATTGGTACCTCGGAGCTTGGCGTCTTCGCTCAGTCCAGCGCTAGGAGGTGCTTTATTTACAACTGGCTTTTTTGCGCTTCCATTGGTGGGGTGCGGGGTCTTGAAGATTGCCTACGATCTGATGTTGTGGCGCGCTTTCAGAAAATTCGAGGCTAAAAATTAGCTAAATTGATGTGAAATAGCGTTTACGACATTATCATCAGATGATTATCCTAAGCTCTGAAAAGTACGAAATTTGAGGATGTGACCGCTTGCGCGCTCAAGAAAAATTGGGAAATCCGTTGCTGGGCCGCCGGGCAATAAAAATTCTCCCCAACTGGTCTCTGTTGGGGGGATTAGTAGAGAAAGCAAAAAAGGAAAAATCGCACGCTAAGACTTGTCAATGCTGCGCAGCTCTCGGGCTGATTGTCGTAAAACGCCGAATGCAGAATGAAGAAACAATCCTGCGATTAGACTTCCAACGATGATGTCCGGCCAACGCGAAGAGAGCTGGTAGCTTGTACCTGCCGCTAACAGAACTCCAACATTGGCGATTAAATCATTGCGGGAGCATAGCCAAGTCGAACTCATATTGAGGTTATCGCTGCGGTGCCGGTAAAGCAGGAAAAAGCAGACAAGATTGGCAAACAACGCTAAAGCACCAACGATCCCCATCATTTCGATACCTGGCATGATCGGGTTGAATACCTTGTAACCGGCTTCCCCGAGAACCCCAAGACCAAAGGCCAGCATGAAGCAGCCCTTCAACACGGCCGCCATCGCCTGCCACCGCACCGAACGGGCCAGCACGAAAAGGCTGAAGCCGTATACCAGTGAGTCGCCCAGCATATCCAAAGCATCGGCAAGCAACGAAGTGGAGTGCGCCTGGAGTCCCGCTGCACTTTCCACAAAAAACATGGCCGCATTGATGACAAGCACGATCCACAGTACCCGACTGTGGTTTTGGCGCATGGCGGTTAACTCGCAACTTTTATTTTCACAACAACTGGCCATTTTTCGTCCTCACATTGGCTGGTAAGGCAGCAATCTGCCCGATTCTTGCCAATTTAAGACCCTATAGTTAGTATAGAGTCAAGTGTGTAATGCAGCTGAGGCAATTGGCTCCAAATGCCCAACAATTTGAAGATTGGTGACCTGGCCAAAATGGCAGGTTGTCAGGTGGTAACCATTCGTTACTATGAGCGGGAAGGCTTGCTGCCGGAACCAGCTCGGTCCGATGGCAACTACCGTTTGTACACCGGCAAGCACCTCGAGCAGCTTCACTTCATTCGCCATTGCCGATCGATGGAGATGACGCTTGAGGACATCCGGCTGTTACTCAGATTTCGGGATACGCCAGAAGAAAACTGTAGTGAAGTAGACGCCTTACTCGATCAGCATATCAGTGCTGTGGTCAACCGAATCGAGCAACTCCAATCACTGGAAAATCAGTTGAGAGACTTACGTGGTCAATGCCGTAGTGCCCGAGCCGCCAAGGATTGTAGGATTCTGCAGAGCCTGTCTTCGGAAACAGACGGGCAAACATAACGATGATGTAACGACTTGGCTTTTAGTGCCCCACCCAGAATGCTAGTGAGCCCGAACAACCATTTTTGGTGTCAGATTGAGCCAGCCGTCATTCAAGATAATCTTCAGGGTTATTTGCAAACAGCTGATGATTGGAAAAATTGGGGGCAAAATATAAAACCACCCGTCAACTTTTGGCTCTATGAAATGTCGCCTTTAAACATCGGCAAACTTGCCAAGCATACCGAAGTCACCATTGAGACTATCCGCCACTATCAACGTATTGGTTTACTGACGGAACCAGAGAAACCCCAGGATGGCTACCGATGTTATTCAGATGATGCGATTACTCGAATCCGGTTCATCAAACGCGCTCAACAGGCCGGATTTACCTTAAAAGAAATTGCCACCCTACTAGCCCTTGATGGGGCGCACTGTGCTGATGTTCGACAATTTGCCGAGCAAAAATACCAGCAGATCGATCAACAAATCAAGGATTTAACGACCCTCCGTCAGGTATTGGGAACGCTGGTCAACGACTGTCAGCAGACAACTTCGTCCGCGCGTTGCGCTATTCTCGATGCGTTTAGCGATGATGCATAAACCCAACCCTGATTTTAAGTAAGACCCCACTGCCCACTTGACTCTGTGCTAAGCAACAGGGTTTAGACTTCTTACCAACATTGGTAATTGTTTGGTTGAGGAGATTCGGATGAAAACAGACCCTGAAACACCTATTAACTCCCCGTCATGGTTAGGTATCGGCGCCATATTGGCCGCTATAGGGGCTTCGGCCTGTTGTGTCGGGCCATTTTTGCTGTTGTCATTGGGTATTGGCGGTGCGTGGATCAGCACGTTGACGGCGCTGGAACCGGCCCGGCCATTTTTTATTGTCCTGACCCTGATACTTGTAGGGCTCGGCTATCGAAAACTCTATCTAACGCCTGATCGCTGTGCGGTAGGTGAAATCTGCTCCACAACCGACAACCAACGCCAACAGCGCCTACTGTTTTGGCTGGGTTCCGCATTCATTTTGATGCTGCTGGCTTTTCCCTGGGTAGCGCCTTTTTTCATGGCTTGAGATAATTCCGATATGACCATTAAATCCGGATTAATACTGATAAGTTTGTTGTTACCAGCCACCTTGTTGATGCCAGTGGCCTATGCTGAAACTACAGAGGCACTGCCAAACCAACAACAAACGGTGACACTGAAGTTAGAGAATGTAACCTGCGCCATGTGCACAGTCACCATTAAGAACGCCTTGCAGAAAGTCGAAGGTGTGCAAAAAGTGACTGTCGATTACGATACCAAAACGGCCGTGGTTATTTTCGACAGTCACAAAACCAATAGCGCCGCCTTGATCAAAGCCACGACGGACGCCGGTTATCCGGGCTCTTTGCTCACACCTATTAGCCAATAAGGCCGAGGATAGCGTCTATGTCTGATTGTTGCTGCCCCACCAAGTCATCCGCCAAGACCCAACAGATTTGTCCTGAATGCGGTTCTGCGTGCAAAAGCGTCGGCATGCCTACGTTGTACCATCAGGTACGATTTCCCGAAAATCAGTCAATCGTCATTGACAGCTATTATTTTTGCCCGACAAAAACATGTTCGATTGCTTACTTTGCCTACGCCGGCGGCACCATTCCCAAACAGCACTTACGAAGCTATCAAGCGATTCAGAACGACGCGCTTTGTTACTGTTTTGACATAGACTCCGAGCAGTATTTATCGGCATTAAAAAATCGACGGGCAGAACCGATCAAAGGTTTCGTCATGCAACGTACCAAATCCGGCGAATGCGCCTGCGAAATCAGGAATCCGTCAGGCCAGTGCTGTTTGGCCAACTTCAAGAGTTTTGAAAATGAGCACAATACAGATGTCAAATGATCGCTATAAACCAGCCGTTCGGGGAACTGATTTTTGAATTTTTCACAGACCGCTTTTGGCCGTTTGGTTGAGGTCGCCAACGGCTGCTTTGCAGCCCTCCCGTTCGCAGAATCTGGCTTTGGCTGACTGGCCGGTTTGGAGAAGCGCGACAGGCCGTTTTGGGTCGGTTTGGCTCGGTGACGAACGGCAGCTTTCGGGTATCGGAATTCAATGACGGCTTCCGGGCGATGAATTTGATAAGCTGACTGTCATCAGGTGTTAAGGGTTGTCGGATGCCTGCCCTTCACTGCGTAACGGTACTGCTGTGACAAACCGCCGAGGGCAGGCGTCGGACAAGCCCCGAGGGAGGAAACCGCGGGCCACATAGCAGGGAGTTAGCAGGGATGAACGGCTATGGGGATTTGAATGGTGAGTCTGGTTTTATTCTGATTAAGCCATGGATTTGCAAGATCATGATAGGGCTTCAAGCGTGGTTGGCGAAGACGATAATGACCAATCGGATTGCTTTTTTGTGACGTTAGAAGGTGATCATTAAGGATTTTCAGCCCTCTGGCCAAGCGTTTCCGTATCGGCTTTGGCCGACGAAGTTTGGGTGGGTAGCTCCAGCTTGGGCAGGCGTGTTGGCTCATGGCACAGGACCCTGTGGCGGTGGCGCCCGAATCAACGGTTTGCGCGCCAAGATTTCGATGATCATCATGGCCGCCCCGCAATCCGGACAGACGAAGGTTGGCGGGGGTGTTCTTTCCAGTGCGTCCGCTTTCGTTTCCGTGGGTTCTGGTACCACCTGCAGCAACTCACGGGCTCTGGCTAGATGATCTCTCCGCCCGCCATTGGCCAGCAAGCCCACATGGCGAATGCGGTGAAAACCGCTGGGCAGGACATGCAGCAAAAATCGCCGGATAAACTCGTCCGGACTGAGGGTCATGGTTTTCTGCCGCGTCCTACCTTTGGCCCGATAGTCTTTCCAACGAAAGGTAACGCCACGTTCATCCATCGCGAGCAGTCGTGAATTGGCAATGGCCACACGATGGGTATAGCGTGATAGATAAGCCAATACCGCTTCGGGGCCTGCAAACGGACGTTTGGCATAAACCACCCATTCGCATTTTCGCAGCGGTGCGAGCCAGTCGGCACCGTCCAGTGACAAGCCGCCGCCCGGCACGATGCCATGCACGTGCGGATGATGGGTTAAGGCTGATCCCCAAGTATGCAGCACCAGGGTGGCGCCGATCTGTGCGCCCAGATGTTTCGGATCGGCGGCAATGGTGCGTAAGATTTCCGCCGCGATCTCGAACAACAAGCCATAGAGGATGGTTTTATTGTAATAGGCGATGGCGCTGATCGGTGCCGGCACCGTAAATACCACATGCTAATACTCGACCGGCAGCAGATCGGCCTGCCGGGCGTCGAGCCAGCGTTTGGCCGCGCTGGCCTGGCACTTCGGGCAATGCCGGTTACGGCAGGAGTTGTAGGCGATGTCTTGATGCTGGCAAGCCGGACAGCACAACACATGCCCACCCAATGTCGCGGTGCGGCACTGTTCAATGGCGGACATGACTTTCAGCTGGCCCAGACTTAAGTGAGCCTGCTGAGCTTGTCGCCAAGCGGGACCGTGGGCGCGGAAAATATCCGCGACCTCAAGCGCAAGCCGCCTCATGGGCGTGCTCGACTACATTAACGGCAAAGTCTCGATCGGACTGACGACCTCCCGCAGAATATCGGTGGCCACCTGCGCATACAATGCCGTGGTCTCCAGTTTCTTGTGGCCGAGCAATACCTGGATGACGCGAATATCGACCTTCTGCTCCAGCAAGTGCGTGGCGAAACTGTGCCGCAGCGTATGCATCGATACCCGCTTGTCTATCCCCGCAGCCTCGGCGGCGGCATGGACGGCGCGGGTGAGTTGACGGGTGCTGAGCGGGTCGATAGGGTCCAGGCCCGGAAACAGCCAACCGCCTGGCAACATTTTGCCTTGGGCGTGCGCGAACTTCCACCAGGCGCGCAAACGCTCCAGTAACACCGGTGACAACATCGCATAGCGATCCTTGCTACCTTTACCCTGTTCGACGCGTAAAGTCATGCGCTGGCTATCGACGTCGCTGACCTTCAATGCCACCACCTCGCTGGCCCGTAAGCCGGCGCCGTACGCCACCGATAAGGCCGTTTGATGTTTGAGATTATCGGCGGCGGCGAGCAAGCGAGCCACCTCTTCGCGACTCAAGACCACCGGCAATTTACGTGGCTCATGCACTGCATGCATCTTGGCCATTAACTCTGGATGATCTAGCGTGTTGTCGAATAGAAACTTCAATCCCGTGAGATTGGCATTTAGGGAAATCGCCGAAATGCCGGAGTCAACCAAGTACAACTGATAACGGCGTAAATCTTCGGCACTCGCGGTATCCGGCGAACGCCCCAGAAACCTCGCAAATCGCTTCACGACGCGAATATAACTGGCTTGGGTTTTTGGCGATAACTTGCGCATCCGCATATCGTCGATCATGCGTTGACGCAAGGGGCTGACGGGTTTATCTGTCGAGGTCATGACACGACTCCTATCCTGTACAAGGCGGATTGCCTCGTCGCTTGGATAGGAAAAACACAGGATATGCTGCCGATTATCCTCAGGATTGGCTACACAGACTCCATAGCGCGTAGCGGTTTAGTCCGGTGGCCGATTGGTTGAGGCCACCACCGTCAGCTTTGTAGTCCTGCAGTTTGATGAATCGGTAATTCACTGAATGACCGGTTTGGAGAAACTCGATAGACGGGTTTGGGTCGGTTTAACTCAGTGACGACTGGCTGCTTTCGGGAATCGGAATTGAAGGACCGCTTGCAGGCGATCAATCTGAAGAGCCGACGGTCGCCAGGCGACCCTTTTCCGCCAGTCGCGTTTCTCCAATATAGTCAGTCAAATTCCTAATCTTAAAATTGGATAACTACAAAGCTACCCTTGGAATTTGGCCCAATCGACCATAATCCGCCGGCAAGGGTGGGCTATCCAGTGCAGAATACCTGAGAATTTCTACGATTCAGTCAACTATTTGGTATCCGGCGAGCTGATTTTTACCGCGTTCCTAGAATTGGAGAAATTTGCGGTACTTATTTGCGTTTGCTAATTCAGACATCCATAAAGTTCTTAGAAAAGGCAGAACGTCGCATAAGTGAAAGAAATCGCCATCAACTGCATATCGCCGTCTAGTAAACTGTGCCAAATATAACGGTAAGTCTCGAATATTTGAATCTGCTGCATGCTCATCACCCTGATCAACAACATCGCATTTCTGATTGCTCTGGTGACGACCGGGCAACTTGTCCTCAAGCGATTTCCCAATAACGCACTGAATCGCCAGGTATTGCTAGGACTTTTGTTTGGCGGCGTGACCTTGTTAGGTATGCTCAATCCGGTGACTTTTGCTCCTGGACTGATTTTTGATGGCCGTTCTATCGTGCTGTTAGTAGCTGGCGTTGTGGGAGGCGCAATTACTGCCGCGATTGCGGCGATCATGGCCGCGATTTATCGCTATAACCTGGGCGGCATCGGGGCGCCAGTTGGGCTCGTTATCATAGTATTGTCCAGCTTGTTGGGTGTGCTAGCACGACAATGGTGGTTGCAACGTCAAGTGCCTCCGTCAATGCTGGAATATCTGGCCTTGGCTGTTCTGCTGCAGCTAGTACAACTAGCTGCATTCACGCAGATTCCCGATCAAGTGGGCTTTCCCTTCATTGAACAAGCTTGGTGGGTACTCTTGTTGCTTTATCCTCCAGCCACTATGCTTTTGTGTCAGATATTCCGCGACCAGGAGCAGCAACTGGAAAATCAGCGGGAATTACAAGCCGCGCAAGAAGCAGCAATGCGAGAGCGGTCCATGCTGCGCACGCTCATTGACACGCTCCCGAATTTGATCTGGTTGAAAGATTCCAAGGGCATCTATCTAGCCTGCAATTATCGATTCGAGCAATTCTTTGGCGCTGACGAGCGAGATATTGTCGGCAAGACGGATTACGACTTCGTCGACAAGGAGCTTGGCGATTTTTTTCGTGCCAACGATCACGCTGCAATGGAAAAGAACGGCCCTTCGGTCAATGAAGAGGAAATCACATTTGCGACTGATGGTCACCGCGAGTTGTTGCAGACCATCAAGATACCGATGCGTGACGACAATGGCCAACTCATCGGCATTCTCGGTATCGGAAGTGACATCACTCAGCGAAATAAAGCAGAACGTGCTTTAGAAAACAGCGAAAAGCAACTTCGCTTTGTCCTTGAAGGCGCGGAACTCGGTTTTTGGGATTGGGACATCGCGGCTGGCACGGTTTCTCGCAACGAGCGATGGGCGACGATGTTGGGGTATAGCCATCAAGAGATCCAACAGACCACCCAACAATGGACGGATTTCATCCACCCAGATGATCGTAGTCGGGCGTGGGATTCGATCAACGCCGTTCTTGAAGGTCGTTCGAGCAAGCACCGACTCGAATATCGCATGCTAAGCAAGGACGGCAGCGTCATCTGGATTCTCGACCAAGCTAACGTGATGCTCCGCGATGCAGAAGGCAAGCCGTTGCGCATGTGCGGCACACACACCGACATTACCCCTCGCAAACAGGCTGAGGAAGTGCTGCGGAAAAGCGAAGCAAGGTTTCGTTCGTTGTATAACAATATGACCGAGGGGGTTGCGCTCCACCAACTCGTGCGCGATGAGTCAGGACAGCCAGTCGACTATATTATTCTTGATGTCAACCCGGCATTCGCAACGCATACCGAGTTGAGCATAAAGGATGTGATCGGAAAAACTGCCACGCAAGTCTACGGCCGTGTGCCCTATCTCGATCAGTACGCGCAAGTCGCAACCTCAGGGCAACCCTCGCAATTCGAGACCTATTTCTCGCCTCTCGGCAAGACCTTTTCCATTTCCGCGGTTTCTCCAGCGCCTGACCAATTTGCCACTATCTTTCATAATATTAGCGAACGCGTTCGACTTGAAAAGGCTCTGCGACAAGCCTCGGAACGGTTCCAAGCGATCATTGAGGCGTCACCCATCCCTATGGCGATAAACGACGATGCGCTGAATATTACCTATTTAAATGGGGCATTCATTCGCACTTTTGGCTATACGTTGAGCGATATTCCCACAGTCGCCGATTGGTGGCCAAAAGCCTATCCCGACCCCGCTTATCGGACGCAAGTTCAACACGACTGGCAAGATCACATCGATGCCGTTTTACGGAAAGGGGATAAATTTAAGCCGCTAGAAGTAAAAATTAACACCCGATGGGGTGATGCCCGTATCGCTTTGGTTGCGGCCACTAAACTGCCGGAGGGACTCGATGAAGTTCATTTGGTGACGCTGATCGATATTACTGATGTCCGGCGATCTGAGGATGCCCTGCGAGCAAGCGAAGAGCGTTTCCGAAGACTTCACGAGAGCCTGAGTGATGCCTATGCCCAGGTTGATATGTCAGGCAAAATTACGGATTGGAACCACGCCTTTCAGGAGATGATCGGCTATTCGGCCGAGGCGATACCCACTTTGACCTACAAGCAAATAACGCCTGTAAAGTGGCATGCGTATGAATCCCGTATTCTGGAGGAACAGGTCATCGTCAATGGTCGATCGGAAGTCTATGAAAAGGAATACAGTCGCAATGACGGCACAATCATTCCGGTGGAACTCAGGACGTTCCTGCTTAGAGGAAAAAATGGTGACCCCGAGGCCATGTGGGCAATCATTCGAGACATCACAGGCCGTAAGAAGAATGAAGAGAATCTCCGCATTGCGGCAGTGACCTTTCAGAGTCATGAAGGCATCATAATAACCGATGCCGATACCCATATTATCCGCGTCAACAGAGCCTTCGAAGAGATAACGGGCTACTCCAAGGACGAGGTAATAGGCCAAAACCCACGGATATTTAAGTCCGGTCAACAAGATACCGTCTTTTACCAAGCCATGTGGTCAAGCTTGGACAAGAACGACCTATGGTCCGGTGAGATATGGGATAGACGCAAAAATGGTGAAATTTATCCCATCTTCATAACAATCTCGGCTATCAGGGACGATCATGGAAAAGTGTCGAATTATGTCAGTGTGTTTACCGACATCAGCCTGCGTAAACAAACCGAAGAGGAAATCCATCAACTTGCGTTTTTCGACCCACTAACCAGCCTCCCCAATCGCCGGCTGTTCTTGGACCGCTTGGCACAAGCGTTAGCGGCTAGCCAGCGGAGCGAACGTCACGGGGCCTTGCTCATGCTTGACCTGGATCACTTCAAGAAAATTAACGACACTCTGGGGCATGCTGTCGGCGATGAATTGCTGTCTGAAGTGGGCCTGCGGCTGAGGAACTTAGTCCGAGAAGGAGACACAGTTGCCCGTTTGGGTGGTGACGAGTTTATCGTTGTGCTTGAGGGGCTGGACCGTCTTCCGATGGAGGCCGCAAGCCAAGCTGAAAACTTAGCTCAAAAGATTTTAGAGGCATTGGCAAAGCCCTATCGACTGAGTGAGAGGGAGTACCATAACTCGGCGAGTATTGGTATTTGCCTATTCCTCGGGCATGTGGAGACTGAGACCGATATTGTCAAACATGCTGATGTGGCGTTATACGAAGCCAAAGCGGCCGGGCGAAATGCAATCCGGTTTTATGATCCAAAAACGCAAGATTTTTTGGATCATAGAACCGCGCTTGAGGCGGACTTACGTCATGCCCTTAAAAATCAGGAACTTCAGACTCATTACCAGGTGCAAGTTGATGGCCATGGCCATTGTCTCGGTGCGGAAGTGCTGCTTCGCTGGCGGCATCCTACACGCGGCTTCGTGTATCCAGACCAATTTATACCACTGGCCGAGGAGAGCGGGCTGATCGTACCGATAGGTTTATGGGTGCTGGAAACTGCTTGCGCGCAACTTGTTGCCTGGGCGGGCAATTCGTTAACTAGAAACCTGACGCTAGCGGTGAATGTCAGCGCCCGTCAGTTCAGCCAAACTGACTTTGTCGCTCAGGTTCGGAAGGTTTTGAATGATAGCGGCGTGAATCCGGCACGTGTCAAGTTGGAGTTAACGGAAAGCGTGGTTCTTGACAATGTTGAAGATGCCGTCAGAAAAATGCGGACGCTACAAGAGTCAGGTGTAACGTTTTCACTCGATGACTTCGGCACCGGACATTCTTCCCTGTCATACCTAAAGCGCCTGCCGTTGGAACAAATCAAGATCGACCGCTCTTTCGTTCGCGACATCGTAACGGACCCAAACGATGCTGCCATCGTCGATACCATCATTGCCATGAGCCGCACCCTAGGCCTGAATGTGATTGCGGAAGGCGTGGAGACAGAGGCGCAGCGAGATTTTCTCAGTAATCACGGCTGTGAAGCGTACCAAGGGTACCTGTTTGGTAAGCCAGTGGCACTTGACCAGTTTGAGGCTAGCTTAAAGAGACTGTTCGAGCAATAAGGCAACATGAAGAGATGTTACCCATATAATGGTAACAAGCAAAAAGTTTTTTTGGGCCTAACCTGGCCTAATTTGCTCGCCAGTTACCGGACATTTGAACGGATCACCTGATGCCTTATCTATTAAAATTGGGTAATTTCCTAGCCGACGGCTTTTGGCCGGTTGGTTGAGATCGTCAACGGCGACTTTTCAGGCCCCCGGTTCAGCGCAATTAACTAATTACCAATAGCTTTCATTAACTGTTCGACCTGTGTTTTCATAGCCGTTAATTGGCCTGTTAGAAGCGCAACCTGTTCCCGCGCGTTGCCAGCCTCTTTTTTAGCGCGATCTGTTTCAGCTTCGAGCTTAATCAGCTTTTCGCCCGTACGTTGAAGTTCCGCAGCGGCTCTTTGTCGTTCCTCCTTTCGCTGTTCCTCCGCGGTTTCCACTTTGGTCTGCAGTTTGGTCAATTCCGTTTTCAATTGGTCTCGCTCGGCCGCGATAGATTGGGCGGCTTGTTTCTGAACCGCCACCTGTTGCCGTAGCTTGGCTTGCTCTGCTTCATGCTGTTCGGTTGCTACCTTCGCGTTCTTCTCGACCGCCTCCAATCGTTCGCGCAAGGTGGCTAGCTCAACCGCCTGTAACTGGTTCGCGGCCTGCGCTTCGGTCAAGCGTTTGGTCAACTCCCCCACCATGGCCTTCTCATCCGCCAGCATGGTCTCCAATTCATCGACCGCCTGCGAGGCATCGGCCAGCTCGCGCTCTGATTGGGCTTGCTGTTCGCGCGCCGCTCGCAACACATCAGCTACCCGCCGCTCTTGGGTTTTGACCGCTCTGTCGTTCAGCTCCAGCGCTAACACGTTAATTTTGTCGACCAACCCCTTGGTCAACACCGCCAAGCTTTCGGCCACTTCCAGCGGCAACTCGACGACGGGCTCCGAATTTGTCACCGCTTGAGCGGCATTATGCCTGTCCCAAACCTCTTTGAGTCGCTTCGGATCGCCGCCGCCGGTTAGCTTGCGTAACGCAAATCCGGTGACATTCCGATTCGCCTTCGTCAACGCCTTGCCGGCTTCGATAATTTGGTCGTCGGTAATATCGGCGGGGCGACCCAAACTGGATTCAAAGTCTTCTGCTTGCATGGCGAACTCCCATTCTGATTCAACTGCGGCGGCAGGAGTTTGACATATTAAAAGAAATAAAGAAAGTAAGAAAGAAAGAAAGTTAATTCCCAGACTTCACATCTCACGCCATCCTGATTGTCAAATTTGCAATCATTGTCGCCACAGGATTGCAACGCACAAAAAACGTAGCCACAATGTAGCTACCGATTTGAATGTATTTCAGAGGTAACAATGAAAGTTGGATTGCAAACTGCTTTAGGCACTTTTACGGCTGGCGCCGGCCTCGGGTTAGTCATTTTTGGCGGCGCTATATCGGTCGACAAAGATTTGCATTAAGCGCGTTTAACGGGAGTAAATCTGATGCAAACTGAAATTAAAAAATGGGGTAATAGCGCCGTGATTCGATTGCCGGCGGCGATGCTGGCACAGTTAAAGCTGGAAGTCGGTTCGCCGGTCGAGCTGACAGCGGACGATGCCGGGCTACGGATTGTACCGACCACGGCCAAACCTGTTTTTAAGTTGGAGGAATTGCTGGCTGGCATGACTTCCGATAATCGGCATGATTGCATTGACTGGGGGCCGGATGTTGGCCGAGAAGGTAACAATTAATGGCTGTATCGTACGTACCTGAGCGCGGGGATTTGGTGTGGATTGCGTTCGATCCTCAAGCAGGCCACGAACAAGCGGGGCGCCGCCCCGGCCTGGTCGTTACGCCACGCACTTATAACGTCAAAGCCGGGTTAGCGTTGATTTGCCCTGTAACAAGTCGAGTTAAAGGATATCCGTTTGAGGTACCATTACCGGTCGGCGACCGTGTGAGTGGTGTGATATTGGCGGATCAGATTCGGAGTCTGGATTGGGCGGCGCGTCAGGCCGAAAAGATATCTATGGTGGACGGGGCGGTATTGGCCGAAGTCTTGGCCAAAATCGAGGCTCTTATTCAATAATTCAGCCCGTGGACCAGATATTACCTTGCATTGGCTTCGGTAAGTCAAATAGCGGCTTGCTCCTGTTAAGGCTTCGGGGATATCGCCAAGTGTTTAACCATTCTACCGATTCTTCGAGCAACATGCTCAGGTACCCAGTCGCCGCTAAAATCCACTTCCACTTCACAATTTCTTTTGTTATAAAGGCCACTAATATTTAGCGTTAATCAACGCTGAAGATCCTGCAACAGCAGGCGCTCCGTCTTTAGGCGGCGGGAACCGATGTTCCCGTACTGAGTGCGTCAATCTCAGCTTTCAATCCATGCGTCATTCAAGACGCCTATACCACCCAACGGGGAACGATCCGATTCCCCAATGGGAGTCCGTCGTTCCCTTTTTTTAAGGAGAACGATTATGGCTCAAAGCAATCCCGGCAAAAATACCTCCGATACGCCTACTCGCCCGGCAATGCCGGATGCTGCGAAACAAACCTATGGCCTGACGGAGCAATCCTGGAAAGTATTGACAGAAGTCACCTTTCCCACAGCCAAAACCGCAGAAGCCATCTTGATGGCTCTGGATTATTGCAAAACCCGAAAACTCGACATCTTCAAAAAACCGGTCCATATCGTCCCGATGTGGAGTACCGCTTTAGGCCGCAATGTCGAAACCGTCTGGCCCTCCATCACGGAAATCCAGACCACCGCGTCCCGAACCGGTGTTTGGGCTGGCATGGATCGACCGGTCTGGGGGCCCGATATCACCAGAACCTTTAAAGGCCGCTACAAGGACGACAACGAGCAATGGCAGGACGTCGATGTCAGCGTAACTTTTCCCGAATGGGTAGCGGTTACCGTGTACCGGATCGTCGGCGGCCAACGTTGCGCCTTTACCGAGGAAGTCTATTGGCTTGAAGCCTACAGCACGGCCGGCGGTAAAAATTCGCGAATACCAACCGCGATGTGGATCAAGCGCCCCAAGGGGCAATTGGCCAAATGCGGTAAAGCGGCGTCTTTGCGTGCGGCCTTTCCGGAAGAATGCGGTTATGCCGCCGAGGAAATGGAAGGCAAAATCATTGATATCGACGGTTCCGATGTAATCGATATCGATCCGTCGGCCGAACCGGCTACCGCGGCACCCGAGCAACAACCTCAAGCTGAAGTCAAGCCGGAGGTGATCGATGCATCTAAGCTCCATCCAAATTTGATTAAGGCAGTTGAAACCCTGATTAAGCGGACAAAAGATGCAAACGCATGGGCGGCGGCCGAAGAATTCATCGCCAGCCGATTTACTGGTGTTGACCTGATCTATGCCCGTGCGGAATTAGACAAAGCCAAACCGAAACCCGCGTTAACGCATACCGAAGGCATGACTATTCCGCCGCTATCTGCGAAAGACGCCGAGCTTAGCAAGGCTCGTCAAGCACTCAGAAATTAAACCGACTTTCGGTTTTTCTCATTTACCCATCCAGGGCGTCATGATTCGCCCTGTGGGCTATTCGTGACGCTCTTCTGTTGGAGAAACGTCATGAATGAAATCACTACCTTCGATCAATCCCTCAACCGGATACCCAGCTTTACCGACTGGAGCCGTTACGACTCACCGACCGTCCTGCGCCGCTATGGGCCGGGATTTCTTGATAAAGCGCTGGATCCGGACACGGAAACCCGGCTATTTCATCGCCGGCATTCCTACGCCGACTTGGTCAGTATCGCCGATACCTTAGGCGGCATCTGCACTCTATCGCCGGGTTGCACCTTGTTGCTATTCGACGATGTCCGTCTCGCACAGCGTTGCCACGCGGTGTTGAAACAACGCAAATTAGAAGGCGTGCTGCACGGATGTCACATCCGGATCGACGGAGAGTTCGAATGAAAATCGTCGATATCGCCCAACGCAGCGATGCGTGGCCGCTATGGCGATCGCAAGGCGTAACCGCCAGTGAAGCAGCAATCATTCTGAACCGCTCGCCTTACAAAACGCCTTGGCGCTTGTGGGCAGAACGGGTCGGCATCGTCCTGGAAGCCAACCTCGACAACCATCCATTGGTTCGTCGCGGCCGCGAACTGGAAACGAAGGCGGCGCAATGGTTCGAAGCCACGTGTGACGAACTGTTGTTGCCATTGTGCGGCGAGTGCGATCAATACCCGTTGATCCGTGCCTCGTTCGATGGCATTACCGGTAACGGCGAACCCGTCGAAATCAAATGCCCGCATCCCAGCACCTACGAAAACGTGGTACAGGAACGTGAGCAGTCGGTTGCCTACCAATTGTATTGGGTGCAAATGCAGCAGCAGTTGTTGGTCGCCGATGCCAAAAGAGGCTATCTGTGCTTCTATCTCGACGACCAGCATGTCAAGGTGTTCGACATCGCGCGCGATGACGCCTTTTTGGTGACTTTAATCAACGCGACGATCACGTTTTACGGTTGGGTCATCACCAAAAAAGAACCGCCGAAAGACCTGAAGCGGGACTTGTATTTGCCTGAAGGCGACGCCGAAATTCAATGGCATCGACTGGCGGCCGAATACCGTGCCCGGCAGAAGAAACTGGAGGCATTGAAAGCCGAAGCCACCCAACTGGCCGAACTGCAAGCCAAAACCGAAGCCCAATGGGTAGAGCAAATGGCCGATTACGTCATCGCCGAACATTCCGGCGTGCGTGTCTGTCGAAGCGTCAGCCAGGGGGGTATCGATTACAAGGCGGCTTTAACGGCCCTGCTCCCGCAACTGACTGAGGCGGAGCTGGCCCCGTACCGAAAGGCTCCGGCCTCGCGGGTACGCGTGACGTGCCGAGACGACAATGGCAAAAACGCGCAAGTAGCGTTTGACCCGGATTCCTTGGCCGTGACGGAAAGCAGTTGGTTTTGAAAACACGTTAGCAACGAACGAACACTACCTCGGTAGTGTTCGTTTCTTTAAGTCGATTCAGGGCTTGTTTTAAGGTGTAAGCCAAGCCCTCAACCGACTTTTCTAGCGCTATCGTCATCGATACGCTGAAAATCCTGCAGAGCAGGCGTTCCGTCTTCAGGCGGCGATCAAGGCATGTCCTTGGTGGTACCGGGTGCGTCAAACCCGGCTTCGTCCGGCCGTTGCTATCAACGGCCTATTTTATAACCCGAATGGGGCATCACGCCCTATCGGGCCATCGGTGCCCCCTGATTGTTGGAGGTGCACTATGACAAAATCAGAAGCTGTTTGGCTGTTTTTAACCGATCTTAAGAACCGCCGGGATACTACCCGTCGCCTGTTCGAGATGGCTAAAACCGAGCCCACCCTGGTCACGACGTATATCGCGTCGTTGCCGGACAATTGGCAACACCGTGACGATCCCGAAGTCGACTTGCTCAAGCAGCTGCACGCAGTTGCGCTGACCGCGATCGCCGAACGTGCAGTGTCTGTCGGTTGAACGTCAACCGTAGGTTAACTGTCGGTCAACTGATCGAAAGTGACCTCGCCACGCATTAAAGGACTGCTACCCATTTCCAACGCCTGCAGTAAATCGGCCAGGAACACCGGGGAGCACGCCTGAACCAAGGCGACATCGTACTCCGCTGTCGTTTTAATCGTATTGACCGCGTAACCGCGCCTGGCGTTGTTGCGTTGTAAGCGGCGAAATTCCGCTCGGGTCAATCGGACTTTACCCGCATGTTTGATCATGCAAACCTCGATCGGTATTGATGTTTAATATCGTTTGATGATTACCCACCCCACCCAGGGAGACCTCTCCCGATGGGGGCGTGTCTCCCTTTTTTATAGGAGATACGACCATGAACCTCAATTCTGTTTCGAAATTGCCACGCCGCGAACCCTCCATGTCCACGGCGGATAAGATCCTCGAACTGGCCGCGTTAAAACCGGCCACGGTCGCAGGCGCTTTATTGAATCATCCCGATATCTTCCGGGATCTCAACGAGTCAATTGCCACCACCTTGGTGCTATCGCTCGTCGACCGCGGCCAAGCCGACACCTTACGCCAATTGATGGCGAGCAAGGCGATCGGCGAAGCTAAAGCCCACCTTCTGGCCGAATTACTCCTGTTGGAGGCATTCGCCGAGTAACACGGCTTGCAGCAAGCGGGATTCGGCACTCGTGTCCTTATCCCGCACGGCATCGGCCGCGACTTGCAAGGCCGCATTGTACTCCGCCACCGTCTTCGGCGGCGCGGCGCGATCGGTCATCACCCGAAAGGCGTGCTGTTCCCGGTCGCTTAAACGTAGTTTATCCCCTAGTCGAATCATATCGGAGCCCTCAATGGTTTAGACCATCGTAACCGCTATGACTCATTAATCAACCCCGCAAGGGAGGTTCGCTTCCCTACCGGGGGCGCACGCCTTCTATTTCGGGAGTCACTCTTAAATCAGGAGGCAGTATGTACCAACAGTATTCCGTCGCCGATACCTTCGGCGTATCCGCACCGGCCTCGATGACCGTCGAAGGCTTTGTCCCGGCAAATAATCCATTCGTGCCGGTCCAAAAACCGTATGTGTTTCGGCGCGAGCCATTGCGCGACGTCCTGGCGTTCTTTCGGAATCCGAATGGCGATGGACTGTATATCACCGGACCCACGGGCTCCGGTAAAACCTCGTTGGTTGAGCAAGCCGCCGCCCGCTTACACTGGGGTGTGCATGCCGTTGCCGGTCATGGCCGGCTTGAGTTCAACGATTTGTTGGGCCAATTCGTCTTAACCGGCAACGGCACGATGAAATGGACCGACGGCCCGTTGACCAGCGCCGTGCGCCACGGCCACGTGCTCTTGCTCAACGAAATCGATGCGACCGACCCGGCCGAGTTGCTGGGTTTGAACGATATCGTCGAAGGCAAACCGCTGATGATTGCGGCCACCGACGAAGTCGTCATGCCGCACCCGAAGTTCCGTCTGGTTGCAACCGGCAACAGTGCCGGCGCCGGCGACCAGTCGGGCTTGTATCAAGGGGTGATGCGTCAAAGCGTGGCCTTTATGGACCGCTTTCGTTTGATGGAAGTGGGCTATCCGGAACCGGACGACGAAATGAGTATGCTGGAACGCACGGTCCCGACCATGCCCCTGAGCATTCGGGAACGCATGATTCAGCTGGCCAACGAGATCCGCAAGGTCTTTATTGGCGGCAGCGATTCGTCTGGTCTGCTCTCGATCACCATGTCGACCCGCAGCTTGTTGCGTTGGGCCCAGCTCAGTGCCAACTACAAAGGTTCCCCGAACGCCCTGGCCTATGCCTTGGATCGGGCGCTGGTTCTGCGGGGGGATGCGGCCGAACGCGAGGCCATCCATCGGTTGGCGCAAGACGTGTTCGGCAGCGATTGGCAGGTGTGACATGTCGGTGCTGTATTGGCAAGTCGAATGCCGCGCACCGCAACCGGTCGTCTTTGCCGTAAACCACGCCTTACATCAGTGGCGATCTTGTATCGACCGCTGGCAGCAAGACCTTGGTTTGAGTTATGTGGGTTGGCCGGATTGGGACTCGCTGCTGCGTTTAAGTGAAATCGGCCGCGGCTTTGACACCAGCGGCCAAATACACCCGGAACACGGCATTGCCCCCTGGTTATGGCTAACGGCGTTGAAAAAAGCCGGCTTCGTCGGCATCGACGTGGGCATTGTCACCGATGCGTCTCGCGAAACCTCGACCAACTTACACCAGGAATCCGAGGTGTTACAGCTATTCGGTACCGACCTAGTGCAGATCCGGCCTGTGGCTGAAGCGCTAGGCTTGCTGTTGCCGTCCTTGGATCTGGTTGCCGCTTTAGGCGAAATGGACAGTGACTGGTTTTAACCGGTCACGGTTTTTACTTTTTTGAACCCGCCTTTCAACAGGCTTTATCAACCCGGAAGGGGCTTACACTGCCCTCCGGGGCTGTCGTAGGCCTCTTTTAAGGAGGCACTATGACGCAGTGTAATCAAATATTGGACCGTGTGGTCTTGATCAAAATCCAAGCCAACATCTACGGCGCGCGGAAAAAATTGCGCAAAGAAGATCTGGTACTGGCCGACGGCAGTGAATTACCGCCCGAGGACTTGGCCAGCTTAGGCTCGAAACGTTTGCTCGATCCCGACCAGTTGGCGGACTTCAATCGCTTGAAAAAAGCGGCGGAACGCCACTGTTTACGGGTCGGCACCCGCTTCATGGGCGGTTTTGTGGTGCCGGTCGAACACGCGGACGCCATCGTGAGCGAGCTGGAAAAAGTCGCTCAGGAATTCGTGGTTAATAAAGCGAAGTTCCTGGCCGGCTACGACGACGCCGTGCGCGATTGGATCAAAAAGCATCCGAGCTTTGCCGGCATTATCGAAAAGGCGATCGACCCTATGGCGTACGTGGCCACGAAGTTGGGTTTCGACTTCATGGTGGTCGCCATCCGACAACCGGAAGCCTCCAGCCAGAAAGATGTGGCACGGCTGGAACAGCAAATCGATTCGATCGGCGGCCAGTTGTTTCACGAAGTGGCCAACGACGCCGAGTTATTGCTGGAACAATCCTTGATCGGAAAAGATCAGGTCACCCGGAATGCGTTGCGGCCGATTAAGCGGATTCGCGACAAACTGGATGGCTTGAGCTTTTTGGATTATCGCGTGGCACCGATCGTCACCTGGATCGATGGCGTACTGCAAGAAATCCCCAATCGCGGCGCGATCGAGGGGGCCTTGCTGCAGGAGATCATGGCAATGACCATGCTATTGGCCGATCCCGACAAGCTTCGCCGTCACGGTGAAGGCTTGTCGTCGAACCCGTCCAAGGTAACGAACGACGAAGACGCGGATGACGTGTTGTCGTCAGGGCATCCGGCATCGCCGATATCGGCAGCCGTGCTCGCCCCAGTGCAAACCAGCCTGCTCGAACCGAAGGAGCCGCCCATGGTGGACCCGGACGATCTGTTTGCCGGCTTGTTAGACGATCTGTTTACCGACGATGACGGTGAAGGCGAAGCTCACTCCTTTGCCGACATCGCTTCGCGGCCGGCTCTGCCCGTTGCAACGCCAGCGTTGGCTGCGCAAGCGTACGGATCCGACAACGAACCAGAAACCCACGGCACCGACGAATCCGAACTACCGGCGGAAGCGGTTACCGAATTCTGGTTCTAAGCGTTTTTTAATCACCCTATCGGGGCAATGCAACACGCCCCTCGTGGCTGTGGCTTGCCCCTTGTTTTTTAAGGAGCAAGCCATGCATCAAACTTTAGAACGCGCGTTTCCCATTGTGGCGGCCGCGATCGGCAACCGCTTTGGCATTTCGGTCGCGGTCGGCGGTACTGAAGCCTACACCGACGGCCAATCGATACAACTACCGGGCTACAACGGGTCCGATCCGCAGTACCAGAACTACGCGTGGGGCTATCTGGCCCACGAAGCGGCGCATGTTCGGTATTCGGACTTTCAGCTCGATTTTGGTGACTCGGTCCTGCGCCGGCGCCTCTGCAACGCGATCGAAGACGTGCGCATTGAGCATGAACTGGCCAAGGTCTATCCGGGCACCCGCTTGACCCTGGCAAGGATGGTGGAACAGATGTTGACCGAAGGTCGCTTAACGGCCCAGACCGCATCCGATCATCCCGGCAATGTCCTGTTCGGCTACATTCTGAAACGGCTTCGGGCCAAGGTGTTGGGTCAAACGATACTCGAACCCTTAGTCGACGCCACCCGAGAGGCCTTGCGTGCATGTTTTCCACGCGGCACTTTGATTCGCTTGGAAGGCTTATTGTCGGAAGTACCGGAGGGTTTAACCTGTGAACGCGACTGTCTGGATCTGACCGATCGGATTTTGGCGATGCTCGAAGAGGAATGTGCGAAACCAGCGGCTACCGCGTCTGACGACCAGTCGGATACGGACCCGGAGGATGACAACACCCGTCAATCCGACACGGACTCGGCAAAGGACGATCAACCCTCGTCCGATTCGGACGCAGAGAACGAGCAAAACGGCAGCAACCCGGAAGATTCTGCACCGTCCGATCAGGACGGCGACCCCGGAAACGGTTCGGCGAACTCGCCCAACCCACCATCCGGAACTGAGGAGCCGGCCAACCAAGACAGCGCGGAGCGAACGTCCTTAATGGACCAGCTCAACACGCTATCCGAGCAAGACCTGGAACAGGATTGGTTCGAGACGGCGAAATCGCAACTGGGTTTGGCGCCGGATTCGGCCGGAAAATGTACGCTACCGGTCGGGCTGTTTCCGAAAGGCAGTCGGCTAGTCGGCCAAGCTTTGGCAAACCGGGTGGAGCAGAACAGCAAAGCTCTGCGCGTCGCGTTGCAAAGTGCGGTGCAATCCCACCGCCAAAATCGGCCGCAAGCCGTGCGAAACGGTCGGCGTATTGATCCTCGCCGCTTAACCAAACTCGCGTTGGGCGATACACGGGTGTTTTGCCGATCCAGGCAGCGAGTTGCGCCCAATTGTGCGGTGCATATCTTGTTGGACAAATCCGAAAGCATGGGCGAAACCCTTGTCATTCAGGGCGAAAAAGTGAGCTTGCTGACCCTGGCCCTGGAAGCGTCGATGGCCTTAGTCCTTGCGCTGGAGAGCATTCAAGGCGTCAATCCGGCGATCACCGCCTTTCCCGGCGCCGACGATGACTCGGTGCACCAGCTGTTAAGGCACGGCGAAAAAATCCGCGACAGTTTGGGACGTTTTTCGGTATTTTCGGCCTATACCACGCCGATGACGCAAGCCGTTTGGTTTGCCGCGGCGCAATTGCTGCAATGCCGCGAACCGCGCAAACTGCTGCTAATGGTGACCGACGGCGTACCCAACGATTTACCGGGCACGCTGTCGATCTTAAAGCGTTGCCGTGACAGCGGCATCGAAACCCTCGGCATAGGCTTAGGGGTGGAGGTCGGCCATTTGTTTCCGGTCGCTCTCACCATTCATAACCTGACTGAATTGAGGCCTCAGCTGTTCGCACTGTCCAAAGCCATGCTATTGGCGGCGTGAGCGGTTAGGTGACTTGAATCGTGTCGATGCGTGGCCAGAACTTCATTCTTGATGAAGTCCTGCCCGTATCGACACCCTTCCCTATTGCACGCCCGGCCGGATCGGGCTACAGTGGGTGCGTGCGATATCAGCCGGTTTTTTCATGCGTCGTCCGCGACGGGACATGAAAAAATCGACTTCATGCGTTCTTTCGAGAATGCTGATTCCGGCTTCTGCCGGCGTTCCGTCTTCAGGCGGCGAGCAAAATCCGTTTTGCTTGTATCGGTTGCGTTAATGCCGATCCTTAATCGGGCTTGTTACAAGCCTTTATCCATCCCGCTTCGGGCGCCACCGCCCGAACCGGGTCGTGCGTTTGAAGCATGTTCTTCCATTGCGGAAGGAGGTTTCAATGCACTTCATTTTAGGCACCATCATTCTTGCCCTATTCATCCTGGCCATCCGGGTGATCTGGCATACTCTCAAGTCCGCCCGGCTCTGGTTTAGCCAGCACTGGGCGTTATGGCAAAGCGCACGCTTGCGCCAAGCTTCGGTAATGCCTGCCCTACTACCACCCCGCTTTACCGCACAAAACAGCCTGCCGGCAACGGATTGGGAAACCTTATCCCAAACCGTAAGGCAGGGTATTTTGGAACGCAACAACCGTCCGACCTACCGGCTCGAAGCACTCGATATCGAGCTGCAGGTTAAACAGAAAACCCAAGCGATTATGCTTGCGGACATTGAAATAGCCAATTTGCAACTCAGTTTGGCCGAAACGCAGGCGTTGCTCGCACAACCGGCGAAAAAGCGCCGCAAAACGCAGGTGGAAGGACCGGCTAAACGGCCGAATCCAGTCTCTGAATTGCGCAAAGCGCTTGGCAGCGGCAAAAGTACCCCGCATTCGGCCGTACATTAATCGGCGGTCAGTGCAGCCTGGTATCCGAAGGCAGGTGGAATACGTTGTTGCTCTTCAGTTCCCGCTCGATATCGAGCCCGAGCTGAGGCGCAATCTCAACGATCGTCTCCTGCCGGAGCGTGCGGATGCGGGCTAACAGCGGTCCTGCAACCTTGGGATCGCGCAGCTTGATTAACACACCGACTTCGGCATCGTTCAAATCCGCCAGGATTTTTCGATACAAATCGAAGTGGCGTTTGCCGGGCCCCACCAGAATCGCCATTGGTTTTGGTTCGGGTTGCGGCCTGGGTTTAGGTGGTGGATCGATGATTCGATCCAGCCACTTCACCCAGTTCACTAATCGGGTCACTATCGGGTTCATCGTCGTACCTTGAAAAAAGGAAGCGTACGCAGACCTTACAACGACTTATTTAAAGTGCAACCGTTTGCCCGCGCGGCCGGCGGTTTTTTATTCACCCTGGCGGGACTCCATCCTGCAGGGTGGCGGTTCCCGCCGATCACGGAGGGTATTGCTATGTCATTCTTACCAGCTCCGGTTTCGGAGATTCTGTATCTGAACCAATACCGTTGTCCCTATTGCCAGATCGAATGGGACGACGAATGGAATGGCGCCTGCAACGACCGTTGCCCATCGTGCAATGCCGAAATCTCACCTTACCACAGCGAGGTGCTGACCGAGGAGAACCCATCACCGGCCTACGCCGTGACGTACACCCTCGATTACAAGCACCGGGTGGTGGTCGGCATCGTCGCAGAGTCGGCAGACGGCGCGCAAGCGGTTGCCGAAGCCGCCTTCGACGACGGTACCATCTGGGACGACACCCCGGAAATGCCGCTGTTGTTCGACGACTTCGAGGAAGTCGACGGCAAAACCCTGCGTTGGCAGGTCGAAGCGGTCGACGTCTGGCCCAAGGCCGATGCCTCGGTGGTGAAGCTACGTCAAGAACGCACCGCGATGGCGGTGTGCCGCGGTCTGATCGACGCCTACCAGCGCGGTAAAGATGCCGGCGGCAGTATCGATTGGGACGATTTGGACCAATTGTTAACGTTAGCTAAACAAGCACTGGGGTTGTCTGATTCAGACCCAGCCGCTTAAACATCCTTCGGCTTTTCGCGGTATCCGCGGCGAGCCTCATTATCAATCCCTGCGGGAATGTCTGTTCCCGACCGGGGCGTGGCATTCCCCTTTTTTTGGAGAATGTCATGAGAGACCCCTTTCAATATTATGCCTCGACGGAAGCGCTGAGTATCCGGGCTTGGGCAAAGTTCAGGGACACCAGATTTGTGCGGGTCCTGGATCCATCGGCCGGCGAAGGGCATTTGCTCAAAGCCAAGCCATTCAAACAGTACCAACGGGTACCGATTGATTGCGTCGAAATCGACATCCGTAAGCATGCCGTGTTGCGGGAACAAGGCTACACCGTGGTGGGCTTGGATTTCCTGCAGTTTCAAAACGGCAGCGGTTACTCGCACTGCATTATGAACCCGCCCTTTGCAGCCGGTGCTCAGCACGTGCTGAAGGCATGGGACATCATGTTCGACGCTGAAATCGTCGCCATTCTCAATGCCGAAACCCTACGGAATCCGTTTTCGAAAGAACGCCAGCTGTTAGTGCGTTTGATCGAACAGCATGGCGAGGTGGAGTTCTTATCGGACATGTTCGCCGGCGAGGATGCCGAACGCAAAACCAACGTCGAAATTGCCCTGATCTGGTTGAAAAAAACCTCAACCTTTGAACGGGACATTCTCGGCAATATTCTGGACGACTTGCGCCAGGATCGAAGGGAAGCGGAGGAGTTGGCCAGCGCATTTCATGTGCCTCATGAATTGGCCTTACCTACTGCTTTTATCGATAACGCGGTATTGATGTTCGATGCCGCGTTTGAAGCCACACGGCAGGCTGTATTCAGTGAAGCCCGTGCCAGCCGCTATCGAGCCATGCTGGGCAAAACCCTTGGCGAGCTGAGTGGTGGCGGGCTACACACTGTAGACGATTCGTCATTGGATGCGGTGAAGCAGACGCTATTCGAACGGTATCAAGATCTGAAAAATCGAGCATGGAGCAACATTCTGCGTTCGACTCAGGTCACGTCACGATTGTCATCGACGGCGCAAAAACGTTTGGAATCGGATTTCGAAACGATCAAGTCTTTGGAATTTACCGTAGCGAATATTTACGGCTTTCTGCAAGGCATCATCGATCAGCAAGGTGAAATTCAACTGAGCATGGTCTGCGATGTGTTCGATCTGATCACGCGCTACCACAGCGACAATGCAGTGTATTACATGGGGTGGAAATCCAATGATAAACACCGCACGCTGGGGATGCGGATCAAGACCACACGCTTTGTACTGCCAGGGCATAAAGTCGAGTCCTACCACACAGGTCTTGACTGGAATTCGGAGCAACTTCTAGCCGATTTCGACAAGGTATTTGCCTTGCTCGACGGCAAGACCGAAGCGGAAGTGAGTTTGGTATCGGTGTTTAGGCAGCATTTCAGTGCGCTTAAGCAGGGTGAGCGGATCAGCAGTAATTACTTTGACGTTCGCTACTATCCGGGCGCCGGAACCATCCATTTTTTTCCGAAAAGCAAAACCTTGATCGACCGCATGAACCGTTGGGTTGGCTGTCGGCGACGTTGGTTACCCCCGGTGGATACCCAAGCCGGTCCAGGTTTCTGGCAGCAGTTCGATCAGGCGGAATCGCTCGATCGGGCGTTTCATGCCGAGGTGAATAAACAGTGTCCAAGCGGTACCAGACACTTACGCTTCGATCCCTTTTGGGCCATCAAATACGGCGGCGAGTCGGAACGGGAACAAGGCAACACCCTTTTAACCCAGGCGATGAGCACGGTGCTGGCCAGCCGTGGGATCGATCCGGATGCGATGTTGACGAATGAACCCGCCAACCGCAATTTGCTGGAATGGATTGATTCCTTGGAGTCCACTCAAGATCTGCCTTTGGCGTCGTAATTAAGCCTCTTTAGCAAAATATGTTCTGCCGACGTTGACCGTCGTCAGGCATCGCTGACGAGGCTTTGAACATTTTTGATAACCCTTCCGGAGAAAGTCCACCCCGGAAGGGGACGGCTTTCTCCACGTTTTAAGATTCCGGGAGAAAGCCCATGTTATTCATTCGAGGAACCAATAATCGTTATCGTATGGCCGATGAACAGGATGTCATCTTGGAGGCCATTCAGATCTACAACCGCACGTTCAGTCGAGGCGAAGCCTTGACCAGTCCGGACGATGCGAAGGACTGTATCAAATTGAAGTTGGCGCCATACGAGCACGAAGTATTTCTGTGTTTGTTCTTGGACAATCAACATCGCGTTATCGCTTGCGATGAATTGTTCCGGGGGACGATTGACGGCGCTAGCGTGTATCCGCGCGAAGTGGTCAAAGTTGCGCTGCGCCATAATGCGGCAGCTCTGATTATGGCGCATAACCACCCGTCGGGGATTAGCGAACCTAGTCGGGCCGATCGCGCGATTACAGCAAAACTTAAAGAAGCCTTGGCCTTGATTGACGTTCGCGTACTTGATCACTTCATCGTCGGCGAAACCGTGTATTCATTCGCTGAGCATGGCTTATTGTGAAAAGGTATTGGCGTCAAGCTTACTCCTCGATTAAGCCAAAGACCGACCCTATTTTAAGTTAACTACTGGTCTCACCAGTACCTTACCCTGCGGGAATACCTGTTCCCGACTGGGGCGTGGTGTTCCCGCTTCAACTGGAGAACATCATGCGAAATCCCATTATTGAACAGACCAGTCACGGAAAGACAGTTCGCTATCAGCGTCTGCCGTCCGGCACCTGTTATCACGAGGACACACGACAAGACGTCATCGATCTACTTGAGGAGGTCCAGGGTACGCAACGGAAAATCCGTTTGTACTATGGCGACCCGGCAACGGGACAGTCCTGGTTCGACGAGAACGATGTCATCGGCCGAATCGGTCGATCTAGCGGCAACATCAAGGTGCCGTTGCTGATCGAACCCGGTGAAATCGGTGGTCCGGCTATTTTGGACCACTGCATCGTGCGGATTGACAGTCCGTTTCGGACCCTTTACCAGCACCCGACCTTTCGGGTCGGCGACGTTGCCATCCAAAAAGGGGTCCACGTCGATTATCCGTGGTCGGTCACGATCGACGGCCAAGTCCATGCTGGCTTTGTAAACAAACGGCGGGCAAATGCGTTTGCTGCCTTCATTCAAGGCCAACGCTTTGCCTTGCCCGTCGACAAGCACGGGTTAATCGAGTGCGAAAACGACGATTTACCCTGGCAAGTTTGGGTGAACGACCGGCAGAAGGCCGCTTTTTTGTCTGAAGCTGAAGCGACGCGGTATTGGCACGCACTGCAGTAACCGGGCGCGATTGACATTGTATTTAACCCCGACGGGTACCCTACCCGTTTGGGTGAGGCTTGTCGGGACATTTTCTGAGGAGAAAACCATGACAGACCACCGACAAATCCCTGGCGATGCCATTAAACGCACCGTACAGCAATCGTTGACAAACCGCGACTGGATCGCACTTGACAGTGTGGCCATTGCCACCAAGTGCTACGCCACCGCGGTCGGACCGAAGAAAGCTTATGTCTATTTAACCCTTTGGGGATGCGAATGGGTATTGACGGCCGACTATGAAAGTCAAGGTCGTAACATCCTGGAGCCTCTCCGCGTGACTGTGCCTGACACGGCCGATGTTGAAGATATTCGGCATTGGACGGTCAGGTTTTCGGAGGAAATCGACGCAAGGGTAGCTGAAAGCTACGCCGTCCGTCTGATCCGGAACCAACCGCAAAAGCGGCCCTTCCCGCTCGGTATCACCGTGGCAACGCCCGGTGCGGTAGCCCTGCTGCAAAAGACGCTGCTCGATCCAGGCCACTTGCTCTCACGCCACGCCTGCGGCGATTGGGGTGATCTATGCGACGAGGATCGTGCATTAAACGAAGCCGCATTGGCAGAAGGCGGACGGTTGATGTCGGTTTACCAAATTTCCGGACAGGACACCGTCTGGGTCATTACCGAACACGCCTTTGGCGTCGGTTTTCTATCCGCGATCTTCGCCTGCCGGCACCTGGGGTTATCCAGTAAAGGCGGGTGTTTTTCGGTCGATACCGATCATATCCTGGGGTTTCAACCGGTGGAGGTTTCGCCGGTGACCGATTGGAACGGTCTGACCGAAATCCGGCTGGTCGATATCGACCCAGGTAAACTCAAAAATACCCTGGAGGAATTAGCGGCCGGTTTTCCAATTCCGGTGCATTTTAACGGAGTCTCGCTACCGCGACCCAACGCCATCGATTCTATCGGGGCGGCGGAGTTTGTGGCATCGCCGGTCGGCGAAATTCGCTTGATCAACCTGATCGATTCGTATCGGTATTACCGGGATTGCTTGGTGTATTTGCAAGGCCTACCGGTATATCGAGGCCACTATTACCGTATCGGAGACACCAGCCACCTTGGCAATATCGTGCATCTGGATAGCGCTCAATTCATGGCCCGCTTACCGGATCGCGACAAATTGGTGGATGAAGCCGATGTGATTAAGCTGATCCATGAGGCGATCGCCGCGGCGGTCGAAAGCCAGCTCATGGCACTGAAAACGGCCTTGAGCGCGGACGATTTCCTGACCTACTACCCGGTGCTACGCGAGTGCGGCTTGATACACTTACTCAACGATGTCGACCAACTGCCCAAAGCGCTAGTCTCCCGCATCCAACGGCCGCCGGTCTGCGATACCGACCTGTTTGGCGACTTTCTGGAAATGGTTGACCAACCAATTACCCAGTCCGCCGTCAAAAGCGGACAAGTGCAATTGGTGACGATTGACGACGATCTCCAGTCCGATGGGGCCTTGCGATACCTGCTGGCTTGGAAAAAGGGCTGGGTGCTTATCGATAACCGATTCGACGCCGGGCATTGGGTACAGCCCTACCTGCGGCACTTGAGCCAAGAAGAAGTGCGGAGTGAGATCCTTGAGGAGTCACATCGCGCGCAATTTCAAGGCATCTGGGTTTGGGTGACCGCGGTGTTTTGCCGGGCTTACCGGATTCGGATCGGCGCCGATAGTGTTGATATCGACGCACACGGTGCTTATACCGGCAACGAGCAAGACGATATCGTCCTGATTCCCTGCCAGGAAAAGTGGGGTGACGTGCTGGAACAGGTGTCGCGTTTCTGCGAGAACGACGATGACTATCAAGGTTCCTGTCACGATCAGGACGTCGAGCAATTCGGCTGCTTCATCGTGGCGAATACCGCCGATGATCCCGCCGACGCGTTGAAACGGCTGATGCCGGATCTAACCGGATGCAAAGTGTTGCACGGCAACCGATTCGTGGTGGAGATTGCCCCTGATGGACATCTGGCAGCCGTTTCGATAGCGGAACACGCTTTAACCGACCTCGAACGGCCGTCATGACCTCGAAATTCGTCTTCGACGCGCAAACGCTGGATACGGAGCCTGGCCATCCCGAGTCGCCCTTTTCGCCGCCGGCGGATTGGACGGGCGACGACGACGCCTATTTGACCTGGCTGAGAAGCCAATTCAAGGCCAGTCCTTGGGTTAGACAACGGTTAGGTTTGGCGGCCAGACGTTACGCAAAACAACAGCCTTTAGACTTTCGAGGCCGGTTCGGCGCGCTATTGCCGACTGTCCTCGATAGCATTCTGAGGAAAATACACGCCGAGCAGTCTGTCGGCGATTAACCCCATCCCCCTGACGATCGCGTTAGGGGGATGTTTTAACGCTTAACGCGATTCAATCGCAATCCGCCCGGACGGGAAACAGCTTCCCGGTCTGGGGGCTTGTTTTCCCGACGGTTTTTCATAACAATTCGAGGAAACCAGCATGAACACACACTCTCCACACTCTACGGAACCAGCGATGACGTTACAATCCAGCGAGTCTTTCATGACCGAGGCGCAATACCTCGCGAGCGAGCGCGTGTCCGAAACTAAACACGAATATCTCGATGGCCGGGTTCTGGCCATGGCCGGCGCGAATCACAACCATTCGCGGATTTCAGCCAACGTGCTTGGCGAGTTTCGCAGTCATTTAAAAGGCCGGCCTTGCGAGGCGTTCATGGCCGATACCAAGGTGAAAGCCGGTCAGAACTACTTTTATCCGGATGTCGTAGTGGATTGTACGAATGCGGCCGGCGATGAGGATTTTCTAACGTCGCCCCTGCTGATTGTCGAAGTGCTATCGAATTCGACTCGTAAAATCGATACCACTAAAAAGTTGCTTTACTACATCAATATTCCAGCACTTGAGGAATATGTGCTGATCGAACAGGATATCGTCTCGATCATCGTGATGCGCCGGAAACGCGACTGGCGTTCGGAGTATTATTATCTGGGGGATCACGTCACGTTCGATTCGATTCAACTGACCTTGTCCGTGGAAGCGATTTACGAGCGCGTGGACAATGACGATCTAATACAATTTGAACAGGCGAAGTTTGATACCGATCATCAATAGTCGCCTTCGATTTTAGCCCCTGAATAAGGGGCTTTTTTTTCAATTCGAAGGGTTTTGTTTGTTGGGCTATGCAAATGACCGATACTTTAAATCTGTGCTGTATATAGTCCACAACGAACTAAAGCTGCCATTGTTAGAGAAATTGAACGCCGCCTGCATTAGTTACTAACCGCTCAACAAATTCCAGTTATTCGGCAAGGCTACTGCAGTTATTACAATAAAATTGTCGGTGTGAGGCATGTATATGGCAATGCAGTGAGGGTACCCGTCCGGCATTTCTGCCAACATAATGAACTCGGTAAGAAAAATGGCCTTGATAGGCTCGACTGTTTTGTATTGAAAATGTTTTTTCTCGATTGCTGCATCGTTATATTCGTTAAAAATGGCATCAAGGAATCGTTCTGTCGGAATCAACTCTGCTCTCCTATAAGTCGGCCGGGACACTCCAAAGCCTTGGATAACAGTGCATACTAAAAACAAAAAAATGCAACACAGAACCAAAATAGTGGTCATAGCCACATAACAATACTCAACAACGACCGTCGCTACCACGCCGGTTGATTCGCTTCGGGGCTAGGCGGAATACAAGGCGCTCATATGCACGTGAAAAAACATGAAACGTTTACCATCCCCAAAAAACCCTTTATTTGTCTTGGATTGCTACTGATTGGCAGTCAGGCAGGTGTCTATCTGGCTGAAGACTTTTTAATGAAAAATAACCATCTTATTGGGTATATCGTAATTTTCATTCTTGGATATGGTTGCCTGGTTTTCGCCATGATTTTTTACAAGCTATACCATGTTACATGTCCAAGTTGTCTTGGAAAGACGATAACAAAAAATTCAAGAAAAGAAGTTCCAGACAGTTGGAGCGCATACTGTCGCAAATGCAATGTGCTTTGGGATTTAGGTATTGCCAATGGTGACTAAATAGCCGGACGATTAATATTCAGAAAACGGAGATTCGCCGGCTTGAATACGATGAAGATGGTTGCATTTTCGAGTAGAAAATCGATAGTTATAGTATCCCTCGGCGCTCCTTATCGTTTCCTCAAACAACGCATCAATCTTGTCTCGCACTACCCTTCTACGTCGCCATTGCTCTTTGCCTGGAAATGAAAGAACCGAATTTAGGATTAATTCTTCCAACGCTGGCCAGCGCCTAAAGGCCAGAAAAATTTTTTGTCGGCTTTCGGCTTTCGGCTTTCGGCTTTTTTTCCGAATCCTGTTGCTACAGATTTTGAGCATAGCTCTGACGACAATCCACCGAACTATCACTCCTCGTTGAGAAGTATCATAGGCACATTCCTAGCACTGTGTAAAACTAGCAGGACGTCAATATGGTTTTCCCGTTCGAGATAAAATACCAAGTGTTTTTCAAACCCTTCAACTGGCCAAAAACGTAAACCGCTCAGCATGGGTAGGTGGGCATACCGCCGCGAACCAATCCCAGGTTGTTCGCGAATGCGATCAAAAGTTTGCTGTGTGGCCTCCAGAAAGCGCAGCGCCGCGTGGGGGTTGTCGCGGGCGATATAATCCGCCAAAGCGTCGATTTCTGTGTCGGCCAACGGGCGGACACGAACGGGTTTTGTCATTGCCCCGGATGCTTCTGCTGGAGAGCCTCGCGTTTAGCCTTCCAATAGGCATCATCAACGGCAACGGCGGGGCCGGATTCCAAGCCTTCCGCCATGAGCGCGACAATCCGTAGCTCAGCCTGTTGAACCTGATCCTTACGAATCAAGGTGCGGACATACTCGCTGGAGGTGCTATAACCGTGTTCTTGCACCTGTTCATCAACAAATTCCTTCAGGGGTTCGGGGAGGGAAATATTCATCGTGGCCATTGTTCGACCTTAGTAATGGATTCTGTTGCCGATCATGGCAAACTTTGCCAAATGAGTCCAGCAAAAGTCTGTCACCCAGCCAGTCGACTGGCTGGCTCTCCGCCTGATTTAATTTGCAGTTAAAGTGGACCCACAGAAATGGATTGATGGCCTGAGCGAATAAATCCAAGCTAATTTGCATTTAATTTGAGCCGAAATCGGCGATATATTTGAGTTCGATCATTTTTCATTGCGAGCCGTTACATTTAGTGGTCGCTATACGTCGTCGTGCAAACTTGTTGCGCGTTGCAATTTACCGTCTTTTTCACCTTGGTCACTCGCTTAATTTCAGGTGTTGCAATCGGTTGCTCGACGGCCAGTGTGGCCGGTCGAATTGGGACCGGGGACATAACAGGCGCCCTGACTATTTGTTCCGGTGAAGAACCATTGGCCACCAGCGTCATCCTGTTATGGCTTTGGGTAATGGTGAAATATTTCAAGGTGTTCATGCCAACTAAGACTTCATCCAGATGCTGGTTGATCGTCGCATCGAGATTTCTGATTTCCGCATTGCCAATTTTCAGGCTATTGATTTGGGTCAGCCGATCAATCACCTGTCCACCCGCGGTATTGCTATTAATGGGCCTGCCGACCGGTAGATCAGCGGCATCGGCAAAGCGCGCTGGAATGGAGGTCATGGTCGCGCCGGTATCGATCAAAAAAGGCATCGGCACATTATTGATCAACACGGTTCCCCGGAAATGTCCTTGTCGATCGGCCGCTATTTCAAGCCCCCCAGAAATAGGCATAGCAACCGGAGTGTTCCCCGTCGGAATTGAAATAGTCGGCGATACTGGATGGTGTGCGGCTCGCAGCCTTAGAAGCTTATCGGTGCCCAACCAGAGGCTGAAAAGTATCATGGCCGGCGTTAAGAGGTATTTTAAGTTCCCAGAAGACCGGTTGGTCGGTGGGTAATCCCCCCTGAAAAAAGCAGCACTTAAAAGTAGAATTTTCTCGTAACAGACGAAGGAAGTTTTACATGAAGACCTCACGATTTAGTGACAGCCAGATTCTGTCGATTTTGAAGCAAGCGGAAGCCGGCACGCCAGTACCGGAGATCTGCCGCGAACACGGCATCAGTTCCGCGACGTTTTACAAATGGCGTTCCAAATATGGCGGCATGGATGCGTCCTTGATGGCGCGCCTGAAAGAACTGGAAGACGAAAACCGGCGGCTGAAGAAAATGTACGCAGAGGAACGCTTGAAGGCTGAAATCATCAAGGAAGCCCTGGAAAAAAAGGTCTAACGCCATCTTGCCGCCGCGAGATGGCGCAACTCATGATTCAGGCCAAGCGGGCCAGTCTTCGCTTGGTGTGTTCGGCTTTAGGTATCAGCCAGAGCGGTTATCGCTATCAGTCCAAGCTCTCGACGGAAAACGCCGAAATTGCCGACTGGCTGCTACGCCTGACCGACACCCACCGCACCTGGGGCTTTGGATTATGTTACTTGTATTTGCGCAACGTGAAAGGCTTTCGCTGGAATCACAAGCGGGTCTATCGGATTTATCGAGCGTTGGAACTTAACCTGAGGATCAAGCCCAAGAAGCGTTTAGTGCGGGAAACACCGCGGCCCTTGGTCGTCCCGGAGCGGATCAACGCCGTTTGGTCGATGGATTTCATGCATGACCAACTCGCTGATGGGCGGGCGTTTCGCTTGCTCAATGTCATTGACGACTTTAATCGGGAAGGTTTGGGGATAGAAGTGGATTTCTCGTTACCGGCCCTGCGGGTCACCCGCACCTTGGATCGCATCATTGAATGGCGGGGCAAACCCGAGTCGATCCGCTGTGACAATGGACCGGAATATATCAGCGAAACGTTAAAAACGTGGGCTGAGCAACACGGTATTCGGATCGACTATATCCAACCGGGCAACCCGCAACAGAATGCCTACGTTGAACGCTACAACCGAACCGTGCGCTACGAATGGCTGGCCCAGTACCTATTTGAATCGATCGGGCAGGTTCAGGATTTTGCCGAACGCTGGTTATGGACCTACAATCATGAACGGCCCAATATGGCCATCGGCGGAATGACGCCCAAACAAAAATTGGCACTTGCCGCTTAACCTCTACTTTTAGACTCTGCTCAAAATGGGGGGATTACCGGTGGTGGACGGTGTCGGCGCAAATTGTCGAAGTCAGAAACGTTTGCTTTTGATGCCGCCTGATGTCTTTCCCAGTAATAGTCTCGATCTTGTATGCCCATAATACGTCCTTAAGGCTGTAACGCCCGCCATAATGTGCCGATAACCCGACAAGAAGCTTCATCTGAAGAATGAGTCCCGCACGCAGCGAGCAAATAACTGTCCGCCTGATGCAACCAAGCATTCCGGATCAGTAGACCAAGACTAAAATGGAGGTCACACAAATCCTCCTCGGTCATTGCCGCGATAGTTCGTTTATCTTCCTCACGCAAAATCAATAGCAATCTCTCAATCGCATCGGAAAGTGTAGTGGGCTGGCTGTCCAGTTTAACTTTGAAAGCTGACCAAGTGAAAACCGATTGGAACGATCCCAGCAGTAGTGGCAAGTTAAATTTTTTAGATGCATGTTGCCGCAAATTCCTCTCGGCTGCTACGATGCAAGTCACAATCTGAGGAATGACCACGGTACTTGCCAAGCGACACCATTAAAAATGCCCACCTTTCAGGTACTACTGCAAAATCACCAAAGAGGCAGCCAAAGCGAAAGAAGGTACCCTACTTGGCAATACTGGCAGCATTTGCAGCTTTGATTATGCCAAGCCGGGTAAATCATTAGCTGAGAAATGGCTGGCATTTTTATCCACGACGTCAGGTAACCATTAACCCAACACCCCGGCAATCTCCCGAAAACAAGCCAACCCAGCCTCCACATTGTCGATAATCTCGGCGGCGATGTCGTCCGGTTCCGGCAGATTATCCAGGTCGGCCAGCGATTTATCCTTGAGCCAGAAAATGTCCAGACTGGTCTTATCCCGCGCCAGAACTTGCTCATAGCTGAACTTGCGCCAGCGGCCTTCGGGGTTATTTTGTTCGTGCCAGGTTTCGCTGCGCTGGTGGCGGTTGGCCGGGTTGTAGCAGGCGATAAAATCCTGCAAATCCTCAAACCGCAGCGGCTTCTTTTTCAGGGTGTGATGAATATTGGTGCGGTAATCGTAGTACCAGATTTCCTTGGTCCATGGGTTGGGGCTGGCCTCGCGGTTATCGAAGAAAAGCACGTTCGCCTTGACGCCGTTGGCGTAGAAAATGCCGGTCGGCAGCCGCAAAATGGTGTGTAGATCGGTATTCTGCATCAGCTTTTTGCGCACCAACTCGCCGGCGCCGCCTTCGAACAACACGTTATCCAGCACCACCACCGCCGCGCGGCCACTGATTTTCAGCAGGCTGCGAATGTGCTGCACAAAATTAAGCTGCTTGTTGGATGTGGTTGCCCAAAAATCCTGGCGGTTATAAGTCAGATCGTCCTTTTCCTGCTCGCCTTCCTCGTTGGTAAAAGTCATGCTGCTTTTCTTACCAAACGGCGGATTAGCCAGCACGTAATCGACGGCTTCTGCCGGTGGCGCCACCAAGGCATCGTTGGATGAAATGGCGCTATTGCCGTCGATCTCGCCGATGTTATGCAAAAACATATTCATCAAGCACATGCGGCGGGTGTTGGCGACGATTTCGTTACCGTAAAAGGTTTCGTGTTTTAAGAATGCCAACTTCTTTTTATCCAGCGGGTAGTTGGCTTTTAAAAAGTCATAGGTGTAATGGCTTGCATTTGAAAACGGTTCGACTCGTATTTATTGCCGATTTCGGCTCAAATTAACTGCAACTGAAAATCCCGCTAGGCTCAGATTATCTGCAAATGAGCTTGCATTTATCGGTGCCGGCTCGTAATTCATTTCCGCAGGCTCACTTTACTTGCAAATGAAAGCCGCTTCGACTCGCACATGTCCTGATGACCCTCTTCAACCGCACTGTTAGTAGCAGGCGTATTTCCTTTCCTTTTTGAATACACGCTGTACCGTAGTACAGTTTGAGGCCACCGAGCTCAAATGATAAATTCGTCACAAATTTTGCTTAAATATAACCTTTTTGCATTTCTAGCACATAGCCATATTGATTAGGAGAATATGATGAAGAGATTTAACCGCTTGCCGATTTTTTTGGCCTGTCTGCTCGGGATTTTAAGTAGCACCAATACCCACGCAACGGACCTCAATGTCTCCATCGACACATCTACGGTATTCGGCGAATCCGCAATCATCTATTTCGACTTCATCAGCGGCGGCAATTCCATCGGTAATTTAAGTTCAATTACATCCTTTGCCACTGATGGCATTCTTGGTGCCACATCAGTTCAAGGCGATGTAACAGGCGACTTACTATCAACTGTAGCCTTAAATACGACTTCGAACTTTTTCAATGAATTTGCTCAGGGTATAACCTTTGGCAATCACCTGTCATTTAATGTGAACTTTACTGAAAATGCGCCTGATCCATTAGGCACACCGGATGCATTTTCTATTTTTGCCTATGATGGTTTAGGCAACACACTCCCTATTACCACCGATCCAACGGGTAGCAACGCACTATTCCTATTCAATATTGACGGTAGCACTAACGGCAATTTGAATGTTTACACACTGCTAGATGGCAGCAGTCCATGGCAAGTTACACCTTTAACTTCTGTGCCCCTACCTTCGGCGGCTTGGCTGTTGGTGTCCGGGTTAATGGGCATGGGATTGGGCACCAAGAGAAACAGCAAAGTGCACTTATCGTAGTAAAAATTATTCAATAAATGACTAGGGAACGTCCTAGATCGAACAAGCTTTCACCCGGAGCAGAAGCATGCGGCACTGGAAGAGACCATCAACATCGACACCACCGTCCAGGAAAAGAACATCACCTATCCGACTGACGGCAAACTGGCGATCAAAATCATCAATCGCCTGAACAAATTGGCCAAAGCTTACGGCATTCAACAACGCCGCACCTATCAAAAAGAAGTCAAAGACTTACGCCTGAAACTGCGCCACTTTCGCCACGTCAGTCGCCGCGCCAAAGCCAAGAAAGCCTTGAAACGCCTGCGCACCATTGCTCATGCCTTAATCCGGGAACTGCGAAGAACCTTGCCGTGCTACGCCTTGTTCGAGCGGCACCAGAAAGAGTTTCTGTTCTACGAGCGCGTACTGAATCAGCAACCCAAAGCCCACGACAAAATCTATTCATTGCATGAACCGGATGTGTACTGCATCGGCAAAGGCAAGGATCACAAGCCCTACGAATACGGAAACAAAGTCTCGATAGCCGCGACGGCCAACTCCAACGTCATCGTCGGCGTGGTCAGCCATGCGCAAAACCTGCATGACAGTAAAACCTTGCCAGAGGTTCTGGCGCATTGCCAAGCCAGTCGCGGCAAGGCTGTCAAAGCCGGCGTCTGCGATCGAGGCTATCGCGGTCCCAAGTCCGTTGGTGAGACGCAGATCATTTTGCCCGCACCACCTTTGAAGCGCGACAACCGCTACCAGCAAGACAAAAAACGCAAGCGCTGCCGACGCCGCGCGGCGATAGAACCCATCATCGGTCATCTCAAAGCCGACTTTCGTTTAAGCAGAAACTTCTTCAAAGGCGTCATCGGCGACCACATCAACGTGTTGATGGCGGCTGTCGCTTGGAATTTCAGCCTCTGGATGAGGCTGTTTTTTACCCTGCGGATACACGGCATCACCACCCCAGTCGCCATCAAGCGACTACTCGCCGCCTGGCAATGGCAAATCTTTCGCAACCGACCTGAGGCTTTACCTTTTAGCATCTGAGAATCACGAAGGGCTAATCAGACAATAGCCAGGAATCTTTTTTCAGGATCGACTACATATAAAAATATCCTCATTAATTAACAGAGGATATTTTTATAAACATAACATATAATTTTATTTTTTATTGATCTTTTTGAAAAATGAAAGGACGGTAATAGCTATCATAAACTATTTGTAGTTTGCCATTATTTGTTTGCAAATAAGCGCCGGAGGTAAAACCATTAGCAAATTTTAGTGATATAGAGCTTCCGTATGTTTCCCAGTGCGTCTTACTTGGCTCAGGAGTTCTCTGAACTAATTGACCACCACCATACATCTCGATGTCAAAAGTACCATCGTTATATAGAATAAGGCTAGAAGTAGCGTCATAAATTGGATATTGTCCGTAAAGCCTGATTTTATCAGGATTACATCCTAGTGATATTAATTTAGAGTAAGTATCGACTACAAATCCGAAATATCCTGTTATATACTCAGTACATTGATATTGATCTTCTTGTTTTAAACAATCAGGATAAGTACCTGCTTGAAAGTAATAATCCTTACATACAGAACCACTACCCGAATGAAATAAAATAAGATGATATGTTCCTGCTGCTAATGGGTTAAAAAAAACATTAACATTTTTTGGCTTTCCATCCATAGTAATCGTACACGTGCCACTGTTGCCATCTGGCGCAATAGATTGAGAAGCACAGTCGCCTGACCAGCTTGAAACGATATATCCAGAGTCAGGTTTTGCTGTCAGAGTTACACTTCCGGAATTTGAAAATGATGAAGAACAATTCTGGTCGCTACCAGTTTTACAGGTAATTCCTTCTGGTGTCGATGTTACTGTCCCTTTACCTGTGCTTCCTTTTGTTGCGTCAACTGTGACAACAGAAGCTTTAATTTGCCATTCAACTAAACTATGACAATAATTTAATCGGAATGAACACATTTCAAGGTTAACTGTTACCTTATTCTTTGTAATCATGTCAGTGACGGAGCCGACTCCCTGTGCCGCTTTTTCAATAGCTGTTCCCAATGAAATAGGTCCAGAGTTATAGTCGATTTGAGCGACAGAAGAAATTATACTTAACATTGAACCGTTTGGTCCTGATGGGAGTGGTTCTAAGTTGGCTCCAGAGAACCCATATTGATTAACACCGATTGCTGATTTTCTCCAGTTTATAGGTAATTGTATAAGATCAGTTGCTGATAATGTGTTGAGTGTGGATTGATCTTTGCCATTAACACGTAATTTCAAATATAATGTTAATCCTTTATTGGCGCTATCAATATTTTTTAAAATAGTGTCTGCATTCAAAATAAGTGGCAGACTATCGCTTGGATCACTTGGCAACAGATATTGACTCATATCATTTAGAAGTAATGGTCTAGGATCGATAGGTGTAACTATCCCTAAACCACCTGGCTCATCCAGTCCTACTTCAAAATGTAAATGGGGTTTATTGCAAGTTGCTGTTGCTCCACTTTTAGCAATTAATGTCCCGCCAGGAGCAGAATCAGGCTCATGAGCAATGATTTCAGATAAGTGCCGATAGTATGTATAAAAATCATCACCATGGTTAAGAACTATTGTCTTTCCATGTTCGCCACATTTTATTGCACTTTCTTGACCATCGTTAAGTACTGTCGTGTTATTTCCTTCAACACTATATACTGGTGTTCCAGTTATAACTGCTAAATCCACACCTTTATGCGCTGTGTTAGTGGCTTTTCGCAATAACTGATACCCACTAACAAATAGATCAAAAGCACTTACGTTCATCTGTGGCAGTGGAGTTCTTGCATCGAACGCAAAAGATGTTCCACCATTTTGCATTGAAAGGCTTGCTTGGAAATTAATCGTATTAGAGGAGCTTATATCGATGGCGGCACTAGCATCTGGTTTGATGCTGTATTGTGGAACGTTTAATAATTCTCTAATTTTATCTGAGCTGTTTGGTAATTTTGTGACTAGGGCTATTTCAATGATCGGATCGTTAGGATCAAATGGGACAGGTGAAAATGCTGATGGGTCAAGAGTTGAGCATACTGCATCCTGATTTCCGCAAACATTTGCTTCTAAAAGCTCTAAAGTATCGATGATGTCACCCTCATCATTGTCTACTTTGATATATGACGCGTATTTAAAAACGTTAGGTGATGTTGCGATATTTGTTGGAAGTGACTGAATTAGTTGTACTGGCTGTCCTAAAGGTGTTGATGATTTAATTCTCAGCTGCGTAATATTATATGGTTTATAGCCAGGCAAATTATTTATAAGATTTGTCAGAATAGGCGATGAAACTTTTGAAATTTGTATTGCATTATTTGAGAATGTATTGGGCGGAATATGAAGTGTAGCCACTCCAGGCAATGTTATATCACCACCGGCGCTATCAATTATGGTAGTAACTTGGTCAGAGGTTATGGATGGAGTTATATATGCAAAAATTTGTACCGAATAATTAATGGCCTTATTATTAGGATTATTGAATGCCAAAATAATATTATTAACAACGGCTGAAGGAGCCAAAGTTCCATTTGTAACATTTACACTAATTTGAGGATTCCCATTAGCATCTGTTGCAGTGGCATTAGCTAGTGTAACTCCAGCTGGTAAGCCTGTTATTGAAATTGCTAAAGGGCCTTGTACTGGTATGGTTGTATTAGTAATGGTTAGTGTAGAATTATAAGTCTTAGTTGTTCTATTGAGCACAAACCCAGATTTCATAATCTGCATCTGACCTGTCACGTCAATTGGTATTTTTTGAACAGTCGCGAAGCTTAGGCTCGACCAACTTAATATTGCTATCAATAATAGTATGACACGTCCCATAATCGACCTCTCATTATTTTATATGTCGAACACCTAAGTGATTATAAAATTTACTATTTTTATAATATTTTTTAATCAAAAATAAGTTTTTTATATTTTATATTAATAATGTAAATAATAAAAATACCAATAACCACCAACCATAATATAGGAGGCTCTGACACTGTATTAGTATTAGGGTTTATTTGTTGGATTGACCAAGTGACTTGATTGATGGTGTTAGGATTTGCTGCATATACACTCAGGTTTCCAGTTGATGTGCCGTCTATATTCAACAAAAATAGAGAATCCGCTCCAGTTGGATCACTGGTATTGAACAATGGCATATATGACTTATCAAGTAAAAATAATGATAGAGCGTCAGGAATTGAACCTGAAAACTCTTGTGTAACTGTTAGGTAAAATGTAATCGAATTCCCCAAAGAGATAGGCTGTATGATTTCGTTAAAAAACGACGTATTCTGAAGGAATGCGTTACTTGTTAAATCACCTGTTGCATCCCCACTAAGCATAGCTGTCCCTGATGATATTGAGCCGTCAGTAAGAAAGTCAAAAATGATAACCGTATTAAGAGTGGGGCTATCGCCAGGAATTAAGTCAAAAGCAATCAACGCGTCTGTATTAGCAAATAATGACGTGTTGACGGTTGCGCTGTAGGTTGTGGATGCCGCATGAACGGGTGATGAAATAAATAGAACTGTACATGTAACTATCAATAAGACTTGTCTGATGATTAAGCTGAGTTGCCTCATTACGTTTTCTCCATATCAAAATACTAGAGTTATTGTTGTGAAACGTAACACAGAATATGCATTTCTCAAAGGTATATACAATGCACAGAAGTACTACTGGTTTTAGACCTATTGGTTGCTTTTTTCATCTAATAAGTCCAGCGTGATGACACAGCTGAATCCACAGCTTATGAGGTATGTTCGTTTCATTGTTCATCCACTTTCGAATTGTTCTAGCGCCATTCTTTTTTAGGTTAAGTTCCTTTGCAGCGACACTACAGCTAAATCCGGCAAGTTTTAAAGCTTCGGCAACTTCTTGGCCGGTTGGTACTGTCCAGGAAGGACTGAACGGTTGTAGGCATTCTTGCCTGATCGTATTTGTTGAATTGCTCATTTACGATTAATTAAAAGATTAATTAAGATTAGAAGAATAAGGCCGGTAAAAAATTGAAATAACCTATAAAAAACAATAAGATGGAAAACTCATATGCCCCCTATTCCTACCTAGGAGTGTGCAAAAATATATAAAACCAAACTTCCTGCCCCCTAACAGGTTGGTGAAAAACCATATTTGAGACGCTAATTTTGCTCAATCGAACCAGCATTTAGTAGGAAAGCAGCTTCATCGCCACTAAATATAGAGTCATTCAAAGCCAAAAAAGAGTTTTTCACCAACCTGCTAAACCTACCTATGTCGCCCCTTATACCTACCGGAAAAAAATTAACCCGCCCCTTATACCTACCGGAGACCTAGGCAACATGCCCCCTATACCTACTTGAATGGCTATTTGAATTGCAGTGAACTTTATAAAGAATTGATGTCCGCCCCCTAAACCTACTGCATTCCGCTCCCTATACCTACCGAAAAACAAGGTTACTCGCCCCTTATTCCTACCTGTAATTTCTGGTTTATGGTTAGGAAATTATCCCGCCCCCTAAACCTACTTATTAACGGCTGTAGTTGTCTGACCGCCAGATTGAAGTTGTAACCTCTTATTAGATGCTTTCATGTCTTTAATAAACTCAGATGCAGGATAAAAGGTATAGACAACGTCTAATTGTAGCGGCTTGCAATCGAAAACCCACAAACCAGCAATCAGCGCAATTTTCGACCGGAATTAACTGCAACTGACGGGCGCTCAAACCGAGATTATTTGCAACTGAACCTGCAATCGTTGTCGCAAACCTGCAATCATCCGCCGTAAACCAGGATTATTTGCAACTGAAACCCTAGCGAATTCAGATCGGTAATCCAGCCAAGCGCATGCGATCCAGTAACTCGCTGGCACGAACCGGATCAAGTTGGTTAGCGAACAGCGCTTTGATTTCAGCAGGTTTGGCGTCGAAGTTCTGCACCAATTCCCGTAGACCATAGCCTTGCCGGGTGATAGTGGCCTCCATATCGTCCAAATGCTCGCCATGGGTCGACCTCATTAATGGACTCTGCCTTCGATCATGGCAAATTTTGCCAAAGCCGTCCAGTAAAATCCGGCCTCTTATCTCGACCAAATTCGAACCCATTTACTATTGATAACGTATTTTATCAATAGTAATATACCGACAAAAATCCCGTGAGCTGAGCAACATTGACACTTGTTGTTACTCAGTGTAAATAAGTGGCATGAGGTGCCACCATGAAACAAACTGACACACTATCAAAGACCATCAGCACCGGCATCAAGCTGGACGAGACTCTTCATGCTCGACTGAAGCTACTGAGCCAGGCCAAAGACCGAACGCCTCACTGGCTGATGAAGGCCGCCATCGAGGAATATGTCGAACGCGAAGAAGCGTATGAGCGTGAAAAGCGCGAAGACATGGAGCGTTGGCAGAAATACCAACAAACCGGCCATGCCATACCAAATGAAGCCGTCGATGCCTGGCTCTCATCCTGGGGAAGCGAAAGTGAGCTATCGTGTCCCAAATAGTCTGGCTTCCCGACGCCTTGATGGATGTCGAGCGCTTGCGGGCATTCCTTCAAGAAAAGAATCCAAAGGCTGCCGCGCGCGCCGGGCAAACGTTACGCGATGGGGCCAGCGCTCTTGCTGGCTTCCCCCAGATTGGACGCCCCATGAATGATGGATCGGAGCGTCGAGAACTCTTTTTGCCGTTCGGCGCCGGCGCCTATGTTCTGCGTTACCGGATTAATGGCGATACTGTCGTCATTATTCGGGTTTGGCATAGCAAGGAAAAGCGGGAGGCTTGATGGACCGGCCCGATAAAGCGATCACGCTTTCCTCCACCAGCAACCGGCTCCTGACCGCCGAAGACTTCCGCCGGCTGTCCGACGTACCGCCCGAGGTCGAGTGGTTCGCCAACCTGACCAATCCGCAAACCCGCCGCGCGTACCAAAATGCCGTTGAAGACTTCATGCGTTTCACTGGCATCCAACGACCGGAAGAATTCCGCGACGTGGCCCGAGCGCATGTCATCGCCTGGCGGGATGATTTGGGTAACCGGGTTTTGAACGGTACCACCATTCGGCACCGGTTATCGGCCTTGTCCTCGCTGTTTGATTATCTGTGCGACAAAAACGCAGTGATTCATAACCCGGTTAAAGGTGTCAAACGACCCAAAGTCGATAGCGGCGAAGGCCGGACACCGGCACTGGGCGACCACCAAGCCCGCGAACTGTTGGATGCTCCAGAAGGCGATACGCTAAAAAACAAGCGAGACCGGGCTATCCTGGCGACACTGCTCTATCACGCCCTGCGCCGTGACGAGCTGTGCAAGCTCAAGGTTAAAGACTTCAAACATGAGCGACGCGGCGTGCCGCATTTAAAAGTCTCCGGCAAAGGCGGCAAAACCCGCTATGTGCCGCTGCACCCTGCGGCAAGCGCCCTGGTGCATGACTATCTTGAACTAGCCGGACATGCAGGAGATGAAAACGGCGCCCTGTTTCGACCAGTCAGTCACAACACGAAAGACAATGGCGGCAAGTCGATCACCGCCGATGGCGTCTATAAGATCGTGCGGACCTATTCAGCACAGCTTGGCTTTGAAATCGGAGCGCATTCGCTGCGGGCGACGGCGGCCACGAATGCCCTTGATCACCAGGCCGACATAGCTAAGGTTCAGGAATGGCTGGGCCACGCCAATATCTCAACAACGCGCATTTACGATCACCGGAAAACTCGGCCCGAGGATAGTCCGACGTTTAAGGTGAGTTATTGATTGGCAGACAAATTTATTGGATACGCAAAGCCAACCCTTGACCATCGCTTGAAACACCAGGCCTTGCTATTGTCATTCTAAAAATCTGATATGACCCGATCATCGCCAGACGCTTACGAAACTTAGAACCTTCACGCGCAAAAATGTCGACGTAACGAGAAATAGATTTGTAGGCTACATATTGAGGGTTGTCAATATGTGCGGTCGCTACAACCTCACGGCAACGCCGGAAAGCATAGCTGAACATTTTCAGTTGCCACGTTTGCCGCGCTTTCAACCCAGCTACAACATTACACCTGCGCAAAAGATCCTGTGCATCGTTGAGCTAGACGACCAATCGTTGAAATCGGTAAACCTGTTTTGGGGCTTAGTGCCGTCATGGTCTAAGGATGATAAAAACAGCCATCACCTGATCAACGCCCGTGCGGAAGCCATCAGAGAAAAACCCAGTTTTCGCGCAGCCTTCCATAAACGCCGTTGCTTAATTGTCGCAAACGGATTTTATGAGTGGCAGAAATTGGAATAGCACAAACAAGCCTTTCATATTCACCGCCAAGACAATCAGTTATTTGCCTTTGCTGGGCTTTGGGAACATTGGGAGCACGAAGCAAAAACGCTCTATTCCTGTACCATCATCACGACCGCAGCTATCTCCAATATATTGTATTGTCCCCATGCGCGGCGCCGACATCACTCAAGAAGACCTGTTCAGTTACCGAACCCTGGAAAGCCGAATTCCGAAGAAGCACCCCTTGCGCAAGCTGCGCAAAGTCGTCGACCTGTTACTCGCCACGCTCAACGACGAGTTCGACGCGCTCTACGCCCGTCGCGGTCGAGATTCCATTCCGCCGGAACGCCTACTGCGGGCGAGTTTGTTGCAAGTGCTATTTTCCATCCGCTCGGAGCGGCAGTTGGTGGAGCATACCCCCATGGTGGAAGCCGTTCAATCATCGCGTCCGTACTCAGTCCGATCTGAATTTTACTGACTCACGAATTTAGTTGCTTTCACGGCATATTTCCCGATCACGGAATCCGAACAACGTCCTTCGAAGTGATCCGCGCTGACGGCGACTGCGACAACACAGCCCCCCTTGAAGGCATTTGTGATTGATAGGAAAAGGAGAGTTGCTGTCCTTGGACAACGCCATTCCCCAATAAATTACCTAAGGGTCCTGATATTGAATTTATATAAACCAAACCTTCCGACTCCATCAGTTGCAGCTAATTCCGGTCAAAAAATGCTCTAATTTCAGGTTTGCGGGTTGTCGATTGCAAGCCGCTACACATACGCCGTGGCCTATCTCCTTAATTTTGGCGGTTTTGGTTTACTGCAGTTGTGTACCGTCCGTCCCAATTTTGACTCAGCAAGCCCGTCTTTCGCTCAAGCACGCGTGATTGGCTGATTCCCGCGGTTGCTCTGGCTTCCGTACGTTTGTAGACATAAATACAAAATAATTTATTCAGTGTTTCACTGAAATAATTTACTATTACGAAGAACAACTACTGATTATTATCCTTATCAGCAGTAGCCGCATTAAACCTTGATATATTTGTGTAGTCTTATAACCAAGTGAATATCAAAAGAATTCTGCGGCCCTCCCCCGTTTTAACGACCAATCTAGCTCCGGTTACTCCGAATAAATGCGAAAGCCCTCTTATCTGGCCCCCTGCCTATTTCATGACAGTCCGTCAAATATGTCGCCGCAAGCCGCACGGGGCCAGAGAGCGGTGCTGCATTAGGTTTTGATATTGACACCTATTCGATCGGCTAATCCGAAAAGTGTGTCGTAAGCTTCGGCGTCGCCCAACAAGCTGCGTGAATTCCTTTCCGACTTAATAGGAATGCAGTTACCAAAATCCACGACAGCGCGTGTGGAATCGTCTTGCCTGGATATTCGGCACAGCCCTTGGATTTGTGGACAGTGATGATGGAAGACCTCGGCCCACTTGCTGTGGCCGGATATTGGTCCTTCTCGGTATCGATGAGTTGAAACTACTGATTGACCATAACAGTTGAATGAACCTGGTCAACTAACTTGCCATTTTCGAAGTTCTTAAAACCTGCTGTGTAAGGGACATCGTGAAACACTCTCTCTATGCAAGCACATTTCATCGCCGTCCCACCTTACAGCGCGGGAAAGGTTTACACAATTTATCTTGAATAGGACTAAAACGCACATTCCCATGTATGCTCGGATCGGATTGGCGCTTAGATGGAGCCTGTGGAAAACCTCACTCTTCGTAAGCGAGATGACCGTAACATGAAGCTGATGTGGTGGACTGGGTGCGAAAACTTTTCCTCATCGACAGGTAACGGAGAAGCTCATCCTTTAACTATGCGCCAGTTCCTGAACCTCGTCCATGGCAGCCTCGGCCACCCGCTCCGGCGCCGAGGCCAACAAATTCTGAGGTCGATTGCCCTCAAAAAGCTGTTGTCCGTGTGAATCCAGTATGCTGTTCCTGTGGCCTTTAAAGATTCCAATGATCTTGGCCATGACTTTTATTGGCGGCAAGCCTCCCGCACTGTCCAGCCTGTAATCCGGAAAATAATCGACGCCGCCATGGTTTATCGCAAAATTCATTCCCTGCTTTTTCCATTTATTAGGCTGAGCGCTCGAAGTTCGTGTACTCAATCCTGCCAGTTGCGCGATGTTGGCGGAAAGGTCGGCAACGCTAATGTGCCGTGCCGGACAGAGGCGCCTGCTTCTTGGTATAAGCCTATCCATTTACGCAGCAGATTGGCATTGATGCCGTGTTCTAGCGCGATCTTGGCAACCGATAGTCCCGGTTGCAAACAGATTCGGACCAGTTCCCGTTTCGCTTCCGGATCATAAAGACATCGGCCATCTCGCCCGTGTCCTGCAATCAATGGGCGCGATAAGCGAGTAGTGTGCTCCTTCATAAGTGTCCACCTGATTATAAGTGGACACTATCTTCACTTCTTTCGAGCAAGTGATATAGACGCTGTCTACAGATCGCCTACCAGTCAACTAATCACTACTTTTCATTACAGCCCTACGTGCTCGCACAAGCATGGCAGCCTCCTTAAGCATTCGTGGAGATGGCGGAATCGCGGCACCAAGACCTCGGCCAAAGCCTGGAAAACATTTGGCTCGATGTGACCGAACGCGAACACGACAACGCGGCCTGCATACGAATGCTTGAATTTATTTGGGAATACCGACTATGGTCGATATTCGCGGGTGGTTTGCAACGATGGCCATGCCCTACTCCTTTGCGAAGATAATAGGGTTCTATAGTTATTTCTAATAACCTTAATACATCCCCTCTGCCAAGTAGCTCAACTGACTTGATCTAGAATAAAGCAATGCACTTCATCACCTACACTTATCGCCGATCTTCTGGTAAACGAATGTTTCGGAAGAAACTCAATCCATAGTCATTCAGGCTTTTGGAAAAAGCCTATTAACCGCCTGTTAATGGCCGCCCGAATAATTGTAGATTGATTGGCATTAAGACTGGGATTCTGCAATGCTACTCGATGAGCTTCCATATTGATTTTTGCAACTAATTCGTCTGGAATACTGAATACATCTTGTGAATTTGGTTTGACAACCAATTCGGAAAGCAAAGCCCCTTCCCATCCATTCTTTGCTAATAAGGATTGTATTGCTTCGACAACCCATTTACTTTTCTGGCGCATGTTATAACCATCTGCCAATATCTTGGCTGGTAACGACAATTTAAGAGTCGCTGGTAGCTTTACAGTGACTTTCCTAATTGATGCATTTGCCTTGATACCCTGGGGACGAACATCAGCCATTTTTTTCTATCCAATAGTCTAAAAATCTTGCAAAGGCTTTCTTTACACTTTTAGGATCATCCCAGTTTAGAGCCTTGAACTCTTCCAAATGATCGTCGTCGACGTTAGCTAGAACCAACGATTTCAGAGCATTTAGATTTGTCGTGTGCCCCAGGGAAACCTTTGCCGTATTGCCACGCCCTCCTCTTTCACCAAACCATTGGCGAAATTGATGAGCTCGTTGGTGAGAGTCCGCTTTAGCTAATTCCAGTAACCTGGCAAACGATGCGTTTCCCTCAATAACGAATTGGATGACCTGTCTAACGTATTCATCATTTCGCGTTTGGACTACGTTCATCCACTCATAAGCTTGTGATCTCGAAAGTCCTAAGGTATCAACCAAATCACGCCACCGGACCGCCCTTCCTTTCTCTTCTTGATGCGCTGAGAACTTTATTAGCCATCGTAATTTGTCACCAATTGATAAATCATCGCGTTGAACATTATCGATGATACCCAGGCGTTCTACCGTTTGTGCTTGTGGTTTACGTAAAAATACTTTTACGGTAATTCGTTCAACATGCAAGAGGGTTAAATCCGGTTCCGGATTGATTGTCAACTCATGGACCCTATTCTCCTGCTCATCTATGATGGTTTCCAGGTGAAATAGACCAAAAATAGCAGCCATCGTTCGACGTTGCCCACCCATTAACTGAACGTGTTTTCCAGGCAATGCAAATGCAATTGGTGGATTAAGCAAACCAAATTCCTTTAAGCTCATTGCCAAAGTGATAATCCCTTCTAATTCCTCGGTTTTGTTCATTCGATACGGATCATCCTCTTGGATATATCCACGATATATGTCACTGAGCGTTAAATGAAATGTCCTTGGCTGATCTTCCCATAGCTGAATATCTGCCAGCGGTACTTGCCGTAATTCGTATTCTTGCTGTTTTGCATTTTCAGCTGCCGCAATTTGCGCGGCGACTTTTGAGATCGTACCAGGTTGTACGCCTACTGCATTTCTCTTTAAAAGCCCTGGCTTTCTGGGTAGTCCTTCTTCGGTCATTGGAAGATCCTCTCAAAAATTACTTTGCAAAATTGTTCTGCCTCATTTCGAGCAGGTGTATTTTCGTGCATCTCAAAGAGTGATCGCGGGTTCGCAAAGGTTGAAGAACTATTAGCATATGTCTGTAAATAACGCATAGGTGGGTTAATTAACTTGTCCCCTAATACTTCATTCTGAATTAGCTGTTCCATTGTTTTTCTTTGGGCAGCTGACTGTGGATCGTATTTTGTTGCCAGGATACCAATCAATTGTAATTTATTGGTATCTCGCACCTGATTCTCTGCTTGCCATAGTTGTGCCATATCAGCCATGCCGGCAACGGAATCTTCTTGCATTTCTGTCGGTATTAATAAGTGGGTGGCTGCACGAGCTGCTGATGCTGTTAATGCGGAGGTTTGGGGTGGGGTATCGATAATGACGAGATCGAACTCGTCTTGGTAATACTCCATCGACAACATAGCCCTCATATGCTCCACAACGGCTTCTTGAATACTATTCCTCTCAACTTGCTCGAGAAAGGATGTCAATTCTCTTTTGTGTGATGGGATAAAACTTAGAGTAGGGTGATCTGTGGGATAAGGTTCTGCGTATCCTAATCTGAAAAATTCCGCGATGGACCAATATCCTGGTGGTGCATATGGTAATTCGTCCCATGTCGGATCCTTAGGATCAAAATTTGGATGAAAAGGTGGCGTACCGCCGTCTTCTGTCATCTGTACAAACCTTGCGGAGAAATTGCATTGTGGATCAATGTCAATGCCCAGCACTCGTTTCCCTTCACGGACGCTGTACTCTGTCAACAACTTTGACAAAGTTGTCTTTGCTACTCCACCTTTATGATTACCGATTGTGAGTACTTTCAGTTTTGCGTAATCCGGTATAGTTGTGATCTGTTCTGCTGCCATTTTGCTTTCACCCTATTTTTTAGAGTCGATTCCTAAGTGTCCGGTACCGGACAGTTCTATTCCTAACTGTACTATACGCTTGATAGTACCACACTGCTTAGTGTATTGTACATTGACCAATTAGTATTTTACGATCATACTTGTTACTAGATATACCGTTTGAGACCTATATTGGAGTTATGAATGGCAGCTTCGCAATCAAAAATGGACAAATTCCTTGCTAAGCGAAATGCGGAGTCGAAACAACGGCAAAAGGATTTATTCGACGCTGAAAAAGAACAGGCAATTGATTTAGTGACGATGAACACAATAGTCAAAGAAGCTACACCTATGCTGCCTGTTGAAAATCGAAAAAAAATAAAGGGGATCGGTAGAAAGTTAGTGAAGGCTGCTGATGCACGTTTACTAGAAGCAGAGCAATTAGGTTTATTCACTTCATTATCTGTTTCAGATACGAATGCCATCCCAACCCTTTTAGCGCGTTTACCAATTTTTGTTCCCATTCCAGCACGTTGTCAGCGCAACATGCTTGATAAAGATTTGGCATTTGCGTTTGAAACGCCATTTGGTCGGGGCAGACGTTTTGGACCACCAGTGACTATCGAGGACGAAGATGTTTTATTCGCAATGCTTCAGTTATCGGGTAGGCGCTTAATTGGGCAGGGATCAAAATTACCAGTTCCTCTTAACGATTCATCATGGCTAAACGATGAGCGGGGAAACCTAACTGTCCAGGTTATGATCGCAACAGTAGGACAGATCAATAAAGAACTTGGTATCAATGATTCGGGTCTGAATTACAAAGCAACTATTGAATCAATAAGAAGGCTTGCCCACGTCAGCATCGAACTGGAAACACGAAAAAAGGATTTATACCTTGGAGAAAGTTGGGATGGCCAAACGATCAGACTAGTCGATATTCAATGGCGTGCTTATGAAGAAGACGGGTTGATATTTGCTCAATTCTCACCGCTTATGGTTAAGTGGCTTAGGGAACAGGCGACCTTTCATAACTGGAAAATGCGCCGGCAGATATCTTCAGCAAACGGTAGGGCACTTTATCGTTTTCTTTGCACCCAAGGTAACTATTATAAAAAAGAACTTGAATACATAGCGGATGTGATCCATTGGCATGGTGATCGTTCCCGTTTACGGCCGCGTATGGAAGCAGTATTAAAGCAACTTCGTGACCAGTTTGATTGGTGCGATTTTGTCATACACGGCACAGGAAGAAGTGAACCTTTTGTCCTTGAATTTTCAAGGCGGCGGAAGAATTAAATGAACGAATATTTAGTTTTTCCGACCTGAAGAGGATCTCTTTGTGATGGATATGGCTTAGGCTTTGCCCATCTATATAAGAATAGGTTGGATGGTGGTATTCACTCTTTAAGGACTGCTCTAGTCATAAAATTTCTGAATCTGCCAAACGTTAAATCCCTCGTTAACTTCAAACAGAACAGAGCAGGGCATACGTTATATGTTTCAAAGCTCCCGCGACCATCCATTCGGTACTCTCGGACAATTTTGAATGCACATAGCAGATACTCCATTTATTCGTAATACTGAGTAAGAACGTTATCAACTCTAGAAGTGTCCGGTACCGGACAAAATTTTGACTTAAGAATTTCTTAAATTTCTACCCAAATTTGACCTCGTCACCTGCCTGAAGCAAAGAGCATCTCTTGGCACTCCGGCTGCGACAGCCTGAGCACTACTGTGGGTTCTTGGCTTAAGACCCTAATCGCACGTGAAATCTCCGCACAAGCTAATCCGCCATGTCTGTACCCGTAGTGCATTGATTGCGCCGACCAGATACGCGATTTCTCTCAAACTCATTTCACATACCTTAATTGCGCTTGAGTTCGCCCATTCTCTTTGGCGACACGGGCCCAACGTGAATAATTCCAGCGGTTTTTTGCGTAGAGTAACTCTGAACTGTCCGGTATACCAAGCGAGTTTGCTCAATTGTCGCTGGAACTCATACCAGCATTGATTTCGGGTGGCCGTGTCTGGCCCTAACGCGCTTTCCCAGTTCCTTGAACAGTTTATGGACCTGCAGCCCTTCCATACACACTACGCGGCATATTAACTGTCGCTTAAAGCAGTACCTATAAAGATGGCGGAAGCACTCTAATTGGCCACCAGTTTCACTAATTTGTCAGGAAAGCAAAGCGAGAGCGAGTGAAGTTAAAGTAAATTCTGAAAGGAATAGCACAGGGCGGACTTTCGGTTGTGAAAACTAGGGGCTCGCCAAACATCGTCGATGTGGTGCGAGATACAATGCTTTAATCCACCTGCGGGGTCAAAGTCGAATTGACGCTGATGGCTAGGGGTACCGAAGGCAACCAATGTAGAATTCTGATTTTCGATCCTTGTATGGGTGAAAATCTTATCAACTAGAAGAGGTCACTTGCCGATTTTGCTCAGTTGCTTTCTTCGTGTACTGAAACTACGGTGAAATAAAGGCTCGTTAAGTTTGGGTTAGCAGGCTGTTGAATTTGTATCTTTGGCACTTTAGGGACTCTATATCTAGTGGCCTTCTTTGCAACAGTCAACAATATGTAGTCAATTTTGTCACTGCGCAAACGTCTATCAACCAGTTTTTCAACAGCCTGCTAATTAAGCATATCCTTCATGTAGTCCTACTACGGAGAAAGAAATTGAAATTTTATACTTCATCGACCTCTATTGAGTACGTATCTTGTTGATTTTAATTCACATAGGAGCAAATTGAGCTCAATTGAAGGGGTTAGAAAGTATCTTAATGTAGCGACACTACGGAGACAAAGTAGAAATTGGGTCCTACGAAAATTCGATATCTCAAATTAGAGTACTAGTTAAATCAATGGGTTACAGCTTAATTCTTCACGAATAGAGCACTCATCAGAGGTTACCTGAGCTTTAATTTAGAATATTCATTATTTCTTATATGTAGCAATACTACGGAGATTTGTTGTGATCCTTAGTTAAAATGTCCGGTGCCGGACAGAAGGTATCTATACTGATTAAATCGTACCAACAAAAAAATGCGAAGTTAAGAGGATCAAACAGAACCAATTTGCAACGAATTCGATCTCGCCCCAACTCTACTTTTATGTCGTACTACTATGGAATAAGTAGTTGATATCGCCTAACTTTGCGGGAAATTGTCTCTTGGAGGTTGAAGGTCCTAAAATTTAGCAGGGGTACATCTGAGTTGAAATTGGACATTTTTTATGTAGTGCTACTACGGTAGTAAGACAAGTAGAGGTTACTGTGCGTTATTCAAGAGTTCGGCATGACGTTGATGTCCGGTACCGGACATGGCACCAAAAGAAATACTAGATAAGTAGGGTATTGATATTCATGTAGCATGACTACGGTAAATAATTGGCTAAACCCCTGTAAAAAACGCAAGGATACAAACGATCCTTCATGTCGTTATACTACGGAGAAAGCAGTGGGTTTTGTAGACAATTGTTGCGTTGGGCAGGGCAGGGAGCTATCGTCAAATCTGGTGTTCAAGGCTAGATCAAGCGGCAATCTGGTCTGTGGTTTCTAGTTCGATGCCGTCCTTGAAAGGGACACCGGTAATTACTTTGGCGAGATAATCGAATCCTCGTTGCCGTCGCCAGGTTTTCTCGGCAGCTTGCCCCAATTTGAATAGCATGTGCAGCATCCCCGCTCGCGAAAGACAGCCCTTGGCCCGCGTGGTTCGGTGGCGGATGGTGGCAAAGGTGGATTCAATTGGGTTGGTCGTTCGGATGCTTTGCCAGTGTTGGGCCGGAAAGTCATAGAACGCCAGCAGTTCATGCCGATCTTTGTACAAACACTCCACTGCCTTGGGATATTTGGCCTCAAACAGCGTGGCGAACTGATCGAATGCCTGCTCAGCATGCTGTTGGGTGTCAGCCTGCCAGATGTAGTAGAGTGATTGCTTCATCTTCGGCTGTACCGATTGCGGCACCCGGTTCAGCACATTGTTCATCTTGTGTACCCAGCAGCGTTGCTGCCGGGTGTCGCTGTAGACTTCGTCCAGCGCCGTCCAGAAGCCCATGGCACCATCGCCAATGGCCAACTTAGGGCTATTCATGCCACGAGTCTTCAACCCCAGTAGCACTTCCCGCCAACTCTGAGCCGATTCGCGGACGCCGTCGTCAATGGCCAGAAAGCGTTTTTCGCCGCGTTCGTTAACGCCAATGATGACTAAGGCACATAGTTTGGCGTCTTCCGCCCGCAGGCCACTATAGATACCGTCAGCCCACACATAAACCCATTGATCGTGGTCCAGACGACTGGTTCGCCAAGCGTCATATTCTGCGCCCCATTCCTGTTTTAAACGCGCCACGGTGCTGGCCGACAAACCCTTGGCTTCAGTGCCCACCAACACTTCCAGCGCCGCTTCCATTTCACCGGTCGAGATACCCTTTAAGTACAACCAAGGCAAGGCCGCCGCCAAGGAGCGGGTTTTGCGCACATAAGGCGGCACCAGGGCGGAACGGAATGTCGTCGCCTGCCCATCTTTCGCCCTGACCTTTGGCACTTTCACCGATTCTCTTCAACTCTAAACACCAGATTCAGTTATAGCTCCCAGGGCAGGGCAGACGTCCTAATGTTGTAAGACAATTGCAGTTAACGGTTTTAGCCTTAGGGACTTTCCAACAACCTCTGATTTTGGCAGAAACAGCAATATAACCTATTGATTTTATTCTGGTATAATTAAGGGAAATAGGTTTTTCGATGTTTCCCTTGTGTGAACATGAATCGTAATTAAGGTAGGCTTGATGTCGCGACACTACGGATGACTCTGGTCCCTAATCATTAAAGAATCCATGCGGAAACTAGAAATTAGTGCTTTCCTTATGCTTCTGGGATGGGATCACCTTAAATGTCGAATGCGAGGTTTAACTTAATGTCGTTAGACTACGGAGTTAGAAATTAGCTGTAGGGCGATTTATTGATACTGCTCCGCAATATATTCCATGTCATCTTTGTGTTCTCTGAAGTGGGTATCAAAGTCAACTCAAATTGGATTTAACGAAATTATTTTGGTTTTACCCGCCGATGACTGCGGCGGTACTAAGAAAGACTTCTTTTGTACTATAAAAAGACTATTGACTGAATCAAGAGATTTTTATGTTTGTTTTTCAGGAAGTTAGTAACTAAATCCTTTTTTTCCATGTTACCCTTTAACGGAATTGGTGGCGTGTTACTACGGTCTTAATGATTAAAAAAAACGGAAATAATGACCGAAAAGCACGAAACTAATGAAGTTTTAATACGGAATCTTGTGGAAAACTATCAGGGGCTGTTGATAACTATTGGGCATTTTCGATACTACATGGTTAAGGAATAAGAGATTTCATTGTATCCGGTGATGCCTAGCAGGCTGGAGAAAAACTCCAAAAGCCAAGCAATTCAAGACCGATAACTGCTGGTACCGGTTGCAAGCTTCGCAAGTCAATTTATGCGAAAGCCAGGCAACGTTGCAGGCCGGACACGGCATTTTCTATCAGCAACTGGACGCTAGTTTTTCTCCCAGCCGGCAATTATCTTCAACCTGTTCACCATTTCCTCGACGGTCAGTTATACGCTGGACGTATTTGGTGGCGAGCGCCGCAGTGTGGAAAGTCTGGAGGCGCAGAAGGAGTTACAACGCTATACCGCGCTGGCGACCTAAGGGAAGCGATGCTGCTAAAAATGCTTGACAACATCGTTTTATTGCCTGAGGCTTGGATATTAACCATCGAACTGGTGTTGTCTTTGTTACTACCACTTGGCTTGCTTTTGGCTGAGCGTGGTATCTATGGTTGCTGTTTTTTGAGTGTATTGTCCTTTCTGTGGCATTTGCTGAAAATATTGGAAGCGGAGAAAACCTGCAAGGCCTCGCGAAACGGCGTCAAGTCATAGCGACTTTCCGGTTATGTTGGGTCTGAATATTGCGAAACACTATCCGGTGCTTACCAACTTTGTAAGTCGTCGCAAACCTGGGACCGATAATTTACCATCTTCATGGGCTTGGATCAGCAATATAATAAGCCGCTTCAGCGATCCATTGGTGCCGAAAATTACAATCGGGCAATCGCGATGCAGAGCGAGTCTTCATATGAATTAGGCCCAATCGGTGTCATCCATGTCATCGAAATAGTCGCCACTGAATGTCGATGGCTGACCCCAACCAGACGAGTGATAACTCATCAAGTTCTCAATGCCTTGAAATAAGAATGAACCGGCGACTACACCGGCAGCAGTAGTAGCCACATTACTTAAGAAGCTTGACCCAACACCTGAACCCGCCGTTTGTGGAGGATTACCGCAGGCTTTCAAGCGTTACGGCAGACCGGACATCGTCAACACCGACCAAGGCAGCCAGTTCACCGCCAAGGCGTTTGTCGATGCCGTGAAAGGCCAGGGCTGCCAGCTCAGCATGGACGATCGGGGCGCCTGGCGGGATAATGTCTTGGTGGAAAGACTATGGCGATCGGTCAAGTACGACAGGGTTTACCTGCACGTTTACGATTCAGTCGGTCAAGCCCGCGCCTCAATTCTGGATTATTTCGAGTGGTACAACCACGAACGACCGCATTCCAGTTTGGAACGAAAAACACCGCATCAGGCGTATAACGATGGCTTGCTAATCCTCAAGTTGGCTGCCTAAACCATGGTAGGCATTTCACTTTAAATTCCGGTTTCGCTCTTCAAACGAATGGGGCCACTTCTAAGAACACTTTGCGTAAACCCTAAGCAAAGCGGTGTATCCGAGAGCGAATTCAGCGATTACTAAGCACTGGTTGGTTTTAAAGAAAGTCGCAAGGGCAGGTCTAATCGGGGCGGTAATTTCCGAAGAAGGCATTACACTTGGCGATATCATTGTGGCAATGAAAGATCACCTTGCTGACTCGATCAATAAACCGATTAGTCGCTTAATGATGTCGGCGGTCAAAGTCTTGCGCAATAGAACGTAACGGTCAGTTTTTACATTTTAGCCAAGCCATGAGTGATCTATGAAGATACCAGTCGATAGCTTGACCCACCCGCACTATTGGGCGAATCGTATTCAAACGCCGCCATGGATTACCGGACTGTTGGCTGTATGCTATGGGTAGATCCGAATTGTGGCAACGAATTGAAGCATTTAATCAGGAGCGGGACGCTGAACGTTTAGCCCTTAAATACCAAGCTATGCGTCATGACAGCTTTGCTTTTTTGCGTGCCACAGCCCATTTGTTCTATGCAGACTGGCCTAAAAATTCCAGCCTTAACGATGCTCCGTTAGCATGGATTTGTGGGGATCTGCACCTGGAAAACTTTGGTACCTATCGAGGTGACAACCGGCTGACTTATTTCGATATCAATGATTTTGATGAAGCCTTGTTAGCACCTTGCACGCAGGATTTAACTCGTTTTCTTTGCAGTTTGTTGGTGGCGGCAAAAACCTTGAATATTGAGGAAAGCCAGATTTTAGCCTTGTGCCAAGATTTCTTGGGCCACTATAGCCGAGAACTTCGTGAATGCAAACCTCGCTGGATTGAGCGAGCTACTGCCAAAGGCATGATAAGGGATTTACTCAAAAACCTTAAACACCGCACCCATTCAGACCTGTTACAGGAGCGAACCGTTAAACAGGATGGGCACAGGTTTTTAAAACGTGACAACCTCAAGGCCATGGACGCCTCTCAGGCTGAACAGCAAAAGATCGAATCGCTAATTACGCAGTTTACCGCAACGCAACCCAATCCAGAATTCTTCACCATATTGGATGTCGCTAAGCGCATTGCCGGACTTGGAAGCTTGGGTTTGGAACGTTATGTTGTTCTCATTAAGGGTTCGAAACAGCATTATTTGCTCGATATGAAATATCAACCGGGTTCGTCCCTTGCACCCTATACAATCGTGTCGCAACCCAGATGGAGAAATGAAGCGGAGCGGGTGGTGAAATTGCAGCATCGAGGGCAAGCGATTGCACCGGCTTTTTTAGCGGCTATCCAAGATGGTGATCGATCCTACGTCATCAAAGAGCTTATGCCGAACCAAGACCGATTGAAACTCGAGCACTGGCACGGCAGATTTCGCCGTTTAGAAAAAGTGGTGAATTCAATGGCTCAACTTGTCGCATGGTTACATATTCGTACAGGTGGTTGGCAAGGTTCTGCCATTGCCGATCAATGGCAAGCTTTCGGCAGTCGCACCGATTGGCAGGATGCCGTGCTTGATTATGCATTTGGATATAGTCGTCAAGTACACAGGGATTGGTTGACCTTTAAATCAAATAGCCTTTAGTTTTCCGATCAACGCAGATCGGAACTATGCGTAAAATGAGTAATTGCGATGTTTAAATGCCGCTTTTTAATTGCCGATTTTGTTGCCGGTCTTTCCGTCGCTTTTATTTTGCTGCCAGAAGCCGTTGCATATGCCGCTATTGCCCATTTGCCGATTCAAGCAGCGGTCACCGGCGCTATTGTCGGTTTGATCAGTTATGCTTGGTTCGGTGGCAGTGCGTTCGCCGTGGTTGCACCAACCTCATCCGCGGCTGCCTTATTGGCGGCAGTCGTATCGTCATTTCATCCTGAAAACAAGTCTATTGCGGCAAGTTTAGGCATAGCGCTTGTGATATTGACAGGATCGGGATTGTTAGCTTTTGCCAAATTGAGATTGGGCAAACTTTCGGCTTTTGTGTCCAGACCTGTGCTGCATGGCTTTTCATTTGCCTTAGCCCTCACCATTATCATCAAACAGTTACCGAAACTTTTGGGAATGACGGTACACGCCAATGCTCCGTTCCCCATTCTTGTCGAGTTAATAGAATACCACCGTGATGTCTCGATCTGGACTACGCTCATAGGCTTGGTGGCTTTGATCTTATTGATCATACTTAAGCGCTGGCCGGTCTTGCCGAGTGCGTTTTTAGTTCTGATTGCAGGTATATTTCTAAGTAAAAATTGCAATCTAAACGCAATGGATGTCGCGATTGTCGGAACTGTAACGATCAACACACCCGCGTTAAATTTACCGGATGTACCGCTGGAGCAGTGGCTTCAATTAGCGGAGATGGCCCTTGGCTTATTGATTATCATTGTTGCTGAATCCTGGGGCAGTATTCGCAGTCTGGCCCTAATTCACGGTAAACCAGTTGAACCGAACCAAGAATTGTCGGCATTAGGTATAGCCAACCTGTTTTCTGGATTGTTGCAAGGCATGCCGGTTGGGGCCGGGTTTTCTGCCAGTGCCGCAAATGAAGCTGCCGGTGCGAAAACCAAACTGGCTGGGATATTTGCAGCGATTGTCCTATTGTTCATGGCCGTGTTCGGCCAACACTGGATCGGCGCAATACCTGAAACGCTGGTGGCTGCGGCAGTGATCAGTGCATTGAGTCATGCCTTGAATCCCAAAGCCTTAATAACCCTTTGGCGAATGAATCGCGATCAATATTTGGCATCGGCAGCCGTCATAGCCGTATTGGCTTTCGGTGTATTACATGGCATGTTGATCGCAATTGGTTTGTCACTGGCCTCAGCAATACGCACTTTTAGCCAGCCGATGGTGAGGGAATTGGCTGAGCTTGATGATACCAGAGATTATGTCGATCTCATGAATCATCCAACCGCTAAAAAGCATGATCAGATTCTGATATTACGTCCAGAAGAGCCTTTGTTTTTTGCGAGTGTCGAAGGCATTTTGAGTGAAGCAAACAGAAGATTATCGGCACGCAATGACATCGAAGTTCTGATTATCAGCCTTGAGGAAAGCGCGAATCTGGATAGCACGGCAGCAGAATGTTTGGTCGAGTTTGTCGACCAACTTCAACAGCAGCAAATACTACTGCTATTGGCTCGAGTTAAAGACCCAATCAGTCAATTATTAATCAATATAGCCGAGATAAAATTTAAAGACAGAATGTTCTGGAGTGTTAACGATGCGGTCGTGTCTGCGGAAAAATACCTTAAATGCGTTTAGGCTGAACCCAGACCAATTAACAAATTGGTGAAAAACTCATTTTTGGTTTTGAGGAAGTCTATGTTTATTGGCAATTAATCCTTAACAGGTTGGTGAAAAACCATATTTCAGACGCTAATTTTGGTCAGCTTAATCAATATATAGTGTCTGCAGTATCATACTTCAACTAAATACAGACTGAGTCAGGGTCAAAAATGAGTTTTTCACCAGCCTGTTAACCCACTAAATATCAGTTCGATTAAGCATAAATAGCGTCTGAATTATGGTTTTTTCACTAACACGTTAGCGATGCTTCAACCAGTTTCTTTTAGAGCGCGCATCCCTGCGCGAAGATTCCTAATACTCTACATAAACTGTGTTTAAATCACTACGGATTCACTCGAACCCAAGAAAAAGGGCCAAAGGCTGAATCACTTTCCGTATATTTTCCTTTTGGATCAACCGTCAAGCGCAGGTACTCTAGCGGGAAATAACTGCCATGCACTACAACCCTGTGAAAATTTGCGACATTGTATCCATGTGGCTGATTATCATAACTATCATCGGTACAAGCGGCTTCGGCACCATTCGAGGCTTCAATAAGGCAAGGCGCGTTGTCTACGAGCGGATTATCTGAACGATAATTGTGAGAGTCGCCATTCAACAATAGAACTGGTTTGCCAAATGCCGCCGTGTGAGCTGCGATGCTGTCGATAAACGGCTTGTATTTGGCGATATGCTGCGCTGCTGGTAGTGTGCCGTCAAGGTCCCACATGTCGGCTTGTTCTGCAATAACGATTGCTTTGATACCGTCAGCTTCGGCTTTCGCAAATGCGGCATCTAACCAACGAATATCAGCAGCAGTCCTTTGCGCAACTTCCTGTATTTGCTCTCCGGTTTTAGTTGTGGCTCCAAACCAATTGTCGTCATCATTGTTTGAACCACCAGGGATGTTCACGGTGACGAACAAAACACCTGATTGTTCCCACATCACGTTTTCAACATACTCTGCATCTTTAGGGTAAGCAGGGTCGTACCCCTGAGCTTGAGAAATAACTTTCTTTTCATGCTTGCCAAGCGTTTCGCCAGGTTTGCTGAAGAACATCGAACGGATCAGTGCCAAATTAGCTACTGGATTACCATTGGCGTAATCAACGTAGTTGCCATTTGAATCTTTTACATTGCCACCTTCTTTGGATTTTTGACAGTCGGTCCATTCATTATCGCCTGGCGTGTAGACGAGAGGATTTTTAAACTGAGTCCAAAGATCCAAAACGGTTCGATTATAAGACAACGTGCAGTATTGGCTGCCTGAGTGAATGTCACCTACGTGCAATACCAAACGGACTTTTGGATCATCGTTGATGGCTTTGATGAAAGCTGGTGTGGCCTCGATTTGTCTTGGATCGCCAGGATTTGGGCCGTCCTTGGTGTCGGGTCTTATGTTCGGCTGGTCGGCTGGACACTCTCCTGCTTTGCAACCATAAGGAGAATCGCCGAAGACCGCGATAGCAAAGGCGTTTTTTGAATGCGCGTCAAACGATTTATCATCATCTGCGATAGCAGGGCTGATTGCATTTAGTCCGCAAACCAGCAATGCAGTTGAGGTTAATATTTTTTTCATTGGTATTTTCCTGTTGAGATAGCGATCAGATTTGCTAAAGATATCTGAGCAGTAAGATTTCTTTTTCTACTCAAATTAACGAACTAAAGCTCCCCAACGCTACATCACAAAAATTACAGGCCAATGACAATAAATCTCATTGTGAGCGCACGGCAATCGCACTTAAATTCCTTTGATCAAGCGCAGCAAATAGTCATTCTTTACAGTTATGCAATTAATCACTTTTTGGCGCGCATGTTTTATTGCATGGCATTGATCAATCGAGCACACTTTGTGTAATATTCGCCGCCTTCCCAAGCCAACGTCACCAAACTGATTGCCTTGATATCGGTATCGGTCGAAGGATCGGCAATCAGCGACAATTGCGTTTGCCAATACCAATTAACCGATTCTACAGATTTTGTACAATCTCCCAAAGGAGATATGACATCGCCAAATAAATTTTCCGCTTTTGCACGTAGCGATTTTAACAACTCGGAGAGTTCTTCTCGTTTCAAACTACTTTTTAACACAATCCCGTCACGGGTCATGTCTTGTGCGTCGCTAAATTCATTTAGCCATTTTTCTGCATCGGCTTTGTTCGGCGCTTTATACGAAAAATAATTGTCCGCATTGGCGGTAGAGCAAAATACCAAGATACTTCCCACCAGAAGTTTTTTCATTGCATATCTCATTAATAGGTTGATCGATTTCTTTGGATAACTGACTGAACTTGGTTTATGGCATTTACTGCTCTTTTAGCAGGTTGTTTAAAACAGTTGCTTAGACGTTAGTCGGGCGGCAAACCGCCTGCATATAATGGTAATTCAAAATGTAATGTCATAATGCGCCAAATTCTAAGTCTCCGATGCTAAAACAATTCTTTTCAAAAAATGGAGTTTCTTATTTTAAGAGCAGTAAATGGCCTCTCTTAACTAAAGCCCCACTTCGAAAATCCTGGCCTATGATTGCCTGAACGTCGCAAGATGGCCACTCAGTACCCGATTTAGACCATAGTATGAAAATTTTATGATGATGCTATCCAGGTGCGCCTTTACCCTTTGTTACATCCACGTGGGATGACCCAAGAAGCATCTGGTTTATCGTGCTTGGCGTAATCCGAAACCGGAATGGTTTCGCCGCTCACCCGCTCGATTTCGTCGACAGTGACTAGATAACGATCCAGGTTTTTCTTCGTGGCATTGGTGCTGTTTGGGACGATCCAAGCAATGGCTCGTTCATCTTGGCCAGTGCCACGAATCACCACCTTCCAAAATGCATCCGGAGTTTTGACACCATGCGATTTGACGAAATAGTCATCTGCTGGATTGTCACCCCAGATGACGCCACCAATGACATGGAGTTCGTCGATGTCACGGTAACATTCGATAATTTCCTCGGTGCGTTCCCAGGCACCCCTGTTCATCTGCTGCGTTTGCGGCAAGATGTTGGTCATAAAATTGGTTTGCTTAATTGCTTCGTCTGAATAATCGAGATGGTTCGCCGGTACTTGATGTCCTCGGTCATAACCATGGCCGTATGCTTTTGCCGATGTTTGCTGGCATTCAGCCGGTACATTGGGATCAAGGAAGAAATCCGGGTACCGTTTAAAATTTCCGGAATCCCTTTGTGCGGTGTACCGGAACTTGACCGGGCCACGTTTCGAGCAATCCAGCCAGACCGTAAAACCCTGGTAATCCAGTTTGAGAATGGGATATGCCGTCGCTACCAAATTCGTTGATGTTGATCTTGGTACGACTATCGGTAAATTCGGTTGGGCGACTGGTTTCGTGGTTTCTAATGCCTTAGATGCTCGTTCGGGATGGCAGTGATATTCGCCGGTTTTGCGGTTGGTGTGACAGCCTTCACCATTGACCCCGCCGGGATGCGCGGAAACGGGCGTTTGAACGGCCAGAGCCAGGATGCTGGCGGCCAACCAATATCCAGCGGTTTTGATGTTCATACAGACGCTCCAAGCGGGGATAAAAAGAGATCGATAAGCTTATCACCGCCTCACATTCCTGATCCAATCTTAGACAATTTCAATCAATTTTCTCAACCGAGGACTCCAACTTCAACTGCTTGCCGTTCGGATAATCGGGGATATTAGCGAGCAGTGTGGGCTACCTTGTCCTGGTGTTGATTAATGGATGTGTTTCATTTCGTTACAGCGCCTAAGCGTGATGGTTGATTGTAATGCGGACACCGATAGACGCCGCCAACGCTTCCATTTTCGCGATGACTTGATCGCGTTGTTCGGCTTGCCACGCTGGCTGGTAATGATTTGGTTCCTGAGACGGTATTGACGCCTCGGGTGTTAGATTTGCGCCCCTCTTAAGACGCTGCTGTTGCGATAAAAAATAGGCTTGATAGGACCAGTTAGATTGTGCTTTTCGGGGTTCGGGTTTTACGGAAATGGGTTGTTTCATGGAACTGCGTTCTAAAATGTGTCGAATCTAGGCCGTGATGGGTACGACCGGACCACATTTCAATGGCTCAGTGAACCGACGTATTCTGAAGGGAACTGGCGGCGTCATAAAGCGCGTCGAACAACTGCACCGTGGTGAAGATCATGGTTTTGGCTAAGCGCACCGCGTCTTTCGAGCCACACGGTTGCTGATCGATAGCGGCATGTAAAAACTTCAACAGTCCCGTTTGACGTTCCTGGTCAAAGGCATGGTCTGGATCGCTTGGCTTTGCCTGCTTCATCGCCATTTTCATTTCTTTATCCAGCCGTTCGGCGCGTTGTTCAAACCAGCGATTGCCGACCAGACGATGATCGGGGGCTTTGCCAAATGCCTGCTCATAAACGGCGATGACATCAAAGCACAGATCCATAAATAAATGGGCCATCGCTTGATCCAAGTCGACCATCACCGACGGAAACACACTCAAGATCGTTTGCGCAAAGGCCGGTTGACGGGTTTGGAATCGTTCCAAAATAGCCCGGCCTGCCTGTTCGTCTTGGCTTCTGGCGTATTGAAGCGCTGCAAAGAGTTGCTGGTCGGAGAGTTCTTGCATGATGATGGGCTGGCTCAAAACCGCCTATGAAATCATCACTGCCTCAGCGATGCAAGCCATTCAAAACCGGCAAGCGTCAAATGACGCGACGGGTTATTCGGTGTGCTAGTTATTCACAGTTTCTGTGGATAAGATTGTGACAAAACCGTGCCCTGACAAGGCTATTCGTTGAGCGACAACGACTTGATTCAGATTGACTAAGATTTAGTCAATGCTCTCGATGGCTTGGCTTGGACCATGTGCTAGTCGCCGCGCAAAACCAATTATTTAATCAAAATGCAATTTGTTTTTGACCTTAGATCAATGCGTCGACGGCAACTCGGGACTCCGCCAGGCTTCCAAGACAAAGGCAGCTAATTCGGTAATGCACAAGCGCATCAGCTGAAACCCTGCGATAAGCAGAATGGCTGCAGAAAAAAGCACGGTCATAGTAACTAATAAAGCTTTCATAAGCCCTCCATCAAACCCAACATGTTGGCAATGGCGCGCATTCTTTCAGTTTTCATTGAATTTTCAAGTCGATACGGCGCAACAAGCTGTTGCGTGACTAAGGCGATTCGGCTCACTTCAATGAGTTGCCTAACAAACTTGAGGTGAAATATTTTTGGAAATGGCCTGTGCGGGGCACAGCCTTACAGGCGCCTAGTGGCCCGCGGTTGCTTGAAGGCCGATGTGCAAACCCATCAAGTTTTTCCTCCTTACTCTCTGTTTGGCAGGTTATCACCGAATGTGTCTCAGCTGATCGAATATGCAGTCTTTGGGATAGTGTCTCTCCTCGTGTTCGCTATTCTAGAGTATTGCAATAGGCTATGGGGGGCGTAAGGGGGAGGCGTATGACGACTAATCCGAGTCGCATACCAACGCATGCTTAACGACATCACCAAGATTTTATGCCTAACTGGCTGACTTTGTTGTTTAGATTTGGCTAATCGTGGATGATGGCTGTGCTAATGCACCGTCAGAGTTTCAATTAGCCATTTTGGAGAGGAAAAATATGCCTACTTCACAACAACATGTTAATACCGATACCCCACTCGGAGCGAATTTGATCGCTGATGGCGCTACCTTTCGTACTTGGGCGCCTTCCGCGCTGGAAGTTTATGTTGCCGTCAACCACACCGGGCAAAATTCATCTATCGATTCCCTGAAATCACCTGAAAACCTTTTAATTAAGGATGCCAACGGTTATTGGGGCAGATTTGTTCCAGGTGTCCGGGCGGGTGATCTCTACCGTTTCTATGTGGTCGGCACGGGTAGCAAAGGATTCAAACGCGATCCTTACGCGCGCGAGCTTGAATTCGACGGCTATCCGGATTGTGATTGCATCGTATGCGAGCCAGCGAATTACCAGTGGCATGATGTGGACTTCCATCCCCCGGCCTTCAACGACCTAATCGTTTATCAGTTTCATATCGGCGTGTTTTATGCCAAGGACGATAACGGCAACGATATTAGGCAACACAGGGTCAACAAGATTCTAGATGTAATAGACCGAATCGAATACTGGGTGGATCTTGGCGTGAATGCGGTAATGCCGCTGCCGTTTCAAGAATACCAGGGTGAAAACAGCTTGGGTTATAACGGTACGGATCTTTTTTCGCCGGAAATGGATTATTGCGTAAGAAAGAACGACCTTGCTCTCTACCTAGCGAGGGTTAACCGGCTTTTGACGGCCAAGGGATACGATCCATTACCGGCAAATCAAATCGAAGGGCAAATCAATCAATTCAAAGTATTCATCGATCTCTGCCATCTCTACGGGATCGCAGTGATTACCGATGTGGTCTACAACCATGCTGGTGGTGGATTCGACGACCAGAGCATCAAATTCTTCGATCGCCAACCTTACACGAGCGACAACAATAGCCTTTATTTTACCGATCAGGACCATGCGGGGGGGCGTGTCTTCGCCTTTTGGAAAAAAGAGGTCCGGCAATTTCTGATTGACAACGCCACAGCCTTAGTCAAGGAATATCACGTAGATGGTCTGCGCTACGATCAAGTCACGGTCATCGCGGACAGTGGCGGTTGGAATTTCGCTCAGGATTTGGCAAATACCGTTCGTTTTATCAAACCAAGCGCAGTCCAAATTGCCGAATACTGGGGTAACGAACGCTGGAAGGGTGTGGCTGCTTTGCCTGACGGGATGGGTTTCGATGTTGGTTACAGTGACGTGCTGCGGGATTCCTTGCGCGAAGTGATTGCGGAAACCATGGGCGGCTCAGTGGCGCGGGTTAACTTGGATAAACTGCGTGACGCACTTTACTTTACCCATAAAAATCCCGGCCGTTGGACGGCGTTTCAATGTATCGAAAATCACGACCTGCTGGATTTCAATCATGCTGGGAGAGACCGACAGCCGCGTATCGCCGCACTCGCTGATCCCAGTAATGCTCGCTCTTGGTACGCGCGCAGCCGAGCCAAAGTGGCGACCGGCTTGCTTTTGACAGCACCGGGAATACCGATGATCTTCATGGGGCAAGAGTTTCTGGAAGATAAATATTGGACCGACTGGCCCGGCCGTCCGGAATTGCTAATCTGGTGGGAAGGGCTGGAAGGTAAGGACAAGGTCATGTCGGACCAGCATAGATTTACCCGGGAGTTGATGTGGCTGCGCCGGAAATACCCGGCTTTGCGGGGCGAAGGCTTGAATGTGCACCATGTGCATAATGACAACCGCGTCATCGCTTTTCAGCGTTGGTTACCCAGGGGCGGCCGAGATGTGCTCATCGTCGCCAGCCTTAACGAAAGGACTTTTTATAATCGTAGCTATCGCGTCGGATTTCCCGGCGGCGGTCATTGGCAAGAGGTTTTCAATAGCGATATCTACGACGAATGGTTTAATCCGAATGTACAAGGAAACTTTGGCGGTGTTATGGCCGACGGTCCACCGTGGGATGGTATGCCCAGCTCCGCACAAATCACGCTTCCAGCCAACAGCCTACTGGTATTCGCCAGGGACAATGCCTAACTTGCTTGTCGAATATATGATATTCGATTAGTTCGGAGGATATATTAATCATTGAGATTGGAGTGATCCGCTGGTGTGTATTCCGATTAAAATCCAGCCAGATTTTGACCGCCTTGAATCTACCATAACCGGTTGGTGACGATGCTCGCGTAATTTCTCGTTGCTCGCGTCAGCGATCGACCGCTTTTTGGCGAGTAGCTTGCATCCCCGTCGGCTCGACCCGGCCACTTTGAGACGTTCAAACAGAACAAAAGGCAAAAGCTCTTCCGGCAGGGTTTGCAAGTAAACCTGTCACCGGTCTTTACTCTGCACAATGCTAAATGAAGGGGTTCGGAGTTGATGATTTAGCTTAAAAAGCGCATTTTTTCTGAAATGTCTTAATATATCAACTACAACAAATAAAACGTCAAACACACAATGTGGATTCCTGATAAGACAATAGATAAACGGCAAAAAAATGGTCATTCGTTACAGCTACGATTATCTTAATAATGATCGGTTTTTTAGATGGATTTACTGGAACTGAAGTTCGTCTTACACCAATATATTTTGTGCCAGTTATATTAGCCGGAATTAGCTTGAACCAAGTCAATGCCTATATATTTGCCATAGGTTGTTCCGTTGTATGGGGAATTTCTAATTTTCATGGTGGTCTTCGTTTCAGTTCTGAATGGATTTGGGTATGGAACTTAACTATTCAAGCGGTTGCATTCGTTATCGTATTGGAATTAGTGCGTCAATTACAAAACGAAAGAATTAAAGCTCATGAAATGTCAATGACTGACACCTTGACTGGAATCCCCAACGCTCGCGGGTTTTACGAACAATCACATTCGTTGGTATCTTTCTGTCATAGGCAGCAAATGCCCATCGTGTTGGCTTATATTGATCTAGACAACTTTAAGACTGTAAATGATAAGGAAGGACATCAGCGTGGAAATGACATTCTTAAAATTATCGCCCAAATAATGAAGTCAACATTTAGGGCTAGCGATGTAATTTCAAGGCTTGGTGGAGACGAGTTTGCAGTAATTTTGCCCAATACTGAGGTATCTGAGGCTCACGAGGTTCTTGAAAGATTTAGAGTAACAACTATGAAAGAAATGAATATCGCAGGAAATAGCGTCAGTACAAGCATAGGTGCTATAGCCTACAGTAACTCTCCGTTAGACCTAGAGGCGATGATCAAGACTGCAGATCAAATTATGTACGATGTAAAACACACAGGAAAGAATCAGGTTTCCATAAAGAAATTCTATGTAAATGACAGTGCTTAATTTCTCCTTTTAAGAACGCTATTACGTATTTAGCTGACAGTCACATAAGTAAGTTTCATAGGCTGCTTAGCAGGTTGGTGAAAAACTCTTTTTTGCCTTTGAATGACTTTATATTTAGTGACGATGAGGCTATTTTTCCACTAAATGCTGGTTCGATTGAGCAAAATTAGTGTCTGAAATATGGTTTTTCACCAACCTGTTAGGGTCGTGATGCGACCAACTGCTCCTCAGATTCATCGACGGAAAGCGGTCATTGGATTCCGATACCTGAAAGCTGCCGTTTGCCACAGTGTTCATTGCCTCTATGCGGTGTATAGCCGGTCAATAAACTTTTTAAACCAAAGCGGTTTGAACAGGAAAATATATAAAAATACCAATGCAGATACCGGGAAAGGGCTAAAGTCAAGGGTCATCATGACCAGGATGACCAATAGCCATTTCATCTTCCACAGTAATGATGGGCGTTTCATTACAACAACATCGCATTCATAGCGTTAGTTGAAGTGATAGAACTGGTCATTTAGATAACGACCAACCTCGTCAATGTCAGCCCTTTTCCAGTCTAAAGCTAAAGTATGCTGCCACCGGGTTACTTCGGCAACCAGGCTTTTCCAATCGGTTGCCAATGTTTTGTTTCGCCAATGAACTTGCTGAGTATGGCATTCCCGGCAATGGTTTTCATAAAGCATGGCGCCCCTGTTGCTAACCAACTCCGTTTTATCATCTGAAAACGCTAGATCAGCCAAGGATAAAAAGAAGAGCAGCCCAATCAAGTATCGTCGAATCATTTCAATCTCCAGTTTAGATTTGGCCGCTAGTAGTCAACACCTTCAAATTGCAACACAAAATACCTTCCAATATTTCAAGCAAGTTATTTTAATTCCTCGACGTGTAGTGGTCTAATAAAACTGGACACCGGAATAGGTTGATAAACTATCAAACCTCAAGGTGGACACAATGAAACGAGAAAGGCGAAGTTTTGATGCGGAGTTCAAGCTGCAAGTGGTCAAGATGATTCAAGACCAGGGGCTGACGTTCGGGCAGGTTTGTCAGGATTTCAAGCTGGGTGAGACGGCGGTGCGTCGCTGGCTGAAGCAGGTGCAGGCGGAGCAATCCGGCCAACCGGGCATCGGCAAGCCGTTAACCCCTGACCAGCAGCGGATTCGGCAACTGGAACAGGAAAATCGGCAACTGCGGGCGGATAACGAATTGCTAAAAAAGGTTTCGGCCTTCTTTGCCAAGGAACTGCGCTGAAGCACCAAGTGCTTCGCCAGTTAACGGAGGAGAAGGCCGTGACGGTACAGCAGGGTTGCCAATTGCTGGTGTCAGTCGTTCAGGGCTTTATGCGGCCCGGCAACGAGCTCGGCAGCCTCAAGGCCATTGCGACACGCGGGTTCGGTTGCGTCATCTGTTCGACGCGACGGGCCAATGCTATGGCAGCCGTCGCCTGCGCAAAGAGCTGGCGGCGGCAGGTATCGAGATCGGCCGGTACCGCGTGCGCCGCCTGATGAAGGAACTTCAGCTCAAGCCGATCTGGAAACCCAAGTTCGTCCATACCACCGACAGTAACCGTGTCTTCTTTGTCCATGCCAATCGGACGATAAAAGTTCAAACTTTATAGGGCCCTATCTGTAATCGACAATTGCTCAGTGCGAGTATCGACGTGAATTAGTATTTAACGTATAAAAATTGAGTGAATACCTTGAACGGAGTAATCATTTTCATGTCTACCGGATCGAATTGCGTGTAGCTTACTGAATCAAAGTTTCGTAACCCTTGCTAAATCTGGAATAAACGGAGGAAGTTATGAAAACGCCAGCCCTATCCACATTTATCCTACTGATCGGAATATTAAGCAGTAGCGCCGTTTTCGGCCGGGGACATGGCGGCGGTTTTGGTCACTACGGTGGTGGAGGCGGTCATTATGGCCATGGTGGCGGCATCTACTTCGGGTTGGGTTATCCCTACTATGGATATTATGGCTACGGTTACCCCTATTATTATCCACCGGCATATTATCCCCCCGCCGTGGTGACCGTCCCCAGCAGTCCGCCGGTATATATCCAGCAGCAACCGGCACCAAGCAATCAAGCCGATACCTCGGGCTATTGGCATTATTGCGGTAACCCGGAAGGTTATTACCCTTACGTGCAGGAATGTCCCGGTGGCTGGCAATTGGTCGAGCCCACGCCGCCGCGTTAAAGGAGAATTGATATGTCATATTTAGTCAGGTTAATGCCGGTTTCACTGTTGGCCTTGGCCGCCGGCTGCGCCAGCTTACCCAACGGTCCCAGCGTCATGGTTTTGCCGGGAAGTGGGCTATCGTTCGAACAATTTCGTGCCGACGACGCACTTTGCCAACAATACGCTTATGGCCAAATCGGCGGCACTTCACCCAATCAGGCCGCGGTCGCTAGTGGCGTCTCCACGGCCGCAGTCGGGACTGCGGTGGGCGCTGCGGCGGGAGCAACCATCGCTGGCGGTGGTGGCGCCGCAGTTGGCGCCGGGGCCGGCCTGGCCGCCGGCAGTATGGTAGGTGCGGACGCTGCCAGCAGTTCCCGATACGGCACGCAACAGCGTTTTGACGTCGCCTACATTCAATGCATGTACGCTAAAGGCCATCAAGTTCCGGTTTCCGGGCAGTTTTCCAACCCGGCGCCGCAACCGACCGTGATCAAACCCAATGCTGCCGCGATTCCACCTCCCCCCCCTGGTTCACCACCCCCGCCGCCACCTCGTTAAGCCCTGAGTGCTGAGGCGAGGAAGAGCTGGACCGATATGAAAGGCATACTGAAGATTGCATTTAAATTGTTGGTCAACGACAAGAGCAAATTTGCAGCCTTGTTGATCGGCATCACCTTCGCCGTGTTTCTGATGGTGCAGATGACCTCCATCTTCGCCGGAGTGTTGAAAAACGCCTCCGCCACGGTGATCAACATTGGGGCCAAAATCTGGGTGATGGATCCGGCGGTCACCACGGTGGCCAGCAGCATTCCGATGCCGGATTACGTGCTAGATGCGGTGCGCAGCATCGACGGCGTCAAATTTGCGGTGCCGTTGTTTTCCGGCGGTGCCACGGTCAAACTGCGTAGCGGCGCTTACCAGGCCGTTACGGTTCTGGGCCTGGACGATACCAGTTTGTTCGGAAGACCGGAATTGTTGGAAGGGCAGATCGAAGATGTGTTTGCGGAAAACGGCTTTATCGTCGTCAAGGACGTGGAATTTCAGAAGCTGGAGAATCCGGTGATCGGCACTGAGTTCGAACTGAACCAGCATCGCGGCGTCATCGTCGGCATCGCCAAGGTGGCATCCAACGGCTTGTTCGGAACGCCGACCCTTTACACCACCTACAACCGCGCCATTCAATATATTCCTTCCGCCCGCTTCACCATGTCCTATGTGCTGGTCGAGCCCAAGACCGTCCAGGGCGTCGAGGTGATCAAACAGTCCGTTACGCAAATGGGCTATCGGGCTGTAACCAGCGACGAGTTTCGCGACAGTATTTCGACCTATTACAAATACAAAACCGGCCTGGGCACCAATATCCTGTTCATGACGGTGATTAGCTTCGTGGTGGGGCTGTCGATTTCCGGCCAAACCTTTTATACCTTCATCCTGGAAAATCTCGACAAATTCGGCGCTTTGAAAGCCATCGGCGCCAAAAGCCATGAACTGATTGCGATGATCGTGTTTCAGGCCGGATTCACCGCCTTGACCGGTTATGGCCTCGGGGTGGGGTTATGCGCGCTGATGATTGCGCTGGCCAAGCTGCGGCTACCCAACTACGCCAGCCTAATCACCTACAGCAACCTGGGCGTCGCCTTTGTCATGGTGCTGATCATCGCCGTGATTTCCAGTTATATTGGCGTGCGCAAGGTGTTGAAGATCGAACCCTTCGACGTGTTCCGGGGTTGAGATGTCGAGGATCGCGATTAGCGCCCGACAATTGGTGAAAACCTTCGGCGAGGGCGATGCCAAAACGTATGCAGTCCGGGGCGTCGATTTTGATACCTGTTTTGGCGAGATTTTTTTTCTGGTTGGCCCGTCGGGAAGCGGCAAAACCACTTTGTTGAGCATGATTTCCGGCATTCTGAAACCCGATAGCGGTAGCGTCTCGATCGACAACACCGAGATCTGGAATCTGGAAAAAGACCACTTGGCGGACTTTCGCCTGAATCGCATCGGTTTCGTATTTCAGGATTATCACCTGTTTCCACGCCTGACCACCGTGGAAAACGTTGCCATTCCGTTGATTCTGAAACGGTGGGATTGGGATCAAGCCATCGCCGAAGCAATGGCTTATCTGGAGGTCGTCGGCCTCAAATCGCGCGCCGATCTACCGCCGTTCAAACTCAGTGGTGGCGAGCAACAACGGGTCGCTATCGCTCGCGCCATGGTCAGCCAGCCGGATCTTCTGATCTTCGACGAACCGACCGCATCGCTGGATGGCGATTCCGGCCGAAAAATCATGGCTTTTATCAAGAGTCAGATCGTCAGCGACCAACGCTGTATTTTAGTGGTGACGCACGACAACCGGATTTTCGAGTACGCGGATCGCATCATGCAAATGGAAGACGGCCGGGTTACTGCCATTGATGCCAATGGGGCTCTCAGATGAACAATAAAATAATCTTTATCCTCTCTGCCATCGGCGTTTCGGTAGGCCTGGCCAGCGCTTATTGGTATGGCAGCGAGAAGAAAACGCCGCCGCCGGTGTTCAATCCGGCGCCAAATCCTTATGCCAAGGGCATTTACGCCAACGGTATCGTCGAAAGTTTTCAACTCAACGGCGAAAACGTCAGCCTCTATCCCGAGGTTAACGGCGTCGTTAGCCAGATTCTGGTCAGCGAAGGGCAATCCGTGAACAAAGGCGATCCCTTGCTGATCTTGAACGATGCCGTGCAAAAAGCCACCACCGAACAACTCAAGGCGCAGGCCGACGCCGCCCTCGTGGTGCTGGAAGAACTCAAGGCCCAACCGCGCAAGGAAGTTCTGGCCGTGACCAAGGCGCAAATGCAGGCCGCCGAGGCTGGTTTGAACAGCGCCAGGGTGCAAATGGAAAAACAGCAAAAGTCTTTCGATTTGAACCCGCAATCGGTCAGCCGCGATGTACTTGATAACGCCATCAACGCCGCCAAGGTGGCGCAAGCCAACTTCGACGTGGCGCGCAACCAGTACGAACTGACCAAGGCCGGCGCCTGGATGTACGACATTGAAAATCAGGACCAGCAACACCAAACCCTGTATCAATCCTATCTGGCCGCCAATGCCTTGCTGGCCAAATACACCATCAAAGCTCCCACCGACGGCGTGGTGCTATCGATCAAGGCAGCGGTCGGCAGTTACGTCTCGCCGCAAGGGATTTACGGGGCTTACACCCAGGACTCGAATAATCCGGTATTGATCATGGGTGCGACGCAAAATCAGCTGGCGGTCCGTTGCTATATCGACGAAATTTTGATTCCCAAATTGCCCAGCCCGGAACGCATGACCGCGAAAATGTTCATTCGCGGCACCAATACCAGCATTCCGCTGGAGTTCGTCCGGATTCAGCCCTACGTTTCGCCGAAAGTCCAGTTGTCGGACCAGCGCAGTGAACGGGTCGATGTGAGGGTGTTGCCGGTGATCTTCCGCTTCGACAAAAGCCCTGACATGGCGGTTTACCCGGGGCAACTGGTCGATGTCTATGTGGGGGAAAAATGAAGGCTCGCTACGGCTTGCCCCTGTTGTTGCTAATTGGCGGTTGCATGTTGGGGCCGGATTTCGAACGGCCGCAGCCGCCTGACGTTGCCGGTTATCTGGCCGGTGAGAATCCGGCGAGCACGATTGCCGCCGGCGGCGTGGCGCAACGATTTGAGCTGGGTAGCGGGTTAGCCGGCGATTGGTGGCAATTGTTCAAGTCTGCGAAACTCGACGGCATTGTCGAAGCGGCGATTGCCAATAATCTCAGTTTGCAGGCCGCGGAAGCCAATTTACGCCAAAGTCAGGCAACGTTGCAGGCCGGACACGGCATCTTCTATCCGCAACTGGACGCCAGCTTTTCTCCCAGTCGGCAAAAGTTTTCGTCGGCACGATTTGGCGGCTCACAGCCGGGAACTATCTTCAACCTGTTCACCATTTCCTCGACGGTCAGTTATACGCTGGACGTATTTGGCGGCGAGCGCCGCAGTGTGGAAAGTCTGGAGGCGCAGAAGGAGTTACAACGCTATACCGCGCTGGCGACCTATCTGAGCCTGACCGGCAATATCGTCAACACGGTGATTGCCAGCGCTGCTTATCAGGCCGAAATCGAAGCCACCCAACAACTCATCGAGTTGTTGCACAAGCAAATCGCCGTCGCCGAAGCCCAAGTCAGCGCTGGCATCAGCCCCTATCTGAATCTGTTGAGTCTACGTACCCAATTGGCCAGCGTTGAAGCGAGTTTGGCGCCGCTAAAGCAAAAGCGCAGTCAAACTGAGCATTTGCAAGCCAGTCTTTCCGGTGTGCCGCCAGGCAATTGGAACGCACCGGATATCAAACTGGAAGACTTGACGTTGCCTGCCGACATTCCACTTAGTTTGCCTTCGGAACTGGTACGGCAACGTCCGGACATTTTGTCCGCCGAAGCGCAACTACACAGCGACAGTGCCAAAATCGGCGTTGCGACGGCGTCGTTGTTTCCGACCATCAGTCTCAGCGGTTCCTATGGCTACAATAATCATTCGCTGGCGGAATTATTTATCAGCAACGGCAACATGTGGGCGATGGCCGCCAACTTTGCACAACCCTTGTTCCACGGCGGCACGCTGTGGTTCAACCGCAAGGCCGCCATCGAGGCCTATCAGGGGGCGCTGGCCAACTACAAGCAGACCATCATTACTGCCTTCGCGCAAGTGGCAGATGTCTTGAATGCCTTGCAACACGACGCTGAAACACAGGTCGCGCAAGCTGAAGCGGTCAGCAACGCCGAAGCCTTGATGCGCCTGATCGACGCCAATTACCAGGCCGGTTTGGTCAATTATCTGCAAGTGCTTACCGTGAATAGCCAATACCAACAAGCCAGGATTGCCTATCTGCAAAGTTTGGGGCAACGCCTGCAGGATACCGTGGCGTTGTTTTTGGCTCTGGGCGGCGGTTGGCAGCATGGTGCAATTCATATTCAGGATATGGAAACGGATCAGGCAATACTTGAGGATCGTGCGATGAACACTCAAACCGCCAAACCTTTGGAGAACGGTCATGAATAAAATTTTCAACAAAATCCCGGTTGTAATGTTGGTGCTGACAGTCTGCATGAGTACCGTTAACGCTGACGCCAGCATCAAGCCTGGAGCAACAGCGTCACCGGTCGATAGATTGTCGACCGCTATCAAGCATAAAACCATCCAGGAAAAAACGCCGCCGATCGCGCCTGAAGCCTTAGAAATAAAGACTTACATAGAAAAGGCCATCATTGCTTTGAATAATCAAACCCCGGAAAACGCCAGTTCTATTTTGCGGGCGGTCAGCAGCAAACTCGAAGCGATCAAAACCAAAAATCCAGACCTGGCTTTGTTGCCGGTTCGTGTTGACGTCAAGGTGCTGGATTTCGATGGTTCCAGCGCGGAAATCAAACAGACCATCAATAGAGTGGAAAACTTGCTTAAACAAAACCGGCTGCAAGATGCCAGACGATTCATGGCGGTTATGGCGAGCGAAATTCGCGTTGATACCCTCAGCATTCCACTGGATAGCTTTGCCGCCGAGGTTAAACAGGTTTTACCGTTGATCGAATCCGGAAAAATCGATCAGGCCGCGGCTGATCTCAATCAGGCGCTGGATACTTTGGTAGTTTCGACCGAGGTGATTCCGTTGCCACTGCTGCGGGCCGAGGAGTTATTGACCGTTGCCGCCCAACTGGAACACAGGGATGATTTAACAAAAGAAATGAACCGGGAACAGATAGAACAATTCACCGATGCCGCGAAAAACCAATTGGAACTGGCTCAGCTGTTGGGTTACGGCGACAAGGATAACTACAAAGCGCTTTATAAAGAAATTGATTCGATTCGTAAGGTATTATTTTCAGAGAAATCAGCGGCGGCCTGGCAAACAATGAAGGATACCTTCGCGGATTTGAAGTATGAATTAAAAGATCTATACCAGACCGAGGTGCATTCCGGGCTGACCAGGAAATAAAGACCGATCGAATCCAAATCATTCCAATCAAAGAATTTAAAAAATCATTCATAGATTGAATGTCGCATTGGTTTATTAGATGCCACAAAATCAACTCTAGGGAGTTCCGATCATGAAATCACCGATCGCCATGTTTTTTTCGGCTTTTATTTTATCGGGCTGCGTCGTGGCGCCACCTCCTGTCGTGCAAGTGGCGCCAGTTCCCGCTGGAGTGACTTACATCGGGCCGAACTATCCATTACCGGGGCCGGGTTATGCCTGGCAATACCATCCGCAGAATGGTTGGGGCTGGTTCCATCCCCGTTTTGGGTGGCATCGTGGCTGGAGATGATTGTTTGCATTCTTTCATTCAAATGGGGATCAGAAGTTATGCATATCAATGATTTACGCATTTCCACGCGTCGTAGTGGACAAAGTCGTCGTGTTGCGGACTGGAGGATAACCACTTGTCCGTTTGGATCGCTTGAATGGCAGGAAAATATCAAAAGGGAACCTCTAAAAATTCAAATTTCCGACTTTTCCGCAGATGTAAGTCATTGGAATTACTTGAAATGATTCTTTGAAAAATCAATTTTTAGATGTCCCCAAAATGCATTATCTGGCTTGGTCAGCATCGGATCGCCGGCAGACGGATAGGCGAGATCACGATAGGCGCGAATTTGACCGGCGTCAGCAACAGACGATCGAACATACTTACGCTCAAAGCAAACATCCAAAACTGGTGCTGACTCGAGAAGAAAAAATGCTGATCGAAGACCTGTTTCTTTGCGACTTCGAATAACCGATTTATTATCCAGTTGGTTTGCAGTAAGGACAAAATATCTATGAAAACCGGTTTATTCCTGTTGAGTTGCAAGCGTATCGATAAGACGGAGTCACCCAGGCTTTTTCAGTCTAGGATTTCTTAACTTTCACTAAAAATCGGCTATGCAATTTAGTTTTGTTATTTGGTTTTGCATGTTGCTCTCAATGTCCCGGGCATGGGCACAGGAGCAGCCATTGGAAGTCGGCCGGGGCGAGCGCTTGTTAGTGCTCGCCCCGCATCCAGACGACGAGGCGTTGAGCTCGGCCGGATTGATTCAGCGGGTATTTGCCAATGGCGGTTCGATTCGAGTCGCGGTTGTTACCTCAGGCGATGCTTACGTCGATGCGGTGAAAATGGACACCGGCAAAAAGAAGTTGTCGCCGGGGGATTATCTGGCGTTTGGCGAAAAGCGCTTGGAGGAGTCGCGTCGGGCGGCGCAAATTTTGGGCAAAGGTTTCCTTCACCTGGATCTACTGGGTTTTTCTGACGGTGCCCTTTACGACTCATTGGTTTCGCACTGGCGACGCACTAGCCCTTTTCGCTCGAATTTTACTGGCTTTGATCACGTACCCTATCGCGACAGTACAGACTGGGGTTATGCCCAAGATGGTAAGGACTTGCTGAATGAACTGGTCGCAATATTGAAAGAAACTCAACCGACGATCATCAGTTTTCCGGATGTAATGGAAGACGACTCCGATCATGCCGGCTTGGGGATGTTTGCTTTATTGGCCGTACATGAATGGTTGGAACAATCACCCACCGTGCGAATCCATCCCAAATTGTTGGCTTATTTGGTGCATTGGCCGCATTGGCCCAAAGGTTCGGACTGGGGAATCGCTCAAGACTGGACTAACGAGCCGATGCATCTGCCGGAAAACTTGCCGCTGCGGGGACACAAAAGGGTTTGTCTCGGCTTAACCAAACGGGAAATTGGCGTCAAGCACGATGCCATTGCGCAATACGCCACTCAACAGCGCATCATGGCGGATTTTCTGTCGTCGTTCGTGCGCAGCAGTGAGTGCTTTACTCAGCTGGCGCCTAATAACACCAATCGGATAGAGGCCGTGGTTGAACATTGGCAGCATGCCCGCAAAGTGTTTAACAACCACCCGTTGGACCGGCGCAAAATTTAGATTTTGGATCTCAGAGCTGATTGCCGTGACTCACAAACATCATGTCGCTTATTTAGACAGCATGCGCGGATTGGCCGCAATGGCCGTCATCAGTGAACATTACGTGATTGCGTATGGTCTGCCGTGCCAGGCACAACGTTGTCAGCAAATTTTAGACACGCCTCCCTTCAACTTTTGGTGGGATGGTGGCGCAGCGGTATCGATGTTTTTTGTGTTGAGCGGCATGGTGTTGTCTTTGAAATACTTTCGTTCAGGCCTTCACCCCGATTTGACGCATTTCAATTTGCTGAATTACATCTTGGCGCGCCTTTCTCGACTTTGGCCGCCTTACTTGGCGGTGTTGGCGCTTAGCGGGTTGCTCTATCTCAAAGCGAGCGATATTCCGTTTGATTCGATAATACTGCCCGCGAACGCATGGTTAACCGAGATGTGGAGGGCCAATCCATTGACCCCACAACAAATGATTAGCGAAGCGATGTTGTTAAAAATGCCGGATAACATCATCTTGTTGCCTCAGGCTTGGACTTTGACTATTGAGTTAGTGTTATCCTTGCTGCTGCCATTGGGCTTGCTTTTAGCCGAGCGGGGTATTGTATGGTTACTGTTTTTCTCTGGATTAGCAGTAACCTTGCTGGGCGTATCGCCCTTTCTGTGGCATTTTCTGATTGGTCTAATGATTGCTAAACACTATACCGCGCTTACAGGCTATTTGGGCATGAAACGCTGGCGACGCTGGTTGGTTTTACTGATAGCGATCGTTTTTTATACATCAGGTGGGCTATTCCAACATTTGGACATCAGGGAAAGCATTGTCTGGGCAAGCTCAGGGTTTGGGGCTGCGTTGATCCTTTTATTTGCGTCAAGCTCCGAAAACACGCAAGCAGTTCTAACACATCCCATCCTTAGGCAGATTGGCAGGGTGTCATACAGCGCCTATTTGATTCACATGCTGATCTTGCTATGTGTTACTCCGCGAATCTTGCATTGGTTGGAGCCAATACTGGTTGGCCATTTGGCATTATGGTTGGGCGGTTATCTGATGTCTGTGATAGTGATTCTGGGGCTTTCGGTGATTGGATACTATTTCTTGGAAATTCCCAGCATTTCATTGGGGCGCCGTATAACCAACTTCAAGGATTGGTTGAAGACCAATACGGTTTTTTGATACCAATCCTTTCGGTAGTCATTTTCGGATTGGATTTTGCCTCCCTTTTAATAAAGCCAATTAACAGTTCTCGATTGACCGGTTTATGTCATCTTATGATCGTCCGGGAGCTAACTGAGTATGACTGCCGTTGGATGCGGTCGTCAAAGACTGCTTTGTAGACTCCCGTTTCAAAAATCTGGATTTGGCCGACTGGCGGCTCTGGAGAAACACGACAGGCAAAAATGGGTCGGTTTTGCTCGTTCGTTTCTGTCAGAGCAAGTTCGGCCAATTTGAGCCCTTAGGTAGGATGGCTAAAGAACGTTCCTCACCTGCGGAAGGAAGTTGTAGAGGTCGGACTTGCGGTGTCTTTCAGCATCGAAAATATCGATGGCAGTATTCATCGGAACGATGTTTTTTAATACCAGATTAGATAAAACAGAACGCAAGGCTAAAAGTTTCACCAATCGCTCATCCTCAGGATGCGCTTTAGCTAAATTTTCGTTTTTGGTCTCCAAGGAAGGATCGAGACAAAAGTATTTTGGTTTGTCTTCAGGCCAAAGCTTTTCATCACCCTCTGCAAAGGCCACACTGGAAAAGATCCACAGTGCCAACTGTGATTGACGCCAAGATTGCGCGTTAGCCTAAATCGGGGCAATACAACGCCCATCATCATGCCGTGGATTATTGACCCAATCGCCAATCGGTGTCGCAACCATGTTGGAGTAGGCGGGGTCATTGAGCAACCGATAGGCATCAGCCGCATCCGCAGCTTTGTTGAGCCAGTCGTGATAATGCTCAGGCGCAATGATTATCGGCATCCGCTCATGAATCGGTTGCATCAATGCGTTGGCAGCGGTGGTGATGATGGTGCAGGAATACAGGGTTTCGGTTTCGGCCTGCCACTGTTCCCAAAGTCCGGCAAAGGCGAAGGGCTGGCGATCATCGCGGTGGATGTGGAAAGCTTGTTTGCCGTTACGGCGTTCCCATTCGTAAAACCCGTCTGCGGGTATCAAGCAGCGTCGATGTTTAAACGCACTGCGAAACGAGGGCTTTTCCCGTAGGGTTTCCAGGCGGGCATTGATCAAGTGCGAACTGTTTTTACTGTCTTTCGCCCAGGACGGCACCAATCCCCAGAACAGATTCACCGCCTTGCGTGAGCCATCATCGAGTTCGACGATGTTCAAAATCTTCCGGCTCGGCGCGATGTTGTAGCTGGGCTGGAATCGAATCGGCCTCAACACCTGGAAATGCTCGGCCAGCGTTGCCCCGTCAGTGGTCAGGCTGTAGCGACCGCACATGGCTGGCACCCTAATAAAGAACAAATGTAGAACAAATGCATTTTCGACGGTAGACTATGCAGCCCTAGAAGTTGCCATGGAGCGATGATGTCGAATCTGCCGTTACAGTTCAAGTTGAAGCATCGTGCGTTTGCTGGATTGAATCTGGACCACCCTGCCATCTTGACGCCCAAGTGGCCACTGTCTGCATGCCGCTTGCCATTATTCGCCAGCAAAGTCTCGGCGGGCTTTCCGTCGCCGGCAGCGGATTATGTCGACAAAACCCTTGATCTGAACGAACTGCTGGTGCAAAAACCGGCAGCCACTTTTTTTGTCCGTGCTCAAGGCGATTCAATGTTGGGGGCCGGCATCCATCCCAACGACATTCTGGTGGTGGATCGCTCGATAGAGCCGGTTTCAGGCAAAATCGTGATCTGCGCGTTGAATGGCGAGCTGACGGTTAAACGCTTGGTATTGGAAGACGAGCAATGGAAACTCCGTGCTGAAAATCCGGCCTATCCCGATTTCCCACTCCACGACGAGCTGGAACTGGTGGTTTGGGGTGTGGTCACCAACGTCATTCATGCCGTGTGACGGAGATCGTTACCCAGTCAGCCAAGCTGATCGGCCTGGTCGATTGCAACAATTTTTACGTCAGCTGTGAACGGGTGTTTCGGCCAGACCTGATCGGTAAGCCGGTGGCCGTACTCAGCAACAATGACGGCTGCATTGTCGCCCGCAGCAATGAAGTCAAAGCGCTGGGCATCAAAATGGGCGTGCCGCTGTTTCAGGTGCGGCAGTTGGTGGATCAACATCAGATCCAGCTATTCTCGTCCAATTACACGCTGTATGCCGATATGTCGGCACGGGTGATGTCGATTCTGGAAACCTTCGCGCCGACAGTGGAAGTCTATTCCATCGACGAAGCCTTTCTCGATTTCACCGATCTGTATCCTTGTCGCCGAGACCCGATCGCTTATGCCAATCAGATTAAACAAGCCGTGCAGCGTCAGGTCGGGATTCCAGTCTGCGTCGGCCTGGGTCCGACTAAGACCTTGGCCAAACTCGCCAACTTTGCCGCCAAAAAATGGCCGCAAACCCGCGGGATACTGAATCTGTCCGATCCGCTCAGACGGGAAAAACTGATGAAGATCGTGCCGGTCGATGAAGTGTGGGGCATTGGTCGCCGGCTATCCAAGCAGCTTGATCAGCTGGGCATAAGCACGGTTTGGGATTTAGCCCGACAATCGCCGCAGAAAATGCAGCAGCAATTCAGCATCGTCATGGCACGAACTATCATGGAGCTGAATGGCATTGCCTGTCTGGACCTGGAAGAAATTGCCTCCGACAAGCAGCAAATCGTTTGCTCGCGCAGTTTCAGCCGCAAACTGACCACGCTGCAAGAACTCAGTCCGGCGATGGCCGAATTTGCTTGCCGTGCCACCGAAAAACTCCGCCAGCAACACTCGGTGACTGGCTGCGTCACCGTCTTTATCCGCACAAATCCTTTCTCCGAACACGAACCGCAATACCAGCGTGCCGCCAGTCAAAAACTCCAATTCCCCAGCCAGGACAGCCGCATCATTACCGGTATCGTCCAACAACTGCTCAAGGAAATTTATCGCCCCGGCTATAGCTATCAAAAATGCGGGGTACAGCTCAGCCAGATTCAACCGCAAACCGCGCCGGAACAATTTGATTTATTCGGCAACAACCAAACCCAGGAAAGCCCTCAGCTGATGCAAGCCGTAGATCAAATCAATCGCCGGTTTCCCAAAGGCATTGCTATTGCCAGTACCAAAATCGACCAGACCTGGAAGCCTAAGGCGGAGAGGATTTCACAGCGCTATACGACGAATTGGCGGGATTTAGCTACGGTGAATTGCCGCTAGCAAATCAATTTAACCTGAATGGGTGATACTGTATTGCCAACTCCCCGCTATAAGGTGTTTGATCGAACTGTATACCCGCGCGACGTTCAAAGCGGCTAAGAGGTCGCGGCTCGGACTGATTCACCACTGATGTTGCGGACGCTCTAGGCCGAACAAATCATGAACTTCGTTGATGGCGCTGGAGGAAATCATGCCCATAACGACGCGATTCATTTTTTTGATAATTTCCGGCAAACGGGGGCTGTGAATGCCTTCATCTTCCAGGTGGCACAGGTAGAAAAAAGCCAGCTCGTTTAACGAGCCCAGCACTCGTCTGCTGTTGGTGTTGGCAAACCTGACTTCGGCAAAGTCGGTCATCAGATTTTGAATAAAGGTCTGCTCGAAACCTTCCGCGGCCAATACGCAATGCAGATAGGATTTAAACAGTTGGATCAGTTGGGTAGCGTCAAGCTGGGGTACATCGGCAATCAAGAAATTGAAAAGCGTTTGGTCGTTGGCTACCAACAGACAGGGGCGACCGTCGATCTCGATTAGATTGAGGTGCCACGAGCAGAAATTAGAGGTTTCGACACTCGCATCGACCAGGTCGGTTTTTTTCAGCTTGAGTGCAGTTTGCAGCTTTTTGGTACAGCGTAAAACCAGCATTATTTGCCGCCCCAACGGTTAAACAAGATACGCATGATCGCTGCGTTGGCCAATCGCCGGTCAAATCTCTCAGGGTCGAAATCGCCGTCTGCCCATTCGAGCAAATGGGCGGCTTCTTCAGAATTCGGTTCCTCCTGCAGGACTTCCAGAAAATCGGCATAACCCTCCGGGCCGCCGACATCTTCCGGAGGACCAGAGCGTGCGCCATCCAATACCCAGGCGCCGCCTTTGGGATCGTTGTCTAAGTCGTTGCGAATCTCCTCGACGGTCACCAGGTGTTCCCAGTTATCACCCAAATCGTAGCGATAGAGCATAGTGTCACCGGTAGCCAGCAAGCGATTCAAATAGGCTTTGCGCTCGTCCAGCATATCGAGCTCATCGCCTGGGTCCGGCAGGGCATAAATCTTGTCTCGAATTTTAAACTGATGCAGGTGATAGTCGCTCCAGCCAAAGGCGGCCTGAATAAAGTGGTGTAACTTCGCCAAACTGATACGGCCATCGACTTCCAACCTTCGCCAGATCGGTGGGCGAATTTCATTAGGCCTAAGCTCGATATGCAGCGTGTACAAGCATGGTTGACTGGTACTGTTGGTGTGTTTCTTACGAACGGGCTTTTGCTCGACCATGTCGAATCTCGATATATTAATGCGCTGTAGTTTAACCCTACGGCAACCGAATTCGAATCGACAATATTGATCGCGCGTTTTGATAAAGCGGCTTACACTACCCACACGACTGATTCACCCGTGCAGGAGTTATCAGATGTCTTTATCCATGTTTGCCATTTCGGTTCCGCCCCTCGTCCGCAGTCTGACGCAATTACGATCCATTCTGGAAAAAGCGACTGATTTCGCAGAGACCAAAAGGTTTGATCCGTCGGTATTGGTCAACGCACGCCTATATCCCGACATGTACCCGTTGAAGCGTCAGGTGCAAATTGCTAGTGACGTTTCCAAGGGTGCTGTTTCCCGTTTAGCCGGACAGGAGCCTCCGAAGTTCGACGATGTTGAAAACTCGTTTGCCGAGTTGATCGAGCGAGTTGATAAAACATTGGCGCATATCAACTCGTTTACCGCTGAACAAATCGATGGATCGGAAGCCACGACGATTTTGCTGCCCTTGCATGACCGTACATTGACCTTTACCGGCTTAACCTACGTGACACACTTCGTGCTACCCAATGTATATTTTCACGTGACTACTACTTACGCCATTCTGCGGCACAATGGGTTGGAAATCGGCAAGAAGGATTACCTGGGTGAGTTCGGTTGATTGTGAATTAATTAGAAAGCTGACATCCATTTTGTTTGGCTGACGGTGACATTTCGACCCCATTTCTGCCGGTTGATATTCTACATTGCGGCCAGTCTGGGAAATCCAGATTTTGGAAACTGGCGGACTGCAAAGCAGCCGCTGGCGACCTCAACCAACCGGCCAAAAGGCGACAGACGCAACAAAAGCGCCAACGACAAATGTCCATCCCAAAGCAGGCGTAGGGCGTGGTGAGTTTACGAACCGCACTTATCTTGAACGATACATTACCTCATCCACAGACTTTAAACACTCTCATAATTAATTAAAACCATATAAAATGGGTTTAATTCTTGACTAGCAACCACCTCACCCGTTAGTACAACCAAAATCATAAAAGACATGAGAAGGATTAAAATAATTCTACTAGTTTTAATTTTATTTAATACTGGATGTTCATCACTAAAAAAATTAACTCCAGAGATGGAAACATCTTATTTTGAAACATTTGCTAGAGGTGAAATTAGGTTAGACTGTAACTTAAGCTGTGCCGGTTTGTGGGGGAGAAATCGGAGTACAGAAAAAAGTTTATATGATTCTGCAAAGTGGAAAGAATTAGCACTATTAGTAACCAAAGTGGGACATAACTCAGATCAAGCCTATTTTTATCTAGGCCGTTCAGCAGAAGGCCTCGGAATGCCAGATATTGCCCTCATCTATTACAAATTAGCCGCAGAATCAAGAACCCCGTGTAACGGCATAATTAATAACTGTGATGGTTTATCATTTCCCCAAGATATTCGGGTGCGCGTAAGCTCAATTTTATCGGCAAAAAAAAATCAAGAAACAACCCCAATAATTCCTGCTGGAGCTGAAACAGTTGTTAGCGATAAAGAACCAATTTCAGATAAAAAAACAGATGAATACAATGAAGTTGCTATAGCTAAATCAGGTGGTGTTTATACAATTCCTGTGTTAATAAACGAAGTCCTAACTATGAGCTTCATTATTGATAGCGGAGCTGCCGATGTATCAATGTCCCCTGATGTTGTATTGACACTTATAAAAACAAAAACTGTTTCTAAAAATGATTGGCTTCCAGGTCAAAAATATAAATTAGCTGATGGTTCTGTCACACAAAGCAATAGGTTTGTAATTCGCACTTTGAAAATCGGAACTCGAACTTTGAAAAATATTCCTTGTAGCATTTCAAGTTCAATTGATGCTCCATTGCTTCTAGGGCAAAGCGCGTTGGAAGAATTGGGTAACTTCAGTTTCGATTATGACTCTGGACTTGTTCGGTTTAAAGAAAAATCGGAAAATGAGACAAGGTGCAAAACCAATTTAGACTGTGGAAAAGGTTTAAAATGTCGAAGTAAAAAAAATGGCGGCACAGAATGTCGATAGAAAATTAGAATGCCTAATTGTTAGGAATAATCTTGTGTTTTATGGGGCAAGCTCAGATTCGATAAAGTTGTGTTAAGAACCATAACATTACATAGCTATCAGACGGAACCGAAATGCCAACAATGAATGTCTTGCCCGAAGCAGACGTAACACTTTTAATACTCGTAAACGATGCTGCGTGAGTTGTTTATCGGTATATAAGGACTTGATGACCCTTCCAGATTTAACCTAAATTAATTGATCGTACTTCTTCAAATTCAAAATTTAAATCCTTAACCTCAAATACATAGCGTTTCAATAGCTCAGTATCCTGTGCATTAAATAGCGCAATATTACAACCCTTGCCAAGTCTACTTTTATATGCTATTCCATCATAACCACAGCTTTTAAATACTTCAGCGATTACTTGTGTCGGTGCGTACTGAGCTTTGTCTTCGTTTGGGTTTACTGGAATAGAAAACGCTTTATCTATATCCGTCCACACTGCTTTTTCACGTTCAGCTTCGTCTGGCTCATACCAGCCTGTATCTATATTGTAAAAAATCTGGTCTTCAGAAGCGTGATTCATCGAGCAATCAACAATATTTAATGATCGGATTATCTTAAACTTACCGACTGAGATTTTTGTTCCTATATTTGGGCGACATTCACTCATAGCTGTTTCCCGATCAGTTGCGAGGTACAAATATGGAATACCCTTAGGATTAACTCTTCCTTCCGTCGCTAAGTTTGAGCGAGGATACATGCGTACTGGTAGATATGGTTCCGACTCTATGCTGATTGGATTGTCATCATCGTCGTAAATAACTCTTGCTTCATTTTCAGCTCCAATTTGAGCACGCCATAAGATTTTACCTTCTAAAAGCTTTGCAATCCTATATTTGCTTGTATCAATAATCTCATCAATAAAGCTCATGGTTTCATCATCGTAAACAAATCTAGTTTTAGAGTATATTTTTTCTCTAAATTGCCTAAAGCTTTGCCAAGACTTAAATGACATTTATTGCGCCTAGTTTGATAATTAAAAAATATTACTATGATGTTTCAGGCGATACAAACCAATTATCCCAAATCCAAACAACCATATTGAGCTAGGCAATGGCACTGTCACCAGAAGATTACCAGGACTTACTGCCCACACATAGAGTTCTGAAATGTTTTTATATGTGTCACGCTGACCACCATCAACTGTATTTAGATACCAAGAAACATCAGACCAAGTTGTCTCCGTAGACCAATATGCTTTCGCTTGCACATTTACAAACGGATCAATATCTCTCTGCTGACCCGCACTCAGAATTCCATTGCCAAAAATGCCACCTGTACCAAAAACAGCACCTGCACTCAAATGCAATTCGTCGTAATATAAATGTCCCAAATAACTGTCGGTTTGATAATAATCGTTTCTAAATTGGTATGTGCCGTCACTTGAGATAGTAATAGGTAAAATCCACTGACTCGAACCAGCATAGTTGACAGTATTCAGATAATTCACAAAAGCTTGAGCACCAAACCAACTTACATAGCCACCGGGCGCAAAATCACCAAAAGAAACGGTATGGCTACCACTCAAAGGCGGCGAGTCAAACTGATTTGGCAAGGAGTTGACAACAGGACTTTTTGCGATTATTTCATTAACAACAAAGTCGTAGCCTCGGTTAGTCTGCATTGTATTCAATAGGTTCGCATCACTTGTCCATGTAATATTTGTATCGACGTCATAAACGACATTTATTCCACTGGAAGTTCCGGCTATTAATGCTGCCTGAGCTGGTAAAATATTAAAACTTAGTATTAAGCTGGTTACCATAAATATTTTGATCCACATTTCCTTCTCCATTTAAAAAAATTAATCCGTTTCGCACAAAATTATGGACGCAGACTGCGTAAGGCTATGCGAGCCAAAGCAGGTGCATTGACATAATCAGGCTTCGTTGCACACAAATTGTTTTCAAACTCCAGAATTATCGGTTTTAAAGCTGGATTTTATTATCTTTGAAGCCAGCTTACTTCAGCAAATCCAGAATCGGCTTATATCAACTTGCGGACATTGGCAAAGCCAGAGCGACTGTCGCCTTAGGGTCGCCTTGTGACTGCCAGCTATTCAGATTGATCGGTCGAAAGCCGTCATTGAATTCCATTACCCGGAGGTTCCCTTTAGCGAAATTCCTAGCCTAGAATGCAAAAAGCCATTTTTTCCAAAGATATCGGAATTAACACTCCGAATCATTTTGGCGTGATTGAGATCGATATTTTCTCGAATTGGACCGGTAGCTTTTTACCCACTTCCTTACCAAGTTCAATAACAAGAAGTGGAATGTTGGGAAATCGATTCCGAAATCGGTTGATTGAGTATTCCGTGCAAGTCGAACAACAATTGATCTCCGTTACTAAGGTGACAGAAGCGAGGTCGTCAGGGCGCTTTACGTGTTGCGAATGCCAAATAGCTCGTTCGCGCTGACTTTCGAGAACCGATTTATAGAAAGTGTTTATAGGGAGATTACCGCTAAATGCATTCTGGCGGATGCCGGGAGTTGCAAAGAGATAATTGAGCAGCTTCGGTTCGGTATGGAACTGCGCCATTCCATCGCAGCCAAAAAACTCTGTTTTCGGCATGAAAGCATACAAATTCGGTATCAAGTTCAATCCGAGCCTGATCGATTCTGGCATTGCGCTGTCATTAGAATATGCTGTAAGCACATATATGGTATTGTCTTTGAAACGTATTAGCGCTAGGCAGATGTTATGTCCCTCGGCGTCATAATTGACTTTATAGCTCAACGCGCGATTTAACTCGGCGCGTTTCAAAGCAATTGCCATCTCGGCATCTTTTCGACCCCATTCCGCCATTGCCAATTTTCCCCGTCCAAATTTCCGCTACTCTAGCATTATTGTCTCTGGTGCCGTTGACTTTGGCAAAATAAAGATGGTATGACCTTACAGGTGGAGGGAGTGCTTAAAATCATGGGCGACCTCTTCAAACAAAAAACCTGTTTATCACAAGCCTGATCCTCAAACCCGCTGGCAAAGTGCATTTTAAAAGCATTTAGCCAGCGGGTTTTAATTTGCGTTTTGTGCACAATAGCCACCAACACAGGAGGCTAGCATGGAACCTACCAAGATCCCCCGCTTTATCGATGATCCACCTATTCTGTTGATTTGGACCGCCCACGACTTGGTCATTGTGGTGGCCATGATGTTGCTTGGCATCTTCATCGATCATCTGTTGTATTGCTTGATCGCATCGTACTTCGTGATCAAGTTCATCCGCCGATTCACCGATAACCGGCCGAACGGCTTTTTGGTACACGCAGCTTATTGGGTCGGTTTACTCCCAACCAACGCGATATCGGTCCCTAACCCCTATATCAGGAAGTACTACCAATGAAGCTGAGTGTATTTTTACAGTCGTGGGGTTTTGTCCAAGCGGAAAACCGCCTGCACAGAATTTTATTGATCGGTTTGCTCGCAACCAACGTCATCACAGCGTTCGCCGCGTTACGAACGGAACGGACAGTGATCATGATCCCACCCAATCTGACTGAGAAGGTCGAGATTTCCCGGCAGGAGGCGTCTGCCCAAACCAAGGAAGCGTGGGGTCTATTTCTAGCGCAATTACTTGGCAATGTAACCCCCAACACACTGGATTTCGTAGGCAACGCGATATCCCCATTACTGTCATCGGAGATCCATCGCGAAATCATCAATGCAATGAACGATCAGATCAGTGCGTTGAAGATTGACAAAATATCGACTTCTTTTACGCCGAATCAAGTGTATTTCGAACAAGAAACCAACAAAGTGTTCGTGACTGGCCAGCTCATAACCAAAGGTCCAAACGATAAACCCGAATCATCCTTTCGCACCTACGAGTTTCAAATCGCGATTGTTAACTACAACCCGGTGGTGAGCGACCTCAACGTCTATCAAGGGGAACCGAAAACCAAAGAGTTTTTAGAAATGCAAAAGCAAATGGAGGCGTCCACACATGCAAATCCGTAAATGCGCGTTAATGATTGGCCTGTTTGGGGTAGCTTGCTGTGCCGTCGCCGAACCTCAGTCGTTAGACTTGTTAGCGGTTCCAGCCGATGTATTGAAAACCGTTCAATCCGCGGAAACGGCGCCCGCCGGCGGCATCGCCCCGCAAACCATCAAAGTCTCGGCCGGGATCAATGAGATTATCACGGTGGCGCAAAACCATCTGAATCGAATTGTGACGCCGTTTCCCAGTCCTCGCGTCAGAACGGTCAGTCGCGCCGAAACGCAAGTGGAGGGCAATGTGGTCTATGTCGCCAGCAATAGCGAAGATCCGGTCACTCTATACATAACGCCGGGCGAGAACGAATCGCTTGCCATATCGCTGACGCTGGCGCCGAAACTGATTCCGCCCCGTGAGATTCGGCTTGAACTCGCCGGCGTCGAATATTCTCGCCTGACTCAGACGCAACCGGCAGCCAAAAAAAGCGGTAACGTCGACGATACGGTTCAACAAGAGCATGTCGCGCAACTGAAAGCCACCCTGAGAGAACTGGCGTTAATGCAAAGTCCCAATGGATTCAGTGGCCGCCCGGTATCGGCGAACGAAACCGTTTATTGCGACCAGCAGGGCATTCAAACTACCGTCGGCCAAGCCTTTGATGGACGCAATACGACGATCTTAATTGCAAAAACGGTCAATACCACCCCTCAGCGCATCGAACTCGACGAGCGTTCTTGTATTGGTCAGGGAACCGGGCTTAGCGACATTGTGGCGGTGGCGGCCTGGCCGGATGTGTGGCTGGAACCCGGACAATCGACCGAGTTGTTTGTGATAGTGAAGCAACGAGGCCTAGCCGAAGAACAGATCAGACCGTCGGTCTTGCGATAAGGGCGGATTATGAAGAACACGCTACTTGAAAAATGGGACGCGCTCAATCCTTCTTATCAACGAGTAATTGTCGTCACTACGATTGTTGCGACGCTGATGGTGGCAATCAGTTTGATGTTGGGCGACGCCCCGCCGCCGGTACAAAATGCCTCGAAAAAGGACGTTGCTCGGCATATTTTCACCGATGCAGATCCCAGGTCTTTAGGAATCGACGGTCTTGGGGCACAAATTCGCAAACTCCAGGAGGATCAACATGCAATACGCTCGCTGCTAGACGGCGTAGTCGCCCAAAATAATCAATATCAAGCGTCAGATCAGCAACGGATCAAACAATTGGCCGATCAAACTGGTCAAACCGCTCAAACACAAATCGAAGCGCTGAAAGCGGAAATCGATCGCTTGAAAACCGAAAACAAAGCGGAACCTTCGGGGGCTCAGACAGTGTTGCCTCCCGATGCCGGCGCAAAGTCTCACCAAGCCAAGGAGCGAGTCACCAACGCCGACAATTTGTTTAATCCGCGGGCCTATCAAGACCCGGCGGCGATGCCTGTTGATCCGATTGCATCGAACCCGGCGCGGGACTCGGAGCGAAATGCTCTGCAAATCCGAGTGATCAAGCAAGCTGCCAGCACCGATCCTGAAACCAAGAAAAAGGTCGAAGTCGCGGAGACCAAAAAAGCCGAACAAGAAAGCGTCCTCATCCCGGCAGGCAGTATTTTATCGGGCAACCTGTTGAACGGTATGGACGCTCCAACCGGGAGTAGTGCACAGAAAAACCCATTTCCGGTGTTAGTGCGCTTAAAAGCCGACGCCATCCTGCCGAATCGGTATACGGCTGACGTCAAAGAATGTTTTGTGGTCAGCTCCGGATTCGGCGACTTGAGTTCGGAACGCGCCTACATTCGGGCGGAATCCATTTCCTGTGTACGCCAGGATGGCGGTGTTATCGAAGTTCCCTTGGATGCGTATGCGGTGGGCGAAGACGGCAAGGTTGGTATTCGCGGACGCTTCGTCAGCAAACAAGGCGCTTTACTGCGCAATGCACTGTTGGCCGGCTTTCTGCGCGGATTCTCGGATATGTTTGGTCGAACGCAAACCCAGGTGCTGGCGTTGGCCGGACCCGCTGGCGTGGCCACAACCCCGTTTCAACGCTCCTTTAGCCAGGATTCGATAGAGGGAGGGGCCTTACGGGGAACCGGGTACGCCATGGAGCGCTTGGCAAATTATTACATCGATTATGCGGAGAACCTGTTCCCGGTGATCGAGATCGATGTGACCCGCAAGATCAATTTAGTCGTGCAACGCGGCACCAAGTTGCGGTTGCTTGAAAAAAGTTAATCAATGAATGGAGACCCCATGAAATTACTCCCTGCAATTTTCCTCTTAGTGGTGTCCAGTCTGGCTGTCGCCGGTCAGCCACCCGTGGCAAGTCCTGAAGTCTCGACACCGACCGAGGCCGCATTGTTTGCGAAAGGGGCCATTAACGCGATGAAGGCCTTGCCGATTGATGGCTTCAATATGGTAGAGGCGGGCGGCGAGACCTACTTCATATCCCGCAACGGCCGATTTGCCTTCAAGGGCCAATTAATGGATACCTGGTCGAAAACACCGATTACCCGGATCGAACAAGTCGATTCCGTGATGAATCGGATTCCGCTAGCCGATATGAAACTCAACATCGACGAACTCGGCCCGGTGCTGGTGGGCAAGGGCAAAACCCCGGTTGTGGTATTCGTCGATCCGCAATGCCGCTACTGCAAAAAGTTGCAACAGCAGCTGCCGGCACTCGCCGATCGTTACACCTTCAAGATTATCCCGATCGCGGTATTGGGACAGGAGTCGACGATTCTGGTCAACAAAATCGAATGCTTGCTCCAAACCAAGGACAAGGAAAAGGCGACTACCGCACTGCTCAATCAGGAGTACGCCGGGTTGCCGGAACAGCTTCCAGGCAACTGCGACAAGGAGCCCATGCAGAAAGCGGTGATTACTTCGGCCATCTTGGGATTGGCCGCGGTGCCGTTTGTAATTGCCCAGGACGGTCGTACCCACAAAGGCGCCCCGGACGATTTAGCCGGTTGGCTGAATAGCACTCAAAGCGTCTCAACTGCAAAACAATAAGGTGAAACGCATGTTCAGATCAGTTTTGTTGATCGTGTTGGTACCGCTACTCGGTGCTTGTACGCTGATTCCGGATTCGTATGGTTGTAAAGGGATGCCGAATGATCCGATTTGTATGTCCACCGAACGCGCCTATCAAGTTACCGATAATGCGTTGCCTGCCGGTGAGGGAACTGCACCCAGCGAAGCGACCAAGCCGCAACCCGTGACCCTGACCGGCAGTGGCCGGGAACAATCGCCAGTGCCGCATATCGAGGATCCCACCCCGATACGCACGCCATCCGAAGTCATGAGAATCTGGATCGCGCCCTGGGAGGACAAAGACGGCGACTTGAATGTGTCCGGTTATGTGTTTACCGAGATAGAGCCTAGACGTTGGATGATCGGCAAGAAATCTGTAACGCAAAATCCGCAATTGCGTGCCCTGCAAGTGGAACAACGTGAACCGCCTAAAAAGGACAAATTCGATCTCGATGGACTGGTGGACGGTAAAAAAATGGGGGGAGGGGGCGGCAAAATGCCGGAAGGATTCGAGTCGCTGTTAAAAGCAAAATCGCCGTTTTAGCAATCGGATAAACCACCAGAAGGTGAGTTAGGCGTTAGATCGCCAACCGGGCGTTGCCGCGCCCGAGATTTGGGTTTAACGCCTATTTACTCACTTTTCTGAAAGGTATAACCATGAAAAAAATGCAAAATCGGGTGATGGTCAAAATGTTGGTCGCCCTTGTCGCCGTGGCGGGAATGTTTCTGTTTTCCTCCGAATCGTTTGCCGGTACCGGTAGTACCGAATTCAACGCCGTGTACACCTTGTTGACCAACTGGATGCAAGGATCGTTGGGCAAATTGATTGCGGCGGCGTTTATCGTCGTCGGGCTGATTGCCGGCGTATTGCGCAATTCCCTGATGGGTTTTGCGGTCGGTGTCGCCGCCGGTCTGGGTTTGTTTACCGCCCCTGGCATCATCAACGCCGTCGTTACCGCGACATGGTAATCCTATCGATTCCGTAATCGATAGACCGTGATCTGGGTTTGGAATTGCAATCCTTTAAGTGATTGTGATCACACCTTGGATAACGAGGTCCGGCGGGAAACCGCCATCTGACTTTCAGGATGGGTCATGAAAGTGAGTCCTCGGAATAACCAGAATGGCCGGTTAAAGGTCCCGGTTTTTAGCAGCGATGGTACCGAGCTGGTGCCTTGTAATGCGGCAAGAGCCAGAAGGCTTGTCAAAAGCAAGCAAGCGAAGGTCCGTACCGTTAACCCTTACTCGATAGAGTTAAACAGAAGCGTAAACCCCGATGCCTAAACAAAGTTACCACAGAATCGACAATTTATTCGCCGTGTTGGCGTTCGATCCCGATACCAATCTGTTTTTGGGAGAAGACGCCAGCTTGGGATTCGGTTTTTTGTGCGAGCCGCTCTTCGGAAACGATCCGTCGATCGCCGATCGCATCAACGTCTTGTTGAATCAGGAATGGCCGATCGACACCTTGCTCCAGGTGGGTTTGTGGGCGTCGCCCGATATCGACACGGTGATGGCCACCTTGAAGACGCGCCGAATGGAGCAACAAAATCCGTTGTATCAAGCCTTGGTGGCTTCCAATGTGGACTATCTGCGTGGGGCGACTCAGCATCCGATCGATAAAGCCTTGCCGACACGGGTTAGGCGGTTTCATGTGCTGGTGACTGCAAAGATACCGTTGTCGGGGGCAAAACCCACTCAGAAAGAATTGAGACATGCGTCGGAATTGCTCTTGGCCGCTTTTCAAGCGTTAGCGACGAGTGGATTAAGGCCAAAGACATTGACGGCCGACGTGTATGTACGTCTGTTGAACACGATGTTGAATTGGCACCCCGAAGCCAGCTGGCACGATCTGGTGGTGCCCGAGTGCGATCCGCGTAAATTGATCCGCGAACAATTATTCGATTTCGATAACGAACTGGCGGTCGATCAGACCGGCGTGACTCTTAGCAACAAACGGGTGAAAACCTTATCGGTCAAACGGCTGCCGGATCAAGTGTATTTTGGCTCGGCCCTGAGCTATTTGGGGGATCTACTGAGCGGAGCCCGTGGTATTCGCGACAATGTGTTGATCTCCGTCACACTGCATTACCCGGATTCGGAAGCCACACGGATGAAATTGGAGACCAAGCGTCAATTCACCGCCAATCAGGCGGTGGGACCGCTATTAAATATCGTTCCGCAGTTAGCGATCCGAAAACACAATTTCGACTTACTCTTCGATGCGCTGAACGATGGCGATCGCCCCATCCGCACTTATTTCGGCATGGTGTTGTTCTGCGATCCTCATGAAGAATCCCAAGCCGTGTCCAATGCGCGCACCTATTACCGGGAGCTGGGTTTTCAGCTGCTCGAAGACCGGTATTTTAGTTTGCCATATTTTCTGAATTGCCTGCCCTTGGGCGCGGAACTCAGCCAAGTGCAAGTGAGTAACCGCTATATCACGATGGCAACCCGTCACACCATTCCGCTGTTGCCGATGTTTGCCGATTGGTCGGGGACTGGTTCGCCGGTACTCAACTTTATTTCGCGCTCAGGACAACTGGTCAATGTCTCGTTATTTGATTCCGGATCGAATTTCAATTGCTGCATCGCCGCGCAATCGGGGTCCGGTAAATCGTTTCTGACCAATGAAATTATCGTCAATTATCTCACCGAAGGGGCGCAGATCTGGGTAATTGACGTCGGCCGCTCCTATCAGAATCTGGCCGACACGCTGGACGGCGAATTCATGGAATTTACGGCGGACAAACAGATTTGCCTGAATCCCTTCGAGTTGGTGCAAAACTGGGAAGACGAAGCCGATGTGGTGGCCGGATTGGTTACCGCGATGGCGGCGCCCACCGAAAAACTCAGCGACTTTCAGACCGCCGGATTAAAGCGGATCTTAAAAGGGCTATGGGATGAAATGGCGCAAAAGATGACCGTCGACGATATCGCTCAGCGGTTGCGGGCTGAATCCGACCAAAGACTGAAGGATGTCGGCGAACAGCTTTTTCCCTTCACGTCGACCGGCGAATATGGCCGGTTCTTCAATGGCGTCAACAATGTTCGGTTTCAGAATAGTTTTACCGTGTTGGAATTGGAGGAATTGAAGGGGCGCAAACACTTACAACAAGTCGTGTTGCTGCAATTGATCTATCAGATCCAACAGGAAATGTATCTCGGAGAGCGCGATCGGCGCAAGATCGTGATCATCGACGAATCCTGGGATTTATTGAGTATGGGGGACGCAGCGACCTTCATTGAACATGGTTATCGACGGTTCCGAAAATACGGAGGTGCCGCGGTGACGATTACCCAGTCGGTCAACGATTTGTATCGCTCGCCTACCGGCCGAGCCATCGTCGAGAACTCGGCCAATATGTATCTGTTAGGTCAAAAACCGGAAGCGATCGACACCATTAAAAACGAGAATCGTCTGCCGCTCTCCGATGGCGGAATCCAATTGCTCAAATCGGTTCACACTATCCCCGGCGTCTACTCGGAAATTTTCTTTATCACCGAATACGGTCAAGGCATCGCCCGTCTGGTGGTCGATCCCTACAAACGCTTGCTGTATTCCACCAAGGCCGAACACGTCAACGCGATCAAAAATCTGAAACGGCAAGGCTATTCGACCGATGCCGCCATCCGCCATTTATTGCTACAACAGGAAACACGCCATGTCGCTTAAATCATTGATTGCCGTTGTTTTGGCCGCCATTGCCGTCAGTGTGTCGTCCAGCTATTGGCTGGTAAGGCATTCGCTATCGACCGAGTTGGAAAAACTGAACTTATTGACGCCGGTGTTCGTGATAGACCGGACCGGGTGGACCCGAAATCTGTCGAAAGACGCCAGTCAAGATGCCATCAAGCAGGCCATGAATGAATGGCAGGCCAAAATCTCGCATTTGGTGGATTCCGGTTTCGTGGTGGTCGATGCGAACATGGTGGTCGGTGCGCCGGAGGATGTCTATGTCGGTGAGTAACCCCCTCGATCAAAAAGTATTTTGGTTTAAAAAAGCCCTCCCGACGCTGATCGCGATTGTGATTGGCGGTGCTTATCTCGAAAATCGGTTTCGCATTGGTATCGACGATCAGAAAGATCGGTGTTTGCCCGGCAATCACCGCTGGTTCGTGGTCGACACCTACGCCAAAGACATTCGCCGAGACGATCTGGTGGCGTTTGCCGCGGATCAACGCATGGCCATGGCGCCCTGGTTTTCGTTTACCCACATCGTGATCAAGACCGCGACCGGTGTGGGTGGCGACACCGTAACGGTCGATACTCAAACCGCGCGAGTGAACGGTAGCGTGGTCTCCGAAGGGTTGGCGTTGGCGTGTAAATTAAAGCAACCGGCCGCCGCGTTTATTCGGACCGAGATTGTCACAGACGGCGAATTGTGGGTGACAGGCACAACCGAGAATAGCTTCGACTCCCGCTATTGGGGCGTGGTGCATCCCGATCAGATTATAGGCAAAGTCTATGCGTTGCCATTTTAAGCCCATAGCGGTGGCGGCGGTATTGATCGGTGGGTCGGTACCAATGGCCGGCGCCGATACCGATTGGCTCGAGCGTTCGAAGGCGTTGATGCAGCACGCTCAACAAGGACCGCGTCCGGCCTGGTTGGATGCCAATCCGCACGCGGCGAATGCCAAGGCGCTGGCCTTGGAAACCTTAAAGCATGCGCCTTCACCGCAACCCTTCGCCAAGCCTAAGCGTGATCAACGCCGGCATTATGTCCTGTACGCTTCGACGTCCTTGGGTCGGACCGGCCTGCTCAATCTATTCGAAGCGGCCGCCGGCCGAGACGATGTGTTAGTGGTTTTCAGGGGTATTCGCGACGGTCAGCGGGTGCAGGAATTTATTCGCGAAATTCATGGTTTGGCGCAAACGCTGGATGCTCAGAGGGTTCCGTCTATCGAACTGGATCCGACCCGTTTTCAGAATGCCCACATTCAGGTGGTGCCGAGTTTGACGGTGGAGGAGGGCGACCGTGTTGTGGCCAAGGTGGAAGGGGTTACCGATACCGCCTGGTTGGAGGCACAGTTAAAATCGCGTCCGGCGCCGGATGATCGAGTCGTGGATCTGGGCGTACACGGCGATACTCAGGCTATCGCCGAGCTGGACTTGATCAAGGTGATGAAGACGCGAATGGCCGGCATCGATTGGACCGCCAAGAAACGTGAAGCACAGGCCCATTTCTGGCAAAAAGCCGAACTATTATCGCTCGCAGCGGCACAGCAAGATCGCGAGCGGTTGATTGATATCACCGTGACAGCGCCAAGAGACGTTGTCACCCCGGCAGGACAGATCATCGTCCGACAAGGGCAGCGCATCAATCCGCTGAGTCAACTGCCGTTTACCCAGCGTCTGGTGGTCTTCGATGCCACGCAACCCGATCAAGTCGCGGCGGCTGAGCGCGAGGGGAAGGCGATGACAGGTCGTCCGGTGACGTATTTGATTACCAGTCTGGAACGGGACAAAGGATGGCAGGCGTTTAATGCGCTCGAAGAGCGGTTGGGACAATCGGTGTTCTTACTCACCGCCGACGTGCGGCAACGTTTTAATCTCGAAGCGGTTCCCAGCGTCGTCGAACAAGACGGCATGCACATCAAAGTTAGAGAAATCGCGGTGGCAGGCCATGACTAAACCAGCGACGTGGTTGCAACTTGTATTGCTGTGTGCGTGTTTGTGTTCGGGCCAGTCAAGTGCTGCGGACGCCCTATGTCCGGACGCGGAACTCTGGTCGGGGAAATTGATTACCGATATTTGCTGGGGATGTTTGTTTCCGATTCGGCTGGCCGGCGGTGTGCTGGATTTTCGCGCACCGCAAACAAAAGGTAGCGGCGATTCGTCCGTGGGCGACGATTTGGTTCCGTCGTCCGCCGCCAGTAATGTCTACTGCGTTTGCGACGGCAAAGAGCTTATCCCGGAAGTGGGTATGACCATGGGCTATTGGGGTCCGGCCAGGGTCGTGGAGTTGGTGCCGAATCCTTGGTGCGCGCCGACGCTTGGCGGCACAAAAATCAATCAGTCGAATGTGCGATTGTGGGGCGGTTCGTCGCCTGTTGTGTACGACACTGATGAAATAGTCTTCCTGAATTATCACTATTACGCATTCCCGATATACGTCATGCTCGATCTATTCTGGGAAGATCGGTGCTTTGCCGACGGATACAAAGATTTCGATTTGCTGTATGTCTCGGAACTGGATCCGACCTGGAACAACGATGAATTGGCATTCTTCACCAATCCGGAGGTCGTATTATTTGCGAATCCGGTGGCATTGGCGGCGTGTTCGTTCGATGCTGTTGCGGCGTCCGCCGGCCGGCCGATTGACGAAATGTTCTGGTGCGCCGGGGCCTGGGGTGGCATCTATCCGTTGTCCGGTCACGCCCATCCCGGTGAAGGCATTGCGCCGCGTCAAAGCAGTTTATTGATGACAAGAGCTACGGCCGCACTGCATCGGCGCGGCCTAGCCCATAGAACCGTTGGCGATGATCACGTCTGCGGCGGGACGATTTCCCCGTTTATTCCGAAATCCCAATACGCTACCACCATGTTTTACCCAGTGGCCGATACCCAGAGCAAACATGCGATTGGCGAAAGTGATTTGCTATGGGGAGCAGGCCATTCTTATCCCGGTTCCGGCGAATACCACGTCTACATATTGTGGCGATGGACTGACTGCTGTCTAGGATTTTAAGATGGCTATCGAATTTTCCGAGCGCACATCTACCCGAGCCATTTGCCATTTCTTGATGGTGTTGTTGATTTGGGTGCCGACCCATGCGGTGGTCGCTGACACTATGAGCGAATCAGCCAAAATTGGACAACAAACCGGTGAAAGCGCCGTCAGCGGGTTTGTAATGCCAACACTCAGCGCCGATCAAAAAAGCTTGGTCCTTTTTCCCAATACCGGTAAGGACGTATCGGTCCCGATCAGCGAATTGTATCCGGATTCAGAAACGGGTAACGCCACGACCTTCACCCAGTTGTACGGCAAAAACGCAGCGACCATCAAAGCCGGCAACGACATGCAAACGAGTATGGAAAGCCAAACTAGCCATACCGGCGAAGCGTACCGGACTCTAATCAAGTCGGCGAATCGGGCGCATCCCAATCTATTCGATGATCCCATCTGGGGATCGACGGATTATGTCATGCAGAACCATGATCTGTTCTCGCAATATTTCACCGACTGTAATAAGGAGGTCAAGGCGACACTCACCCCCGGTAAAGGCACGCAACCGGATTACAAAACCTGTCGGCGTAACCCTCCCATTACCAATACCTGCGTCGCCAGTCACGATGTACTGCTAGAGCCGGTCATTCTACCGGCCCAAGGCGAAACCAAAATTGCATCCTGTGGGGACGGATGCGTGGATCTTTGGGTGGGCATCGTGGGTGACAACTACTGGTGCGACGGCGGCTGCGCCCATCCCACTGTGTCCAGCCAATACATCGTGAAGCATCCGGAAGCGATCATTTCCGCGACCATCCTGTATGCCCAATGGGATGACTATATGCGGGTTCATATCAATGACCAGCTGGTCTGGACGGGTTACAACGGCTGGGCACCGTCGCCCAAGTGCGAAATGTCGACCAGTTGGCAGGCCTATCCCAACATCAATGTGACAGAACCTTTTGTCAACGCCCGGAAGAATTCCATCCTGAAGTTCAATGCGGAGGCGTTGGTCTCAGGATGCGGCGAAGCCTTTGCGCAAATCCGACTGAAATACGATCCGCTGAAAATTATTATTCGGGACGAATGGACCATGAACGACAAGTCCTGCCAGAACCTAATTAAGGCGGCGGACGACGGAATTTGCAAAAACGTGAAAACCACATGTGATATCAACGCCGGGATCAAGATCGGCGACAAATATTGCATGGCCATCACCACTTCGGTGGGGCAAATGTGGGTGTGCGAACCGAATTTCAAAGACGCACCTTTCAAAAATATTCCGGAAACCTGCACCAAAGCGACCATGACCGCGACGTGCAATTCCAACGATATTCCGTGTTGGACAAAGCCGGACGGAACTAAACAGTGCGTCAGCGATATTGAAGCTCAGGTGCCGGAGACCTGCGCAACCCTGGAAGCGCGCGGCTGTGCCTTCGTCCGATCCGAGTGCGTCGACGGGACGATTGGCGCTAGCGGAAAGTGCTGGCTGTATCAGGATACCTATGATTGCGGAAAGGAATTCGGCGTGATAAAGGCGACGGCGTCCGTGAAACCGGACTGCGGCGAAACGGTACGCTGTATGGGCGAAGATTGTGTTGATATTACCCGTACACAAAGCCAGGATTTTACCAATGCCTTGGCCGCGTTGAATTCGGCACAACAAGCGGCGATGGATAAAACCTGTAGCGATCCGAAAGATGTGACCACCTGCAAGGTCTTCGAGGGCAAGGGAGGGTCATGCAAAGTAGTCAATCTGACCAGTGAAATCGATTGCTGTAAATCGCCGACCTCCATCGGCATCGGCGAGTACATCGATCTGATGTACAAGGTCAGTAAAACCCACAACATTGTCATGCGCTTGGATAAAACCAACCCGATTCGCGGGGCATGGCAAACCTTAAGCGACCCTTTGATCGATGCCGGTGAGGCGGTTTATACCCCCATTAAAACGGCCTGGGACAACGTATTGGCCGAACTCGATTCCGTTGTCGACAACATTGGCTCCGAGTGCACGGCCAGCTTTACCAAAACCGCGTATTTGGATGTGGTCAGTTCATTGCGGAATATGGCTATGGAAAAAATGGTTTCCTGGACTGCTGATATTTTTGGTCCACAAGCAGCGAATGCGCTATTTAGTGTGGCAGGTAGTCAAGGGGCTTCCTCCGCAGTAGATGCGGCCGGTAATTTACAAGGTACCGGTGCTGAACTCCAGTTGGGTGGAGGGGCGGCTTATATCGGGACGATGCTCAACGTCATCATGATTGCCTACGCCATTTATCAAATCCTGAACATGGTCGTGCAAATGATCTACAAGTGCGAGCAGAAAGAATACGAATTGATGGCCAAAAACGCCGTGAAAGCCTGTAGTTTTGTCGGACAGTACTGCGGCTCCAAGATACTGGGGATGTGCGTTCAACAGAACTACGCCTATTGTTGTTTCAACTCGCCGTTGGCCAGAATACTGCAGGAACAAATCCGGCCGCAATTAGGCAAGAACTTCGGACCGCCTAAGTCGCCCCAGTGCGAAGGCATTGCAATCAGCGAACTGCAAAAAGTCGATTGGAGCAAGGTCAACCTGAGCGAATGGATCGGTATTCTCACCAGTACCGGGCGCTTACCGACGGCGCAAACCCCGGAAAAACTCAATTTGGACGTCTTGACCGGCGCCAGTTCCGATTTGAATTATAAGGGCGACCGTCGCAATACGGCGGACCGCAATGTTCTGCGGTTGCAAGGCATCGACATGAACCAGACCCGGCAAGACGCGGAGGAACAAGGCTGGTCCATGGGTCCAGGTCTCGCTCCATCTAAACCTTAAGGATAACTGCCATGACATCAACCACCGCTCGCTCGCTCGTCGTCGTCATCGTGTTATCCCAGACTGCATGCGCACCTGCCTCCCGACCCATTGCGATTTCGGAGGCACACCGCAAAGTGCTGCCGGCCGAGGAAGCGTATCAAATTTCGTTTTTAATTCGCGACGTACTCGGTAGTCGGAGCAAGAGGCAAGACGTGCAGGACTTAATGTATCAGCAATTCCAGGCCAAGCAGTTTAACGCCCGTAAAGAGGCAATCGCTGAGACACCAGCCGGTGCGACCAATCAGATAAGGAATATGGCCGAAGACGCCAGTTTCGTCGGGGCGGTGGCCACTGGCGCACCGTTGTCCCCGGCCGGAATGGACGTCAGCACTGGCATCGGCATGGCGGGATTGGTGCTAAGCCTGTTAACACCCTCTGCAAAGCCGGCCGACTTGTACAAAGTGTATGGCCGCTTGTATATGGACGAGAGCTATGCCAATTCACTCAGCATCCCGGTCACTGCCCGCTTGGATATGATTCGCCGCTTCGAAACCGCTGTGTGGCAAGCCGGATTGACTGCGACGTGCCAGGATAACTGCGGCGATGACAAAAACGTACGCTGGCGAGTGTATGGCCTGACGGGTGGCGCCGAACCGTTGTGGGCAGTGTTGCGTCTCGCGGATATGGAGCCGGCGCCCCGCGATCCCGCGCGCGACGAAATCTTAGGTTATCCGGTAATTTTGCAAAGTGCCACGGACAAAGACGATAGCGTGGCCACCGCCCACAGCCTGGTAATCCGCCGGGCGCCACCCGTACCGGCCACCTTCGATCCCGCGAATCAGTTTCAGGATGCGGGACAAGCCGCGTGGGATAACCCCAAAGCTCGTCAACTCTTGCGCGGCATGACGGCCGACGGCCATTGGTTATTTGCTTGGTATCTCAGTGAAGGACAACACCTCGCAGCCTGGAAAGGGCGATTATTCGCGATATCGCAGCCGAGCTATTGGGCGGATATCCGAAATTCCATTGACTATGAAATTCTGGAGTGAAAACAATGACCGAAAACTCGACTACCGTAAACGCCTTGCTGGAAATCGTCAAAAGCAACGCGGATGTCATGCGCAAAACCCACCGCATCAATACCGCGTTTAGAACTCTATCGCTATTGGCGTTCGTGAGTTTTTTAGGACTGTCCGTCTACTCCAATTGGTCGTATCTGACTAACCGGAATCAACCCCATGTCGCGATGGTGCGTATTAGCGGCGAAATCGCCCCGGACGGCCAAACCAATGCCGATAGCGTGATTGCCAGCTTGCGCACCGCCTTCGAGCAGAATCAGGCGAAAGCTGTGATGCTGGAAATTAATAGTCCCGGCGGGACGCCGGTACAAGCCGGCATGATCTTCGATGAAGTGCTACGCCTGAAAACAAAATTTCCGGATAAGAAAGTAGTGTCCGTGATCAGCGACCTTGGCGCCTCCGGCGGATACTACGTAGCGGTGGCCGGCGATGAAATTTATGCCAATCGGGCCAGTATGGTGGGATCGATCGGCGTGCGAATGGACTCGTTCGGATTTACCGGCATCATGCAAAAACTGGGCGTTGAGCGCCGATTGTATACGGCTGGAAAATTCAAGGGCGTCGGCGATATGTTCTCCGACCCGGAACCCGAAGCCGTCGAACAGCTGCAAACCATGTTGTCTCACGTACACCACCAATTCATCGAGGTGGTGAAAACGCACCGCGGCAATCGGTTGAAAGACGATCCGAATCTCTTTACGGGAATGGTCTGGAGCGGAGAAGACGCGTTAGAACTTGGCTTGGTCGACGGTATGGGCGATCGCCGCAGCGTGGCGGAACAAATCCTGAAGTTCCAGAAAATCGTCGATTACACTCAGCCGGCTGATGTGTTCAGTAAATTGAGCCAGATTCAGGCCGCCGCGAGTTCGGCGATATCCACCGTGATGGGTCTGGTGTCAATGCTTGCCGTTGTGCCGATGACCTAGGGGATGATAGTGAGATTGCTCAAATATTACACAGTTTTCTAACTGGTTGAATTGTGGGGGCGTTTGCCGATGATTGACTGATTTGTCACAAGCTTGTCCACAGATTTTGTGGATAAGTCGGTGATTGCCGCGCTTAATTGATGTCGGATCGGCCTTTTGGGCTCACCACGTCGAATGCCGTCGGAGCGCGTAACTCTAAGCGGCTGAGGCCGTTCCGGAGCAATTCGTTACGCCATTCGAGGAGTTTTTCGGCCAGCTTGAACAGGCGCATTTCATCCAATTCGGTTTGTCCGGGTGAGCTTTGGGGATGAGCAGGAATCGCGCCTAATTCGGCGTCGACGTCTCTTACTGCCAGAGCATGGGCGAGTTTCAACCAGAATTGATCCTCATTTAACGACTCGCTGAAGATTTTGTAAATGAGTTTTGATTCTAAGGAGTCGGACACCATTCGGTGAGGGAGTCCGGGGATATCGACGACCAAATCGGCACATTGGAACCGTTCGGCGTAGCTCAAGAGTTTTTCGATCAGCGCGCGATAAGGCTCGGTGGACTTTAGGTTCTTTCGTTCTGCACTGAGCACGCATCTGTCAGCCAAGAACAAAAACTCCAGTAATAACCTGTATTCATCTTTCGAAATAGAAATTTCCATGTCATCGATCATCAAGGTACTCGTTGAAAAGGGATTGAAACGGCCAGGGGGCCTGAGTAGGTGAATTTCAGAGGCATTTAGCCAGCGGGTTTGAATTTTTAAAAACGAGATAATGAAACCATGAATCCATGTCTGCTCCTATTGCTGTGCCTGCTGCTCCCGTTGATGGCTCGATCCGATGAGGGAGAGCCGTCTTTTTTTCTGGACAAACAGCGGGGATGGTTTTGGCGTGAAACAACTCCTGACACTAGTATAGAGCAAACTCCCAGTCCGCCTCAGACAGAGGAAAAGATTTCATCAAATCCTAATCCTCCCTCTGAACCCCCTCGGCCGCCTGAATACCTCTCTGCTGAATGGTTTAGAAAAAATCTCGAACACTACAAGGACGCCGCCATCGATAACCCCACTGAAAAGAACGTGGCGGCTTACTACTACTTGCAACGGGTAATGATGGATAAAGCCCAGAAGTTTGCCACTGTGGCGCAACGAGTAGTTATGAGCGATCCGCGGCTGGACGAGAATAACCGGCGGCCGCTGGCCACGTTTGCATCCAATGCCGCCAATCAAATGGCGACACAGGCGAATGAACAGGCCATGTCGACGATATCCAAACAAGCTGGCCTTTTGTTTTTTTTTCGTTCGGATTGCCATTTTTGCGAAGCGCAAGCGCCCTTGTTAACGGTGTTGGAGCAGCGTTTCGGTTTCAAAATTTATCCGGTGTCTTTGGATGGCAAGCCGATGCCGTCGGGATTCTATAAGCAATTCAGATCGGATACTGGACAGGCAAAGGCGTTAGGCGTGATGTCTACTCCTGCTTTGTTCTTAATGAAGCCCCCAAACGAAATCTTGCCGATTGCCCAAGGCGTTGTGTCGCTGGACGATTTGACCTCTAGGGTATTGCTGTCGGCCAAGAATGCCGGGTGGATATCGGACCGGCTGTTTAGCACGGCGCGCGGGGTGACAGATTCAACTTTTTTGATTCCGGAGGCGGGGACATTGACCGAGCCGGTAATGAACGATCCTGGCCGATTGGTTGAGGCATTGCGCGCGCAACCCGTGCTGCCTTAACCGTTTCTATTCAATAGCCTACTAGGAGCTGTTATGGGGCACTTGCGTATTACTCGAATCATCGTTCTGGCGTGGATGCTAGTGCTGCCGGCCAGTGGGTTCGCTGACTTGCAACAGGAAATGGACGCGATGTTCGGCACGATGACCAACGTCACGACGCCAACCGCACACCTAGGCCAGAGGCGAGGGGTCATTACAGGTGGATCCGTAGTCTCCCGTAATAAGATTGTGGAAACTAACTTGGTTTCCTTTCAACCCCCTTCGTTTAGCGCCGGATGCGGGGGTATCGATTTATTCGGTGGCAGCTTTTCTTTCATTAATAAGGACCAGTTCATTACCTTGATGCGCTCTGTCGCTGCCAACGCAACGGGATACGCCTTTCAATTGGCTATCGACGCGATGTGTAATCAGTGCGGAGTTCTTATGTCCGGCCTGCAAAAACGGATCCAGGACCTTAATCAAATGTTCTCGAATTCCTGTCAATTGGCTCAAGGCATTGTGAACGATGCCACCAGCTTGTTACCGGCATCGGTCACCGAGAATATGAAAAAATCGAAAATCTCCTTTTCCAAGGGGGTTACCGATGTCTTCGGGGCGCTGACCAACACTTCGACACAAGGCGACCCGACTAAACAAGTCTCCAACAACGCGCCTACCGAAATGAAGAAGATTATTCAGGGAAACCTGGTGTGGCGAGCTTTAAACGAGAAAAACGCGAAAAACTGGTTCCAATTTGGCGGTTTGGATTTACTCGAAGCGATGATGAGCATCAGCGGCACGGTCATTGTTAATGAGCCCTCGGCGGCCAGCGATGGACAGGGAGATACCAATCCTGTCGTTGTGTTAAACGGCATTATCGGGATGAAAGAGCTGTTAAACGGTTCGGGTAGCGGCAGTTATAGCAAAGTCAAAATCTACGATTGCGATACGACCGAAATCGACGGTTGTTTGAATCCGGTCATTAAAGACGTGACCTTAGTCGGGCTGCGTAAACGAGTGTCCGACTTGTTGATTGGTAATAGCGTCAAACCGGGTTTGGTTTACAAATTCGGCACCAATACCGGCGACTTAACTCCGGATGAAATGGCATTTATGGAGTTGGTACCAGGGGCCGTCGCCGCGATGATCCGGAACATGGCCAGACAGGATTACGGTATGGCCAGATTGTTTGCGGAAGATGCGGCGCCAGCAATCGCGCTGGAGTTAGCACAAGCGATGGTCCAGAACTTATACGATGCCGCCCGCTATGCTTCCTCACTTGAAGATAGCGCGTACGCCGCGAAATTGGCCGATACCTTAAGCGTGGCTAGGCAACAAATCGAAGACGATTCCACTGAATTGGCGATGCGATACGGCAATATCAAAGCCGTGGTCGATTTTTATTCGAACATCATGAAAGCCACTCCAACCCGTAACTACGCAGCATTCGATCAAACCGGCGCTAGCGCCGCCAATTATCCCACTCAGGAGGAAACCAAGTGATTTACGAAATATTTTCGATTGGAGACTCCCAGTTCCTCGCAGCGATACTGAATGCGATCGCCATGATTTCTTTAACCGACGATTACAAAGGAGCTGCTGCAGTCGGCGCATCACTGGGAGTGACGATGGTGATGCTGCGAGGTTTGACCCAATTCAATGCGAGTGGCATTCGCTATCAGGATGTCTTTGCCTCTATGCTGATTTATACCGCGCTCTTTGCGCCGGGTGTAGTCGTCAAGGTTGAAGACGCCTATTCTGGTAACGTGGTTGTGGTCAACAATGTGCCGTTTGGGCCGGCGGTAGCGGGTTCCATCCTGTCCAATATGGGTTACCGCTTGACGCGTTTGTTCGAGCAAGGATTTTCGGTACCGAGTATGACTGAACACGGGTTCGCGGATCCGCTCAATACCTTAATTGCTGTCCGAAAAAGCCTGTTATCACGGATAACTCTGGGAAAAGCCAATTCACCGAGTGCCAAGGTCGATCTGGAAGCTTCGTTCGTCAATTACGTAAAAGAATGTACGTTAACCGGGGTCGATTTAAATCAGACCACGTTAGACGCGATCATGCGTACGGCGAGCGTGATGACGGCGATACGTTTCAATTCCAAAATCTACACCACAGAAGTCTACTTGGGCGCCGGTCCGACTGTCTTGACCTGTACCGATGCCTATGCGGCGCTGGATGATTACATTACCAAGTATGGCATTACCGGTTTAGAAGACTTACTGCAGCAAACTTTGAATCTCGCAAGGTCGGAGGACGTGTCCACGCGGATCAGCGATGCGTTAACAGCCTTGTCCAATAGCACTATCAGTGCGAACGATTACATGCTGGCGAGCCTGATCGTGCCAATGTTCGAAAAAGGTATCGTCGGGCGCTACGAAGATGGCTTGAAGTGGAACAAAGCGGCCATGGTCCATCAATCCATCCAGCAACGCAACATGCAATGGGCCGCAGAACAGACGCTGTTTACCCGGATCGTCCGGCCGATGATGACCTGGATAGAGGGTCTCAGTTACGCCATTACCCCGCTCATGGTCTTCGCCGTCATGCTGGGGTCTGCCGGGATTTCGATGGTTGGCCAGTACTTCAAAATGCTGTTATGGATCCAACTGTGGATGCCGATCATGGCGGTCATCAATTTGTACATCACCATGTCGGCTCTCGGAAAAATGGACGCCCTGGATGCGCAAGGCTTCAATATTCCCTCGATCGAAGGGATTTACCAAATGGATATGGTGTTGCAAGATTGGGTGGCAATCGGCGGCATGCTGGCGTCTTCAACGCCGGCGATCGCCTTGATGCTGGTCTACGGCGGCTCGGTCACCGCCACGCATTTCATGGGCCGCATGCAGAGTGGAGATTATATCGACGAGCGTGCAGGATCGCCTGCCGTGTTGGCGACGGCCCCGGTGTTTGCCAATCAGTCGGCCTATCAACACTCTCCGCTGAAAGGCACCCACCGAACCGGCGCGGAAAATGTGCTGCCGACCTTCAATGTGTCTCGAGAGGCTTCCGAAGCCGTCTCGTCGTCATCGAACTATATGCGCCAGGCCGGTGCTCAATTTATGAGTTCACTGGCGAATTCGGCGGGCAACAGTTTTGCCTCGAATCGCGACGCCTCGACAGGACAATCATTTTCTCGCCGGCTCAACAGTAGTTCGTCGGAAACCGATAAGCTGATGCGCAGCGAAGGGTCAGGGTACGCACAGCGGTATAGCGATACCGATATGACCTCGGATCAATTTGCCTCGGTGTTGTCAGGCGCCATGGCGCTGGGTGGCAGTGGACTGGAACGAAAAGGTGGCGATGAAGCCGAAGGTAATTCTAAAGGTGGCTCCAAAAAAGACATGCTACAAGCCAATATCAGCGATAGGTTGCAAAGCCAATTCGGCTTAAACAGCCAACGTTCGAACGAAATCGCCAACGATATGGCCACGCGCTTGACCGAAGATGCGGGATTTCAAACGGACTTGGCCCGTAGCGTGGCATCCGATGCGCAGTCCGGTACCCGCGAAGTTGTGTCGCTGGGTCTTAACAACCAAACACTACAAAGTTTGCAATCGTCTGCCAATGATGTGTTGTCCGCTTCGGAAGCCTATAGCGCCACGGCGTCGATGCAAAGCCGCCTCGGCACGAACGCCCAATTCGGCGCATTGGAATCCGGACAGGCGATCAGTACAAAACCCGGTTTAATGAGCCGCCTGAATAATGAGTTAACGCGGTTTGGGTTAAGCGGCGATGCACAGACACTCGCCAGTGACTGGAGATCCTCTGGTTTAATTACCGATAAAAACCAGGCCTACGCGGCGGCCGGCATGTCGTTGTTGACAGGACATTCGCCGGCGAGATTCAGATCTATGAATCCAAGCGAATCGCAACAGGCAAAAACGGCCGGGTTCGAATTGCTGCGCGACTCGTTCGCAGCGAAAACCGGCGAGATAGCCGACCCGAACAAGAACGCGGGTCTTCGAGCCGATGCGCCCAAGCACGGCCAGGCACGTGCGGAATTTGATCGCGCCAGCGTGGTTGACCCACGCGCGGCGGCCGGCAATTTGCCGCATCAGGTGAATGCACGGATGAGCGAAATTGGCCGAGCGGTCGGCGCCGGCGAGGCGAAAGTCAGCGAGTTTCACGATACCGAGAAAAACGAGCTAACCGCCGGAACCCGATCTGAATTTGCAGAAATGGCGGGGACCAAGGCTGACTACTTTGCCAAAGAGATAAACCATCTGGCCAGAGGCGAAAAATCGGCTGGAGAAATGAATTACGATGGTGTAGCTGGGGCGCTGTATAGTACGAGACTGCAATTAGAATCATTGGGAAATGAGGCCTACGGTATTGCAGGTCCATTCTACGATGCAATGTCAAAACATCTTGCGGAGGGTGATGGTTATGCGGATGCGGCACAAAAAGCCTTTAGTGAAGCAGGTGAAGGCGGAAAAAAAGCCGTTGAAGCTTGGAGGAACACAAAGGGCAACGAAGTGGCTAATCAATTAACACCGGCCCAGCTCGAATACTACAAAGCGGCGCTCACGGAAACAGGCATGGGAATAAGGCCAGCTGATTTTGGTTTTGGAGATGGCGCTGGAACCGCAATAGCGCGTGAAAAATTAGTGACCGAACACGGCGAGGGTATCGGCGGCGATATCGCCGAATTGTTGAATCGGGCTGCAACGCAAAATCGACCTGATTTAGTAAGATCGATCGGCAACTATAATAACGCCATAAAAAAAAACAGTGAAGCCGGATCAGTAGATTCACCTACTGATTATCATCCGAAAGCTGATTACGCCGTGCCCAGTCACTTGAAACCAATTTTCGATCGAGTGGAACGTCAATACGGTCTTCCATCGGGTCTATTGGCCCGTATGGGCGAAGTGGAATCGACGTTCGATCCACACGTCGAATCGGAAAAAGGAGCGAAAGGCATTATGCAGTTAATGCCTGAAACTGCAGATAGGTTTGGTGTTACAAACCGCGAAGATCCGGAGCAAGCGATTGACGGGGCGGGGCAGTATATGCGGTTTTTGATTGATCGCTACCACGGTAATTTACAATTAGCAGTGGCGGCTTATAACGCAGGCGAAGGAAATGTTGACAAATATCAAGGCATTCCGCCGTTTAAAGAAACGCAGACGTATGTTAGAAAAGTAATTGGATTATCTTAATGGTAATACGTTGTAATTCATCAAATTCAACCATGATAGGCAACCATCAAGAACAAGAAAACGAAAAAAAGAAGGACGCGGAAAAGCAATCCTAATAAAGTCATATGCTTTTTTGCTTTCCGGAAAACCTGAACGGTCCCACCACATAACCTGCAACTTGAGTGCACAGCGACGCCGTACTCAAAATACACGTACGGCACAATTCTGCGGCGGCAATGCGGGCAAGCAATGCGGCCATCATCGATATGGTTGGGGCGGATCGGCAGATAGCGAATTTTTTGACTGTTGAGTTTTAGCATTAGCAGGTTGGTGAAAAACTCTTTTTTGGCTTTGAATGACTCTATATTTAGTGGTGATGAAGCTATTTTCCCACTAAATGCTGGTTCGATTGAGCAAAATTAGTGTCTGAAATATGGTTTTTCACCAACCTGTTAGTGCGAAGCGTTACAGTAAGGGCATCGTTTTGCTAAGCGGCTGTCATCACAAGCCAAATATTGTTTTTCGCATTTAGGGCAGGTTTCAAAATAATTTGTCTCACATCGAAAGTCCCTTGTCAATGTCCACGCCTCATTGATCGTTTGAGGATGTATATCGAGTTCCATATATTTTGGTACCAACATTTTAAAAATATCCCAGGATTCGATCACAAGCCGTACGTCCACAGAATTTTGTTGTTTTCCATGCAATTGTGCGTATATATTCATAAATAAGGTTGCGTAGAGTTGATTCTTGCGATTGGACAGGACATAGGCAGATGACGATAGCAACCCAGAGCTTGGTGATTTCAAATGCAATTCTTTGTAAAGTCTTCGCAGCAACAGTTTTGATAATTGTGTATGAATAAACACGATAGACGTCCGAAAACCCGCTCTAATCATTGTGAGAGCTAATTCATGTCTATTGAAAACCGTAATCGCCTTGTCGTTGTGGCTCATAAATAACTATCCATTTCTATTTAGAATTTCTATAAGTGTTTTTGGGTCCGGTTCTTTTGAGTCTAATATTTTTCTAAATTCATCACATTTAATTCGAGGAGAGAACAAAAAAAATCCTGATTTAGATAAAGTAATTACTTCGTCAATACTGATGCTGCTTATTAGCTGTGCTGTTTCCTTGTCTAATCCAAGTAAAATTTTCAATTTGCTGGATTGATCATCAAGCATGGACTCTCGAATGAACAATAAAAGCTTTAGATTGAACGCTTCGATTGCCTCCGTCATTGTTAGTCTCCGAAATACTTTCTAAGCCTATTGGCAATTAGCGATATTCTTTTTCCATAGGCGTATGCGCGTGCCAGTCGATCGGGCTCGTTGCCATAACCTGCATGATAACGACCTAATCCGAGAGTTTTATCATGCGGTTCTGAGCGAATGGCTTCGGCAAGTATGTCGGCGCCGATCCGAAGGTTAACTTCTGGATCGAATAGGCTTTTTATATCGCTGACACGATAGCCGTTCCATTTAATATTTATCTGCATCAATCCGACATCAATCGATGTAATTCCTTTTTCGAGTTCACGTGCTAAGGCATTTAAAGCATCCCCACGGTTTCGCGGAAAAATAGCCGTTCCAGCAGCGTTGATGGCCAATGGCCATGGTGTTATGGTGTAATTCGCACTGTATTTCGATGACTCCATTAATGATACGGCATACAATTCAAAGGGGTCTAGCCCTTTTTCTGCGGCAATTTTTCCCCAATTCGAGTTTATCAGTGCATTCGAGTAAGCATTAGCTGACAAAGAAACTAGGTACAAGATAAGTAACAATTTCCGCATATGTTTGGCTTACTTATTAAGAAATCACAAAAATATAAAAATGCAATAGCAAAAGTTTTCAATCTTCGGAAGCTAAGCTCGATTTGAGTTTTGATAAGGTTGACTCAGACGCTAAATCACTAGCTGATATATAAGCAACGGCGGACGAGTTTTGTAATCCGAGTTGTGAGATGACAACAGCCATGGTTGCTAGCGTCCGCACTCGTTCCGCCCGATCTCGGGAGTTTATTCTTTCGATATCGGCGTAAAGCTCTGGGTTGGCATTCGGATTGATTGTCACCAATACTTTCACCGTCACCCCCTCCCGAAATAGAAAAAGCCTAACGCGTTGGCAAGTGTTGGCTGCGATGGCGTAAAGATGGGGTTCAAGGGGAAAAATTCTTTAGTTGCGTTCTGGTAAAGGGATGCGCCACCACCGCCCAGTAAGACGATATCAACAGAACCCTTCTCTCGGCGGAGAGATTGTTTCATGGCTTCTAATGCGATCATCGAGATCGATTGTGCAGCCGCGGCCAAATAATCCTGGAGAATAATCTCTTGGCCCAGCAATAGCACATTACTGCTTCCGGATCTCAAAGCATCCTCAATTTTTTCAGGGGTCAATTTGCCTCCATGGTCGTCGCAAATCAATTCACTTGTCTTGTCTAGCAACACTGACATAGCTTCTAAGCTGGTTCCGGACGACGCAGAAACAATTTCACCTTCGTTCAATAGCACCCAATCCACCGAAAAATAACCTGGGTCGATCACTAATACCCGGCCATCGCTTAAACGTCTGTCTTGCGTCGTAAATAGTTGTTCGACGAAGGCGCCGGTTGGCTGCGGAACGACGTGAACCTGTTCTACAGCGACTTGCCGTTTCGGGGTAATTTGGTGAACACCTTTGAGCTGATTGGCCAATGCTTGCCGCGCTGACCTGTCTTGCCATTGTGATACTGGGAGACCTGTAACCAAGACGTCGATAACAGAACGTTCGGATGATAGTAAGGCGGCATAAAACAGCGCTTTATAAGAGGAGGTGTTTGTATAGTCCTGATGTAGAGCACGGTTCCAATTGCTCAGTTTGCTGACACTTATGCCAGCGCCCCACGCGACGCCGTCGAGCGTGACACGTAAAGTATCGCTCGCCCGATCGATTGCTTGGGGCAAGTGTTCAACGGGTGCAGCCCCGGCGGGAAATAATTTTGTGGTTGGTGGTGCAAGTTGATCACCGAATGCGAGCTTAACGTTCGAATAACCAATATCTAAACCGAGTACAAACATGAATATAGTCCTGATTACGTAATGGAAAGGTCTGGCGACTGATGATAGACGCGCGTCGATCTTACCAAGATCGATCAAAGGAACCCGCTGGCTAAATGCATCTGAAATGCACTTTGCCAACGGGTTTAGATTTTCAAATACGCTAGCATGGCAGTTTTCAACTCAGGCAAGGAAGGTGAGGCCATGGTCGAGACGGGATCCTGTAACTTGACCGGGACGGTTGCATACCATCATTATAAAACTCCGCCCGAAGTATGCGCGTGGATATTCAAGCAGCTTGACCAGTTGCGTGAACAGGCCAGTTTAATCATCGAACAATATACGGACAACTATTCTGGTTTGGTTAGAACAATTGTGGGCGTCGATCGTTATCCATTGGGTATTAAGCTAGAGCCAATGACAAACGATAGATTCGCTGTTACATGGGGTATCGGTAAGTGGGAACAAAACAAATTCGTTCAAACGAGAAAATTCAATCTACAAAGTAATCGATTTCGTATTTATTATATAGATGATTATTTGGTCGAAGCACCCATAGAGTTAAAGAGCTTGGCGAATGAGACGGAAAATAAAATCGAGCGCATCAGAAAGCTGCAGCATTATTTGCTAAAAATTATTGCTCATATTGTTAGATATGAGTCAACCTCTTCTTATGGTAATGATGATATAACCCAGTCGATCTTAAAAGAGAGGGGGCAAGGTTCTGAAAATATATGCATGCCATTGAATCAAAGTGACAGGCAATCATGTAATGAAGTTAATAAATGGATTATCAATCAGAGAGCAATTCTTCATAAAGAGGCAGAATATTACGTGACTTATTATTGGAGCAACAATCGAAAGAGCGTCGCCTTAGAATATCCGTCAATTTCGCTTGGACTTAGGATAAAAAACAATCGCAGCAACTCGATTAGCATAGAGTGGTTTGAGGCCAAATTTGTTGGAAAAAGGGTATTTGAAAAAAAACGTTTCAAAAAGCCGAGAAACATTAATACTTATACAATTTTAGAAAAAATAATTATGTCTGAGCCGGAATGGTTTGCACAACTTGTTCGGGACACAGAAGAAGAACTGGTTCGAATCAGGAAAATGATTTGTATTCTATCCGGCATAAAAGAAACATTATTGAATTACCAAAATATTGACTGCTCGTAAGCGATAGAGGGTGTAAGAATTTTTGTGTAAACGGCCATTAGGCAGGAAACTGCCAGTCCTTAAAGGAGAAAAAATGACCGTAGCAAAAACCATCCCGACTGAACTGCTCGATAGCTTGCTATCAGGCTATCAAAAACCTGAAGACCTGATAGGCGAAAACGGCCTGCTGAAGCAATTAACCAAAGCTTTGGTTGAGCGCGCATTGGAAGCCGAACTGACCGAACATCTGGGTCACGCCAAGCATGAGCCCGTCACTAATCCCAGCGGCAATGCACGTAATGGCAAGAGTCGGAAAAACCTCAAAGGCGACTTCGGTGAATTGCCGATCGAGATTCCGCGAGACCGGCATGGCAGCTTCGAGCCGCAAATCGTCGCCAAACATCAAACGCGCTGGACAGGCTTCGACGACAAGATCATCTCGCTCTATGCCCGTGGCCTGACGGTGCGGGAAATCCAGAGTCATCTGGAAGAGCTATATGGTGCCGAGGTATCGGCTTCCTTGATTTCATCGGTGACCGATGCGGTAGCGGATGAAGTCAAGGCCTGGCAATCCCGCCCGCTGGAACCGATTTATCCCATCGTCTATCTCGACTGCATCCACGTCAAAGTCCGTGATACCGGCGCCGTGAGGGTCAAAGCTGTCTATCTGGCGATTGGCATTAACCTGAATGGCGAGAAGGAAGTCCTGGGGCTATGGATCGCCCAAACCGAAGGTGCCAAGTTCTGGTTGCAGGTGGTCACGGAACTCAAGAATCGCGGCGTGCAGGATATTTTCATCGCCTGCGTCGACGGACTGAAAGGGTTTCCCGAAGCTATCGAAACTGTTTATCCGCAAGCCGCCGTCCAGCTTTGCATCGTTCATCTGGTACGCAACAGCCTGAACTACGTCGGTTGGAAAATGCGCAAACAGATTGCTGCTGACCTCAAGCGCATTTATCAATCGGCCACCGTTTCAGAAGCCGAGCAACAACTGGCCGAGTTCGAAGCGCAATGGAATGGCGATTATCCTTCGATTGCCCAGATATGGCGGCGCAACTGGAGTCGCGTCATTCCATTCTTCGAATATCCGCCGGAGATACGCCGCATCATCTACACCACCAATGCCATCGAGTCAGTGAACATGAGTCTACGGAAAATCACCAAGAATCGTGGTTCGTTTCCCAGCGATGAGGCATTATCGAAACTGTTCTATCTGGCTCTGATGAATATCAGTAAAAAATGGACTATGCCCTTGCATGACTGGAAAGCGGCTTTAAATCGGTTTAGCATTCAGTTTGAAGACCGGATGCTGCCCCGTTAATTAACCCCGTTTACACAAAATTCAGGACACCCTCTCTCCAAACTTTCCACACACATTTTACCTCTTTCATCAGACGAAGCTTGTCGGCAAAATCGGTTCAATCCCATCAAACTCTGCTTCTGGATGATGTTTCGTTATCGATTGCTTGATGCTTTCTATCCTGGTTTTAGGAACATCCACCAATATTAGAAACTGGCCTTGTTCAATAGCCATCTCGAATTGTTTTAATTTTGAATTACCTGTACTCATTCCAGACAAACCACCGGCCAACGACCCGATGGTGGCACCAGCCATAATGAGCCCTAGAATTGCACCGCCCGCAATGACAAAACCGGCAAAACGCAAACCGATCAGTCCTGCCACTAAGCCGGTCGTACCACCTAACAGGCTGGTGAAAAACTCCCAAAGCCAAGCAATTCAAGACCGATAACGGCTGGTACCGGTTAAAATAGGCTACCTAAATTTGGAGATGCCCCAATGCGCGGACACGATGCCATCCAACACAGCTGGTTCAGCTATGTCAGCCTGGAAGACCGCATACCCAAACAGCATCCGTTGCGTCGCTTACGGCTATTGGTCGATGGCGTCTTAGCCTCGATGGACTCGGTTTTCGCCGAACGTTACTCGCATACCGGTCGCCCGTCGATTGCCCCTGAGAAACTCTTGCGGGCCTTGCTGTTGCAAGTGCTCTATACCGTTCGCAGTGAGCGACAGTTGATGGAACAACTGGACTACAACCTGCTGTTTCGCTGGTTTGTGGGGCTGGGTATTGATGACGCCGTTTGGGAGCGCAGCGTCTTTAGCGCCAACCGCGAGCGCCTATTGTCCGAATCCCTCAGCCGCGAATTTTTCACCCGAGTGCTGGCCATAGCCGAATGGCAAAACCTGGTGTCCGACGAACACTTCAGTGTCGATGGCAGCCTGATCGAAGCCTGGGCCTCGCACAAAAGCTTCGTAAAAAAAGACGGTAGCGGTCCGGATAAGCCCGCCGGCCGCAATCCCGAGGTCGACTTCAGCGGCGAAAAGCGCAGCAACGCCACCCACCAAAGCACGACAGACCCGGAAGCGCGGCTCTACAAGAAAGGTGAATACACCGAAGCCAAACTGCGCTACATCACGCATGCCTTGTCCGAGAACCGCAATGGCCTGATTGTCGATGTCGAAACCACCCAAGCCACCGGCACCGCCGAAATCGAAGCCGCCCAAAAAATGATCAAACGCCGCGTGCCCAAAGGCGGCAGCGTCGGTGCCGACAAAGGCTACGACCAACCGGCGTTCGTCAACCAACTCAATGCGCAAGACATCAAAGCCCATGTGGCCCGTAAAAAGACCGGCAGTGCCGTCGATGGCCGCACCGCTCGCGGCAAAGGCTATGCCCAAAGCCTCAAGCGCCGCAAAATCGTCGAAGAAGCCTTCGGCTGGATCAAGACTGTCGGTGGCCTGCGCAAAACCCGCCACATTGGTTTAGCCAAAGTGGCAGGCCAAGCCTTATTTTGCTTTGCCGCGTACAACCTGACACGGCTGCTGAACTTACTGGTATTCACGCCGAAACCGGCGTGGGCTACGCCCACCTAGGGCGAAGTGCGCCTGAAGGCCGTTCAAGGACGGCGTCAGGTGGATAAAAAGTCCTTGAAACGCCGGTAAATCCGTAGAAACTTGGCTTCATGGTCAATTTCAACGCAAAAAAAATCACGGCAACCCTGGGTAAGGGGAAATATTCGTGAGTTTTTCACCAGCCTGCTAATGCACTGCAGGCAAAAAAAACTTGCTGGTATCGGGTTTAATTCCGATCCATATAGTTCTGCCGTTGGAGCGCCGCCGGTCAAAACCCCGTTCAGATAGTCTTCGACCAAAGGTTTTAGCATTGCTTGCATTCAAACCATTCGACGCGCACCAGGATTTGTAACTTTCAAACAGCTCGTTTCCTGCTGTTTCCGTAGGCGATCCGCATGAGCATCGTTCTTCAATCCATTGGCCGATAATATCCTGCTCGTCTCGATAGTCGGCGGTTGCCATGCGTATTGTTTCCGGTGTGTCCTTAAGGCCTTGTGCGTCCCATTTCAAACAGCCTTCAACCATCCACGCGAGAATGTGAGGCGCCTCGGCTCTAAGTTTTTCAGATAACTCCGGGTCGCGCTCGGATTCCTTAAACGTGCGCAGGAAAGGAATCAATCGGATACGCCGCCATAAGCCGTAATCCGTTCCGCGAATGACTGGCTTATGGTTTCCCAGCATCATCAATTTAAATTGCGGAGTAAATTGAATCGGCGCCGAATAAAGTTTTCGAGCGGTCATGGTGTCGCCGCCAACCAAACTTTTAACCAACGACTCCGCTAAGCGGGCTCCGTCCTCGGTTTCAGCACTGAGCGCCAGCCGAGCGCCAATCAGATCGGCAATTTCAGGTGTTGCGGAGCCGGCTTGCCTTTTTGTTTCGGTCAAAGACTCCGGAGCAATGGCGCGAGCATAGTCGCCCAAAATATAGCGAATGGTATCGGCGAAAACGCTTTTACCATTGGCGCCCAGCCCGAAACAGAACACAAAAAATTGTTCCTTGGTCGAACCGGTTAGCAGATAGCCACACCAGCGCTGCAGCCAATCAATCAACTCCGCATCATTTCCGAAAATTTGATTTAGAAATGTTATCCAGCGGTTCGCCTTATCTGAAACACCCATCTCCGGCACGTTTAGTGCTTTCGTTATCGCGTCCTTTTGCATCGTCGGCCTAACCATGCCTGTTTTCAGGTCGATTAACTGCCTGCCGTTATCCATCCCGGCAAGAAATGGATTGGCGTCTATCTGCGCCGTCGATATGCGCAAATGCTCAACGTCCTTCAATAAGGATACACACGCAACTATCGTCCGGGCTTTTTGCGATTCCCGTGCCCACTTTGCAAACACATCGCATCCGTGCAAGTGTTTGCGGCCTTCGCTGTAAATCTGTCCTGACAATCGAGCGGCCACTGATCGAACGCCGGCTTCATCGATATCCCAGGTCCATGCGCCATCGAGCCAATGCAACCATGCCTTTGCATCATGCACATAAAGAAGTCGATCCCCATAAGCATCGGCCAAGCGCCAAGCGTTGCCCACCTCGGTCAAAGGGTGCGTGTTCTCGGTACCGTCTCGAACGTCTAGGCCGATTTGATAATTTTGCAAACCTGTATGAGGATTAAACAGGTTGGACAAATCAACCGGCTTTCGCGCTTTCGGATTTTCCCAGCCGTTGCGCTGCGCTTTGGCGAATATAGCCTGAAACCCGGTCCGCTCGGCGCTGAACGTTTCCCACCGCCACAGGTCGCTGCCTGGATCGTGTTTGTCCGACCGCGCCGACCATTCCGACCACAGCCGAAACCCGTCCTCGCCGAGTTGCGATAGCGCCTGGCCAACGGCGATCCATTCGTGATAATCGTCGGCCGGAATGAACCGTAACGCCGACTCGATTTCAGATAGGTCCGCAACAGCATCCGCGTCGTGCATCCTGGTCGGCGCCGCAGCGGGAAATATCGGCGCGATATTGCACAAGTCTACCGGCGTGCCGTCTATAACGTGCGTTTCATACGGCGCACCGAGAACGCGCCCGATGTAGAACGTCTGGCTGAGGGTGAACGACTCACGTGCCAGAACGCCACCCAGCGCACCGTTGAGCCGTCCGACGAACTCTCGCCGCTCGTGCGGTGCGTAATCGCGGCTCAACGGCGCCATAACGCGCCAACGTGGCGCATTCGGCGTGTGGCTTGGGCTGGTGTAGATTACCGATCGAATGCCGGCCAGCTGTAGCAACGCCGCGGCCGTTTCTGGTGAGAGTTCGCCTGCATCGTAATCCGCCTCAATGCCGGCCACCGACAATACGTTACCGTCATGCCGCAACGATCCGCGCGGCGTACGTTGTTCGCCAAACGTCGCGAGTTTTATAAGCTGGCAGTCGGTTTTGCTGGGGTATGTCGGCGGATTTTGGCAGCGATCGACCAAATCCAGCCAGGTGATATTTTCGGCTTTTGCTTCTGTGGCGCGCACAGTGGGGAACGTCGTTACTATCATCGTTTTCCCTCAAACTGCCGAACCGAAACAATAAAGCCGTTCAAGCGTTCGCCGAATTGTATTTTCAGCTCGGATAAATTCGCCGGCTCGAAGTAGTATTGGGCATAGCTTGCGATCCGACCGGTTTTAGAGTCGCCGGCCGGCGCGGTAATTTCCTCGGTTTCAATCGGCCACTTATGCCGATTGCGTAGCGATTCGATGAATACCGCTAGCCGATAACTTCCAGTTTCGGATTGAAATGCGTTGTGAACGATGCACCTGCCGTCTAGCAGGGATAAAGGAGCGCGTGCTGTCAGTGTGTTGACCTTGGGAAATGTTGGCGGCGTTTTCATTTTCAGCCGCCTTGGTTTTGCCGGTCGACGCAAGCAAAAAACTCGGTCTCGTCAATCAAAACCCGACGGCCAACCCGCTTAAACGCGCTCGCAAAGCCGTTAGTTTTTTCGTTGAAGATTAAATGCCTCAATCCGCCCTGAGGCGGCCATGAATGGTGTTTATTCCATTCGGGGACCGGAATTAAACGGCTTGCGGTTTGTGCTGCTTTAGCGGTCATAAATTGCCCCTTGAATTCAGATTTAGTGAATCGCCGCTTGGTCTTGCCGTTTGCGGCTTGGGGTAATTGTTCTGTTTGAACAGGTGTCGAAACGATGGCGGGGCTTAAAATCCGTTATCAGGCCTTATTGGCGCGTTGGGTGTAATTTTTCCATCTTTTTGTAAATGCACTCCTAGATAAGCTGTTGACACCCGGCATACTCAAACAACTCTCGCCTCTGTCCTGGCCGGTTGTTACTTCATAACCTTTCGGCGGATTGGTAACCATTCGCCCCCATACTTGAATCTCGTTTGGCATTTTCGACAGCTCGATAAATAATTCCCTTGTCGTGTCGTCAATCACATGAAACCAATCATCCTTCTTGAGAGGTGAAGACAAAAGACGTGATATTTCAATATCGTTCTCTAGGCTAACCCCGCCAGCCGCTTCGGCTTTGGGCCCAGCTTGGGGGCGTAATTTCTGTGCAGCTTCGTATTCTGCCCATTCTTCAGCGTTCGTAATCCAACCTGTATCTACGCCCTGAGATTTACACCATGCAATAAATTCAATCGGGCGTATTTTGGCTGGCGGGTTTGCCTGTGCGTGCCACCGTACCAACAGTATATTTGCCCAAGATAGCAAATAGTCGGAATTTACAACTCTACCCGCCAGATTCATAACTTTTCCGGCGTCCTTATAAATTGGATTATCGAGCGTTAGGGGAACAATACCGTTTACCAAATAAGCCGCTTGCTCTGGCGTCCATGTTTCGAGTTTTAGGTAAAACGTCAATCGTGTTTCTGTCAAACTATGAGGAAACTTTTCCACCTTTTCGGGCGGCAGTGGCCCAGCATATCCAGCAAACACAAAATTCATCACACGCTCCCGAATAGTCGTGTATTCATGCGTTCGACCACGTTGGTAATGTGGCCGTCTGATAGATGGGCATAGCGCTTAACCATATCCAAGGTGCGATGACCGAGCACGGCGGCAATGTCGACCATTGAAGCGCCGCCCATCGCCAAATATGAGGCGGTGCAATGTCTTAAATCATGCCAGCGGAAATTATTGACCTCGGCCCGTTGCAAGGCATTTAGCCAAGCTTTCTTGAGCTCGATTGGTTTGTGTGGGTGCGTTGGTGATGGGAAAACCAGGACGGTATCCAAGCGCCTGACCTTGGCTAGTTTTTGCAACTCTGCCAGCGCAAGACTGGTTAAAGGTACGCGGCGACGGTCGCCGTTTTTGGTTGCATGCAGGATGATGCAGGGCTCGGATAAATTGACCACGCCCCACGCGGTTTCGGTGGGTGGGTTTTCAGGTTCACGCCAATACAGGTTCATGGTCTCCGATTGCCGCATACCCGTAGAGATAGCCAGCACAAAAGCCGGATAAAGCAAATCGTTAGGCGACTCTTTGCATGCCGCTGTGAGCCGGGATAGTTCGCCGTCGTCCAAAAAGCGGACAATACCGCGCGGTAATTCCGGCAACTCTACCCGGCCATCTCTAAGCGGTGATTGTTCGAGCCAATGCCATTCATTGACGCAGCGTTTCAGAATATCCTTGGCGACAACAAAATATTTGTTGATGGTGGCCGCGGATAATGGCTTCCCCTTGCGCCCCGATTTAGCCAAGCTATCGCGGGCTTGGGCAAAGGTGGCAGTGGTCAAGTCGGCCATCACGCAATGGCCTATTTGGGCTTTCCACCATTCCAGCATGGGGCGCCGGTTTCGTTGTTCGATACTGTTGAACCGAGTTGGCAGAATGTCGGCGCTGTAGCGGTCTATGGCATCGGCAAAAGTATGCTTTTTCGCTTCGTTGGTTTTGAAGTGTCGGCCTTCACGGATTGCCGATTCTGTAGCGGCTGCCCATTTCTTGGCATCGGTCAGCCGGCCAAAGGTGGCGGATTGCACCGGGTAACCTTTCAGCCGGACTTTAACCCGATAGGATTTTTCGCCGGTGTCAGTGGTGCGTGTTTCGATGGTCGCCATATAAACCCCTTGGGGGCAATGGCGCTATAATTTGCGGTAGCCATTGCTTAACCCTGCTTGTTAAGTAAATCGGTCAGGGCTTGGTTGTGTTGGTAGCACTTCCAGGCCCGTTTTGTTTGCGGGTTAAGTATACACCGTGGGACACTCACGGGGCACTAGCTGGCAAAAATTAGGCAAAAATGACAAAAAGACACGACAAAAACAGATTCACAACCTATTGAATAATATTGTTATTATTTGTCGTTACTTGTTGTGAGCTTTTGACAGACTCGCACTCGTAACGCGAAGGTCGTAGGTTCGATTCCTATTGCCGGCACCATTTGATTTGCCAATACCCGTTCAATAGCCTATTTTGCCGGCTTCGGCCTGCGTAAGCGCTTGCGGCGGAAAACGCAAGGATTGTCGAATCGGTTTCAAGGCCAACGGCATCCGCCAATCGATCACGGATTAACAAAAATGAACGGCGAAACCCATAGCCAACTGGCCAATTTTATTTGGAGCATTTGCAACCTGCTGCGCGGCCCTTACAAGCGCAACGAATACCGCAAAGTGATTCTGCCGCTGACTGTATTGCGGCGCTTCGATTGCCTGCTGGCGCCCAGCAAGGATGTCGTATTTGTCGAATCCCAAAAGCTACAAGGCAAGCCCGAGCGCGTCATCCAGGCTAGATTGCAATCGCTAACCGGCCACCGCTTCTACAACCTATCGCGGATGCAGTTCGATAAAGACGCCGATCATTCCCTGCTCAACGATCCAAACAATCTGGCGCCCAATCTAAATAGCTACATCAACGGTTTTTCGCCGAATGTGCGCGCCATCATGGAGAAGTTCAAATTCAGCGAGCAAATCGCCCACATGGCGGAAAAGAACATCCTGTTCGAAGTGGTCAAGGCCTTTGCCGCTATCGACCTGTCTCCGCAACGGGTCGATAACGTCCAGATGGGTTATGTCTTCGAAGAACTCATCCGTATCGGTGCCGAGCAATCGAACGAAGAAGCCGGAGAGCATTTCACCCCGCGTGAAGTCATCAAATTGATGGTTAACTTATTGTTGGACCCTGAACATGACTTGGCGCAAAGTCATGTGGTTAAAACCATTTACGACCCGGCGTGCGGCACCGGCGGCATGCTATCGGTAGCCGAGGAATACATCCGCAAGCTCAATGCAGATGCTAAGCCAAAACTCTTTGGCCAGGATTTTAACGACGAGGCTTGGGCGGTCTGTAAGTCGGACATGCTGATCAAAGGCGAAGACGCCGACAACGTCATTCTCGGCGACACCTTCACCCGCGACGGTTTTGACCGCGACAGCGACGGCAACAAATGGACGTTTGATTACATGCTGGCCAACCCGCCGTTTGGTGTGGAATGGAAACAGCAACAGAAAACCATCCAGCAAGAAGCCGATACCTTGGGCTTTGCCGGTCGCTTTGGAGCCGGTACGCCGCGCATCAACGATGGTGCATTCCTGTTTCTGCAACACATGATTGCCAAAATGCGCCCAGTCGCGGCGGGTGGCAGCCGCATCGGCATTGTGTTTAACGGTTCGCCTTTATTTACCGGTGATGCGGGGAGCGGCGAAAGCGAAATCCGTCGCTGGATTATCGAAAACGACTGGCTGGAAGCCATTGTCGCCTTGCCGGAACAACTGTTCTACAACACCGGCATTTCCACGTACATCTGGATCATCAGCAACCGCAAGGAGCTGCGGCGCAAAGGCAAAGTGCAATTGATCGACGCCCGCAATTTCTGGGTCCCAATGGAAAAATCCTTGGGCAACAAGCGCCGGCGAATCGGCGATCCTAGCGACAAAGCCAAAGACCCGGACCATATCGGCGAAATTACCCGCATTTATGCCAATTTCACCAATGGAGAAACGCGCCGTTTTGTCGTCGATGGCAAAGACAAACAGCTTGTAGTTAGCAAAGTGTTCGACAACGAAGACTTTGGTTATCACAAGATCACTGTCGAGCGTCCGCTCAGGCTCAATTTTCAAGCCAGCGCCGAGCGGATCGCCCGCCTGGAACAGCAAACCGCATTTATTAACCTCACCAGTAGCAGTAAAAAGAACGAAACCGTTCGCCAGCAGGAAATCGAAGCAGGCCGCGCCCGCCAACAACAAATCCGCGATCTACTGGCCGCCTTTGCCGCACAGCATGGCGACACACTATTTTTAGATCGCAAACAATTTTTGCTGACACTGCGCGACATCAACCGCGCCCATGACGTGCGCCTGTCTGCCCCGGAACTCAAAGCCGTGTTGGCTGCACTGAGCGAGCGTGACGACGCCGCACAGGGAAGTGCCAGTGTCGCGGGAGGCAGGATGCCGGGAGCGACGGCAAATATCTGCACCGACAAGCAAGGTAACCCGGAGCCGGATGCCGACTTGCGCGACACCGAAACCGTCCCGCTCAAGGAAAGCATCGACGAATACTTTAAGCGTGAAGTGTTACCGCATGTGCCCGATGCCTGGATTGACCACAGCAAAACCAAAATTGGTTATGAAATCCCGCTGAATCGGCATTTCTACCGCTATGAGCCACCGCGCGAGCTGGAAACCATCGAAGCCGAAATCAAGGCGCTGGAAGGTGAGATTGTTGATTTGCTAAGAGAGGTGACGGCGTGACGGACATGCAACCAATCCAAGGACAGGGTGAAGTTATTCTTTACCAAACCGACGATGGGCAAGCCAAAATCAACCTCAAGGCCATAGACGGCTCGGTTTGGCTCACGCAGTTGGAAATTGCCGAGCTGTTTGCCGCCACCAAACAGAACATCAGCTTGCATATCAAGAACATTCTTAAAGACGGTGAGTTGGTCGAAGCTTCAGTTGTCAAGGAATCCTTGACAACTGCCGCCGACGGCAAGAACTACAAAACCAAACTATTCAGCCTGCCGATGATACTGGCCATTGGTTACCGGGTTCGCTCGCCAAGAGGTACGCTGCATGTAGGATGGGCTGTTAAGCCCATCAACCGGCGTTTACGATGGGCTTCATTGGCATTTAGCCCATCCTACGTTGGCTTGCGGGAGGCAAGCCGATGAAATACCCGGCTTATCCGCAATACAAGGACAGCGGCGTAGCGTGGTTGGGTGAGGTGCCCGTGGATTGGGAGGTAAAAAAGGCGCGATATTTGGCATCTATGAAAGGAGGCTCCACCCCTTTAACAACCGAAAACCAATTCTGGGATGACGGCAATATTCCTTGGGTTTCACCGAAGGATATGAAAATTGGCCGAATTACGGATACTCAAGATCACCTAACCTCAGAAGGAGCTAGTCAATGCGCTAGCGGCATTCTTGCGCCCGGCCATGTATTGATCGTGGTACGTTCCGGCATTCTCCGGCATTCGTTACCGGTAGCCATAAACGACGTACCGGTTACTTTGAATCAGGATATGAGAGCCTTCAAATTGGGCGCGCGTCTTGATGCAGAATACCTAAGGTGGTTTATCGAGGGTAACCAAAAGCTGTTGTTGGAACAGTGGTGCAAGTCCGGCACCACGGTAGAGTCCATCGAAATGAGTTATTTGGCAGACGGTTTGATACCAGTTCCTCCAAGAACCGAACAAACCACCATCGCCGATTTTCTGGACCGGGAAACCGGGCGAATTGATACGCTGGTGGCGAAAAAGCGCAAGCTGGTGGAATTGCTCAAGGAAAAACGCAGCGCACTGATTTCCCGCACCGTCACCCGCGGCCTGCCCGCCGACGCCGCGCGGGAATTTGGCCTGACCACCGGCAACGCCGCCGTCCATGAAGCGCCCGGCGCGTATGGTAGGCGTAGGGGCGAAAAATTTTTCGCCCCTACGGACGGCGCTGGCACCCCCGAAAAATTCAAGGATTCCGGGGTTGAGTGGTTGGGGGAAATTCCAGTAGATTGGGTAATAACTAATTTGGGTTTTGCCAGTACAAAAATCGGTAGCGGTAAAACACCAACCGGAGGTGCGGAAACTTATGTGAGTGACGGAGTAATGTTTCTGCGTAGCCAAAACGTGTATGACGAGGGCTTGCTCTTGGATGATGTAGTTTTTATCGCCGAAGAGGTTGATGTTGAAATGTCAGCTTCCCGCGTTTTCCCTAATGATGTCCTTTTGAATATTACGGGTGCTTCGATTGGTAGGACATCAATTGTTCCAGCAGAATTTCCGCTAGCGAATGTCAATCAGCATGTTTGCATAATTCGGTTAAAGAATAAGGTTCATAGCTACTTTATTGCATGGGTAATGAAATCATCCTCGGTTAAAGCCCAAATTGAAAATGCGCAAACAGGGGCTGCTCGAGAAGGGCTTAACTTCTCACAAATTAGCAAAATCAAATTGGCACTTCCTCCTATTACCGAACAAACCGCCATCGCCACCTACCTCGACCGCGAAACCGCCAAAATCGACCGGTTGGTGGAAACAGTCGAAACCGCAATCGCCCGCTTGCAGGAATACCGTAGCGCATTGATCACCGCCGCCGTGACCGGCAAAATCGATGTGCGAGCCTATTCAGCAAAACAGGAAACGGCATGACTTTGGATCGGGATCAACACTATTTGCGCGGTCTGGTCGAGGAATTGCGTAAATTGCCGGATGAAACGACTTGGCTGGAATTCAAGGCCAACAATAGCGACCCTGACGAGATAGGCGAATATCTTTCCGCGTTGTCCAATGCGGCGGCACTGGAAGGCAAAGCCAATGCGTATTTATTGTGGGGTATCGCCGATGACGATCACGCCATTCTCGGTACGGATTTTGCGCCAAGCAAAGCCCGCAAGGGCGGTGAGGAGCTGGAAAGCTGGTTGCTGCGTTTGCTGAGCCCACGTCTGCATTTCCGCTTCTTGCCGGTAGACATTGACGGCAAAGCGGTTGTAGTTTTGGAAATTCCACGCGCCAACGGCAAGCCGACGCAGTTTTCCGGCAAGGAATTGATCCGGGTAGGTTCTTATAAAAAGCCGTTGAAAGATTATCCCGAATTGGAACGCTCGTTATGGCGGGTGTTCGACCAAACGCCTTTCGAAGCGTTGAAGGCCGCCGAAAACTTGGCTGCGGCCGATGCGTTGGCATTATTGGATTATCCTGCTTACTTCGATTTGTTAAACCAACCGTTGCCGACCGATCAAGCCGGCATACTGTCTCGTCTCGAAGATGCGGCTTTGTTGGCGCGGAATGTCGCAGGCGGCTGGGACATTACCAATTTGGGCGCAATCTTGTTTGCCAAGGATTTACACCGATTTCGCGGTTTGTCGCGCAAGGCGATGCGGGTGATTGCTTACCAAGGCAAAGGTCGGCATAGCCCCAAGCAACGCGAGCAGGAAGGCCGCAAAGGCTATGCGTCTGGATTCGAAGGTTTGATCGATTACGTCAATGCGCTATTGCCGAATAATGAAGTCATCGGCAAGGCGCTGCGACGGGACGTGCCAATGTACCCAAGTTTGGCGGTACGCGAACTGGTAGCCAATGCTTTAATCCACCAGGATTTTTCGATTACCGGAGCCGGGCCGCTGGTCAGAACCGAACGTTTTTTGGATAGCCCGCCGCGCTCCCGGAACGAGGCTTTGGCGTCGTCGATGCGATTGTTCGGTATTTGCGAGGAACGCGGCAGCGGGGTTGATAAAGTGGTGTTCGAAACCGAACTTTACCAATTGCCAGCTCCCAGTTTCGAAACGGCTGAAGAATCAACGCGAGTTTTACTCTTTGCCCACAAAGCATACAAACACATGGATAGTCAGGATCGTATCCGCGCCTGTTATTTACATGCTTGCCTGCGTTATGTGCAACGCGATCCAATGACTAATGCCAGCCTTCGCGAGCGTTTTGGCATTGAGCCTGAGAACAGCGCGATGGTTTCCCGAGTCATCAAGGAAACGCTGCTGTCTGAATTGATTAAACCTTTCGATCCAGAACAAGGAAAGCGGCATGCCAAGTACCTGCCGTTTTGGGCTTAGCTCTTATTTGATGGTTATTTGACTAAAACAGACATTTTAGTAAACAACCAATGCTAACCAACTGATTTATAAGTACAGTTTATAGAGTTCTTTTTGATGGCTATTTGACTGGCACGTTTCGTAGCGGATATTAAGCCACCGTAACCAACCAGGAAAAATTGGCAATTAGTTAAGTAAAACGACTTTTCCTTAACTAAGCCTGGAATTAAGTTAAGAAACAACAAGGACACCTGAATGGCGCAAACCACCGAAAAAGCCTTCGAAAGCTACGTCGAGCAAATGTTACTAGCGAAAGGCTGGCAAGCGGGTTCGGTAAAAGAGTGGGATAAGGCGCTGGCGTTATTCCCGGCGCAAATTCTCGATTTTATCGCCGCCACCCAAAAGCCGCTTTGGGACAGCATGAGCGAGCAACATGGCGCTAATCTGCCAGCCATGTTGATCAAAGAGTTGGTTAAGGAACTGGCGATTAAAGGCTCGTTGCATGTATTGCGTCACGGCTTTAAGTTTTACGGCAAGACCTTTCGGCTGGCCTATTTCAAACCGGCGCATGGCTTGAATACCGAGGTGCTGGCACACTATCAACAAAACCGGCTGACGGTGACGCGGCAGGTGCCTTGCCATCCGGGCGACCACAGTACGCTGGACATGTTGTTCGCAGTCAACGGCTTGCCGGTGGCGACCTGCGAGCTGAAAAACCCTTGGACTGGGCAAAACTGGCGGCATGCGGAGAACCAGTATCGTAATGACCGCAATCCGCGCGCGCCGTTGTTCGAGTTTAAGCAGCGGGCGCTGGTGCATTTCGCCGCCGACCCGGACGAAGTCCACATGACTACCCGACTGGTGGGCAAAAAGACCTTTTTCCTGCCGTTCAATCGCGGCAGCCATCCCGGCGAAACGGTCTGCGGAGCGGGCAATCCACAACACCCTTCCGGTTACCGCAGCGGTTATTTCTGGGAAGACGTGCTGGAACGCGAGCAGTTTCTGGACATTCTCGGTAATTTTATTTTCATTGAGCGCAAGGAAGAGAAAGTCGACGACGGCAAGGGTGGCAGTCGCTTGCTGCAAAAAGAAGCGGTGATTTTTCCGCGTTATCATCAACTTGATGCCACCCGGCGACTGGTCGCTGCCGCGGAATTGGAAGGCCCCGGCCGGAATTATCTGATTCAGCATTCGGCAGGCAGCGGCAAGACTAATTCGATTTCCTGGTTGTCGCATCGCTTAGCCAGCTTGCATGATGGCAACGATCACAAGGTGTTTGATTGTGTGATTGTGATTACCGACCGGCAAGTGTTGGACAGGCAATTACAAGATGCCATTTATCAAATCGAACACGCGCAAGGCGTGGTGAAGGCGATTGATCAGGATTCCAAGCAGTTGGCGGCGGCGCTGATTGATGGCACCAAGATTGTGATTACTACCTTGCAGAAGTTTCCGTTTGTGTTGCGCGGTTTATTGCATGCTGCTGGCGCTGATAACATCGACGCAGCAGACGAAATGGCAAAAACGCAAGCCAAAGCCTGGGAGCAGGAAATCGGCAAGCGGCGTTATGCGGTGATTGTCGATGAAGCGCACTCGTCGCAAACCGGTGAAACCGCCAGAGAACTCAAATCAATTTTGGGCAGATCGTCTCCTATTGATCGTTCTGAAATCGATGCAGAAAGCTCCCTCTCCCTCCGGGAGAGGGCTGGGGTGAGGGGAAACAACCAACCAACGTCTAGTTTTATATCCCCTCATCCTAACCTTCTCCCGGAGGGAGAAGGAACCGTCTTGTATGGCTCGGGTAAACGGGAATCAGGTGAAACAGAAGAACCGGATTGGGAAGACCGATTGAATCAGGTCATGGCTTCGCGCGGCCGTCAGCCCAACATCAGCTTTTTTGCCTTTACCGCCACTCCGAAGGGCAAGACCTTGGAGCTGTTCGGTCGTATCGGCCATACCGGCAAACCGGAACCGTTTCATCTGTACAGCATGCGCCAAGCCATTGAGGAAGGTTTTATTCTGGACGTGTTGCAGAATTACACGACCTACAAAACCTATTTCAAATTGGTCAAAGCCATGGAGGAAGACCCGAATCTGCCAAAGAAAAAGGCAGCGCGGGCCTTGGCTAAATTCCTGGTGCTGCACCCGACCAATATCTCGCAAAAAATCGAAATCATCGTCGAACATTTTCGCAACCACGTTAAACATCATTTGGGCGGCCAAGCCAAGGCGATGGTGGTGACCGGTTCACGCCTGCACGCCGTCAAATACATGCAGGCGTTTCAGGCTTATATCGAGCAGCATGGTTACCACGATGTACAGCCCTTGGTCGCGTTTAGCGGTACTGTGCTCGATCCCGAAACCGGGCAGGAATATACCGAACCGGGCATGAACGTCGACAGTGTGACCGGTAAAGCGATCAACGAAAAGCAATTGCCGGAGCGTTTTAATTCGCCCGATTATCAAGTGCTACTGGTCGCCAACAAGTACCAAACCGGTTTCGATCAGCCGAAGTTGATGGCGATGTATGTCGATAAGCGTTTGGATGGCGTACAGGCTGTGCAAACCCTGTCGCGCTTGAATCGCATGTTGCCGGGTAAGGAAGCGCCGTTCGTGCTGGATTTTGTCAATGAAGCTGATGATATTTACCGCTCCTTCAAACCTTATTACGACGCCACCAGTTTGCAGGAAACCTCCGACCCGGCTTTGCTGGAACAGGTCAAGCATGACTTGGACAGTATGCAGGTTTATTACTGGAACGAAGTGGAAGCGTTTGCCCGTATTTTCTACCGATCACCCAATAAGCAAAATCCGGCTGATCACGCCCATTTGCAGCGTCACTTACAACCGGCAGTGGACCGGTTCAAGGCGATAAGCGATGAAGAGCAGCGCTCTGTATTTCGGGACAAGTTAAGTGGCTATGTCAATGTGTATGCTTTTTTGAGCCAGATCATGCCTTATGCCGATCCTGATCTGGAAATGCTGTATAGCTTTGGTCGCTTGTTATTACCGCATTTGCCGCTGGATCGGGATAACACCAACGTCAAGCTGGGCGACGAAGTCGATTTGCAGTATTACCGGCTGCAACGGGTGTTTTCCGGTGCGATTGATCTGGCGGATGAGCAAGGCGAGTACACGGTTAAAAGTCCGACCGATGTCGGCACCGGCAAAGCCAAGGACGAAAAAGCCCCATTATCGGAAATCATCGAGATATTAAACAACCGCTTTGGCACCAACTTTACCGAAGAAGACCGCTTGTTCTTCGAACAAATCAGAGAAAAAGCGACCAATTCGCCAGAGGTGATTCGGTTACGGCAAGCGAATCCGTTTGATAAATTTCAGCTAGGTTTACGCCAAGTGTTGGAAGATCTGATGATTCAACGGATGAATGAGAACGACAAGATTGTGACGCGATACATGGATGACAAAGCCTTCGAAGATGCGGCGTTTGCGGTTTTGTCTAAGGTGATTTTCCAGAGCATTCCTCACACTGGAGGATAAACGGGCTTTGCCAGATTTAACGCCCACCCGCGTATGACAGCAAGGGCCCTTCGCCGCGTTAGTACCCTTAATTGCGGCATTTCAGGGCCGGTTGAATAGACGAGAATGGCGAATCCTACTTCCCCCAAACAGGCAACATTCAGGAACACAATCGTGACCACAGACGCCACCTCTGACCGCACGCCGGGAAGCCAAAGCACAACGATTATCTCGGTGCGCGGCGTACACAAAACTTACGCCGGCGGTTTTCAGGCCTTGCGCAATATCGATCTGGAGATCCGGCGCGGCGAGATTTTCGCGTTGCTCGGGCCGAACGGTGCCGGTAAGACCACGCTGATCGGCATTATCTGCGGCATCGTCAATCCGTCCTCGGGAACCGTGGTCGCCGCCGGCCATGACATCCGCAAAGATTACCGCGCCGCACGGGCGGCGATCGGTCTGGTGCCGCAGGAATTGCATACCGACGCGTTCGAATCGGTCTGGGCTACCGTCCGTTTCAGCCGCGGCTTGTTCGGCAAAGCGCCGAATCCGGATTACCTGGAGCGGATTCTGCGGGCTTTGTCGCTGTGGGATAAACGCGACGCCAAAATCATGGCGCTGTCCGGCGGCATGAAACGCCGACTGCTGATTGCCAAAGCCTTGTCTCACGAACCGGAAATCCTGTTTCTCGACGAACCCAGCGCCGGCGTCGACGTCGAATTGCGCCACGACATGTGGCGGCTGGTGCGCGAACTGCGCGAGCAGGGCACCACCATCATTCTGACCACGCATTACATCGAAGAAGCCGAGGATATGGCCGACCGGATCGGCGTGATCAACAAAGGCGAACTGGTCTTGGTCGAAGACAAAACCGCGTTGATGCGCAAACTGGGCAAGAAGGAACTGGCCTTGACCTTGCGGCAACCGTTGACCGCATTGCCGGCAGAGCTGAATGCCTGGCCGCTGAACTTGTCCGCCGACGGCCAAACCTTGGTTTACACCTTCGACAGCCAGACCGAGGAAACCGGTATCGCCGAATTGTTACGAGCCTTGAACCAACAAGGCATCGATTTCAAAGACTTGCGCTCCAGCGAAAGTTCGCTGGAAGACATCTTCGTCAGCCTGGTACAGCAAGCCAAAGGAGCTAAGCCATGAATTTTTACGGCATCCGCGCCATCTACCATTTCGAAATGGCCCGCACCTTCCGTACGCTCGCAGAAAGCATCGCCGCGCCGGTGCTTACCACTTCGTTGTATTTCATCGTCTTCGGCCGCGCCATCGGCTCGCGGATGGGGGAGATCGACAATGTCGGTTACGGCGCCTTCATCATTCCCGGCCTGGTGATGCTGAATCTGCTGAACGAGAGCATCTCCAACGCCTCGTTCGGCATCTACATGCCGAAATGGTCCGGCACGATCTACGAATTGCTGTCGGCACCGGTGTCGTGGATCGAAGTGCTGCTGGGCTACGTCGGCGCGGCCGCCACCAAATCGGTGATGCTGGGTCTGCTGATTCTGGGCACCGCCCGAGTCTTCGTGCCTTACCAAATTGCCCACCCCGGCTGGATGGTGGCGTTTTTATTACTGACTGCCGTCAGCTTCAGCCTGTTCGGCTTCATCATCGGCCTGTGGGCGGACAGCTTTCAGAAACTGCAAGTGGTGCCGATGCTGGTGGTGACGCCGCTGACCTTTCTCGGCGGTGCGTTTTATTCGATCAACATGTTGCCGCCGCTGTGGCAGAAAGTCACCCTTTTCAATCCGGTGGTCTACCTGATCAGCGGTTTCCGCTGGAGCTTTTACGGCATTGCCGATGTGGACGTGGCCATGAGCCTGGGGATGACCTTCGGCTTCTTGCTAGCCTGTCTGGCCTTCGTCTGGTGGGCATTCAGAACCGGTTATAAGATCAGAAACTGACGCCGATCGGCCGCGAAGATGAGCAGGGTTTCCGGTTTGGCTGCGCTGGTTTCGGTCATCGCGTCGATACGCCGAGTTCTCGACCGAACTTTTCGCAGCCGCTGTTGTTTCGACGCCGGCGCGGCGATTTTATTTTTCGGCGCGCTGGCGCAGCAGCCGGCGCTGCAAAGCGATGCTTATCAAGCAATCCAGGAGCTGGCGGCACTCGGCTACCGTATCCCCAGCGCGGAGGCGCCGTTAAGAGTGTTCCCGGCATTGACCGACACCGAGTTCAGCGGGCGCCATGCCGGGGCTTGGCGGCCCGGCAGCATCTATTTACGCGACCGAACCCAGCCCGATTTCCCCGCACGGGCGTACCTGCGCCACGAGCTGTTTCACGAAGCCAGTTATCGCAGCTGTAACGGCCGCCTGCCGGAATGGGCCGAAGAAATGGCTGCGATGCGTTTTAGTGGCGAACTGGCCGGCCGCGAGCAAGAGCCGCAGCCGAACACCACCGAATTGGAAGACCTGATCAGCCACATTCGGCAAAATTCGCCGCTGAACCAGCGCGACCGGGAAATTTTGGGGCGGCTGGCGCTGGATTACCCGTGGCCTGCCGAAATCTGCCAGGTTCCGGAAGCATTGAGCCGCCTATTGGGCGCGCCTTTTAGTGCAGCCGGCTCCGGTTACGTCTTGGCCAGTCTGGTTTCCGGCCGGATTTTAGAAACCGGCGGCGACATTGCCACGCCAATGCCGCCCGGCTCGTTGTTGAAAATCCCCTATGCGGCGGCGTTGAACCAAGCCAATCCGCAAGTCCTGGCCGACGAACTGGCGGCCAGCGATACCGGCCAATTGTTGTTACGCCGCGCCGCGTTCCGGCCGGAACGTTACCGGCTACTGTTATCCCCGATCAAACAGCAAAGCCTGACGCAACACGCACCCGTAACCGAACGGGATTGGCGGGCATACCTCGGCGAACGCGGTGGCGACGGCAGTTTCGCGCTCGATGCCTCGTTGCCGGAACTGGTGTTGACGCTGCGGGCCGCCCTGCTGTCGCAGCCCGATTACTTCACAGGCCTGGTGCGGAACGGCGCCAATCCGAATTCGACTTTGGCCGGCATCAACCCTGCCGACAAACGCATTTTCCGTGAGCTGCAAGCCTTAGCCAAGACCGGCACGGTATCCAGCAGCGACGGCCAACCCTTGATCGGGCATTTAATGCTTGCCTGGCCGGCCGAGCATCCGGTGTATCTGGCGATTTTTCGCCAATCCGGCAGTAGCGGCGCCGCGATTGCCGCGAAAGCAGCTGGCTTACTGCGCGATTGGCAACGGCGGTTTCCGCCGCGCTACGCCGCCGTGCGGGTGCATCTGTTATCGGCAACCGATCCGACCAGTTGGCAAGCGCACAGCGATTGTCCGGAACTGGAAACCGGCTCGGCGCGTTTCAATCTTTGCGGCACTTTCTATGTTACCTCGACCGCCCGCGGCAGCCGCTCGGAACGGCAGGTAAGCGGCATATTGCACCAGCGCGCGGCGGGCGGCGCGAGGGTATTGGAAACCGATGCCGACAGTTACGCCGACGCGGTGCTGGCGGCCGAAGCCCAGCAATTAACAGGAGAGGCGCGCGAGGCGTTGCGAGCGGTGATCGTTTGGAACGGCAGCCGGGGCGGACACCGCCATCCGGAATCCCGCTCGCTCTGCGACACCACGCACTGCATGGTGTTTCTTGGCGAGGATGTGGATGTAAGCAGACCAAGCCGGCGTGGACACACCACCGACCCGAAATTACTCGGTTTATTGGATGAATTGGCCGCTAACCGCGAGTGGTTGCCGTTTGCCAACGGCGGCGCACAACACTGGCAACGCCAAATCCCAATCGCAGAGTTGCAGCGGCTTTTCGCCGAAGCGCACATTTTGGAGATTCGGCGGGAGCGGCGTAAGGACGGCGCCTTATACGTGCGCCTGGTCTATGCCGACAACGACGAAGCCGTTTCCTGCGAAATATTTCGCAACACGCTAAAGCTGCCGTCCTGCCCGGACTCGATTCAAGCCGCAGACAACCAGAGCTGGCTATTTCAAGGCATAGGTGCCGGCCATGGCGAGGGATTGTCCATCGAAACCGCCCGCGAACTGGCTGAAGCCGGCCGCAGTGCGGAACAGATTTTACGGGACGCTTACGCTAGTAAAGCTCCCCGCTAGGCGGTTGACACCCAGCGGGAAACAGCGGCCAATCAGGTAATCACGTCCGGTTCGGTTCTGCCGGTACGTTTTTTCACTTCGCACAGTTGTTCGGCAATGTCGATCAATTCGGCCAATGCTGCCTGGGCATCCTGATCGTGCTTGCGGACATCGCGCTCATAGCGCTCCAGGTAGATCCGCAAAGTCGCGCCGACGGTACCGGTGCCGGACAGGCGAAACACGATGCGGGAACCGTTGACGAAGCCGATTCTAATGCCTTGCCGGCTGCTGACGCTGCCGTCGACCGGGTCGGTGTAGCTAAATTCGTCGGCGTATTTCACCTCGTAATCGCCCCAAGTCTTGCCGGGCAGGCTATCGAGCTGGCCGCGCAAATGGTCGACGATGGCATTGGCGATTTCGGTATCGACGGCTTCGTAATCGTGGCGGCAATAGATGTCGCGGCCGTAGGTTTGCCAATGTTCGCGGACGATGTCTTCCACCGATTCGCGTTTGCGGGCGATCAGATTCAGCCAGAACAATACCGCCCACAAACCGTCTTTCTCGCGCACATGGTTGGAACCGGAGCCGAAACTCTCTTCTCCGCATAGCGTGATTTTGTCTGCGTCGAGCAGATTGCCGAAAAACTTCCAGCCGGTCGGGGTTTCGTAGCAAGGCAGGCTGAGTTTGTCGGCGACCCGATCCACGGCCTGGCTGGTCGGCATCGAACGCGCTACCCCGCTGATGCCTTTGGCGTAAGCTGGGACCAATTTGGCGTTGGCGGCCATGATCGCCAGACTGTCGCTGGGCGTGACGAAGATATTGGCGCCCATGATCATGTTGCGGTCGCCGTCGCCGTCGGACGCGGCGCCGAAAGTCGGTGGGTTGGCGCCGAACATGATTTCGGCCAATTCATGGGCGTGCACCAGATTCGGGTCGGGATGACCGCCGCCGAAATCCTCCTGCGGCACCGCATTGAAAACTGAACCGGGCGCCGCGCCGAGCACGTCTTCCAGAATGTGCTTGGCGTAGGGGCCGGTGATCGCGTGCATCGCGTCGAACTTCAGTGTGATAAAGCCGTTCTGGATGCTTTGTTTCAATAGCTCGAAATCGAAAATCTGCGCCATCAATTCCGCATAATCGGCCACCGGATCGATAACGCGGATTTTGACGCCGCCTTTTTCGACCTCGCCGATCGTGTCCAAATCGATATCGCCGAAACGGGCTTTTTTGTAGCCGGTGATGGTTTTGGTATTCTCGTAAAGCTTGTCGGTGAACTTCTCCGGTGCCGGTCCGCCGTTGCCGACATTATACTTAATGCCGAAATCTTCTTCGGGGCCGCCGGGATTGTGACTAGCTGATAGAACAATACCGCCGAAGGCATTGTATTTCCTGATAATATTCGATGCGGCGGGGGTGGACAACAAGCCGCCTTGGCCTATAATGAGTTCACCGAAACCGTTGGCGGCCGCCATCTTGATGATGATTTGAATGGCTTTACGGTTGTAGTAACGGCCGTCGCCGCCAATCACCAAAGTTTGGCCTTGGTAGCCTTCCAGGCTGTCGAAGATGGATTGGACGAAATTTTCCAAATATTTGGGCTGCTGGAAGACTTTGACCTTCTTACGCAAGCCCGATGTGCCGGGCTTTTGATCGTCGTAGGGAGTGGTTTTGGTGATTGTTGTTGTCATATGCTACCCTTTGTAATACCACGTTTCGAAAGGGTTAAAGTACACCAAAATTTTGATTATTTACAGATTGCCATGTTAAAGAAAAAGTTACTAGGCGCTTTGATTGTACTGGGAAGTTCCGCGTCCGTTAACGCTTTCGCAACGGATGAAGTTTGGCTGCTAGTCGATACTCAGAAGCAAAATATGGAAATACGCAAGGGTGAGAAAACCGTTGCCGTACTCGAAAACATCGCCATCGGCCGCAATGGCGCCGGTGAAAAGAGCCACCGCGGCGACGACGTGACGCCGCTCGGCAATTACCGTATCGGCTGGATCAACGAAAAAAGCGCGTTTCGTAAATTTTTCGGCCTGACGTACCCCAACGTCGAACATGCCGACCACGCCCTAAAGCAAGGCAAGATCGACCTCGATACCTATGAGGCTATCGCCAGGGCTCATTCCTACGGGCAAGTACCGCCGCAAAACACCGGCCTGGGCGGGCAAATCGGCATTCATGGCTTGGGCAGCGGTAGTCTGTCCATCCACCGATCCATGAATTGGACACACGGATGTATCGCATTGACCAACGATCAAATCGATCAATTGAGCCAATGGGTAGAAAAAGGGACACTCGTAACCGTGAAATAATGTTGGTAAAATCCAAAAAAATGTTGGACAATTGCCACCGTTTTTCATTCTTTATTTTTTGAAACCACAATCAAGGGGAAATAAACCATGATGAGAGCTATTAAATTATCAGCAGTTGTTGCCGTTGCAGCTTTGGCTACCGGTTGCGCAAGCACTTCTGACCTGGAAGCTTTGGATGCACGCGTTGGCACTTTGGAAGGCAAAGTAGCTACCGCTTCTGCTGACGCTGCTTCTGCAAAAGCTGCTGCTGCTGAAGCTGCTGCTAAAGCCGCTGCTGCTGAAGCTGCTGCTAACCGCGCTGCTCAATATGCTCAAGACACCAACAGCAAATTGGACCGCATGTTCAAAAAATCACAACACAAATAAGCTTTAACGCTGTTGTCGATTTAAAAAGCCCGTGAGCCGCAAGGCCACGGGCTTTTTTATTGCCGTTAGTTTGCTGGCAACGCTTGGCTTTGCACAACTGGCGGAGTTTGAACCGGACGCTCGTAGATCGCGGTCGGTATTCCGGTCGATTTTTCGATAGCTGCTTTCAAAATCGAACCCTTGATGACCGGCATTTTGCCGCCGTTAGCCTGCTCGATTAGATCCAATGCCACATGCAGGCGCTGCTCGAAAGTAGCGGGCGTTTCTTCCAGATCCGGATAGGCTTCAAGATAGAGCGTGTCGTGATACCAACCAACCTTGATCGATTGGTTGACGATATTGACCTGAGTACCGACTTTGACCATTGGGAAGAACTGCTCGATGTCGGCTGGATACATGCGCATGCAACCGTGACTGACACGCATGCCAATACCGTTCACTACGTTGGTGCTATGTATCAGGTAACCCGGCAAGCCCAGCTTAAACGCAAAGAGTCCTAGAGGGTTATTCGGGCCCGGCGGATAATAAGGATCCAGCACATCACCATCTGCTAAGTGTTCGGCGATGATGGAGGGTGGCGGCGTCCAGGAAGGATTTTCAGTCTTCCCGACAATCCGTGTTTTCCCGAGCGGGGTTTTCCAATTATCTTCTCGACCGATTCCGATCGCGTAAGTGACTACTTTACTGGCATCCGGAAAATAATAAATCCGCATCTCCGGTAAGTTGACGACAATGCCTTCCCGCGGCGCATTGGGCAAGATAAAACTGCTAGGAATCCGCACCTGAGTGCCTTCGCGCGGCAACCAGCGATCGACGTAAGGATTGGCCAGCACGATTTCATCCTGACCAAGCCTGAAATTGACTGCAATATCGATTAGCGTATCTTCCTGCTTGGCGGCTACGTACTTGACCTCGTGCGGCGGATTACCGACCAGGCTGTCGCCCGGACGATCCGGAGCCGGCAACGTTAATGCCGACACACTGGCACTCACGGCCCACAACAAGCTGGTGATTAAACGAATTTTCATCAGATAGCGCCCTCGGCGTTAAACAACTCAAGCAGACGCGGCAAAAACTGCGCAAGTTCCGCGGTCATAATGGAAAAATCGGCATCGAATTGCTCGGTCTCGTCAAATGCCTCGATATCGGCCGCTTGCTCCTGAATCAGATCCAGAAACTTCAAGCGTTTGACGGCGAGATTCTCGTCCAACACGAACGATAGACGTTCGGCCCAACTCATCGCTAATTTGATCACTTGCTTGCCGCTATCCAAGTGGTTTTTGATCTCCGGCAAAGCCAAGTCGTGCCGCTTGCAGCGAATAATGGCGCCTTCCTCTTCAGGAGAGCGCAACTCGCACTCGTCTTCGATCAGAATATCCTTGGGTGAGGCATTGTCGGTCAGCCATTGCGTCATCACGCCGGCCGGCTTTGCGGTGGCTGTTAACGGTACGACCGGTAAAGAACCCAGGCATTTCCGTAATTGGCTGAGCAAATCCTCGGCCTTTTTAGCCGACGCGGCATCCACCACCAGCCATCCGCCTTGGCTATCGATATAGGCGTAGGTTTTTTTGGAAAACGAAAACGCCCGCGGCAACAATTCGAAGACCAATTCATCCTTGAGCCGGCTACGTTCCTTTGCCGGTAATTTACGGGCCTCTCGCTCTTCGATTTCGCTGATGCGCTCTTGCAGCATCTCGTTGATCACCGAACTTGGGACAACTTTTTCCTCTTTTTTGCCGCAAAGCATGAAAAAGCCATTGTTGGCATGCACCAAGGCATCGGCAGCTCTGCCCAACGGCGGAGTCCAACCGAAACTGAATTCGTCGTGACTACCGCAAGCACGAAATGGTTGTTGTTGCAGCTTTTGCTCCAACTCCTCGGCTTTCAGTTCGAACGGCTCGGAGAAACGGTAGACGGCCAAATTTTTAAACCACATGAAATCGCTCTTTTTCAAAACCGTCAATTATCTCAAATTTGCCCGGCCGCTTGCACCTGTGTCACTTAAAAAGCCGCGGAACGCCTCGCCTCCGCAGTTATACACACAAAGTCTTAGCCAATCCGCCTCAAATACCGCTTGACAAAATAACTCTTTGAAATAAAACAAAATAAACATAAGACGCTGATTCTTATAGAAAAAATCACCCTGTCCAAATTTTATACAATCTAACAAAAAGCCAGTATTTGCAGGCAACCGCCGCGGCTTTCGACATTCAACGCACAGAGTTATCCACAGACATTGTGATTAACCCAAGCCCCATCCCATCCAACCCGAATTTGCCGACCACCCCAATTCGCTGCAAATCAACACAGACGCTTCGAATCAATCCTTCACCGCCTCGACTTGAATCAACACCTTGACCTGATCGGCTACCGCAGGCACATATTTATCGATACCGAACTCGGAACGCACGATCAGGGCCGAAGCGTCGGCACCGCAACTGTACTTCATGCGCAACGGATTGATACCGCAATAAAAATGCTCAACCTCCAATCGTACCGGCTTGCTGACACCGTGCAACGTCAACACGCCGTCGGCCCCGACCAACTTGTCACCTCGGAAAATCAGCCGATTGGATTTGAAACTCATCAGCGGATATTTTGCGCTGTCTAAAAAGTCCGGTCCGCGCAAATGCGCTTCCAGCTCCTCCAGCCCGGTACTGATCGAGGCGGCACTGACCGAGATATCCATGCTGCCGCTACCGGTCGCAGTATCCAGCAACACTTTGCCGGATGTTTCGTTAAAACGCCCGCGCTGAGTGGAAAAACCCAAATGGTTAATCTCGAAACTCGGAAACGTGTGCCGACTATCGATGGTGTAGCTTTCGACAGCCAACGCGGAACCGCCGAATAACGCCAGCGCAATCGCGCCAAATAAACGAGCCATCGCAAACCTCCAAACCCAATAAGACCAAACTGCATTATGGCAAAGAGTTTGTGATAATGAGCGGGTTTACACTCCACAGCTTGGCTCGCGCCACTTTCATGCAAAGAATCCATTACTACAATCTAGCGTTGGCCGGATTTTTCGGTCTATTTTTTTTGTTGATGGCATGGCACACCCTATTGGCGCCATCCAACCGCTTGCCAACGGCATTGATCCTGATTGCCAGCGTCGGCCCGTTGCTCCTACCCTTCAAAGGCTTGCTGAATCGCAACTTGAAAAGCTGCACCTGGATGAGTTACATAAGCCTGCCTTATTTTGCCCATGGTATCGCCGAATCTTACGTCAATCTGAGCCAACGCCCGTACGCACTATTGGAAGTGTTGTTCAGTTTGATGCTGTGTTTCGGCGCCGGTCTCTACGTCTATAAAGCGGAAAAAGCCTGAGCCGACGCCGATGCAAGTCCCGTTACAGTTCGAATTTCAGGCCAACCAGACCTTCAGCAGCTATTACCCTGGAAACAACGGCGAAATTCTGGAGCAACTGCAGAAACTAGCTACCGGCGGCTCAGAACAACAAATTTTTCTGTGGGGCGACAACGGTAGCGGCAAGAGCCATTTGCTGCAAGCGTGCTGCCAACTCGCGACTAAGACCAATAAGGAGCCATTTTATTTAGAATTGGCAGCCGGCCGCTTGCCGAATCCGGCCTTGCTGGAAGGCTTGGAACATCTTGAACTGGTATGTTTGGACAACATCCAGTACATTGCCGACCATCCGGATTGGGAACACGCCTTTTTCAATTTCTACAACGCGCACCGGCAAGCGAATCACCAGCTGGTTCTGGCTGCAGACTGCCCCCCCAAATATTTAAGCTTCGAATTGCCGGACCTGAAAACTCGGATGGGCTGGGGACTGACGCTAAAAATTCAGCCATTACGTGAAGACCAATTGATCGACGCCTTGAGCCACAAAGCGCATTTTCTCGGCTTCGACATTCCCCCCGCTGTCGGTCGCTTTCTACTGAATCACTACGTACACGATGTGGCCGCCCTGTGGTTGTTGCTGGACCGAATCGACCGGGCGACCCTCGCCGCACAACGTAAATTGACCATCCCGTTTTTGAAACAGATTTTGAGCAATAACGCGTGAGCGACAAAATCCTGATCATCGGCACCGGGGCCATAGGCGGCTTTTACGGCGCCTTGTTAGCCCAGTCCGGCGCCGAAGTCAGCGTCGTTTGCCGTTCGGATTACGAAACCGTAAGCCGCCATGGTTTCGAGATCAACAGCCATGCACTGGGCCGATGGCAGTTTCGCCCGGCGCAAGTCTTGCGCCGGGCACACGACTACAAAGATTGCGCCGATTATCTGGTACTGTGCAGTAAGGTCGTCGCAGACATCGACCGCGTAAATTTGATCCGCGCCGGCCTGTCCGACAAAACCGCGATCGCGTTCATCCAAAACGGCGTCGATATCGAAGCGGAATTGCTCGCCGCCTTCCCGGACAGAGTGTTGATCAGCGGCTTGGCATATATTTGCTGCAACCGGTTAGCGCCCGGCCATATCAGGCATCTGGCCTACGGCAAACTGACCATAGGCGCGCTAACTCCGGACGACGCGGGACTCAGCGAAAGACTGCGAGACTTGTTCATTGCCGGTGGCGGAGACTGCGAAATCAGCCACGACATTATCGCCAGCCGCTGGCAAAAGTGCGTCTGGAATGCGCCGTTCAACCCGTTATCGGTACTCTCCGGCGGGCTCGCGACTCAGGCGATTCTGCAGAACCAGGAAAATTTCGTCCGGGAGGTGATGGAAGAGGTATGCCGGATAGCCGCCGCTTGCGACCACCCCTTGGCCGACGATACCGTCGACATCAATCTCGAGCGCACCCGCAACATGCCAGCTTACAAAACCAGCATGCTGCTGGATTTCGAACAAGGCCGGCCGATGGAAACGGAAGCCATTCTCGGCAATGCGGTTCGCGCAGCTCAACGCCACGGCATCGAATGCCCACGGTTGCAGTCGCTGTATGCATTGATGCAGCTCAGAGAACTGCAAATCCATGAAAATCGGCCCCCAGATTAATTCACACAATTGACATTCCGTTTTTTTTGATTTTTCGGTTAGAATGTGAAGATTTTCATTGACCTTGTCATTGAAGAAGCCGTGTGCATTTCGCCTCATACCTAACAAAGCGAAGAGCGGCCGCATACTTCGCTAGGCTAGCAGCTATGTGATCCACAACGACCGTGGCAATGGTGCTGGGGTTTAAAGAGTTTTTATATTCAATATTTAGAGTAAAACCATGACTGATCTATCGCTTTACAGAAACATCGGTATCTTCGCGCACGTCGATGCCGGTAAAACCACCACGACCGAGCGGATTTTGAAGCTGACCGGAAAAATCCACAAAATCGGCGAAGTACACGATGGTGCGGCGACTACAGACTTCATGGTGCAAGAACAAGAGCGCGGCATCACCATTCAGTCTGCGGCGACCACCTGCATGTGGCCGGGCAGCACCAACCAATTTCCGGCGCACCGCTTCAATATCATCGACACCCCGGGCCACGTGGACTTTACGATCGAAGTGTATCGTTCCTTGAAAGTTCTGGACGGCGGTATCGGCGTATTCTGCGGTTCAGGCGGCGTTGAACCGCAATCCGAAACCAACTGGCGTTACGCGAACGATTCCAAAGTCGCTCGTGTTATCTACGTCAACAAACTGGACCGTCTGGGCGCGAACTTTTACCGCGTCGTCAAGCAAGTCGAAGACGTCCTGGGCGCGAAACCGGTTGTTATGACCTTGCCGATTGGCGAAGAAGAGAACTTCATTGGCGTGATTGACCTGTTGACCCGCAAAGCCTGGGTCTGGGACAACTCCGGCGATCCGTTGAAGTACGAAATCCAAGACGTGCCAGCCGACATGGCCGAGCAAGTCGAAGAATGGCGCGCGAAATTGATCGACCAAGTCGCCGACCAAGACGACGAGATCATGGAGAAATATCTGGAAGGCGAAGAGCCGACCATCGAAGAAATCAAAAAATGTATCCGTAAAGGTACCATCGCGATGGATTTCTTCCCGACCTTCTGCGGCTCTTCGTTCAAAAACAAAGGCGTGCAATTGGTACTGGACGGCGTCATCGAATACCTGCCGAATCCGACCGAAGTCAACCCGCAACCGGAAACCGACATCGAAGGCGTCCCAACCGGCGAACACGCGATCGTCGATCCGGAGCGTCCATTCCGCGGCCTGGTGTTCAAAATCATGGACGACCGCTTCGGCGCGCTGAACTTTGTTCGTATTTATTCCGGCAAATTGAAAAAAGGCGACACCGTTTTGAATACCTATACCGGCAAAACCGAACGGGTAGGCCGGATGGTGGAAATGCACGCCGACGACCGTAACGAGATCGAAACCGCGCAAGCCGGCGACATCGTCGCCCTGATCGGTTTGAAAAACGTGCAAACCGGCCACACGCTGTGCGATCCCGACAAACCGGCTACGCTGGAACCGATGGTATTCCCTGATCCCGTTATCTCGATCGCGATTTCGCCGAAAGACAAAGGCAGCAACGAGAAAATGGGTATCGCGATCGGCAAAATGGTGGCCGAAGACCCGTCTTTCCGCGTCGAAACCGACCAGGAGTCCGGCGAAACCATCATCAAAGGGATGGGCGAGTTGCACTTGGACATTAAAGTGGACATCCTGAAACGGACCCACGGCGTCGATGTTAACGTCGGCAAACCGCAGGTCGCTTACCGCGAAACCATTACCAAACGCGTCGAAGACGAATACGTCCACAAGAAACAATCCGGCGGTTCAGGCCAATACGCGAAAATCAACTACATCATCGAACCCGGCGAACCCGGCAGCGGCTTCCAATTCGAATCGTCCGTGGTTGGTGGTAACGTACCGCGCGAATACTGGCCGGCCGTCGAAAAAGGCTTCAAAGCCAGTATCGATAAAGGCGTGTTGGCGGGCTTCCCTTGCTTGGACTTCAAAGTCAATCTGACCGACGGCGCGTTCCACGCGGTCGACTCGTCATCGATCGCTTTCGAAATCGCCGCCCGCGCCGCGTATCGCCAATCCATCCCGAAAGGCGCACCGCAATTGCTGGAACCGATCATGAAAGTGGACGTGTTTACTCCGGAAGCTCACGTCGGAGACGTGATCGGCGACTTGAACCGCCGCCGCGGCATGATCAAATCGCAAGATCCGGGCGTCACCGGCGTTCGCATCAAGGCCGACGTGCCGCTGAGCGACATGTTCGGTTACATCGGCGATTTGCGCACCATGACGTCCGGCCGCGGCCAGTTCTCAATGGAGTTCTCGCATTACGCACCTTGTCCGAAAAACGTCGCTGACGAAGTCATCAAAGAAGTCAACGAACGCAACAAAAACAAGGAAAAGTAATTTTGCCGGAACCGGAGGCCTCGGCGCCTCCGGTTCGATTTGGGGTTCCGGCTCGCTAGCCGCCTGATTCACAAACAGGATTATTTTCAACCATAAAGTTTCCGCAACGTACGGAAACTTGTTCCAGTACCTAACCTTGGAAGAACATTATGGCTTTTGTAATTACCGAAAATTGCATTAAATGCAAATTCACCGACTGCGTTGACGTCTGTCCGGTGGACTGCTTTCACGAAGGGCCCAACTTCTTGGTCATCGACCCGGACGAGTGCATCGACTGCACGCTGTGCGAACCGGAATGTCCGGCAAACGCGATCCATGCCGAAGACGAATTGCCGGAAGGCCAAGAACATTTCGCCGCATTGAATGCGGAACTTGCCAAAGTCTGGCCGCTGATCACGGAAGTGAAAGACGCGATGCCTGACGCCGACGAATGGAACGGCAAACCCGGCAAGTTCGCTTTGTTGGAAAAATAAAAAACCGCTAACGCTCTAGAAGCATCCGGACCACTGCCCACATCGCGGCTTTGGTCCGACTTTGTCGCAGCGACACTGAGCTGCCGCTCGACCAAACCAGCGGTAAGATAGTATCCGCCGCAGCCTTAAATCTCGCCTTTCTCCACCACCGGCATGATCCAGTAATGGATGCCTGAGCCGGAAAACTCTTCTTTCAACCTTTCCAGCAAAGCCGATATCGCCATTTTTTCGGCGTAGATTTGGAAGCGCGCCGTTTGCTGTTCGTTCTCATCGGCCGCAGTGAGAAACTTGGTCATCCGGTGTTCACCGAAATTATCCCTATCGATTTCGAAGCCCGACAGACATTCCATCATCGCCACCTCCAAATCCGGAGGTACGATAAAAGATATCGAAAACTGCTGGTGGTTGACCGATTTGAAAAAGTCGTCTTCGCTGTTAAACCGATCAGAAGCGTTCTTGATAACTTGCAAATAGCGGCCGCGGCGGCGATCGCCTTTACGCTTATCGACGATACCGGCCGGTATCTCGGTCTGATTTTGGCGGGGATCGTTGTACCAACTGCGGTGGTAGTAAGGCCTGACCACCACCATACGGCCGTTAAATCGCCGGTTCTTTAAGGCCTTGACGACCCGTTGCACAGTGACTTCCGAATCCAGTGTTACCAAGCCGTGATATTCGATAGTGCCGACCCGAGTATCTTGCAGCGCCAGTATCTCCACATCCACGATTCGTCCCGACTTTCTGAAAAAACCGTTATTCAGCGCTGGCGCCACGAATTCGGAAATTTCTATATGCCGGGTATTGGCGGGAATTCTGCGCAAAAAAATGTTCATAACTCGTAATGTGGCATGAAAATTAGCTCATTTCACAACAATCAATGGCCTTCGAAGAACTGTAGCACTCCCTGCCGGTTTATGCATGCTTTATGCTTAAATTACGCCCTGTTCGATTGCCGGCACCAACCAGTATTTCAATCCGGAGCCGGCAAATTCATGCTTAAGTCTAGCCAACAATGCGGGGGCATGCTGCTTCTCGACATACATTTGAAAGCGGAGCTTGCGCTGGTGCCCGGCGACCTGTTCCGCCAACGACAAACCTCGGGCGTTGTAGTCATGGACATTGGCCGGATAACTGGAAAATCCCTGTTGCCATTCCAACGCCAGCAGACAGTCGACTAAAGCGTCTTCCAAAGTAGGCGGCGCAGTCACGGTCAGAATAAAAGCATCGTGGTTCATGGTTTAAGTTCCGGGTTACGGCCGAACAACTTATAAAGGATCGGCAGCAATATCAGTGTCAACAATGTGGACGACAACAAGCCGCCGGTCACTACAATCGCCAACGGCCGCTGGATTTCCGAGCCGGGGCCGGAGGCGAACAACAGCGGAATCAAACCGAAGGCGGCGATACTGGCGGTCATTAAGACCGGTCTCAACCGCCGCGCGGAACCTACGACGACGACGCGAGCAATGTCCATACCGGTAGCGCACAGCTGGTTGAAATAACTGACCATAACCACGCCGTTCAATACGGCGATACCCAGCAAGGCAATAAAGCCTACCGAAGCCGGTACCGATAGATATTCGCCGGATAACCACAGGCCGAACACTCCGCCGATCAGGGCCAGCGGGATGTTCGACAACACCAGCACCGCTTGCCGAATCGAACCGAAAGTGGAAAACAGCAATAGAAAGATCAAGCCCAGCGACAGCGGAATCACCAGACTCAAACGCGCCGATGCTCGCTGCTGATTTTCGAACTGACCGCCAAATTCGACATGGAAACCGTGCGGTAATTTGACCCGTTCCGCGACGGCTTTGCGCGCCTCATCGACAAAGCCGACCAGATCGCGGCCTTCCACGTTGCTGCGAATCACGACGAAACGCTGGCCTTTTTCCCGGTCTATCGAAACCACACCTTCCACCGGCTGAATCTTTGCCACCGCCGTAATCGGCACATGGCCGCCGTCGGGCAAAGTCAGTTGCAGGTTATCGAAATTGGCAGTGTTGCTGGCCCCGCGCAACAACAACGGTGTGCGTTTGACACCTTCCTGGACGATGCCGAGTTGCACACCTTCGATTTGCGCGCGCAATAGGGTTTCGATGCCATTGGTATCCAAGCCGAACCGACCGGCAGCCTGCCGGTCGATATTGACCTGCAAAAACTGCATGCCCTCGTTCTTGCGGGTAAACACGTCGCTGGCACCGGGAATGGTCTTCAACACCGCTTCGATTTGCTCCGCCTTGCGGTTCAATGTATCCAAATCGGCGCCGAACAATTTAACCGCTACATCGCCACGGGTGCCGGTCAGCATTTCCGAAACCCGCATTTCGATAGGCTGGGTAAAACCGAACGCAATGCCTGGAGTGTGGACCATGATCTTGCGGATGTCGTCGATCAAAGCCTCTTTGCTGTCCATCCGCCATTCCGACTTCGGCTTCAAGATCAGGAACGTGTCGGTATCGTTCAGACTCATCGGGTCCAAACCCAATTCGTCGGCGCCGACCCGAGACACCACCGTGGCAACCTCGGGAATATGCTCGCGAATGTTTTTTTGGACCCGGCCATCGAGCGCAACCGAATCCTGCAAAGTTATCGACGGCAACTTTTCCAATTGAACGATGATATCGCCTTCGTCCAACGTCGGCATGAAGGTACTGCCGATCCGGGTAAACGCGATCAAACTTAACACCAGCATGGCGCCGGCACCGATGAACACTTTCCTAGTGTTACTCAAACACCAGGCCAATACCGGCTGATACCACCGCAGCAATTGGCGCGGCAACCAAGGCTCCTCGTGAGAAACTTGCTTCAGCAACAGCGAAGCCAGCACCGGAATTACCGTCAACGACAATACCAGCGAACCGCTCAAAGCAAATACGATGGTCATCGCCACCGGCCCGAATAACTTGCCCTCCAAGCCTTGCAAGGTCAGCAGCGGCAGAAACACGATGACGATGATCAAAATGCCTGAAGTCACCGGTAGCGCCACTTCGCGGCTAGCCCGGTAAATCATATGTAAACGCGGCAGGCGCTCGGCCTTGCGGTGGTCCGCAAGCTGGCTGATGACGTTCTCGACCACGACCACCGCACCGTCGACCAGCATCCCGATCGCAATCGCCAAGCCGCCCAGACTCATCAAATTGGCCGACATGCCGAACACATTCATCATGATGAAGGTCGCCAACGCCGCCAACGGTAGCGCCAAAGCCACGGTCAACGCCGCACGCATATCGCCCAGAAACAAAATCAACAACACGACCACCAGCACGATGGCCTCGGCCAAAGCTTTGGCAACGGTGTTTACCGCTTTGGCCACCAATACTCCGCGGTTATAGAACACATTGATATGTACACCCTCGGGCAAACTGGGCTGCAACTGCGCCAGCTTCTGTTCCAATTGTTCGATGGTCAATCTGGCATTGGCTCCGCGCAAGCCCAACACCACCGCGGTGACCACTTCACCGCTGCCGTCCTTACTGACCGCGCCGTATCGGGTCAACGCTCCAATCCGCACCTCGGCAATATCTTCCACCCGCACCGGCATGCCGTCATGCTGTTCCACGACGATCGATTTCACATCCTGTTCGTTTTTGATGCGGCCGTCGGCGCGGACGATCAGCGCTTCTTCACCTTCGGTCAACCTACCGGCGCCATCGTTACGGTTATTTTTTTCCAAAGCCGCCATCAATTGCTCGATGCCGATATTACGCGCCGCCATTCTGACGTTGTCCGGCACCACTTCGAAACTGCGCACCAAGCCGCCCAAGGCATTGACGTCGGCCACGCCTTTGACGGTGCGCAAGGCCGGACGGATGGTCCAATCCAGCAACTCCCGGCGCTGCATCAAATCAAGATCGCCGCCTTCGATCGCGAACATGAACATCTCGCCCAACGGCGTCGTCATCGGCGCGATCCCGCCCTGTACCCCGTCCGGCAAATTGCCCCACATGGCATTCAGGCGTTCCGCCACCTGCTGCCGGGCCCAGTAAATATCGGTGCCTTCCTCGAAGTCCAGGGTGATGTCGGTAATCGCGTATTTAGCCAGCGAACGCAGCATGGTTTGATGCGGAATTCCCAGCAACTCCACCTCGATCGGCGCGGTGATCCGGGCTTCGACCTCTTCCGGCGTCATACCGTTAGCTTTGACAATCACCTTGACCTGAGTCGGCGAGACCTCGGGAAAAGCGTCGATCGGCAGTTGTTTAAAGGCATAAATGCCACCGCCCATCAACAGTAGTACGCCCAATAGCACCAACAAGCGCTGGGTCAGGGCAAAGCGAATCAATGCCGCCATTATTCATCGCTCCCCAAACCCAACCAATTGGCTTTCAACGCCACCGCGCCTTTGACGGCGATTTGTTCGTTGCCGGTCAGCGCGCCGCTGATCAGTGACTCGTCACCTTGCTTGCCATTGACGCTGACCTCGGTCACAGCAAAGCCGTCATCGTTACGCACGAACACGTAACTACGGCCCTCGTTTTGCGACAAGGCCGAATTCGGCACAGTAAAGCCGGTCGTCGCACCTTGTTGCAGGATTTGTACATTGACGTTTTGCCCAAGCCGCAAACTTTGCGGCTTGCCGTCCACCACGGCCCGCGCGGGTACCGTTTGATTGTCCGCGTTAACGCTTTGCCCCAACAGGCTGATGGTTGCCGACACATCGCTCGACTCCAACCGGACCCGATCGCCCACCTTGACCGTGCTCAGGCGTTCCTGCGGGATACTGATTTCCAGCCATAATTCGGATAGATCGGCGATGCGGAATAGGGAGGCCTGGATATCCAGCCGCGCGCCCAGATTGACCATACGCTGCAATACCACGCCTTCGATCGGCGCCCGAATCGACAAGCGATCGTCCAGTTTACGTGTGTGCGCCAACGCTTTAATCTCTGCGTCAGACATGCCGGCAAGCACCAACAATTGCTTAGCCTCGTCGGCGCGCGCTACTTTGCTTTGATGCTGGGTTTGGGTCTCCTGCCAACGCCGTTCGGCGATAACCCCTTCCTGCAACAATTTCTGGTCCCGGTTGCGCTCCAACCCGGACAAATTCAGCTCGCTGGCAGCAGCCAAATATCCCTGTTGCAAGCCGACCAACTCCGGACTGCGCAATTGGGCCAGAACCTGGCCCTTGCGTACGCTGTCGCCGATATTCGCCGCCAATTGCGTCACCAGACCGGGCTGGCTGCTGCTGACCAGCGCTTCGCGGTCGGCCGGCGTTACGACTTTTGCGGGCGCGTAAAATAACGGCACGCTGGAACTGGCAACCAACGGCGCGGTTTTGATATCCAGATTCTCGATCTGTTGCCGACTCATCCGAATTTGCGCATCCTGCGCCAAGGCGGAGGCAGCCAACAGCGATAACAACAGTGTGGCCGGCATTCTCACGGCTGCACTCCGAGCGCTTGGTTATAAAACGCGATATTGCGCTGCAACTTCACTTCCTGCAATTTGGCATTGCGTACCGCTTCCAGGCTCCGGGCCTGAATTTTGATCAGATCCAGCAAGTTGATTTCGCCGGCCGAAAAGCTGACTTCGGTCATTTTCAAATGGGTTTCGGCGATTTGCTTCAATTCGTTGGCAATCGCCAATTCCGCCCGCGTCACCTCCAGCGCATGTTCCGCCTCGTGCAGATTCTTTTCCAGCTGGCGGTATAAATGTTCGCGCTGCGCCATGGCGTTGTTCAGTTCCAGATTGGCCTTGGCGATCTCCGGTGCGTTATAGGCATCGCCGCCGAACAACATCACCACGCCGACGCCGGCACTTTCGATATTCTGGCCGTCGCGGCCATCCCGGGTACTCTTGGCGCCGATATTCAACTTCGGCTGATTGATCGGATCCGTAGTTTTGATCCATTCCACCTCGGCGCGTTTACGTTCGATCACGGCATTAACCGCTTCCAGGACCGGATGGCTCGGCATAATGCTTTTCAGCTCGCTTTGCCGTTCCAGATAATTCGCCGGAACCCGTGCCAACGTCGTCAGACTGGAATAGGCCTTACGGCTGTGCATGACTTCCGCTTCGGCCTGGGTCACCAGTCCGCGGTTCTGCAAATACTCACCTTTGGCCAGTAACAGATCGGCGCGGGGCAAATCGCCCAGCTCAACCCGCCGCTCGACTTTTTTCATCAATTGCTCGGACACCGACAAAGCGTTCTGCGCCTGTTGCAAGCCGATGTTGGCGACCTCCATATTCCACAATGCTTCCCGCACCAGACGCGTCACCTCCAATTTAACCGCCGCCGACTGCTTTTGCGCCGATAAACCGGCCCGCTCGGCCACGGCTTGGCCGGCGTCGCGCTGACCCCAACTCCAGGTGGTGACTTCGACTTTGGCCGACATCTCGCGCGCGCCGCGGTCAGCCGCAACCCGGTCGTCGAAGTAGTCCAGAGCCAGCGCCGTCGAGCCCGCCACCCAGGAGTCGCTGCGCTCGGTCAAAGCATCCGCTTCTTGGGTCAACGCTTCGCTTATCAGGCGGTCCGGATACTTTTCTAAGGTCAGTTCGACCAAGCCGGACAGGCTAAGGGACGGATCCGTGTCGATCGGGTCCATATGTTCGACAATCAGCTTGTCCGCCGCCGTTGCACTGAGTGGCGCCGACCGGCTTTCACTCTCTTCGGTTTGCGCTACGCAAGGCAGGGCAGCTAACAGTAAAACTGGTAATCCATATTGAATATGACGGTATACGGTCATATCTCGCTCCAAAAATTGATAGATGGCAAATCTGTCGCCGGCATTGACGCAGCGGCAGGTCGAGCGGTACAGGCAAAGGCTGACGGTTTACGCCTGGTTTCCCCGCCTCAGCAGCCAGGGGGAGCGCGGGAAGCGTTATCGGCGAGAAGGGGCGCTGTGGGCGGTGGCGAAACGAGAGATCGGTAAAAAGGTGCTCGGACTGGCGGGTAAAATTTGGGCTCGGCAACAGACGGCAACAGGAACCCAAGCGGCACCAAGCGTTCGCGCATCATTTGCAGTTTGATGGCGGAACCGACATTGACAACGGCCGCTTGCTGATGCAATTCATGCCGGTTGTCTGGCAAGCTCCACTGGTCCGGCTCGCTCTGCAAACTCTCCAGTCCATGCAGATGGATGCCGCAGTCCCCGGCGTCACCGCCGACATGGGCATGCACCAACGGCGCGGCTGTCTGCAGCAGCACCAGTAGCACGACCAGAAATTGACGCAGATATGCAACCATTTACGTTCTAAGAATGTCTGTGAACTCGCGCGTTCGGCCAAACCGCGGTTGTACCGGGCCGTGCGAAACGCTATTCTACTTGAAAAGCGCGATTCTACCCTGAATATAAGCAAACATTTACTCACATTAGGCGAAAAGCTATGAACAGAAAAATTGGCATTTTGGCAACGATATTCATTGCATTGGCCTTGACCCTGGGCGGCATCCAAGAAGCCCAAGCCAAACGCATGGGCGGCGGCAAATCCTTTGGCAGCCGTCCGAGCTACAGCGCTCCGTACCAACGTTCTACAACGCCGAACGACTTGGGCAACCAGACCGCGCGTTCGGCCAGCCAAACGCAGGCCGCCGCGCAAAACCAGGCCGCGCGCCAAAGTTGGGCCGGCCGCGGCGGTATGATGGGTATGCTCGGCGGCTTGGCCCTGGGGGGGCTGTTAGGCTCGCTGTTTTTTGGCGGCGCGTTTGAAGGTTTGAACCTGATGGATATGCTGGTATTCGCCGGCATAGCATTTCTGTTGTATCGCTTGTTTGCGGCCAAGGCCGGCCAGCAGACTGCAGCCAGCGGCGCTTTCAGCCAAGCCGATAGCCGGCGGGAGCCTCAGTATTACCGGGAAAATCAAACCGGAAACAACGGTCCGGCCGGTTTCAATACCGACGTGTTGTTCGGTAACAATAAAACGGGCGGCGGCAACCGCTTCCAAACCGCAGCCCCGGCAAGCGCTTTGCCGGCAGGATTCGACCAAGCAGCGTTCCTGAACGGTGCCGAAAAAGCCTATCATTATCTGCAAGCCGCCTGGGACAACCGCGATCTGGCTGAGATTCGGGGCTTGACCACCGATAAAGTCTTCGCCGAAATTCAGCAGCAATTGCAGGCGTCCGGCGAGTCGAACCGAACCGAGATATTGTCGTTGAAGGCGGAGTTGCTTGAAGCGCGCGAAGCCGGTACCGAGCAGGAAGCCGCGGTACTGTTCGAAAGCCTGATCCGCGAAAATGGCGGCCAGCCCGAAAGCGTTCGCGAAGTCTGGCACTTCGTCAAACCCAAAAACAGCAGCCAAACCCGTTGGTTCCTGGACGGTATCCAACAAATCGAGGAGTAATGATGGTTGCGGCGAACAGCGAGCAGATCAAGCGGCGCTACGACAGGCTGGCACCTTGGTTTGACAGCCTGGAAGGCATTCTCGAAGGCTTGCTGTTTCGCCGCCTGCGTAAAAAACTATGGTCGCAGGCCGGCGGCAACCACATATTGGAAGTGGGTGTCGGCACCGGAAAGAATTTTGGGTTTTATCCGGACGGCGCCCGAATCACCGGCATCGACTTCAGCCCGAAGATGCTGGAACAAGCGCAACGCAAACGCCAACGCCAGCAAATCGCCGTCGATCTGACGCAGATGGATGTCCAGGCGCTGGATTACGCTGACAACAGCTTCGATACGGTGATCGCCAGCTTTGTATTCTGCTCGGTGCCGAAACCTCGCCGCGGCTTAAAAGAACTGTATCGGGTCTGCAAACCGGGCGGGCAGGTTCTGTTACTGGAACACGTACTCAGTTCCAACCGCTACATGGCGTTCATGATGAATCTGCTGAATCCGCTGATCGTCAGAACCCTGGGCGCCAATATCAACCGGGAAACGCTGAAAAACGTGCAAGCCTGCCCGTTTCGGAACGTTTACATCGACCCGGCCAGCAGCGACATGATCAAACTGATCCGGGCCGTAAAATAGCTGTCCGGGCTTGGCGCCGGAACATCCAAGCCGCTAGATTCCGCCAATCTAGCGAAATCGATCAGTCCGTCAAGTGCCAGGTTGCCGGGTTTTTACAACACCCGGATTGCCCAGTTCCTAGCAGACGCTGCCAAATGACGGATTCAGCCTCCCCAGCTTAAACGTTTCGCGGTTTGGCCAGCCCGGCGCTGCGCTTAGTCGGAGTTAGTCCCGGCAAACGCTTATGCTAAGGCCTCGAATTTGGCAACGGCCGTTGCGAAACCGTCAGGCACGGTTGCGCTTTGAACGTCGCCGTCTAAAATGCGTTTGGGCTTTTAATCGAATTTACCGGCTATGGCGAATTGCGCGAAGATGATTGGGGACATACGCTCGATTCTATTGCTATGTGCCGCCTTTAGCCAAACCCGGCAGGGACACGCCGGCGACGAGTCGCTGGACCGGCTGAAAACCTTATCGCTGCAGGAGTTGACTGCCACCACGGTTTCGCTGGCAGCCAAGAGCCAGCAAACGCTGCAAGAGGCCGCCGCTGCAGCCTACGTAATCAGTAACGAGGAAATCCGGCGCTCCGGTATGCAATCGATTCCTGAAATTCTGCGCAAAGTTCCCGGCCTGGAAGTGGCGCGGGTCGACGCCAACCAGTGGGCCATTACCAGCCGCGGTTTCAATGGGGCTTTCGCCAACAAATTACTGGTCATGGTCGACGGCCGCACCGTTTACGATCCATTCAATTCCGGTGTGTATTGGAACGAACAGGATTATCCTTTAGAGGACATAGATCGCATCGAAGTGATTCGCGGCCCCGGCGCAACGATGTGGGGGTCGAATGCCGTTAACGGCGTGATCAACATCGTGACCCGTACTGCGCAGGAATCGCAGGGAACACTGGTATCTGCCGGCGCCTCGCAGGAAGAGCCGGGGTTCGGCACATTGCGTTACGGCGGCCAACTCAACCCGGATCTGCATTATCGGGTTTACGGCAAATACAACCACCGGGACGACTTTCATTTCAGCGACGGCAGCAAAACTTCCGACAACTTGGATCTGGGCCGCGCCGGCTTTAGAAGCGACTGGACTCCGAATGCTCAGGAAACCCTGACGTTGCAGGGCGACTATTTCAACGGCACCATGCAACAAACCTTAACTGGCGCCGACGCCGCAATGCCCGACCGGATGCAAAAGCAGGGCGGCAATCTGCTGCTACGCTGGCAACGCAATTTGGCCAACGGTAACCGCGTGCAGATCCGCAGTTATTTCGATCACGCCACCCGCCAACAAATGCGTCTGGATCACCGCCGCGACACCTTCGATTTCGATGTGCAACACAGCTTTCATTGGCATAGCCATGCTACGACCTGGGGAGCCGGCTACCGATTCAACAGCGATCAACTCACGCAAAAACTGGCACTGTTAACATTCGATCAAGCCCGGCGCGACTTACACCTGTTCAACCTCTTCGCCCAAGACGAGTGGCGGCCGTTCGGCGACGCTTGGCGGCTGATTTACGGCGGCAAACTCGAGCATAACGACTTTACCGGCTTCGAACTGCAACCGACTGCGCGGCTATTATGGAGTCCGGATCAGCAACACAGCGTTTGGGCGGCGGTTTCCCGGGCGGTAAGAGTACCGTCCCGGGTCGAGCACGACCTGAACTTGCTGTACAACTTCGCCCCCGGCGTGACAACCAACATCCGTGGCGGCGACAGCTTCAAGTCCGAAACGGCGCTCAGTTACGAACTGGGTTACCGCTTCTTCCCCAACCGTTCGTTCAATCTGGACACGACACTGTTCTACTGCGATTACGCCCGCCTGAGCACAACCGAGCCTCAGACTCCGATCATTGGCGTAGGCGGCATATTAATCCCGTACCAAATCGCCAATATGGCCCAAGGCGAAACCTACGGCTGGGAAACCGCGCTGAATTGGCGTGCCTCCGAGTTTTGGCGCCTGCAAGGCAGTTATAGCTTGTTCGGTATGGCTATCCACAAAGATCCGCAAAGCTTGGATAGCGCTGCCGCCATCGCCGAAGGCAACAGCCCACGCCAGCGCTTCAATCTGAGCGCTTACATCAATTTGCCCAACCAGTTGGAATTCGACAGTCACTGGTACTATACGGATAGACTCGCCAACGGCGTTCCTGCCTATCATAGGTTGGATTTGCGGCTGGGCTGGCAACCCAGCCTGCATCTGGAACTCGCCGCCGGCGTCCAGAATCTGCTGGACAATCGCCATCTGGAGTTCATTCCGCCGCAGGATAACCCGGTGCTGAGCAGCCAAATGGAACGCAATTACTATCTCAAAGCCACATTGCGCTTCTGAATGCGACTGCCATCGAATCGCCTTATATTGCCGAGCCATCCCGCGACCGCATTCATGCGGCGGATTGCATTGCTGATTTTGAGCGCAATCGTCTGCACATTTTCTATGCCGAGTCCGGCTCAGCAATTCAACGAAACCGAATTGAAGGCCGCATATCTTTATAACTTTGCCTACTTCATTACCTGGCCGGAGCCGGCCGCCCCCGAATTTTTGTTTTGCAGCTATGCCAACACCCCGGTTACCGCAATTCTGTCGCGATTAATCGATGGCGAAAAAGTGCATGACCGGCCGATCCGGTTACTGATCGATCCGTTACCCGAACAGTTGCACGAATGCCATATCGTGTTTATTCCGGTGCAACAGGAACGGGTTCTGGCGACCACGCTGGACTATATCCACGCATTTCCGGTTTTGACCGTGAGCGATATTCCCGACTTCGACCAACGCGGCGGCATGGTGCGCCTGACGACAGAAGACCGGAGGATTCAACCGGTGATTCATTTGCAAAACGTTTCGCGCGCCAAGCTCTCGGTCAGTTCCAAGCTGTTGCGCAGTTCCCGGATTGCCGAATAATCATGGCAATCGGCGCCTTGTTCTCCTCCGGCTCCATCCGCCGCAAAATCTTCGCGATCGCCGCGTTCACGGCCTTATTGACGGCATTACTTACGCTGTTGTTGTTTTTGAGTACCGATTACCGCCACCAGAAATTGAAGCTGTTGGAACAAAGCCGGGTACTGTCGAAAATGCTCGCCAGCAATGTGTCGGCAGCGATCGTCTACCGTGATCCGAACACAGCCGAGGAAATTCTGTCGGCACTCAAAGAGAAAACCGACGTTCTGGACGCATACCTGTTTACCGAGGATCACCAATTGTTCGCCGCCTACCATAACAAGGCCGCAGCGGGCCGGCAGCAAGCGGATTCCGGATTACAGGACCAATTCCGCCGTCAATTCGACCAATATCTGCAGCAAGGCAAAGACCACGCTTTCAGTAGCGACACGCTGGAATTGGTCGTTCCGGTCAGGGTCGACCAGCGCCGGATCGGCTTCGTCGCGCTGCATCTGTCGCTTGCGGCATTGCAACAAAGTTTCCGCTATACCGTGTTAGAAGCATTGGGGGCCATGGCATTGGCGATCTTAATCGCGGTGCTTCAAGCCCGCTGGCTGGGCGCGAAAATCAGCCGGCCCTTGCTGCAATTGACCGCCAACATCGAACAGATCAGCCGCGACAACACGTTCGATGCCCGTCTGCAGGTGGAGAGTAAGGACGAAACCGGGGTTTTGATCAACACCTTTAACTCGATGCTAGACAAACTGGAACGGCAGGAACACAACAAAAACGCGCTAATCGTCAACCTATCCCAGGCAAAGTGGGAGGCGGAACGAGCCAGCCGCGCCAAAACCGAATTCCTCTCGCGGATGAGCCACGAATTTCGCACCCCGTTGAATGCTGTAATCGGATTTAGCCAGCTGTTGGCTGCCGATTCCGAACACCCGTTGAACGCCGAACAGCAGGATTCCACTCGCCACATCCTTGATGCCGGGCTACATCTGCTGGACTTGGTCAGCGAATTGCTGGATTTGGCCGCGGTCGAGAGCGGCAAATTGACGCTGAATATTGCCAGCGTCGCCTGCCGGCCTTTGGTCGCCGAATGTTTGGAATTAATTCGCCGGCAAGCCGAAGCGCGCGGAATTCAAATTACCAGTCGAGTCCCGGACCAGGAAATTTGGGCTGCGGCCGACCGGGTGCGCTTGAAACAATGTCTGTTGAACCTGCTCTCGAACGCAGTGAAATACAATCGGCCGCAGGGCCACATTACATTAGGTATGGAACTTGAAAAGCAGCGGCTGCGGATTTGGGTGGCAGACAGCGGAGCAGGCATTGCCCCTGAGCAATTCGACTTACTGTTTCAACCGTTCAGCCGCTTCCACCACGACCAGGATTTGATCGAAGGCACCGGCATCGGCCTGTTACTGACCAAGCACATGGCCGAATTGATGGGTGGCGAATTGGAAGTGGAAAGCCGACTGGGTCAAGGCAGCAAATTTACGCTGGTATTAAACCGCGCGGCCGAGTTCGGGACTGGGGAACCGGGGCATTAACCAGTGGCTGTGGTCAATCCTCAGTGCTGAACCCTATCGGGCGGCACGATCGCCCGATAGGTCCGGCGAAAATCAACGTACCGCGTTGACGGTCCGCTCCAGTTCTTCCCGGCTCATATGCCGCACATCCTTGCCTTTGACCATGTAGATCACCTGTTCGCAGACGTTGCAAGCGTGATCGCCGATGCGTTCCAGCGCCCGGGCCGCCCATAACATATCCAAGGCGCGGGTGATATTGCGCGGATTTTCCATCATTTGCGTGATCAACTGGCGGGTGATACTGGTGTATTCGCGGTCCACCTTGGCGTCCTGCTCGGTAATCGCAATCACTTCTTCGACGTCGTTGCGGGCGTAGGCGTCCAGCGCGCCGTTCAACATTTCTTTGACCAGATTCAGCAAATGCTCGATCTCGTAGTATTTGTCCTGGTAATAGTCGGCCCCTTCCAGACGCATCGTCATTTTGGCGATCCGCGCCGCTTCGTCGCCAATCCGTTCCAGATCGGTGATGATCTTGATCGTCGCGATCAACATCCGCAAATCGAAGGCAGCCGGCTGACGCTTGGCCATGATTTCGGTGCATTCGTGGTCGATGTCTTTTTCCATATCGTTGACTTGTTGGTCCTGCTGTACCACTTTTTCGGCATTCTCCATGTCGTAACCCATGAAGGCCTTGGTCGCCAAGTCCACTTGTTGCTCGACTAATCCGCCCATCGACAGGACTTTGTTACGGATATCTTCCATCTCCTCGTTGAATTGGCGAGAGATGTGTTGTTTGATTTTGCTGTTATCCATTGTTTACCTCCTAACCGTACCTGCCGGTAATGTAATCTTCAGTTTGTTTTTTTGCCGGGTTGGTAAACAACTCGCTGGTTTCGCCAAATTCGATCAATTCGCCCATGTACATGAAGGCGGTGTAGTCGGACACCCGTGCCGCCTGTTGCATGTTATGGGTGACGATAACGATCGTGTATTTTTCTTTCAATTCGTTGATCAGTTCTTCGATCTTCAGGGTAGATATGGGATCCAGCGCCGATGCCGGTTCATCGAGCAGGATCACTTCCGGCTCGATCGCAATGGCACGGGCAATCACCAGCCGCTGCTGCTGGCCGCCGGACATACCCAACGCATTGTCGTTCAACCGGTTTTTCACCTCGTCCCACAACGCCGCGCCGCGCAGGGATTTTTCGACCACCTCGTCGAGAATGTGGCGGTCGTTAATGCCCTGAATCCGTAAGCCGTAGGCCACGTTCTCGTAGATCGTCTTCGGAAACGGGTTCGGCTTTTGAAACACCATGCCGACCCGGCGCCGTAAAGCGGCGACGTTAACCGACTTGTCGTAGATATCTTCCCCGTCCAACAGAATTTTGCCCTGGATGCTGACGCCGTCCACCAAGTCGTTCATTCGGTTGATACAGCGCAGCAGTGTCGATTTGCCGCAGCCGCTAGGACCAATGTAGGCCGTGACTTTCCGGCGCGGCATTTCCATATTGACACTATGCAAGGCCTGCTTCTGGCCGTAGAACAGATTCAGGTCTTCCACCTTGATACAGGTTTCGGTCTTTTCGGACGCGTTACGGTCGTCTCGATTCAACGCGCTGATATCGATGGCGTGAGTTTTGGTTTGGGCTGTGGTCATAATCCAAGGTTCCGGATAAGCGAGCGATATTAATTTTCCAGCGCACGATATTTTTCGCGCAGGTTATTGCGGATGGTGATGGCGAACATGTTCAGGCCGACAATGACCATCACCAAAAGCAGTGAGGTGGCATACACCAGGGGCCGCGCCGCTTCGACGTTCGGGCTTTGGAAGCCGACGTCGTAGATATGGAAGCCCAAGTGCATGAATTTACGGTCCAGATGCAAATAAGGGAAATTGCCGTCCAGCGGCAAGGTGGGGGCCAGTTTAACGACGCCGACCAGCATCAATGGCGCCACTTCGCCGGCGGCGCGGGCCACGGCCAGAATCAAGCCGGTCATGATGGCCGGGCTGGCCATCGGCAATACGGTGCGCCACAAGGTCTCGGCCTTGGTCGCACCCAGTGCCAGACTACCTTCGCGTATCGATTTCGGAATCCGCGACAAACCTTCTTCAGTGGCAACGATGACGACCGGCAAAGTCATCAAGGCCAGCGTCAACGAGGCCCATAGCAGACCGGGCGTACCGAACACCGGGGCCGGCGCGGCTTCCGGAAAAAACAAGCGGTCGATGTTGCCGCCGATGATGTAAACGAAAAAGCCGAGGCCAAATACGCCGTAAACGATGGACGGCACACCGGCCAGATTGTTGACGGCGATCCGGATGATCCGGGTCACGAAACCCTGCTTGGCATATTCGCGCAAATAAACCGCGGCGATGACGCCGAACGGCGTCACCACCACCGCCATCAGCAGCACCATCAGCACGGTACCGAATATCGCCGGAAATATGCCGCCTTCCGTGTTGGCTTCGCGCGGCTCGTCGCTGACGAAGGTGACGAAGTTGCGGACGTACTCGACCATTTTATCCAGGCCGCTCATCGCATTGGGTTGAGTCAGTTTGACGATGCGGTGCAGCGGCAGATTGATTTCCCGGCCGCCGGCTTCCACCGCGACCAAACTGGCGCGCTTCATTTCCTTGTTCAGCTTGGCTAACTGGGCCTGAATTTCCTGATACTGTTGTTGGTAAGTCTGTTTCTGAACGGCGAACTCTTGGGCGTGGCCGTCGTTCCATTCGCCTTTCAATTCCAGGGCGCGCTGTTTCAAGCGCAAGCGCTCCAGGCCATAGTTGATCGCACCGACGTCCTTGTCCTGCAACACGTCGATCTGTTCGTGCAATTCCAGTGCGGCCGCCAATTTTTCCTGGGCAACGGCCAGCGCGGCTTCACCTTCGGCGATGATGTTGCCGTCTTCCTTGACCGCCTTCAGCCTGCCGTAGAAGTTACCCCATTCGCGGCGTTCGACACTAATCAAATCCGCAGGTTCGGCTTTCTGTTTGATGTACTGTTGCTGAATCCAGCGGAAATCGCTGCCCAAAATATCGCGGTTACCGGTTTTAACCAGAAATTGCTCCAGATACTCGGCGCCGTTCAGTACCTGATGACCGGCAGCTTTGGCCTGCGCGGCCGGCAACAGCGAGGTGTCGACCTGTTCGCCGATGATGGTCGAACGGCCGTTTTGGTCCTCGTATTGGTACTCGACGATGTCGGCCGGCCAAAAATGACCCAAGCCGCGTAACGCAATCAATAACAAGAGCCCCACAACCAACACCAGGTTGATCGTCACCGCGCCGGCAGTCAACCAAATCCAGGGCGAACCGCTTTTAAACCATTCTTTGATCATAGTGAACTGTATTTCTGTCTGAGATTTTGCCGAACCAATTCGGCCAGCGTATTGACGACGAAGGTGAACACGAACAATACCAGCGCCGCTAAAAACAACACCCGGTAATGGGTACTGTTGACTTCCGATTCCGGCATTTCCACCGCAATATTGGCGGACAAGGTGCGCAATCCCTGAAAAATACTCAAATCCATCACCGGCGTGTTCCCGGTGGCCATCAGCACGATCATGGTTTCGCCCACCGCCCGGCCGAAACCGATCATCACCGCGGAAAAAATACCGGGACTTGCGGTCAGCAAAACGACTTTGGTCATCGTCTGCCATGGCGTCGCCCCCAAAGCCAGCGAGCCAGTAGTCAAATGTTTTGGTACGCTAAAAATAGCGTCCTCGGCGATCGAGAAAATCATCGGAATCACGGCAAAGCCCATGGCCAAGCCGACCACCAGCGTATTGCGCTGGTCGTAACCGATACCGAATTCCTCGCGCATCCAGACTCGCAAATCGCCGTGGAAAAACCAGGCTTCGAAGCTGGGCGCCAATTCAAACGCCAACCAGGCGCCGAAGATCACGACCGGCACTAAAACGATGGCGTCCCAACCGTCAGGGATTTTAAGACGAGTCGGTTCCGGAACCTGCTGCCACAGGTAAGCGAATACCATCACCGACAAAGGCACCACCATCAACATCGCGAAAATTCCGGCGAGATGGGATTCGACGAACGGCGCCAGCCATAAGCCGGCCAGAAAACCCAAAATCACGGTCGGTAATGCGCCCATGATCTCGATACCGGGCTTCACGTACTGCCGCACCCGCGGCGCCATGAAATAACCGGTGTAGATCGCGCCGAACAAAGCCAGCGGAATTCCCATCAGCATCGCGTAAAACGAAGCCTTCAAGGTGCCGAACACCAGCGGCGTCAGGCTCATTTTCGGTTCGAAATCGTTGCTGGCCGACGAAGATTGCCAAATGTAGTCGGGCTTCGGATAACTTTCGTACCAGACTTTACCCCAGAGCGATTTCAGCGAAATCTCCGGATGCTCGTTTTCCAGCCGCCAACTCAGCACTTTGCCGCTAGCGTCCTCCACCAAAAAATAATCGGCTTTAGGAGATAAGGCCAACACCTGCGGCGCGGACTGCAGTAATTTGGTATTGACTAACTCACGCTCGGCCGTCGAGTTGTATACCGCCAATTGTCCCGCGTTATCGATCGCCAACATGCCGCGGCGGCGCTGTTCGGCGCTAACCGCTAAGATAGGGTTGTCGGCCAACTTGAAGCTGCGCAGTTTTTGCATGTTGACGTAGTTCTGGTCGTTACGGACCAAGGACCATTGCGCCAGTTCGCCTTTGGAATCACCAACCAACAACGAGTTTTCGCCGTTCAAGAATTCCATACTGGAAATTTCCTGACCGTTCTCGACCAGATTCAACTTGTGCTTGACCACGGGCGCCGAGGCGTCACTGACATCGACCACGGTGATGCTTTGGCGGCTGGCTAAATACAGATTGCGCTGTTCTTTATCGAGCAACAGAAATTCGATGTCGTCGCCGGCCACATCCAATACGGTATCGCTGGCTTCCAACGTCACTTCGTCATCGAACATCGACTCCTTTTTAGTGAGCCGGCTTAACAACACGCGGTTATCGGCCGTTTTCGCCACCAACGTGCTACGGTCGTCTGCTACCGCCAGAGTGATTTTGGCCAAAGGCTGGCCGGATTTATCAATAGTCAGCGCTTGGTTGCCCAATGGATAACTGAGCGAAGGCGTAATCAGGCGCTTGCCGTCCGGATAGCTCAATTTATATTCGTGTTTGACCACTACCGCCCGGCCATCCGATAAGCCGTATGCCACCACGCCTTTGTCGATGCTGGCGTGGGCGAAACTGGCTATTTGGCCGTTTTCCGGCAGCGCTACGGCTTCGCTGCTAACGATCGCGCCGCTCTCTATATTGAAAAAAACCGCTTTGCCGGCATCGGTAAATCTGACTGCAAGCTGGTTTTGTTCCTCAATGGCCGCGAACAGCGTTTTGCCCATTTCCACGCCCGGAACGTTATAGCCACCGTTATCGGCGGCCCTGAGCTGTGCCGGCAAAAGCAACGGAAATACAACATACAACAGGTAAAAGAAAATCAGCACCACCGCCAAGATAATACTCAACCCGCCGACCACCACGCCCCGCGCCGCTAATTTGTCTTTAACCAAACGCCAACGCTGGTAACTATCGCTGGTGGCTGTTTGAAACAGCGTCGGTTTGCTTTGAGTGGTTCGGGATTCAGTCATAACTGGACATCACAAAATTTGCGGGGGAAACGCACCGGAATGCTTACAAAAACAAAAAAGCCGATAATTTACACGCAATTATCGGCTTCGTTATTATACAAGATCAACCGCAATTGATTGGCGGCTACAAATAAGGGTGGCGATTTTTCGCGCCAGTCCTTTGAAGCGTCCCTGCATAAATTGTCCCTGATCAGGCCGGTCCTTGGCTTGATAACTCACTGAATTAAAGTCAACGCTTTTTCAACTGCTTTGGCCGGCAACGGAATGTAGCCGTCTTTGATCACGACTTGCTGACCGGTTTTGGACAACACCATTTTGATGAACTCCTTCTCCAGCGGTGCCAACGGTTCGTTCGGTTTTTTGTTGACGTAGACATAGAGAAAGCGCGACAGCGGATAGGCACCGGAAGTCGCATTTTCCGGAGTCGGATCGACAAAAGCCTCTCCGTCTTTATGCGACAACGCGATGGCTTTCACACCGGAAGTCGAATAGCCGATACCCGAATAACCGATACCGTTGGCGGAGGTGGTAACAGATTGCACCACCGATGCCGAACCGGGTTGCTCGTTGACGTTGCTTTTGAAATCGCCTTTGCACAGTGCTTCGTCCTTAAAGAAACCGTATGTACCGGATACCGAATTACGACCGTACAACTGAATCGGCCGGCTGGCCCAGGCACCGGTCAGACCGGCTTGGCCCCAAGTCGTAATATCGTTGGCGCCGCCGCATTTACGGGTTGACGACATGATCGCATCGACTTGCGGGATGCTTAAGCCTTTGACCGGGTTGTCCTTGTTGACGAATACGGCTAACGCGTCGATCGCAACCGGAATCGCGGTCGGTTTATAGCCGTATTTGCTTTCGAAATCGTCGATTTCGTTGTCTTTCATTTTCCGGCTCATCGGACCCAGGTTGGATGTACCTTCGGTCAGAGCCGGCGGCGCGGTTGAAGAACCAGCCGCTTGAATCTGAATATTGACGTTGGGGTAAATTTTGCCGAATTCTTCGGCCCACAATGTCATCAGGTTCGCCAAAGTATCAGAGCCGACGCTGGACAGGTTGCCGGAAATACCGCTCGCTGCGGAATATTCCGGAAGTGCCGCATCCAAAGTTGCAGGGGCAGCCGCGGCCTCGCCGGCCAACAATGCGGCGGAGGCGAAACCCAATCCCATAACCAGCGATTTCAGCTTGAATGTTTTATTCATATATTTTCTCGAAAATGTTTAAAACCAAGATCAGTGTGCCAAAGTGACATGACAATACTATGAAGCAAATATGACAGTTTTGTGACAAAACTTAAGGAATTGTAAGCGCAACCGAGGTTTTAACCAAAAACCCGATCCGGGTCGGCCGTATCGACGCGGCGCAATTTCAAAAAACGGTAACTGAAGTCCACCTGACTGTCGTTTTCGATCTCTTCTCGACTGAGTTCCTGCCATTGGCGCCGATCGATATCCGGGAAAAAGGTATCGCCTCTAAAGCTGCGCTCAATCTCGGTCAAATAAAGGTAATCGGCAACCGGCAACAAGGCTTGGTACAAGGTGGCGCCGCCAATCACGAATACCTCATCCCGATCAGCCAAGTCTCTGAGCGCAGCCTCGATATCGGTAAACACCCGACATTGCGGTGCTTCATACTCGGCACTGCGGCTGATGACGATATTTTCCCGGCCCGGCAAAGCTTTACCGATGGCCTCGAAGGTCTTGCGTCCCATCAACACCGGCGAGCCCATCGTGATTTGTTTGAAGCGTTTCAAATCAGCGGAGAGATGCCAAGGCATCCGGCCGTTCAGACCAATGGCGTTGTTGCTGGCCTTTGCCACAATTAGTGATAATTTCATGCCAAATACTTAAGATGCGGATTCAATCCGTAACCCGACATGATACTAGAAACGCCGAATATGAATAAAAACATCCTGCTGGTGTTCACCGGCGGCACCATAGGTTCGCAAGTGACGGGCAGCATCGTCGACACGTCGGCCGCCGCCGGTTTCAAACTGCTGGCATTGTTCGCCGACCACTACCCCGAGGCAGGTTCGATAGCGTTCAAGTCTCAGCAACCTTTGCGAATCCTCAGCGAGAACCTGCATACCCAACACTGGTCGCAGATCATTGCGGCAATCGAAGCCGAGGACCTAAATCAATTCGACGGCATTATCGTTACCCACGGTACCGATACCCTGGCATTTAGCGCCGCGGCATTGGGACTGTATTTCCATAAGTTACCGATTCCGCTGTTGCTGGTCTCGAGCGATTTGCCACTGGACAGTCCGCAGGCCAACGGTTTAGCCAATTTTTGCTGCGCGGTGGAGTTCATCCGGCGCGGTGGTCAACCTGGGGTATACGTTCCGTACCGCAATCCCGGACAGGATCAGCAAGTTCATCTGGCAACCCGGCTCTCGTCCTGCCTGCCGTTAAGTAGCGACTTCATCAGCATCCAATCGCAGCCGTTTATGCGCTTCAGTGACGGACGGTTCGAAACGCTGGCGCAGCCGGATAGCTCAAGCCGTCAATCGGCCAACTTGAAACCCGATTTTTCGGCGCGAATTCTGTTGGTAAGGCCCTATCCGGGTCTCGACTACACCGCGTTCAATCCCGAAGGATTCGATGTGGTGCTGCACGACCTATACCATTCCGGCACGGCCTGCGCATCCAATAGCGCTGGCGACCGATTCAGCTTGGTCGCATTTATCCGCAAATGCCGGGAAAAAGGCCGGAAAGTTTATTTGGCTCCGGCCTTACGATCGGAAAGCGCTTATGCCTCGACCAGCGATTTGATCGCTGCCGGGGCGGAGATGGTCTGGAATATGAGTTTGGAGGCGGCTTACGCCAAACTACTGTTGGCGCTCGGCAATTTTACCGAGTCTGAGCAAGTATCGGAGTTTTTACGGCTGGATCTGGCTTACGAACATGTCCAGCCTGCCTGAAATAAACGTGGAAGCGGCCACGGTCCAACGGCCGCTTCCCTGGACGGTTTATTGTTTAGGCTGGGGCTTGGTCGTCAGCACTTTGGCGTCTGGTCCCATTGCCACCGAGTAATCAGTCGAGGAAACCACGTTCTGGCTGGCGATATCGACCACCCGCAAGGAGACATAAACGTTATCGCGTCCCGGCGCGTAGGAACCAATCACAATCGCTTTAGCACCGACGTTATTTAAAGCTTCCTTGGTTTTTTCCGGCAATTCCAGAATGCCGGCTTCATTTTTGGCAAAAATCTCGGTCGGTAGCTCCATACCCATCACCCGGTAACCGGAACGGTGCAGCGCCGAAGAAAGCTGGTCGGAAATGATCCTGCCGAATGGCAGGGTTTGGCCCATGTCGTCGACGTTGACCAGGGAATTGATCACGACCAGACTGCCTTTAGGCAAGGGCTGGCGCAAATCGGCCAGCAGCCAGCCGACCGCATCGTAGCTGACTTCGACCAAGTCGTCGTCATCAATGCTGCTCGAGTAGTAGTAAAGCCGGCTGCAACCGCTCAAAACGGTCAAACCTGCCAACATCAACACCATTAATTTTTTCTTGAGCATGTAGCCTCTCCCCTGGAAATTGTGGGCTTTAATCAGAGCTTAAAACTATAGGCCAGTCAATCGATAAATGCCGAATTGGCGGTAAATTTTGCACCGAATTGCAACTTACATCCTGAAATCTACTGACCGCTTTCGGTGACGATCACGCCGATACCGTTTTTCTGCAGCAGTTCCTTAATCGTGGATACGCTGGCTGGGTTATCGTACGGCCCCACTTTGACTCGATGCCAAATCACGTTACCGACTTTGGCTTTTTCGACCCGCGACTCGATGCCGAGTAAGGCCAGTTTGGCTTTGTGACGTTCGGCTTCAGCCGCCTCCCTGAACGAACCGGCCTGCATGATGTATTTGGCAGCCTTGGTTTTGCCGACCAACTGCTCGCGGACCCGGGTTTTGATTTCATAGTCCGGCACCACGACTTCCGCCTGCGGCAGAATCGTATAAAAGTCGTAACGCGGCTCTTCCGGTTCGACCGGCTCGGCCGGTTTTTCCGTTTCGGCGGCGGTTTGGGGTTTTAGCGGCAACTCTTGCTTTTTCGGTTCGGCGGCGGGCTGGGTTTCCGGGTTGGGCTTGCCGGCGACCAATTCCGGCACCAGCTTGCCGATCATATTCAAAAACACCACGAAGGCCGCTATCAGCATAATCACCAACAGCCAGCGCCATAACGCAACCGACGACGACTGCTTCGGCTTCCGCCGCCCGGCGCCGTAATTGGGGCTTTGTACGCGGTGCTTATAATCTCTGGCCATTTACATCGCTTCGGGTGTATTGATTTTCAGCAGCGACATGGCATTGGCCAGCACTTGCCGGACCGCGCAAACCAGGTTGATCCGGGCATTGCACAGCTTGTCGTCGTCGACCAAAAATTGGTGGGCGTTATAGTAACTATGGAATTGGTTGGCCAATTCGCGCAGATATTGAATCAATTGGTGCGGTTCGTAGTTCAACGCCGCCCGCTCCAGCGTTTCCGGATATCTGGACAATGTCGTCAATAGCGCGCTTTCCTGTTCCTCGACCAACAGATTCAGATGCTGCATGCCCAGCAACGGATCGCGTTGGCGACCTTTTTCGTCCAATTGGCGCAACACGCTGCACACCCGGGCATGCGCATACTGTACGTAATAGACCGGATTTTCGTTGGTTTTGGAGGTCGCCAGTTTCAAGTCGAAATCCATGTGCTGCTCGGACTTGCGCATCACATAGAAAAAACGGCAGGCGTCTTTGCCGACTTCGTTACGCAGTTGGCGCAAGGTGACGAATTCACCGGAACGGGTCGACATCTGCACTTTTTCGTCGCCGCGGTAGAGTACGGCAAATTGCACCAGCAACACTTTAAGTTTGGAATCGTCGGCACCCAGGGCCTGCATCGCGGCTTTGACCCGCGGAATATAGCCGTGGTGGTCGGCGCCCCAGATATTGACGATCTTGTCGAAGCCCCGATCCAGCTTGTTCATGTGGTAAGCGATATCGGACGCAAAATAGGTAGTTTGACCGTTGTCGCGCACTACCACCCGATCTTTCTCGTCGCCCAATCGGCTGGAAGCGAACCAGGTCGCACCTTCCTGCCGGTACAGAAACCCTGCCTCGTCCAAACGCTGCAGCGCCCGGTCGATGGATTGGTCGTCCATCAACGAACGTTCCGAGAACCAACACTGATAACCGACGCCGAACTCGGCAAGGTCATCTTTGATATCCAGCAAGATCTCGTTCAGGCCGGCTTGAAACACTTGCTCGTAGGCTTCCGGCCCCAACAATGTTTTAGCGCGTTCGATCAGCGCGTCGATATGCTTTTCCTTATCCCCGCCTTGCGCTTCGTCAGCGGGTAAATCCGCCAAAACTTGTGCGGCTGGCTGGCGGTACTTGTCGCCGGCGCTTCTGTGCAAATTGGCGGAAATATCTCTAACGTATTCGCCTCGGTAGCCGTTACTCGGAAAAGGCAATACCTCGCCGCAGGCTTCCAGGTAACGCAACCAGACGCTGGCCGCCAGAATATCCATTTGCCGGCCGGCGTCGTTGACGTAGTATTCACGCTCGACGCTGAAACCGGCCGCTTCCAACAGATCGGCTACTGCGGAACCATAGGCGGCACCGCGGCCGTGGCCGACATGCAATGGCCCGGTCGGATTGGCGGAGACAAACTCGACTTGCACCCGCTGCCCGGCTCCAATCCGGCTCAAGCCGAAGCCGTCGCCTTGCTCCAGCACTTGGCGCACGATCTGGAACTGGCTATCGGGATTGATGAAAAAGTTGATGAATCCGGGCCCGGCGATATCGACTTTGACCACTGCCGGGTCGGCAGGCAAGGCCGCGACGATTTTTTCGGCGAGTTGGCGCGGGTTTTGTTTGGCCGGTTTGGCCAGCAGCATCGCCAGATTGGTAGCGAAATCGCCGTGTTGCGGGTCTTTGGTGCGTTCTAATTGAATTTGGGCAATGAAATCGTTTTCGAGAATACCTTGAGTTTTGATACCTGCAACTGCCTGTTGTAAAAGGGATTCCAGCTTTTGTTTCATCGGGTCGGAGAATGGGGATTTGTCGGAAAATTCCCCGCATTATCCATGAAAAACAATTTATTGGCTAGGACGCGCGCCGAACAGCGCGGTGCCGATTCTAACCAGCGTCGCGCCTTCGGTGACCGCGGCCAGCAAGTCGCCGCTCATGCCGAACGAAAACGTGTCCAGCTGCGGCCTATGCAATGCCGTTGCCGCCTGATAAAGGCGCCGGTACGGAATACACTGCGTTTCGAAATCGGCCGCCGGCTCGGGAATCGCCATTACACCGCGCAAACGCAGACGCGGCAATTGTGCCACTTGCTCAACCAAATCCGGCAACTCGGCCAGACCGACGCCGGATTTGGTAGCTTCGTCGCTGATATTGACTTGCAGGCAGATATTCAGCGGCGGCAAATGATCCGGGCGTTGCTCGCTGAGACGCTCGGCGATTTTGAAACGGTCAACGCTGTGCACCCAAGCGAAATGCGTGGCTATCGGCCGGGTTTTGTTGGATTGGATCGGGCCGATGAAATGCCAACTGATATCGAACGCGGCCAGTTGTTGCTGCTTCTTCAGCGCTTCCTGCAAATAATTTTCGCCGAAATGGCGCTGACCCAATCGATAAGCCGCGGCCAGGTCCGCCGCCGGTTTGGTTTTGCTGACGGCAAGCAATTGCACGCTACCCGGCAGGCGCCCGGCGGCGTTTTCGGCATCGCGCAATTGGGCGCGAACCGCGGCAAAACGCCCGGCGATACTAACCATCGCTCTCGGCTGCGCGGTCGCTCCGGGTTATTAACCTGGAGAACAACAGGCCCGACTCGAACAACAACCACATCGGCACCGCCAACAAGGTTTGGGACAAGGCGTCGGGCGGCGTCAGAAACATCGCCACCACAAACACGCCGACGATCACATAAGGCCGTTTTTCCGCCAAGGATTCCGGACTGATGATGCCGGTCCAGACCAGCACGATGGTCAGCACCGGAATTTCGAAGGCCAGGCCGAACGCAAAAAACATCGCCAACACGAAATCCAAATAGGTGGCGATGTCGGTCATTACGGCGACCCCGGCCGGGGCGGCCGCCGTCAGGTAGGAAAATACCAACGGGAATACCAAAAAGTAGGCAAACGCCGCGCCGCCGTAAAACAATACCGTGCTGGCCAGCAACAGCGGCGCCACCATCATTTTCTCGTGGCGGTACAAGCCCGGCGCGACGAAGCCCCAAAACTGATAAAGGATGAAAGGGATGCTGGCGAACACGGCGACGACAAACGCCAGTTTAAACGGCGTAAAAAACGGCGAAGCCACGTCTATCGCAATCATGGAACTGTTTTTCGGCATATGCTGCAACAGCGGATCGGCCAAAAAAGCATAGATCTCGTTGGCGTAACTGGCGGTGCCGACAAACACCAGCAATACGCAGAGCACCATCTTTAACAGACGGTCGCGCAGTTCGACCAGATGGCTGAAAAAAGACTGTTGGTTATCCGGCTGAACTTGGTTTGTCATCGTGTTGATCGGTTTCGGTCGCAGCTTGAATGCTGAAATTGACGTCGTCGACAGCCGAGCGGGTCTCGTCTATAACTTTTTGTACTTCGCCGGCGATGTTTTGCTGCATCAGTTGCCGCATCTCTTCAGCGGCCAGCTCCTGCTTGATTTCCGCCTTGGCGACTGCCAGCACACTACGTGCCTTACCGACCCATAGCCCGGCCAAGCGGGCAGCTCTGGGCAATTTTTCCGGGCCCAGTACCAATAAAGCCACCAAGCCGACCATCAGCAATTCGGAAAAACCGACATCGAACATAGTCGCGTTACACCTTGTCTTTTTCTTTACTGGAGACTTCGCCTTCCAGCACATCGTCTTCCTTATTGGCCAGCGTTTTGTCTTCGCCGCCTTCCTTGACAGCATTGCGGAAACCCCTGATAGCCTCGCCAAGGTCGGCGCCGACATTTTTCAAACGTTTGGTGCCGAACACCAACACGACAATTACCAACACCACCAATAAATGCGGAATACTAAAACCCATTACCTACTCCTGCTGTTTGCCTATTTAAGAGCTGCGTTGCGCTTTTTCCTGCAGACCGGACAAACCGAAACGCCGCTGCAGCTCGTTGATCACCTGTTCCGGCCCGAGTTCCTGGTGCGCCAACAAGACCATGGAGTGAAACCACAGATCGGCCACTTCGTAAACGATCTTATCCTTGTCGCCGTCTTTCGCCGCCATTACCGTTTCCGTGGCTTCTTCACCGATTTTTTTCAAAATATGGTCCAAACCTTTGGCGTACAAGCTTGCTACATAAGATTGATCGGCCGATTGCTGTTTGCGCTGCTCCAGCACCAATGCCAATTGCTGTAAAACGTCGTTCATGACTGTTGATCTCGATTGCGAACGGGCTGAATCATAGCATGACGCCCAAAGTGCCGGAAAAACTGCGGACAAAAAAAACCTCCCAATGCTTGCGCAGAGGGAGGCAAGAAAACCAGCGGAGTGCTTGAAAGGAGGTTACCGCTCGTTAATTACAACACCAGGAGGTAGTTACAAATTCAGGGGGATCAGCGGCTCGCTTGAGTATTAAGCGAAATATTGCTGAACATTGACGTCGCTGCAAACAGGACAGTGGAAATTACAAACAGGCCGGAAAGAAAATTCAAAATACCGGCGACAAACAAAGTACCGACCAGTACGTCTTTTTTAAATTCGTTCATTGTGCTCAAATCCTCTGTTTAATCTTGCATTTGGCAAGATTTTCTGTGCTTTCTCGTTAAGTTGCTGCACACTATACCGGAGATAAAAAAGTTTACAATTAGGCATTTATTAAATAAATTGTATAAAATTAAGAAACAATAAAAATGTCAACGTTTTTTAGCTCCTTTATAATGTCCCCGGAGGCAGAATGGACAAACTAACCAGCATGAACGTTTTTGTCCGTGTCGCCAAGGCCGGCAGCTTCGCCGGTGCCGCCAAGGATTTGGATATTTCCAGAGCCATGGCCACCAAACACATCATGCAACTGGAAAGCGAACTCAACACCCGCTTATTCAACCGTACGACCCGCAGCTTAAGCCTGACGGAAGCCGGCGAAGCCTATCTGGAACGCTGTCAACAAGTGCTGCTGGACGTTGCAGAAATGGAATCGGCCATCACCCATTTGCAAACCGAACCGCGTGGTACATTGAAAATTCTGGCGCCGCCAGTGATCGGCGCCAGCCATATCTCGCCGGGTCTGACCGAGTATCTGAAAAACTACCCAGATCTGTCGGTGGAGATGGTGCTAAAGGGTGGCCAGGTTGATTTGATCGACGAGGGCGTCGATCTGGCGATCTACTTGGGCCAACTCAACGACACCAGCCTGGTCGCCCGCAAATTGGCAAGTTCGTCATTGGTGGTCTGCGCCTCGCCGGAATACCTGAAAAAACACGGCATCCCCCAAGACCCGGAAGACCTGGAAGACCACAGCTGCCTGATCAACTGGGCGATTCCGCCGCGCAATAAATGGCGCTTCAAAGGCATTCTCGGCGAACGCACCGTCACCGTAACCGGCCGGATGCAAGCCAACATGGCCGACCCGATCCGCAATGCCGCGGTCAACGGCCTGGGCCTGATCATGCTGCCGCGCTACATCGTCGGCCGCGACATCGAACAAGGCCGTCTGCAAGTGGTGATGGAGCAATACGGCATCGCGCCGTTGGAAATCTACGCGGTCTATCCACACCGCAAGTATTTGTCCGCCAAAGTCCGTTCCTTCCTGGAGTTCATTCAGGCCTGGCTACCGCACCGGATCGGCATGAACCCGTGACCGAGTTGCAAAACAAGTGGGACGCGATTTACCGCAACGCAACGGCAGCACCCGCCGCGGCGGAGTTACTCGCCAACCACTTGCATTTGCTCCCGCCTCAGGGCAAAGCGCTGGATTTGGCCTGCGGCCTGGGCGGCAATGCGCTGCTATTGGCCGGATCAGGACTGAGCGTCGACGCCTGGGACGTGTCGTCGGTAGCGCTGGATAAACTCCGCCACTATGCCGATCGGCAAAGCCTCAGCATCAATACCCGGCACTGCCAAATCGGCAGCGAATCGTTAGCGGATCACCGCTACGATGTGATTGTCATCTGCCGTTTTCTTGACCGCACCCTGTGTAATGCGATAATGGCGGCCTTGAACCCGGGCGGCCTGCTGTTTTATCAAACATTTACCCGCGACAAGCTTGACCAACACGGCCCCAGCAATCCCGATTACCTATTGGCGCGCAACGAGCTTCTCGAGCTGTTTCAGCCCCTGAGCGTGGTTTTTTACCAGGAATACGCCAGGATCGGTGACACGCGGCTCGGCAACCGAAACGAAGCCTGTTTCATCGGGCAAAAAACTTGAGCGGTAACCCATGATAGAAAATCTCGACCCCAAACAAGCCTGGGACTTGTTGCAAACCGATCCCAACGCCGTGCTGATCGACGTCCGCACTGCCATCGAACACGGCTTCGTCGGCCATCCGCCAAAGGCCATCCACGTCGCCTGGAAAGAATTCCCGGGGATGCAGTTGAACGCCGATTTCGTTGCCCAAGTCCAACAACACGCTCCGAATAAAGCGGCGCCGGTACTGCTGTTATGCCGCAGCGGACAGCGTTCTGTAGACGCCGCCAAAGCCCTGGAGGCCGCCGGCTACCAGCATTTGGTCAATATTCTGGAAGGCTTCGAAGGCCCGCTCGACGCCAACCAGCATCGGGGCAAGCTCGGCGGCTGGCGTTTCCACGGCCTGCCTTGGAGCCAAAGCTAATCCCCCCATTCACTGTAAATCCATAGCCACCCATTTCCGCGCCGGCTCGCATTTTTAGCAAAGCCGGCGCACGTTCTTTTGTAAAAAACTTAATAAATCCCGTGATAGAAAAACTCAGAAATATCGCCATCATCGCCCATGTCGACCATGGCAAAACCACCCTCGTCGATCAATTGTTGCAGCAATCCGGCACCTTCGACGCCCACGAAAAAGTCGACGAGCGGGTGATGGACTCCAATGCCCTGGAAAAAGAACGCGGGATTACGATCCTGGCGAAAAACACCGCCATCGACTGGAACGGCTACCACATCAACATCGTCGACACCCCGGGCCACGCCGACTTCGGCGGCGAAGTCGAACGGGTGCTATCCATGGTGGATTGCGTATTGCTATTGGTCGATGCGGTGGACGGCCCAATGCCGCAAACCCGCTTCGTGACTCAGAAGGCTTTTGCCTTGGGCTTGAAACCCATCGTCGTGATTAACAAGGTCGACCGGCCCGGCGCTCGCCCGGATTGGGTGATCGACCAAACCTTCGATTTGTTCGACCGCTTGGGCGCCACCGACGAGCAACTGGATTTCCCCATCGTTTACGCCTCGGCGTTGAAGGGTTATGCCGGCTTGGAGCTGGAAAGTACGGTCGAAGGTGGCGACATGACGCCGTTGTTTCAAACCATCGTCGACAAAGTTAGCCCGCCGCCGGTCAACATCGACGGCCCGTTCCAAATGCAGGTGATCAGCCTGGATTACAACAGCTACGTTGGCGTGATCGGCATCGGCCGCATTCAGCGCGGTACCGTTAAATCCAACCAGCAACTGACCTTGATCAACCGCGAAGGCACTACCCGCAATGTGCGGATGCTGCAAATCTTCGGCTTCAAGGGTCTGGAACGGATCGAAGTGCCGCAAGCGCAAGCCGGCGACATTATTGCCTTTACCGGTATCGACAAGTTGGAGATTTCCGACACCCTGTGCCAACAAGACGCGGTCGAAGCCTTGCCGCCATTGAAAGTCGACGAGCCGACCGTCAGCATGACCTTTCAGGTCAACACCTCGCCGTTCGCCGGCAAGGAAGGCAAGTTCGTCACCTCAAGGCAGATTCGCGACCGTTTACAAAAAGAATTGCAGCATAACGTGGCGTTGCGAGTCGAAGACACCGAGGACCCGGACAAATTCAAGGTTTCCGGCCGCGGCGAGCTGCATTTGTCGATCCTGATCGAAAACATGCGCCGCGAAGGTTACGAACTGGGCGTGTCGCGTCCGGAAGTGATTTTGAAGGAAGTCGACGGCGAGATGCACGAACCGTTCGAGATGGTGACCATCGAACTGGAAGACGAACACCAGGGCGCGATCATGGAAAAATTAGGCGAACGCAAGGGCGACCTGCTGAACATGGTGCCGGACGGCAAGGGCCGCACCCGCTTGGAATATATGGTGCCGTCGCGCGGCCTGATCGGTTTCCAAACCGAATTTTTGACCGCCACGTCCGGTTCCGGCTTGTTCTACCACGTCTACGACCACTACGGGCCGATGAAAAAAGGCAACGTTGGCGGCCGTATCAACGGCGTGCTGGTGTCGATGGTGCAAGGCAAATCGCTGGGCTATGCGTTGTTCAACTTGCAGGAACGCGGCCGTCTGTTCATCGAACACGCCACCGAAGTCTACGAAGGCATGGTCATCGGCATCCACTCGCGCGATAACGACTTGGTGGTCAACCCGACCAAAGCCAAGCAGTTGACCAATATCCGCGCCGCCGGCTCGGACGAGAACATCCTGCTGACCCCGCCGATCAAGATGAGTCTGGAGCAAGCGCTGGAATTCATCGCCGACGACGAGTTGGTCGAAGTCACGCCGCAATCGATCCGGTTGCGGAAAAAACTGCTGACCGAAAACGAGCGCAAACGCGCCTCGCGAGCCAGCGACTAAGCGCTAAACCGGTTGCGGCCTAGCTAATACTTGGCCGCAATCGGCATCTGCCGCCCGGCGCCGAAGGCGCGGGGGCGGACCCGGATGATGGGCGGCGCCTGACGCCGCTTGTATTCGTTCCGCGTCACCATCCGGCCGATGCGTTGGAACACCGCCTCGCCTTCGGCCGAATGCCGATAATCGCTAACAAAATCGCAGGCTCGGCGGTATTCCGCTTCCGCCAGCAAATCACCCTCGATCAATAGTTTCAATATTTCATCCAGCACCGGATACGGCGGCAAACTGTCGGTATCTTTCTGGTCGAACGCCAATTCGGCCGAAGGCTCCTTGATCAGAATCGACTCCGGAATCAGCGGCCGGCCGGCGCGCCGGTTCAGATAACCCGCCAAGCCGTAAACCTCGGTTTTGTACAAATCGCCGATCAAACCCAAACCGCCGTTGGTGTCGCCGTACAAGGTGCAATAGCCGACCGAGATTTCGCTCTTGTTGCCGGTGGTCAACACCAACGCGCCGAACTGGTTGGAATACGCCATCAACACGGTGCCGCGTATCCGCGCCTGCAAATTCTCCAACGGCAGACCCGCCAGCGGCGCGGCGAAGCTGGCTTGAAACTGGGCTTTGAAGGCAGCGACCTGTTCCCGAATCGGATGCGTCAACAACCTTACCCCCAACGCGTCGCACAACAACTGCGAATCGGTGACGGAACCGGCGCTGGAATATTCGGAAGGCATCGTCACGGCAATCACGTTGTCCGGGCCGAGCGCTTCGGCCGCCAAGGCGATGGTCAACGCCGAATCGATACCGCCCGAGGAACCGACCACAACCTGTTGGAAGCCGCAGCGGCGGGCGTAATCGCGCAAACCCATAAGGATGTGCCGAACGACAAACTCCGGCTCCGGCAAAGGCTGGCCAGAGCCGACGCCATGAAACACGCCGGCGCTAAACTCGACCGGCTCGACTGCCGCTTCGAAAGCCGGCAATTCGAACGCGAGCGTTCCGTCCGCATTTACTCCAAACGAAGCGCCGTCGAACACGATGCTATCCTGGCCGCCGACTTGGTTTACGTACAGAATCGGCAAGCGGTGGCGTTGCGCGGCACCGGCGATAATCCGGTGGCGTTGGTCGCGCTTGCCGATATTGGACGGGCTGGCGTTGATGCTGACCACCAGGTCCGGCCCGATCGCGGCCAAAGCCTGGTAAGGATTGACCGGATAATCGTTGGCAGCGTCGTTCCAGCCGTCTTCGCAGATCATCAGACCTACTTTGTAGCCGGCGACTTCGATGCTGGCGGCGGTGGCCGGCCCCGGCTCGAAGTGCCGCCGCTCGTCGAAAATGTTGTAGGTCGGTAACAATTGTTTGTGGTACGCGGCAAGCACTTGGCCGTTTGCCAGCGCAAGCAAGGAATTGTGCAGCGGCTTGCCCGGCCCGGAACGGGTTTGCGGCAAACCGGCGATAACGACAATTCCCGGAAACCGGCGGGAAAGTTCCGCCAACTCTGCCAGAGCCCGCTCAGCCTCACGGATGAACGCCGCGTCGTTCAGCAAATCTCCCGGATAGTAGCCGCACAACGAAAGCTCCGGAAATACCAGCAACTGCGCTTGCAGCCGCTCGGCGTCGCGAAACGCCTGCTCGGCGATGCGCAGGTTGCCGGCAAAATCGCCGACGGTAGGATTGGTTTGGGCGACGGCGATACGCAATGGTGTTTGTCCCGGCATAGCTGATTCCCGCTTCAGACGTAGTGGTTGAAAATCTGCCGCAAATAGGCAACGAAGGTCGGATCGTCGCACAAGGTTTTGCCGGGCGCGTCCGATAACTTGGCCACCGGATCGCCGTTGCAGCGCATCAGTTTCATGACGATATTCAGCGGTTTGACGCCAAGGTCGTTGGTCAAATTCGTGCCGATGCCGAATCCCAGCTGGATCCGGCCGGCAAATTGGCGGTACAGCGCGATCGCTTTCGGCATGTCCAGACCGTCGGAAAACACCAGACGCTTGGTATGCGGATCGATTTTTAGCGCTTGGTAATGGGCGATGGCTTTTTCGCCCCAAATGCCCGGATCGCCGGAATCGTGGCGCAAACCGTCGAACAACTTGGCGAAATACAGATCGAAATCGCGCAAAAAAGCATCCATGCCGATGGTATCGGTAAAGGCTATCCCCAAATTGCCGCGGAACTCCTGCGCCCAATCCTCCAGCGCCGTGCGTTGAAACTCGCGCAAGCGGACGATATGCGCCTGGTAAGATTGCAAATACTCGTGCGCCATCGTGCCGATCGGTTTCAGCCCGTATTTTTGGGCCAGATAAACATTCGAGGTGCCTTTGAACAAATTCGGCAATTCGGTCGACAAGGTCTGCACCACTTCTTCCTGCCAGCTGCCCCAGGCCCGGCGGCGCAAGCCGAAGTCGAAAAACTCGAACGGATGGGTTTCGGCCGGCTGTTCGGCAAAGTCTTTCAGCATCGCGATTTTTTGTTGCAGCCGGCGCCGGCCTTCGGCCAACAAGGCGGCTTGATCGAAACGGCGGAAATACAGTTCCGAGACGATGTATAAAACAAAAATCTCGAAATTCATCACGTGAACTTGCGGGCCGGCGGCATCGATTCTAAGCCGGTCACCCTCGGCATAGACTTGCAGATATTTGGGTTTGAAGCGGAACAGCGATAAAAACTCGATGAAATCCGGCTTCAAATAACTAAGCCCGCTTAAATACTCGAGTTCGTGGTCGGCGAATTGCAGTGCGCACAACTGCTCCAACTCGTGCTTGACGTCGGCAACCAGTTCGGCCAGCGGATATTCCGGCGTATTGCGGCAGACGAAACCGTATTCCGCGGTGGCTTCGGGGCGTTTATGCAGCATGGTTTGCCACATCGGAAATTTATACAGATCGTTTTCCAACAAGCTTTTTACAATCGGGGCCATCGCTTCCTCCGTTACGGCCGGCCGCAGCCGAGTTCGCTAGCGGCGGCCAAGCGGACGCCCCGCTGCCGCACATCGTCAAAAAATTGCTCGGCCAATGCTTCGCAACCCGGCACCGGGCTCATGCAATCGGTCAACAGCGTCAAGCGCCCGGCGATATCGGCCGGGCCGTATTGCAGCAGGTCCAACACGGTTTGCCTGACGCAGTGGCTGCTGGCCTGGCCGGCCACCCAGACCGGTTGCGGACCGGCCAACAGCTCGAGCAAGTGCCGGTTCAAGTCGGTATCGGCGTCGCCGGGGTAGGGAATCACCGCTTTCAACGCCGAAAAGCTTTCGGTCCAGATGTTGCGGCCTTTTTCGATCACATCGATAGCCTTAAAGCGCTTGGACTCCCAGCGTTGCAACGCGCCGGCAAGTTCGGCGTTCAAATTTGCGCCCGGCGAGCCGACCAGACAATGCGGCGGCCACAGCGTCAACGCCAAACCGAGCTGCTCCAGATTTTGCAAATATTCCAGAATGTACTGCTCGGCGTCGGCGGATATTGCTGCCGCCAACGCGCGGTAACGGCCGTGGCGGACGTCCGCCGCCGTGACCTGGGTAAACGGCGGCGGCAAGGCGCCGTTCGCGTCGCGCCACATCGTGTAATGCGCCAGATCGATACTGTGGTGCAAATCGAGGCTGACGATGACCGAATCTATCGCCTCGGCCAGCCGATCTACCAACCGGACCAGGCGCAGGCAGTCCTGATAGGCGCCGGGAACCGGCAAAGCCGGCAATGCGCCGGCGAAGGGACGGTCGCAAAAATCGTTTTGGGCGTCGATGATCAACAATTGGATCGCATTCATAAGCCTGCTCCGGCTATAAAATTGGGACAGGCTTAGCTTATTCCTGTTAGTTACATATTGCAACTATTAAAACAACGAAAAATATCTATAAAATAAGACTTACATTGATAAATTTCACATTTTGTTACTAAACAGCCTGAAGGATAAACGCCCTCTATGTCCGAGCGGATGATTGCAACGATAGATGTGGTGCTGCTGACGATTCACCAGCAACAATTGAGCGTGGCCCTGGCTAGGCGCGAACACGAGCCTTTCGCCGGCCTGGATGCCTTGCCGGGCGGCTACATCCACGCCGAGACCGACCGCGACAGCCTGGATGCGGCGCTACGCATTCTGCGCCAGAAAACCGGAGTGAATCCGCCTTACCTGGAACAGTTGCGTACCTTCGACGGCTGCGCCCGCGACCCCAGGGGCTGGTCGATTTCGATCGCATATTTTGCGCTGGTCAACGCCGAATTGCTGCTGCAGGCCGGGCATCCCGGATTGTCGATTTGCCCGGTCGATGCGCTGCGGCGCCTACCCTTCGACCACAACGACATTGTCCAGGCCGCGGTGGAGCGCATCCGCAACAAATCGCAATATTCTTCGTTACCCTGCCACTTGGCCGGGGAACGCTTCACCTTGCCGAAATTGCAAAAAATCTACGAAGCCTGCCTGGGCGAGACGCTGAATAAAGTCAGCTTCCGCCGAAAAATGGACGAACTGGGAGTGTTGGAGGAAATAGCGGGGCAAACCGAAGCCAACGGCGCCCATCGGCCGGCGCAGGTCTACCGGCTGAAAGCCGAATTTGCCAACGCCTTGAAGTTGTTGCAGCGGGGATTATGACAAGCTTGGCCCAAGGCGCGCCTCCGATCCGGATCAGGCGGCCTTGGTCCTAAGAATTACTGCAACACGAATTTGGTGCCAATCACCAGCAGTAAAGTCGCCAATACCGGCCGCAATACATGTTCCGGAATTTTCGCGCTCAAATGGCTGCCGATCCAAATCCCCGGCACCGACCCCAACAACAGACTAATCAGCAAATCCAGATCGAAATTGCCCAAACTCAAATGGCCGAGGCCGGCCACCGCGGTCAACGGAATCGCGTGGGCCAGATCGGTACCGACGACTTTCAAAGTCGACATTCGCGGGTACAAGAACAACAAAGCGACCGTGCCCAGCGCACCGGCGCCAACCGAGGACAAGGTGACTAGCACGCCGAGTACGGCACCGGTCAGCACCGTCGCAATTTTCTCCCAGCGCGGCGAAAACCGGCCGCTGTTTTCCTGAGTGCTATGGTCGTCGTCGATCTGCTGTTTGGCGGCTTTGCGCAACAGCAAACTGCGTACCAATAGAGCACATGCCGTCAGCAGCAGCGCCACACCTAAGGTAAACGTGATCGCGCCGGTGGTTTCCTTGCCGACCGCCATCAGGTTTTTCAAGACATACAAGGTCGCACCGGCAAACGGCAAGCTACCCAGCCCCAGCCAGCCGACGATTTTCCAGTCCACCGAGCCGTGTTTGCCGTGGTGGACGAACACGCCGGCGGTTTTGGTAATCGAGGCGTAGAGCAAGTCGGTGCCGACCGCAACCGCCGGTTTGAAGCCGAACAAAAACACCAATAACGGCGTCATCAAAGAGCCGCCACCGACGCCGGTAATGCCGACCAGCAAACCGACCGCGAAGCCGGACAAGCTATACATCAAATTCATTTTTTACCTTTTCAATTCGTAAAATTCGATAACGGCTGCATTATGCCAGCGCAAGCGATCAAACTATTAATGCTATATCGGCATATAGTTATCCGAAAATTAGATATTTGAGCCGGTAAGGCTAAGGGGCGTTCGTGGCCGAAAGCGACGAACGGCCGGAATGGAAAATGCGAATCAAGAATCGGTTTGGGCGCCGGGGAGTGCGACCCGAAACCAGGCGGCATACAACGCCGGCAGAAACAGCAAGGTCAAAATGGTGGCGACGGTCAATCCGCCCATGATCGCAACGGCCATCGGCCCGAAAAACGCGCTGCGCGTCAGCGGTATCATCGCCAGAATCGCCGCCGCCGCGGTCAGCACGATAGGGCGGAACCGGCGCACGGTGGAATCGACAATGGCATCGAAATCGCTGCTCCCGGCCCGCTTGTCCTGCTCGATCTGATCGACCAGGATCACCGAGTTGCGCATGATCATGCCGGACAGGGCGATCGTGCCCAACATCGCCACGAAACCGAACGGCTGCTGGAACACCAGCAAGAACAAGGTCACACCGATCATGCCCAAGGGCGCGGTCAGCAACACCAAGGCCACTCGCGAAAAACTTTGCAACTGGATAATCAGCACCGTCAACACGCTGAACAAAAACAGCGGCATGCCGGCCGCGACCGAATCGCCGCCCTTGGCCGATTCCTCCACTGCGCCGCCGACTTCCAGGCGGTACCCGAGCGGCAATTGCCGCCTGATCTCGTCCAGTTGGCTCTCGACCTGGGCCGACACCACCGGCGCCTGGATAGTGCCGTACAGATTGGCGCGCACCGTCACGGTCGGCAACCGATTGCGGCGCCAGATCACACCCTCTTCGAAACCGTATTCCAGTTTGGCAAGCTGCGATAGCGGCACGCTACGGCCGTCCGCGGACGGAATCATCAGGTTTTCCAGCCGCGACAAGTGCTTGCGTTCGGTGGCGGTGCCGCGCACCAGCAAATCGATGCGTTCGATGCCTTCCCGAAACTCGCTGACGTATAAACCCTGCGAGGCGCCGTTGACCAGATTGGCGATGTCGCTGGATGTGATACCCAACAAGCGGGCTTTGGACTGGTCGATATCGACGCGCACCACTTTCACCGGCTCTTCCCAATCGTGCTGCACATTCGACAGATGCGGATTGGCGCGCATCACCTCGGCAATCTGGCGGGCGATGGCCTGCAAAGTCGGCAAATCCGGGCCGGAGACGCGAAACTGCACCGGAAAGCCGACCGGCGGCCCGTTTTCCAAACGCAACACGCTGCCGCGCAAGCTTGAAAAATCCTGTTCGAACAAACGAATCAATTTTTCCCGCAACGCTTCGCGCTCGGCCGGACCTTTGGTCAAAACCACCAACTGGGCGAAACTGCGTTGGACCAGTTGTTGGTCCAGCGGCAGATAGAAACGCGGGCTACCGGTGCCGACATAGGCCACGTAATTGTCGATGCCGTCCTGCCGCTCCAGCCAGGCCTCCAGTTTTTTCACCTGAGTTTCGGTCGCGGCATAAGAAACGCCCTCGGCCAGACGCAAATCGACGATCAGTTCCGGCCGGGTCGAGTCCGGAAAAAACTGTTGCTGGACGAACTTGAAGCCGAAAATGGCGGCGCCGAAGATTGCTACAGTCAACAAAATCACCCAGCCCCGGTAAATCACGCAGGTTTCCACCACACCGCGGAAGCGCCGGTAAAACGGGGTTTGGTACAAATCTTCGTGGGCGGCTGCCGCAGCCGGCGTCTTTTTCCATTTCGCCCGGAGCCGGTTCAGGATCGAGTCCGGGCGCCGGCCTTCCCGAAATTCCGGCAACAAGTGAAAGCCCAAATACGGCACAAACACCACCGCCGCCAGCCAGGACACCAGTAATGCAATCACCACTACCTGGAACATGGAACGGGTGTATTCGCCGGTCGACGAGGCCGCGGTTGCGATGGGCAAAAAACCGGCCGCAGTGACCAAGGTTCCGCTCAACATCGGCATCGCGGTCGAGGTATAGGTAAAGGCTGCGGCGCGGCTACGCTCCCAGCCCTGTTCCATTTTTGAGGCCATCATCTCCACCGCAATAATGGCGTCGTCCACCAATAGCCCCAGCGCCAATATCAGCGCACCCAGTGAAATTTTGTGCAGCCCGACGCCGAACAAATGCATCAGCCAAAACGTCGCCGCCAATACCACCGGGATGCTGATCGCAACCACAATGCCGGTCCGCAGACCCAAAGACATCAGGCTGACGCCCAAGACGATGACCAAAGCCTCGATCAGCGATTTGACGAATTCGTTGACCGAGCGCTGCACCGCTTGCGGTTGCGACGAAACCGGATGCAATTCCAACCCGATAGGCAATTGGGCTTGTACCGCTTTGACTTCGGTATCCAGATTACGGCCCAATTGAATGATATCGCCGCCGTCGCGCATCGATACCCCGATCAACAGGGCGTCGCGGCCTTGGTAGCGCACCCGGTCGTGCGGCGGATCTTCGAAACCGCGGCTGACGCTGGCGACGTCGCCCAGCCGGAATTCATTGCCATTGGCGCGCAATCTGAGGTCGCGCAATTGTTCCAGGCTATCGTAACGGCCGCTGACGCCGATGCGGATATGCTCGTCACTGAAATCGAAACCGCCGCTGCCGGTCATCAGATTCTGGGATTGCAAAGTGCGGATCAGCGTCGCGGTATCGATGCCGATCGTCGCCAGTTTGGCGTTGGACAAATCGATGTAAATTCGTTGCTGCTGCTCACCGAAGAAGTCCACTTTCGCGACGTCCCCAACTCGTAGCAACTGGGCGCGTACCGCATCGGCATATCGCTTGAGCGCGGCATAATCGTAACCGTCGCCGACCAGGGCATAGAGGTTGCCGTAAACATCGCCGAATTCGTCGTTGAAGGTCGGCCCTTCCACCCCGTCGGGCAGGGTTTGGCGGATATCGAATATTTTTTTCCGCACCTGATAAAAAATGTTCGGGACTTCCTCGGGCGGGGTCGAGTCCTTGGCCAACACGAATATCAGCGATTCGCCCGGCCGCGAGTAACTGCGCAGATTGTCCAGCCACGGCACTTCCTGCAGTTTTTTCTCCAGCTTGTCGGTGACTTGCAGTTCGACTTCGCGGGCGCTAGCGCCCGGCCAGCCGGTGCGTACCACCATCAGCTTGAAGGTGAAGGGCGGATCTTCGGATTGGCCGAGCCGGCTATAGGAAACGGCGCCGACTACTGTCAACACCAACAGCGCGTATAACACCAAAGCCGGGTGGCGTAACGACCATTCGGAAAGGTTGAAGCGTCCGGTCATGGCCGCTCCCGTCTAACCGGCTGCACAATCTGGCCCGGCACCAGGGTTTGGGCGCCAACCGCCACCACCCAATCGCCGCTCTGCAAGCCTTGGTTGACAATGGTGCCGTCCTCGCGGAACGGGCCGGTTTGTACCGGGCGCGGGGTAACGGCGCCGGTCGCCGGTTCGACCACCCAGACCACGGCCTGGCCGTCGCGCTGGGTCACGGCGGTCGACGGCAATAACCAGGCCTGATCGGCTGCCGCCTCGAAGCGAACCCCGGCCGTCATACCCAGATGCACGGCGGCATCGGCGTCGGCCAAAGCCACCCGAATCTGAAAGGTCCGCGTCACGCTGTCGGCGGCCGGCGCCACTTCCCGGACCGATCCGCGGTAAACCTTACTCGGTAGCGCCCATAGTTTGATTTCGGCCGCCGCACCAAGCGCTGCGCCGCCGATATGGGATTCCGGCGCGGAAATGGCTACTTCCAGGCTGTCGGTCGCCGCAATTCGCGCCACCACTTCGCCGGCCTCGACCACCTGGCCCGGTTCGGCCCGAATTTCGGTGACGACACCGTCACGGTCGGCCTGCAATTGGGTATAGCGGGATTGGTTACTGCGAACGGCGGCGTCGGCTGTGGTCTGTTTGACACGGGCTTGAGCCGATTTGAACTTGGCTTCCTGAATGTCCAACGCTTGGGCGGACACGAATTTACGTTGGAATAAACTGCGCTGGCGCTCCAACTCGGCCTGCGCCAGCGCCAAATCCGCCTCCGCCGCGTGCAGCTCGGCTTGCGCCGAGCTGGCAGACAGGCTGGTATCCTTGTCGTCCAGTTTGGCTAGCACCTGTCCTTTCCTGACCACGGCGCCGCGTTCCACCAATCGCTGGACGATTTTGCCGGGTATCCGAAAACCTTGCGCGCTTTCGTAGCGGGAACGCACCTCGCCGACCAACACGGTCGGGGCCGCTCGAGTACGCTCGCCGACTTCAACAATCTCCGCCGGGCGGGGTTTCGGCGATATCGCAACTTCTTGTTCGCAGGCCGTTAACAACAAGAACGACATCGTCAAAAACACTCTCATCGCATCTCCTTGAAAAAAAATCCACAGAATTGCCAGTCATCATTTGTGCATCGCTTTAACGATCAGTTCCAGGGGCGTTAAGGAAATCACGGCACGGAACAATACCGCGTTGTCCGAACCGAACAAGCCGTAACATTCGTAATCGAGCGGAGTCGCCTTCGGGTCGCCGAAATCGTGAGCCGCCGACTCCTCCGCCGGCTTGATCAGAATATGTAGCGCGTCGTTACTTCTGAGTTGAGCCAGCAAACGCCTGTCGATACTGATTTTGTGCGAAGTATAGACCATGGGGTTGCGCTCGAAATCGTGCAGCCATTTCAGGGCTTTTTCCAATAACGCACTGGACAGCAAGGCACACGGGAATATTTCCGGAAATTTGACTTTATCCTGCAACTCGTCGAAATACTCGGTTTGGTCGCGCAGCGACGCACACAGAAAATTCTTGGCGTTGCTGGTCATCATGAATTTACGCTTCAGGAAGAAGCCGTTCGGCAAAAAACAGCGGTCCGGCTGAATCTTCAATTCGCCGATGCGCGACAAATTCGGATTCGGCAAAAACAGCGGCTCGACCGTTTCTTTTTTGTAGCCCATCAAGGCCAGATTGCCTTCGGCCTTGACCGCGATACGGTTACTCAATACCGGCTCGGGCTCGGCTTTGAATTGGCTGTCCTTGATCTCGACCTGAATCGGCTGGCCGGGCTTGATCGCATTGGCGAAGGAAAATTGATAGTTACTGAAATGCAGCCCATGCCGCTCGATCAAACCCGCTTCGTCCCGGCTAGCGCGAAACGTTGCAAGTCGGCCTTCGATCAGAGACTCCAACTGGAAACCCAACGAAATCGGTCCGTCGAACGGATTGTCTTTAATCCGCTGCCATTTATGCGGATCGTGAAACAGATTGAAATCGTCGGTGGAATTGCGGGCGACATCGACATGGAGCTGGGTAAAAACGTCCTGAATCTTCGAATGCATCTAAGGGCCTCCACAGTTTATGGTCCGGAACTTGACCCGGAAAAGGCTAGCACCGGATCGCCACTCCCACAAATCGGCCCGCTCCGATAGAACACCCCCGTTATTTTTCCCCGCCGCACAACCCGGCTAACCAAGCCTGCAAACGGTCGAAACCGACGTACTCCTGCTCGAGCCTGACATTTCGGCCGTAACGGTTGTCGCGCAGTGCGTCGTACAGCGCGCTTTCCTCGGCGCTCAGCTCAGATAAATCGGCCCGGCCGGGCGCGGCTTCTGTCACCCACGAGGCGCGGTGGGCCAGCAAGGTGGCTTGGTCCATCAACAGTGACCGGGTTTGCGGAAAATACTGGCGAAACTGGCTCAGAATCGCAAAGCCGTGGCTGTCGATGTCGCCCCAATAATGAATTTGTTTGTCGCGCAACCACTCGGCTTTCGCCAACGCATCGAAGCCGTACCCCCTGCCGAAAATGACGACGCTGCCCGGAACATCCGGAAAGGCCAGACCGTTAATGTCGTTTTCGGTGACGAACACCCGCACTACCGGCAAATTCAAAACCGCAAACTCATCGGCGGTGACGCTTAAGTCGGTCAAGCCGGCGATGGCAAGTCGGCTATCCAACACCCGAAAGCGAATCGTCGCCGGCTTCGCCAAAAAGCCGTAACGCGCTTCGAAACCGGCAACACCGGTTTGCGCGACGTCGATTGCCGACTCCGGTAACAGCAAATCCAGCCATTCGCCAAGCAATTTCTTGCGGCTTTCGATAAATTTGCTGTCGATGCCGGGCAGGCTGATCTGGCGCAGATAAATGCCGGGCCGGGGATGCGCGCCCATCCAACCGGCCACGCTCAACAGTTTTTGCCATTCGCCCGCATGCTCTAGAGCCCGTAGCGGGTATTTCAACAGCCAGCCTCGCAACACCGAGAAATCGCCAGTCAGCGTTGTCGCCAATTGCGCAAAAACCGCCAACTCCCTGGATTTTTTCAAATACGCCGCGGCATCCTCCGCCTTATCGAAAACCGCCGCCGCCGGCAAGCGATTCCGACCCGACAGCCGATGATTGATCTCGCGCCATTCGACCGAAAAATGCCGGGCATCCGCCGCCAGCCAGGTTTCGACCCAAGCTTTCACCCCGCCAAAATCGGCGGCGAGTTCCGCCGGACTGGGTTGCTTCAGCGCGATTCGTAGCGGAAACAAACCGTTCGGCGCCAAAATTTCCATCAAGATTTGGCCGCGCTGCCAGCGCTTGTCCAGTTCAAAGCGCAGCTCGGCCGGCAAAGTCCAGACCGGCTGGCTCATCCGCCGCGCGCCGCGCGTTCGGCCCGATATTGTTCGATGCTGAGATTGCGCAGTTTCGAGGCGCGGCCTGCTTCGTTATGCACAAAGCCGACCGCGGCCACGTAAGGTTCGATGATGTGGATTTTCTGCAGCGGCGTGACGATCAGCAATTGCAGATTGAGATTCTCGAACAGTCGCAAGCCGTATTGCGCCGATTCGTCGGAACCTCGGCCAAAAGCTTCGTCGATCACCACGAAACGGAACGAGCGCGAGCGCAACGCCCCCCACTCCAGCCCGAACTGGTAGGCCAAGCTGGCCGCCAGAATGGTGTAGGCCAGCTTTTCCTTTTGGCCGCCGGACTTGCCGCCCGAGTCGGAATAATGTTCGTGCTCGCTACCGTCTTCCCGCCAGCGCTCGCTGGCGCCGAAATTGAACCAATTGCGCACGTCGGTAACTTTACCGGTCCAACGCCGGTCCTGCTCGGCTTGACCTTCGCGGCCGCGAAAGCGTTCGATGATTTTTTTGACTTCCAGAAACTTGTTTTCCGAATATTGCTCGTCGTCGGAACCGGTCAGCGCACCTTCGGTGCAGGCGCGCAATTCGCTTTGAAAATCGCGCACGTCGGCATCCGGCGTCGGCTGCGCTTCCAGCACGATGTAGCGGTTGGTGTTGTAGTCGATCTGGGTTAACGATTCGTTGATACGGGCGATGCGTTCCTTAATGGTTTCGCGCTCGCGGGCCAGTTGCGACTGGAAGTTGGCGACCTCGCGGATGGTGTTTTCGTTGAGCAATTCCTTGAAACGGGCCTCGAAGCGCGGCAGATCGTCGGCTTGCAAGCTCTGTAACATGGCTTGATATTCACCGCCGGCAGCGATGCCGACATCGACCTCCTGGGTTTCCAGCGGGAAGGCCGCGCAATAGCCGCGCATCGCATCGATGATTTTGTCGCGCAGGTTGTTGAGTTTCTTGGTTTCGGCGTCGATCCTGGCTTGCAGCCAGCCACGAAAATCCTGTTCGCGGTTGTCGCAGGATTCGATCGTCAGTTGCCGCTCGCCCAACACTTCGCCGCGCATCGCGTCCAGCGCCGGGTAATGCGCGGCATGTTCCGCGCCGGCCTCGCGCAAAATCTCGCCGGTTTCCGCCAGCAGCGCTTCGGCGGCCAGCTTACGTTGTTCGGTGGCGCCGATTTCCTTGATTTTGCTGTTCAATGCTTGCTCGGTATCGGCCAGCGCCTTTTGCACAGCCTCCAACTGCTCGGTCAGTTGTTTGAGCAGATCGGACGCCGCTTCCAACTCGCGTTTTTCGTGTTCCAGCCGGGCAATCTCGCCGGCCAACGGTCGCCAATCCAGCTCGCGAAAATCCCGGTATTCGCCCAGTTTGGACAATGTTTCCAGTTGTGCCTTGACCGCTTGCCTCGCCTGGTCGATCTGCGCCAATTTGCCGGCCAACTCGGCGAGACGGCTTTCCAATAGCTTGGCCTTGGCTTCCAGCGCGGCGATCTTGGCGGCATTCGACCAGCCCAACACATAGCGGCTGCGGTCGTCCAGGCGGTGGCGGTCGTCTTTTTCGTGGCGCTCGCCCGGCGCTTTGATTTGCCCGGCGCGGGTAACGGCCTTTTGCTCGCGGCGAAATTGCTCCTGGGTGGCGCAACAGGCGACGTCGAAACGATGGGCGATTTCGCGCTCCAGCCAATCGTAAAACGCCGAGTCGGGCTTGATCGCCAGTTTGCGAACCAAGGAATCGCGGTGCAAATCCGGCAAATCGCCGCGTTGGCCGGACCGCACCCGGAAATACACCAGCCGGCCCCGCAACTGCGTCCGGTCCACCCAGTCGGCCACCTCCGCATAATGCGCATCCGGCACCAGCAAGGACAAGCCGAAATTGCGCAGCAGCCGTTCGGCGGCGCCTTCCCAATCCTTGTCTTCGTCGCGGACCTGGATCAGCTCGCCGGCGAATGGCATTTCGGCCTCGGCCAGATTCAGCGCCCGGCACAGCGCCTCGCGCATTTTGATTTGGGCATCGTCGATATTGCTGCGCCGGGTTTTCAGGCTGGTCAATTCGGCTTGCAAGGCTTGATGTTCATTGCGGCCCTGCGCAAACGCCACCCCGATTTCGCTGGCCTGATTCTGTAAATCCGCCTCGCGAGCAGAGGCGCTTTCCCGCAAATCGGCAAATTGCTTTTGCTGGGCCAGAAAGCCGTCGGCGTCTTCCGGGGCCGGCAAGTCCAAGGTTTTCAGCAATTTTTCGTAACGGGCAGACTTATCGCGGCGGCGCGCCATTTCATCTTGCAGACGCTCGATTTCCAAACCCAATTGAGCGATACGGTCGCCGCCGTTGGCGGCAATCTGGCGCTGCAGTTCACCCACTTCCATTCGCTGTTGCCGCTTGCGCTCGCTCAGCCGGTCGAGCTGGGCGTTTTGCCGGGCAAGATCTTGATCCAATGTCGCCAGACGCTTTTCCAGCAAGCTTTGTTTCAGGCCGGCGAAAAACGAACGCAAGGCTTCGCGGCAGGCGCGCAGGGTTTCGGTTTGTGCGTGCAGTTGTCCGTGACGCTGGCAATCGGCCACCAACGGCGTCAACAAACTCATCTGGCGCTTGGCTTTCAGCACCGCGTCGTGGGCGCGGTTCAGGTCGTCGAAATGATTGATCAACGCGGCAATGCGCGGCGCCACCTCGGACGGCTCCAGCATGTGGCTGCGGACGAAGTCGGTCAGATTGCCGACCGATTTCATCGACACGGTTTGATGGAACAATTCCAGCGCCTGCTCGTTGTCGATGCCGAAGCGGCGGCGGAACCAGGCGCCGTAAGGCGGAAAGCTGTCGAACAATTCGGCGCCGAGATGGCGCAGCTTCTTGCGCAATTGGCCGATGTCGCTGCCAAAGTCGGCGAAGTCGGCGGCAATGCTCAAGTCGCGTTCGCAACCGGCATACAGCCTTGCCGGCTGGCCCTGACGGTCGGCAATCCAGAACACTTGCGCCAGCGTCACGGTCTGGTCGTAGCCGGCGTTGTGAAACACGCCGAGGATCACCGAATAACTGTTGTCGCCGCGCAAGGCCACCGGCTTGGCGCTGCCGCTGACTTCGTTGCGCTCCGATTTGTAATGCCCCAGCACGTAGGAACGCAGGCTGCGCTCCTTGCTGTCCGCGCCGGCCGCCTTGTTGTAAGCGATGCGTTGAGCCGGCACCAGCAGCGTCGTCACCGCATCGACCAAGGTCGATTTGCCGGAACCGATGTCGCCGGTCAACAGCGCGTTGCGGCCATTGAGCTGCAAGCTCCAGACCCGGCCGTCGAAAGTGCCCCAGTTATAGACTTCCAGCCGTTGCAAGCGGAAGCCGGACAGGGTGTCGTCGTCGACGAAATCCAGCGACAGTTGCAGGTCGTTTTGCATTATTCCCCGCCTTCCCCGCCAGCGGCCAATTGGGTTTGATATTCGGCCAGCCGGGCGTCGAACTCCGACAACCATTGCGCATCGACGAAAGCCTTGAGAATGCGCCTGACCTCGTAACTGGCGGATTGATTGGCAGCGGTCTTGAATTTACGTAAAAATCCCAGTTCGACCACCTTATTGATATGGGTTTCGATCTGATCGATCAGCCGCGCTTCGTTGCTGCGTTGCGGCAAAAACACCCGGATCAATTCGACGATGTCCTCGCGCGACAACACCAGCCGGGTCTCGCCGCCGCCCCGGTCGAACTCGGCCAAACGCTTGCGCAACAAGGCCAGCAACAAACTGACCGGAAACGACAAGGGCCGGCGCGCGATCAAACGCGGTAGTTTAACCGCGGCCTCATCGTCTTCGTCCGCTGCCTGCCGCGAGCGCAAGAAGGCGTAACCTTCGGCCTCATCCAGCACCAATTCCAAACCCAACACCGCCACGTAATCTCGTACCCTGGCCTGCAGATTTAACAAGGCGTTCCACAAGCCACCGTCAGATTCCTGGTAGATCACGCCTTTCAGCAAGGGAATCACAACGGCCGACAAGTCGTATTGGTGGGCTATTTCGGGGTCGGTTTCGGCCATGCTTATGTCGTTTTGATCGAGCGGGCGTTGAATTGTGCGTATTTTAGGGTAAAACCCTCGATAAAAGAGACAATCTGCTTTTAGGCTTTCGATGCTACTATCCATTTCAACTGAAAGCGGAATTTCACGAACTCAATCCACAAAGCCTTATGAAACGGAACCATGCTTTAGAGCTACTGAGAAAACTGAAACCCGTTGTCGCGCAACGGTTCGGCGTCACACAACTGGCTTTATTTGGCTCCACAGCGCGCGACGAAGCCGGGGACAATAGCGACGTGGACATTCTGGTCGGCTTCGATGGTCCCGCCACCTCCAGCCGTTATTTCGGAGTGCAATTTTATCTGGAAGATCAGTTGGGTTGCCCGGTGGATTTAGTCACCGATAAAGCCTTGCGCCCAGAATTGCGGCCATTCGTCGAAAAGGACAGAGCCGGCCCCAAAA
>NZ_PPPU01000014.1 GCF_006483455.1 Methylomonas koyamae
CTCAGACGGGCTTTTTTTTGCCTAGACTCTTCTCACAGCTGCGTGCGCCAGACAACCTGCAGTTGCGATGGCTCAATCCAGGTACGGGACACGTAAGGCTGCTAATCCGCCTAGAGAGTCGTTCAATTCGACTACATTGCGGCAATTCGTGCTCGCCAGTCAGCTAAATTGAATCGACCAGTCACCCGAGAAACGACATTCCTTTCCCGGTCAATCAAAAAACTGCTGGGCGTCAACGATACATCTCCAAAGGCCCTCGCATGGACTCCTTCGATATCCAAGGCTACTGCATACGGCAATTTCCGCATTTCGCTCAACTGCTTTACTCGGCTGGGAATGTCGTAAGGCATCGCTACCGCAATTATTTGCAAACCCTTGTGGGCGAATTGTTGGTGCAAAGCGATTAAATCCGGAATTTCTTCGATACAGGCCCGGCAGTCGGTCGCCCAAAATGTGATCAATACTGGCTGACCGCCCAATTCTCCGAGCACAATTCGCTCGCCACTTAGCGTGGTGAATACAGAATCGGGAGCTTTGGGGTTTAGACAATGCCTTCTATCGGGACGGGAGATAGCTACTACAAGAGCGATGGGCTATACGCCAAAGCACTAACGAGCAGTTTGCTCCAATGAATGCATATGAGTTGCTTTTTAAGCTGAAAGCGCCCCTGCGTTTATAAGGTGTACGCCGCAAAATAGTGTATTGAGAGCTAAGTTGAGGAGGCTATTTGTGTGGGTGCCGGAAAAAATTGAAATTGTCTTGACAACAATTTGCTAGGTGGTAGACTGCCTCGCACCTTGAGGGACGTGGGTGTCTTCGAAAGAAGTCTGGTAATAAGGAAAAACAAAGAACTCCCGATTTGATCGGGGATTTAGATAATCTTTTAGGAGGTAGAAATGGCTGCTACAACTGAATCAGTTAAGGCTGATGCTGCGGAAGCACCGCTTTTAAATCAAAAAAACCTGTGGGCAGGCGTTGCTCTGTACTTGGTTTTTTATTCATTCATTCGTTGGTATGAAGGTGTTTATGGCTGGTCCGCTGGTCTTGACTCTTTCGCGCCTGAGTTTGAAACATACTGGATGAACATGCTGTACATCGAGATCGTTATCGAAGTACTGTTGTTTGCTGGTATCAATGGCTATATCTGGAAAACTCGTGATCGCAAAGTAATGTCAATCACTCCACGTGAAGAATTGCGTCGTCACTTCACTCACTGGACTTGGTTGGTTTGCTACGGTTGGGCTATCTACTGGGGTGCTTCTTACTTCACCGAGCAAGACGGCACTTGGCACCAAACTATCGTTCGTGATACCGACTTTACTCCAAGTCATATCATCGAATTCTACCTGTCATACCCGATCTACATCATCACTGGTTCAGCTTCTTTTATGTATGCAAAAACAAGGCTGCCTACATACCATGAAGGTCTGCACCTGATGTACTTGGTTGCGGTTATTGGTCCTTTCATGATTCTGCCTAACGTAGGTTTGAATGAGTGGGGTCACACATTCTGGTTTATGGAAGAGTTGTTCGTTGCTCCATTGCACTACGGTTTCGTATTCTTTGGTTGGGCTGCTCTGGCTGTAATGGGTGTTGTGAACACCGAAGTAATGGCAATTGCAAAATTGCTGAAAAAAGATCTGGCTTAATAGCTTATCTTTAAAAAGTAAAATACTATCTCCTTTCCTGCCGCTGCTTTAGCTGGTGGCGGTAGGATAAAGAGAAGTGAAAAAAATATAATTTTAATTCTTTAGGAGGTAAGCTAATGAGCGCATCTCAATCAGCTGTACGTTCTCGTGCGGAAGCGGTTCAAGTTTCCCGTACGTTTGACTGGATGATTCTTTTTACACTGTTCACCGCGGTTCTGGGTGGCTATCACATTCACTACATGTTGACCGGTGGTGACTGGGACTTCTGGACCGACTGGAAAGATAGACGTCTGTGGGTTACTGTGGCTCCTATCGTTTCTATTACATTCCCTGCAGCTGTTCAAGCTTGCTTGTGGTGGAGATACCGTTTGCCAGTTGGCGCAACTCTTTCTGTTGTTGCTCTGATGGTAGGTGAGTGGATCAACCGTTACATGAACTTCTGGGGTTGGACTTACTTCCCAGTTAATATTTGCTTCCCATCTAACCTGCTGCCAGGCGCTATCGTTCTGGACGTGGTTCTGATGTTGGGCAACAGCATGACTCTGACCGCTGTAATCGGTGGTTTGGCATACGGTTTGTTGTTCTACCCAGGCAACTGGCCTGTTATCGCTCCGTTGCACGTTCCTGTTGAATACAACGGCATGATGATGACTTTGGCTGACTTGCAAGGTTACCACTACGTACGTACCGGTACACCTGAGTACATCCGTATGGTTGAGAAAGGTACATTAAGAACTTTCGGTAAAGACGTTGCTCCTGTATCAGCGTTCTTCTCCGGTTTCGTTTCTATCATCATCTACTTCTTGTGGCACTTCTTCGGTCGTTGGTTTGCTAAAACTGACTTCATCGCTGACGACGCTTCTTAATTTGAAGTAGTAAGAAAATGAACTTGGCGGCAATATGTCGCCGTCAAAAAGTCTTAATTTAATTTCTCTAGTAATAGAGGAGGAAATATGAAAATAATAAAAGACAAAGTTGCAAAACTGTCCTTTGTCGCACTGTTGGTTGCAATGGCAACAGCGATGTTCTACGCACCAGCAGCATCTGCTCATGGTGAAAAGTCACAGGCTGCGTTCATGCGTATGCGTACTATTCACTGGTTTGACCTGAACTGGTCAAAAGAAGAAGTGGCTGTCAACGATACAATGACAATTTCTGGTAAATTCCTGGTATTCGCAGGCTGGCCAGAAACTGTTGATAAACCAGAAGTTTCATTCTTGAACGTTGGTATCCCTGGTCCAGTATTTATTCGTGCTGGTTCTTGGATCGGTGGTCAACTGGTTCCTCGTTCAGTTTCTTTGGAACTCGGTGAAGTTTATGAGTTTAAAGTTCTGTTGAAAGCTCGTCGTCCTGGCGACTGGCACGTTCACTCAATGATGAACGTACAAGGCGGTGGTCCAATCATCGGTCCTGGTAAATGGGTAACTGTAACTGGTTCTATGAGCGAGTTCGTAAACCCAGTAACCACTTTGACTGGTCAAACCATCAACTTGGAAAACTACGCTCTGGATAACGTTTACTTCTGGCACGCTGTATGGTTCGCAATTGCGTTCGCATGGTTGCTGTTCTGGATCAAACGTCCTATCTTCGTTCCACGCCATATCGCTGTAAGCACTGGCAAAGCAGATTCTTTGATCTCAGCTGGTGACAAAAAAGTCGGTATGTTGTTTGCTGTTGGTACCATGGTAATCGTAGCGGCTTCTATGGCTTCTACTAATGAAAAATACCCTGTTACTACTCCGCTGCAAGCTGGTTTGTTGCGTGGTATGAAAACTTACCAAATGCCTGAGTCAACTGTTTCTGTAAAAGTTGATGATGCTACCTATCGTGTTCCTGGTCGTGCAATGCAAATGACCTTGACCGTTACAAACAATGGCGATTCTGCTATTCGTTTGGGTGAGTTCAACACTGCTGGCGTTCGCTTCTTGGATCCTGCTGTTCACGAAGACGACACCAACTATCCTGATGACTTGTTGGCCGAAGAAGGCTTGTCTGTTAGCGATAACAGCCCGCTGGCTCCAGGTGAAACCCGCACTATCGAAGTTACCGCTTCTGATGCTGCTTGGGAAGTTTACCGTCTGGCTGACTTGATCTATGACCCAGACAGCCGTTTTGCTGGCTTGTTGTTCTTCTGGGATGCAAACGGCAACCGTCAATTGGTAACTGTTGACGCTCCGCTGATCCCAACTTTCATCTAATATTTGAAAGTGTTCTAGGTTTGTAAAAACTTAGGATTGAAAAACAAACCCCCGCTATTGAAAGATAGCGGGGGTTTTTTTTGGAGTAAATTTCTGATAAAACACATAAATCAATGTTTTAATCGGAATGAATATTTGAGTTTAAGAGTACAGAGATGAAGAAAGTAATGTTAGTTTGTGCGTTATTTTTATTGGTGGGGTGTGCGGAAAAGGAAGAATATCAAAATGTGGTGTTGGAACAGATGAAAGGAGATAAAGATATTAATGACTACAAAATAGCGCCCGAAAAGATGACAAAATGCGTAGTCCAAACTTCATCGTCAAATATGCCGGGATTGTTTTTTTTGGATCCATTGCGTAGGCAAGCGTATAAAAACTATACAAAGATGTTGCAGCTCAATAAAGCTAGCGACCCCAAAAAAAGCCTAGATGAGTTAAGGCAAGAGTTTGGCGACGCAAAGAAGCTCTCGGAAGCGCATTCTAATTATGTAGAAAGTGTGGTTGATTGTATGTCCAATCTAGTTTCTTCTACAGAAGAAGCTCAAAACAAGTAGTGGCGTCTGTTCTAGAGCACTTATTCGGAAACCGCAAGATAGTCTGAGCGATAAGCTTAATTATTGATGGGATGTGATGTTGGAGAAATTAGCAAAAGCGAGTCGGGAGTTTTCTAAGCAAATGCATTTGCCAATTCTCTGCCTGATACTATATTAATATAATTGTCTGATATAGGAACTTGGTCGTGACGCTAAGATTAGTAGTGATCTCATATAAAGGTACTAGATTAACTGATAATGTAGTCGCCGAGTTTAATCAATCGGGTGGGGCAATAGGCAGGAAAAAAGAAAACACCTTGGTGTTAGGCGATCCGGAAAATTTTGTATCAGGTCGTCATGCCGAAATTTTGTATAACAATGGGCAATATCAATTAAAAGATATTAGTAAAAACGGTACGTATTTGGTTAATGCTAATGTCCAACTGAATGGCGAATCGATTACATTAAATGATAAAGAAGTTTTGCGAATAGGCGAATATGAGGTTTTAGTTGAAATAGACAGTGATCCTGCGGATATTTCAGCTATCGATTTTTCCGAGTTTGATAGGGGGCCTTTCTCTCAGGCTATCATGACGGAGGCGGGAACACCTTTTGGCACTGAATCGATTTCGGTCGGACTCGAGAATCTCTCGGAAGACACTGATAGACAATTTCCGCCGAGTCAAGCATTTCAAGACAGTTTTTCGGTGCCTAACGTCTTGATGGAAAATTCAGCACCGCCAGTTCAACCGGCTAAAGATATTGCCCAATTTCTGAAAGGGTTAGATGCGCTGGAGGATCCAAGACCTTTTGACATACCTGTTGTCAATGGTGCAGCAGCAATCGATAAGCGATTTACCGTTGAAAAATTCCCACAAGATGTATCCCCTCTATCGGGGATAGAGTTGAGCGAGCAGGCAGATCGAATAGCGCCTGAGTTACCGCAAGCGAGCAGTGTCTCTCGAGATAGGCAAGAGGAGGTTAGCAGTGTTAAAGCAAGCCATCCAGGCGTAATCGACAATAGCGAATTGCTCAAATGTTTTTTGCAAGGTGCGGGGATTAGCGACACAGATTTTTTGCAAGAATCGCAGCGCCGCCAAGCGATGATGTCGGCTGGCCAACTCTTCAGAAATTTGATTGAAGGCTTGATGGACGTTCTGCGGGCACGCGCAGAAATGAAAAGTGAATTTCGTGTTTCTGTAACGACAATCCGGTCAACTGAAAATAACCCGCTAAAATTCAATCCTGATGTAGAAAGCGTGCTTAAACTCATGCTATCGCCGAATAACCCGGCATTCATCTCCCCGGATGTCGCAGTAGCAGAAGCATTTAGAGATATCAAGTATCACCAGATGGCGATTACCGCGGGTATTCAAGCTTCTCTTGCCGAAATACTGAGAAGATTCGAACCGGATACCTTTGAGAAAACGTTGGGTGAAGGATTAGTGTTTCAGAAGAAGGCGAGATGTTGGGAGCTTTATTGCGAAAAATATCCGGAATTAAAGTCCTTGGCGGTCAATGAGTTTTTTGGGGATGAATTTGCTGACGCATACGAGAAGCAGATGAATTTGTTTAGCCGGCGCTGAGCTTCAGCCTGATTAAATTCCCATCTTAAGCCTATAACCGAGATCAACAGAGTATGTCTATCAACAATAAGATTGTTTGGACTGAAGGCATGTTCCTCCGGCCTCAACACTTTCAGCAACACGACCGTTATCTGGAAACACTGGTCGATGGACGTTGCCGTGGAATCAGAGCGCACGACTGGGGTTTTTCGACAATCGAGATTGACATTGCCCAATTGGCAATAGGTAAGATTTGCTTGAGCGAGGCGAGGGGTATCTTTCAAGACGGTACCCCATTTTACTTGCCACACGAAGATGAATTGCCATTACCTTTAGATGTCCCGCCAGGCACCAGTAATGAAATCGTTTACTTATCTTTGCCGTTGCAGCGACCTGATGGTGTTGAAGTCGATAGCGAGCAAAACCCAGATGGGTTAGCACGCTATCGTCTAAACCATCGGGACGTCAGAGACAATAACGCTGGATATGATGGACGTTATCCGGTCCAAATAGCGAGTATACGTCCGAAGTTGTTGTTGAGTTCGCAAGAGCGCTCCGGATATTTGTGTTTGGGGATTGCGAATATCGTCGAAGTACGGGCGGACAAAACCGTCGTGTTGGATGAAAAATATATCCCTGTGACGCTGCAATCTAAGGCTAGCCGTATCCTAGCGGGCTTTGTACGCGAGTTGCAGGGATTGCTGCATACTCGCGGTGAGGCGTTAGCAACCCGAGTGGCGGGTGCCTCACATGGTGCCGCTGTGGCCGAAGTAGCGGATTTCATGTTGTTGCAAACGATTAACCGCTACGAACCGTTACTCGAACATTTAGCAGCAGACAGCTCGGTGCATCCAGAAAGCCTATTTTCTCTGTGTTTACAGCTAATGGGCGATCTGGCGACTTTTTATCGTTCAAGCAAGAGACCGATCGCCATTCCGCCTTATCAACATGACGATTTGCGTTGCAATTTCATTCCATTAATCGACGAGTTGCGGCGTTTGCTGAGCATGGTATTGGAGCAAAACGCGATTCAAATACCGCTCACCAAACACAGTCAATCGGTTTATTACTCCGGCCGCCCAGATGTAAGACTACTGGAAAACGCGATCTATATACTCGCTGCCAATGCTCAAGTATCCTCGGAAATGCTGCGCATGCATTTCCCGCCCCAGGTTAAGATCGGTCCGGTTGAAGAGATAACGCAATTGGTCACCGCCGCATTGCCTGGAATTTCTATCCATCCACTGCCGGTTGCGCCGAGGCAATTGCCATACCACGCAGGATGTTCATATTTCGAGCTCGATAAACAAAGTCCTTATTGGAAAAAAATGGCCGAATCGGGCGGATTTGCTTTTCATATCGGCGGCAATTTTCCAGGTCTGGAACTGGAGTTTTGGGCAATTAAAAAAGGGTAGGCTGCAATGACGCAAAATGGTCCATTCGGTGATGACGACAAAACCGTGTTACGCCCGTCGCCGGGCGGGCGTATGCCTGACTCCGCCACGATCAGTCGGGCTGTACAAAAATCAGTAACCCCGCCACCTGCCAGTTTTCAAAATCTCCCGCCAATAAGCGCGTTGACGTTATCGGCATCCGCTTCGTTCTTGGATTTGGCTGCCGGCCTACTTTCGCTGGCCGCCAGATTAAAGACAATGGTCGCGTATTCGGCAATCGACGAATTAAAACAAAAACTCGCTAAGGAGCTCAGCGAATTCGAGAACCGCGCACTTGCCTCAGGTCTACAACAAGAGCAAGTGCGTATCGCCAGCTATGGCCTATGTAGCTTTCTCGACGAAATTATCCAGAACACCCCATGGGGATCACAAAGCAATTGGGGGCATCAAAGCTTGTTGATCGTGTTTCACAAGGAAGCCTGGGGGGGAGAGCGATTTTTTCAGATTCTCGATCAATTGGTAAGACAACCAGCACAAAATTTGGCTTTGATCGAGCTTTGTTATGTTTTATTGAGTTTCGGTTTCGAAGGCAAATACCGAATCATGGCTAACGGTATGAACGAGTTGGAAAAGCAACGGCTTGAACTATACCAATTGATCCAACGCGTTCGCGGAGACAGCCCGCCGGAATTGTCACCTCGCTGGCAAGGCCAGAAAACAGCAGTACAGCCGCTGCTAAACCGTATCCCTTTATGGGTGTTCGCAACCATAGCGGCCGGATTGGCCTTGCTGTGTTATTTGGGCTTTGTGTTCTTTATCAACGCCGCCTCAGATCCAACCTACAAAGAACTGCTCAAGTTGAGTAAGGAACCGATTTCGCTGGCTGCGGTGGAGTCTACTGCGCCGGCCGTCCCGGCGAGCCCATCGCCGATGCCAAACCGGGCGCAACGTTTTATTCCGCTATTGCACGACGAGATCGCCAGCAACATGGTAGAAGTAGTCGACGATAGCGTTATCCGTATCCGCAATTCATTTCCATCAGGTAGCGATCAGGTTAAACCCGAATTCATTCCGATGTTGAAAAAGATCGCTAAGGAACTCGAGAATCAGCAAGACTCGATACTCGTCACCGGGCATACAGATGATAAACCCATCGTGTCAGCCCGGTTTCCGTCCAATTGGCATTTGTCGACGGCGCGAGCCAAGAATGTATTGGCTATTTTGGTCGCTTCCGCTCAGTTGCGCGGAACCGCCCGGGCCGAGGGGCGCGCAGATGGAGAGCCGCTGGTGCCCAACGACAGCGCAGAACATCGCGCGCTTAACCGCCGTGTCGACATCCTGATTAAGTGAGAACTGCTCGTGGAACGGATATTCAATTTCTTCAAACGTAAATGGGTGTTGGAACTGATCGGCATACTGTTCCTATCGCTAATGATCTGGTTTATCGGGCCGCTGGTGGCAATTGCCGGTGTCGCGCCGTTGGAATCTGAATTGGCCAGAGGAATAACGATCGGGGTATTAGTATTTGTCTGGCTGATTTATCGGCTATTGGCCTACCGCTTCTCGCAACAACGCGACCATAAGCTGATGGCCGATTTGGCCGCAAAGGAGGGCAATGATAGTGCTAACGATACGGAAGCCGCCGCCACCGCAGAGTTGGATATCTTAGGCCGAGGTTTTGAACAAGCGTTAGCGTTGTTGAAAACTAGTGGGGGTAAGCAACAGCGAAGTACCCAATTTCTGTACGAAATGCCTTGGTATGCAATTATCGGTGCGCCGGGGTCGGGTAAAACGACAGCATTGATCAATTCCGGTTTGCACTTCCCGTTGGCCGAGCGTTTGGGTACGCATTCGGTGAAAGGCGTCAGCGGTACCCGCGATTGCGATTGGTGGTTTTCCGACGAAGCGATATTGCTGGATACCGCCGGCCGCTACACCACGCAAGACAGTCATAAAGAGGTGGATGCGTCCGCTTGGCAGGGTTTCCTGCTGTTGCTTAAAAAATACCGGCCGCGCCGGCCATTAAACGGCGTATTCGTCGCGGTCAGCGTCAGCGACTTGATGCAACAGTCGGAAGAAGAATTGCGGCAGCATGCGGCGGCGGTCAGGCGCCGGATCATGGAGTTGAACGACCGCTTGGGTGTTCAGTTACCGGTTTACGTGTTGTTTACCAAAGCCGACTTAATTGCAGGTTTTAACGACTTTTTCGCCAACTTGACCGAAGACGAACGCAGCCAAGTATGGGGCGAAACTTTCCTGCGTACCGAAATGGCCACCGACAATCCGGCCGAACACATCCAGCAATTCGGACGTGGTTACGACGAGTTGATTGAGCGACTGACTCAGCGGCGTCTGAAACGGATGCAGGAAGAACGTGATGTTCAGCGGCGAGCGGCCATTTTCGATTTCCCGCAGCAAATGATGCTGTTCAAAACCGTTGCTACCGATTTTTTGCAGGCTACGTTTTCCACCAATCGTTATGAAGAACCGTTTCTATTGCGCGGCGTGTACTTCAGCAGCGGCACCCAGGAAGGCACCCCTATCGACCGCATCATGTCGGCGCTGGCCGCCAGTTTTAGACTCGAACGCCAAGCAGTTCCTTTATTGAGCGGCCGCGGCAAAAGTTATTTTCTGACCAAATTGTTGAAACAGGTGGTGTTTCCGGAAGCGGACCTGGTCGGCACCGATCCGCGGGTGGAGCGCCGATATCGCCTGATGACGTTTGCCGCCTACGGCGCTACCTTTGCGTTTGTTGCAATCGCCACCATTGTTTGGTCAATCAGTTTTACCGCCAATAAAATGGCGATAGCCGACGTCGACAAACAAATCGAAGCCTACCGTGCCAGCAATATCGTCGCTCAAGACGCCCGGAGCGGATTTTTGGCCTTGTTGCCGAAGCTAAACGCACTGCAGGCGGCGGGCGATGTTTATCGCCAAGCCGGCTGGAGTACAGGTTTTGGATTGGATCAAGGCGACAAGATCGGCTCCGGTGTGGACATGGCCTACCAGCGCTTGTTGAGGGAGGGCTTTGCGGTACAGATCGTCCAGCGATTGCAACAACGCATGCAGAGCGACGAAGGTAGCAACCTGGATGTGTTATACCAGTTATTGCGAGTTTATCTGATGTTCGGCGAACCCCAACGGATGGACGTCAAGGTGGCTGAGCCCTGGATCAAGCTGGATTGGGAACAAATGTTCGCCACCGATCCGGAAACTCAAGCGAAATTGCAAACCCATTTGGATAATTTGCTGGCTTTGCCGTTGGATCCTGCCGCGATCGATAACAACTTTGTCGGCGCGGTTCGCAACAAACTGAGCCAAATACCGTTGGTCAATCAAGTCTACAGTCGCTTTAAAAGCGAGGCTTTGTTTGACCATAGCCACGATTTGATCGTTGCCGCCCAATTGGCGCCAAATGGCGGCCGGGTTTTCGTCGCGGCCAATGGCAAAGAGTTGGACTCAATCGTGGTACCCGGGGTGTTCACCGCTTATGGCTATACCGAGCTGTTTTTGAAAAAGGGTATGTCTTACGTCAAGGAAGCCAGCGAACAGAACTGGGTATTGGGTGTCGAAACCGGCAATTCCTTGACCGAAATCGACCGCTTGTACGGCGATTTCAAACGGTTGTATCTGGCCGATTATCAAAAAGCCTGGGATGGCGTCTTGGCCGCGGTCAAATTCCGGCCGCAAGCCGGGACCAGCCAGCTGGTCGACACACTGGATCTGTTGTCCAGACCGGACTCGCCGTTGAAATTGTTGCTGGAGTTGGTCGAAAAAAATACTTCACTGAGCAAACTCTCGGCAGACTTGGCCGACAGCCTGAGCAAAGCCGCCGGCGCTGTCGCGGTGCCGGAGGCCGCTACCCAGAAATTGTTGGCGATGGCCAAACAGAACGAGCAAGGCATCGATCCGGTTAAAGCGTTAGAAGCTTATTTCGAGCCGTTTAACGCGCAAGTGCGCGGCGGTGCCGACCGTCCGGCGCCGATCGCTTCGGCGCTCTCCAGTATTAAAAATCTGCATGACTATTTGATGCAAATCGGTTCGGCCAGCAATGCCGGCGGCCAGGCCCTATCAACCGAAGCGGCCAAAGCCGCAGGCGGCGGCATTGATCCGCTGCAGGCGGCGAAGATGGAATTCGCCCGCTTACCGGGGCCTATTGCGGCCTCTTTAAACGCCTTGACCGCTACTGGCGGTCAACAAATCAAGAGCGGTGCAAAAAACCAGCTCAACGAAATGTTGAAAACCGCCGTATCAATTCCCTGTAAGGCTGCCTTGTCCGGCCGCTATCCATTTGCGAAAAATACGCCTCAGGATGTGTTGTTGGCCGATTTTGGCAAGGTGTTTGCCGCGAACGGTATCGTCGACCAGTTTTTCAATGCCAATTTGAAACCTTTCGTCGATATTGCTGCTGTGCAGTGGCAAGAACTTAAATCCGATAACGCTCTGGGCTTGGCCCCGGCCAGCATTCGCCAATTCCAGATTGCCGCCAAAATCCGCGATGCGTTTTTCCCGGCTGGCGGTGCCGTGCCGCAAGTCCAGTTTGAATTGAAGCCGCTGTCCTTAGACGACCGGGTCGGGACTTTCCGGCTGAATGTCGAAGGCCAGGAATTGGTCTATCGCCACGGGCCGGAACAGCTGACTAAATTTCAATGGCCGGGAACCAATAACAGCGCCGGAGTGCGAGTGGTATTCGAAACCCTGGACGGCAAACAAGTTAGCCGTGCCAAAGACGGGGCCTGGGCGCTGTTTCGTATGTTCGATGAATTCAACATAGAGCCTACAGGCCTGCCTGATCGCTTCAATCTGACCGTGCAAGTAGAAGGCCTCAGCGCCCGTTTCGAATTGCACGCCGCGAGCGTAAACAATCCGTTCGGCATTAGCGAATACCAAAGCTTCCGCTGCCCGGAGGCCTTGTGACGAATGTCGAACCGGCAACAGTCGGTTTTTTCGGCAAAGTTCCTAGCTTGGGCGATTTTGTTAGCCGGCGTTTGCCCCGCCAATTCATCGAGCCCTGGGACCAATGGTTGCAATCGTCGTTGCGCGCCAGTCAGGATTCGCTGGGCGACAAGTGGCTATCGTCGTTTTTGGTCAGTCCTTTGTGGCGCTTCGCCCTCGGCCCCGGAGTTTGCGGCAACACTGCCTGGGCTGGCGTGATGATGCCCAGTGTCGACCGGGTCGGACGCTATTACCCGTTGACTTTGGCGCAGCCGGTGCCGAGCGACGCCGTGATGGGTTTGTTCCTGCCGGAGACGGATTGGTTCGCGCAATTGGAGGATGTGGCGCTGTCAGTTTTGGGCGAGTCTTTCGATTTGGAGGCATTCGACGCAGCGGTATCAAGTATTTCCTGGAACCGGCACGGTCCGGCCCATTATTTTCAAGGCAATTCTGATGCGGATTTCCGCCAACCCCAAGGTAAGTGGGCCGTTGGCTTCGAAATGCGTGATTTATCGCAAAGCGGGTTGGCGTATCCGTACTTGAGCCAAGCCTTGATGGCGAGGTTTTTAACGTGCTACAGCGTGTGGTCTTCGGCCGGCACCCAGGCCGGCCCTGCCAATCTGTTGTGTTGCGAAGGTTTGCCGCCCATCGAGACTTATGCCGATTTTTTAAAAGGCATCCCGCAAACCACGCGCTCCTGGCAATTACACAGCCATAAACAAACTTTGGAATCTCGTCAGATCGATCCGGCGGTCGTGACAAAGACCGAAATGGCCGCCGAATCGCCGCCGGCTACGCCGAGCTGGTCTTCCCATGGTGTAAGCGTGGTTGGCAATAAGCGCAAACACAACGAGGATGCGATGCTGAATTGCCCTGCGCAAGGGTTATGGGTCGTTGCCGATGGTATGGGAGGACACCAGTCAGGTGACTTGGCCAGCCGGCTGGTGGTTGACAGTCTATCGGCCATGGCGCCCACTGAGAGTTTAGACGGGCAAATTGAAGCGGCATTAGCGCGTTTGCAAAAGATCAACGAAGATCTACGCCGTTTTGCCTCCGGCCTGCAGCAGGGCGACATCATCGGTACCACGGTTGTGGCGCTTCTGGCCTGCGCGGCCGAATGCGCCGCGATTTGGGCGGGGGATAGCCGGCTGTACCAACTGCGGGGAGGGCGATTCCGGCAACTGACCCGCGATCACACGCTATTAGACGAATTGATGGATTCAGGCTTGATGACTCGGGAAGTGGCCGAGCAGCAGGTTGGAGCGAATGTGATTACCCGTGCCGTGGGCGGACAGCAGGATCTGGTTTTGGATGTGCTGAGATTCCGGGCCGAGGCGGGCGACCGTTACTTACTGTGTAGCGACGGCTTGGACAAAGAATTGAGTGAAGCCGAAATCGCCGCTTCGCTGGCGCTCGGCGATTGTCGCGAAGCCACTGATAGTCTGATCGATCAGGCCTTGGCGCGCAGCGGTAGGGACAATATCACGGTTGTTGTCGCCCAGTTCGGCTGAAAGACCTGTCCCAGACTTTTACCCACGCCAAGCGGCTGGCCGGTGTTGGCCGTTAGTCCCCACCTCAATTTACCAAATCCCGTATCGGGTACGACATATCGTGCCAACTGTGCGTTTAGACTTGATCGCCTGGCAGGTCCCGACTTTATGCGCTATTTCAATAATTATTATCTTTCAACCGCTTAGCTTTTGGTGGCCGATAAGCCGGCTTGGTTGGCATATTAATTGTGACAGTTCCTATCGTTGAGCGTCGATTGCTCAATTCGATTGAGCGATGAATCCGGCAAGCACGTTTATTTCGATTTTCGGCACGCGTCGTAAAAGCGGCTACACTGGAAGCGCCGCAATCTGGGTAGAGCATGCCGGGAATTATGTTCGGCGACGTAAATTTGTAACCCTGATGGGTTAATAATCAGTTGCGCCATGGCCGCATTTTCGGATCGCAACGCTAGTTGCGGCTCGGCTGCCTTGTTTGCCGCTGGTGCTGGATTTTACCGATTTGGAGAATAGAACATGGCCGATTTATCAGGCTTGTTAAACGAAATAAGCCCGGATAACCCCTGCGGCGACAACTTGGAATATGACGCCGCCCGGATTGCGTTGGACACCGATATTCAAGGCACGCCGGAAAATCAGTTTACCGGCGAAAAAGCGATGCCGCCCAACTGGCGCGATATCCAAAAACAAACCCTGGCATTGTTGGAGAGATCCAGAGATCTGCAGGTGATTTTGTACTTGATCAGAGCGTTGATTCCGTTGGAAGGCTTGACCGGTTTTCGCGACGGGCTCGGTCTGTTGCAGGAGTCGGTGAATCGGTATTGGGATAGCATTCACCCGCAACTCGACCCGGACGACGGCCTGGATCCGACGTTGCGGATCAATATCATCGAAGAGTTAGTGAATTTCGATTGGATCATCCGGCCCTTAAGTTTGACGCCGCTGGTCGAATCCAAAGCCGTAGGCCGTTTCTGTTCACGCGACATTCAGTATGCGACCGATAAGTTGGAGCCGCCGGAAGGCGTTGCCAAACCCGATATCAACGCCATCAAGGCCGCATTTTTGGATGTGGACGGTGAGGAATTGGGCGCAACGTTCCGGGCGATCGGCGAGAGTATTGCCAGCGTGGCGCAGTTAGAGAATTTTGTCAGCGAAAAAGTAGGTGTTGGCCAGGGCGCCAATTTGTCGGCGCTCCGATCCTTGCTTAAAGAAATCAGTTACCAGTTCGACCAACTCGCCGGCAGCCGACTGGAAAGCGAAGCCGAAAGCACCGAACAGAATGCCGAGCAAGACGAAGTCGGCGCAACCGGTGGCAGCGCCCCGGCTAAAGTCAAACAAGTGTCCGGGGCGATAGAGTCGCGTGCGGATGTCGTTCGGACGTTAGACTTGCTCTGCAAATATTACGCCGACTACGAGCCTTCTAGCCCGGTGCCTATTTTGTTGCAACGTGCCAAGTATCTTGCTACCGCGGATTTCCTCAGCATAGTCAATAACCTGATGCCGGATGCGCTGTCGCAAATTGATCTAATCAAAGGTCCCGATCTGAACTAAAGTGTTACTGTTGTTTACTATTTCAACTGGAGAAGAACATGGCTGAGAGTAGTCAGAAATTTATACAGCGAAACCGGGCGCCCCGGGTGCAGATTGAATACGATGTCGAATTGTATGGTTCGGAGAAGAAGGTACAGTTGCCGTTTGTGATGGGGGTGATGTCCGATTTGTCCGGCAAGCCTTCCGAACCGTTGGCTCCCGTGGCCGACCGCAAATTGCTGGAAATCGACGTCGACAATTTCAACGATCGTTTGAAATCGATGAAGCCGCGCGTTGCGTTCCAGGTCGCCAATACCCTGACCGGCGAAGGCAATTTGAGCGTCGATATCACCTTTGAAAGCATGGACGATTTCTCGCCGGCCGCGGTCGCGAAAAAGGTCGCCGGTCTGGATAAAATCCTGGAGGCCAGAACTCAGCTGTCGAATCTGATCACTTACATGGACGGCAAAACCGGCGCCGAAGAACTGATCGCCAAACTAATTAACGATCCGACCTTGCTGCAAACCTTGGCGGCATCGGCCAAGCCAGCCGAATCCGGAGCTGAAACCACCGAAGGGCAAGGGGAATAAGCCATGGCAGAATTAGAATCGCAAAGCGCGCAAGGTGCAACCCAAACCCTGGAGTTTGACGATTTCTCCGCATTGCTGGCCAAGGAGTTCAAACCGGGTACCGAGGCGGCGAATCAGGTCAATACCGCCGTAGCGACCCTGGCCCAATACGCCTTGAAGGACGTCGCGAAAATTTCGGACGATGCCATCAAATCGATCCAGGCCATCATTGCCAGTCTGGACCAAAAAATCACCGAACAATTGAATCTGGTCTTGCATCACCCAGACTTCCAAAAACTGGAAGGGGCTTGGCGCGGCTTACACTACTTGGTTAACAACACCGAAACCGACGAGATGTTGAAAATCAAGGTGTTGAATATTTCCAAAAACGAACTGGGCAAAACCCTGAAAAAATTCAAAGGGACCGCCTGGGACCAAAGTCCGCTGTTCAAAAAGCTGTACGAAGAAGAGTACGGTACCTTCGGCGGCGAACCTTTCGGTTGTTTGGTTGGCGATTACCATTTCGACCACAGCCCGCAAGACGTCGAATTGCTCGGCGAGATGGCGAAGATCAGCGCTTCGGCGCATACGCCTTTTATCTCCGGTGTCGCGCCTTCAGTGTTGCAAATGGAAAGCTGGTCTGAACTCGCCAATCCGCGCGACTTGACCAAAATCTTCCAGACACCCGAGTACGCCGCGTGGCGGTCGCTACGTGAATCGGAAGATTCGCGCTACATCGGGTTGGCAATGCCGCGCTTCCTGAGCCGTTTGCCTTACGGCTCCAAAACCGATCCGGTCGAAGAATTCGATTTCGAAGAAGATACTTCCGGAGCCGACAGCGGCAAATATACTTGGTCCAACGCGGCCTACGCGATGGCGGTCAACATCAACCGCTCGTTCAAATATTACGGCTGGTGTTCGCAGATTCGCGGCGTCGAGTCCGGCGGTGCAGTGGAAGGTTTGCCGGTGCATTCGTTTCCGACCGACGACGGCGGGGTCGATATGAAATGCCCGACCGAAATCGCGATTACCGACCGCCGCGAAGCGGAACTGGCGAAAAGCGGATTCATGCCTTTGCTGCATAAGAAGAATACCGACTTTGCCGCGTTTATCGGCGCACAGTCCTTACAAAAGCCGGCCGAATACGAAGATCCGGACGCAACCGCCAACGCCAATTTGGCCGCGCGCCTGCCTTACCTGTTCGCGACCTGCCGCTTCGCTCATTACCTGAAATGCATCGTCCGCGACAAAATCGGCTCTTTCAAGGAAAGGGAGGATATGGAGTCCTGGTTGAATACCTGGATCAGCCAATATGTGCTGACCAATCCGGCCGTCGCCACCGAAAAAGACAAAGCCAGACGGCCTTTGGCCGGCGCCGAAGTGGTGGTTGAGGAAGTGGAAGGCAATCCTGGCTATTACCAATCCAAGTTTTTCCTGCGGCCGCATTACCAATTGGAAGGCCTGACGGTATCTTTGCGTCTGACATCCAAATTGCCGTCGCAGAAAGGATAAATTGGGTTGCTTGATCGAGCCGGATGCCTTGCGGATTGTTGTGATGAGCATTCGGCTCGCCGCGGTGAGCGGCAAGAAATTTTATAAATCCCGCATTGCCGGGACCTATAAATCCCGGGTGGCATACCCGTTTGTTTTAATGACCAAAGTGGAAAGGAGAGCAGTATGATTTTATTGAAATTTGCAACCGAAATTAAAGGCGACAGTACCGTCGAGGGCCACGCGGATTGGATCACGATTGATTCCGTGCAGTGGGGCGTAGGCCGTGCGATCAGCACCAGCGGCGCCGGTAAAGACCGGGATACCAGCAATCCGTCTTTTTCGGAAGTGACCATGACCAAAAGTATGGACGTTGCGTCCGTGGACTTGTGGATGCAGGCCATTTGCGGCAAGAGCTTGGGCACTGCGACGATTCATTTCATTCAAACCGCCGGTGCCGATACTAAACAACAGGTTTTTTTGGAGATCGAGCTTTCGGAAGCCATCGTCAGCGGCTACAGCCAAAGCAGCGGCGGCGAGCGTCCCTCTGAATCGATTTCCATCAACTTCAACCAGGCCAAAATGAAGTACAGCACCTTCGGCGAAGGCAAATCAGCCACCGCCGGCGCATTCAAAGGCTGGGACTTGAAGAAAAACCAAGCCCTTTAATCGCCGTCCCCGGCAGCCTTTGCGTTGCCGGGGATATTTTTCCGCCCCATTGGAGAAGTCATGCTCAGTGTTTCGCAACTGATTGCAAACGGAGAACTGGATCCCGCTTTGCAGCAAACTCAGCAACAGATTCGCCAGAATCCGGCGGACGCCAAACTGCGGGTTTTATTGTTCCAGTTGTATTGCGTATCCGGCTGGTGGGACAAGGCCCTCAACCAACTCAATGTGTTGCGCGATCTGGATGCATCGACTCTACTGATGGTCAGCACCTACGAGCAGGTTTTACAGTGCGAGGCCTTGCGCAAGGAAGTATTTGCCGCCCGCAAGACACCTTTGGTTTTCGGCCAACCGCAGGAATGGATGGCACTGATGCTGGAAGCTTTGAAACTCGAAAGCGACGGCAATCACGCTCACGCCGCCGAATTACGCAGCCAAGCCATGCAACAGGCGCCGGCTACGCCCGGTTCCATCGACGGTACCCCGTTCGCCTGGATCGCGGATGCCGACGTCCGGCTCGGCCCTTGTCTGGAGGCCATTATCAACGGCCGTTATTATTGGATTCCCTTCATGCAAATCAGCAAGATTCAGTTGGAACAGCCGACCGACTTGCGCGATTTGGTCTGGCTGCCTGCCCATTTCACCTGGGTTAATGGCGGCGAAGCCGAAGGCTTTATCCCGTCGCGTTACCCCGGTTCGGAACTGGCCGACGATGCGCGGATTCGCCTGTCTCGACTCACCGACTGGCAGTCGGTAGCGGCAGACGCTGCGCACGGCCTTGGCCAACGTTTATTGGCGACCGATGTCGACGATTATGCGCTGTTGGATGTGCGCAGCATCGAACTGGCCGCTGCAACGGAACCGCAATAATGGCCGATTTGCTTCACGCAGAGCGGTTACAGCCGTCCTTGTTGGACCGCTTGACCGACGATGCGCCGGAGAACCAAAAAGAAAGCCGGGAACAGCGCGTCATGTCGATGCGCCAGCTCCGGCAAAGCGTACTGCGCGATTTAAGTTGGTTGCTGAACACGGCGGCCTTGGAAAGCATGATCGATCTCGGCGACTACCCGTGCGTGGCTAATTCGGTTTTGAACTTCGGTTCGCCGGTGTTTTCCGGCGTATCGGTAACCGGAATCGATGCGAAACAGATCCAGAAAAAGGTTAAACAGGCGATAGCGAGTTTCGAACCGCGCATCTTGCCGGATTCGCTATCGGTGGAACTGGTGAAGGACAATGAGGAAATGAGCAACAAAGCCCTGTCTTTTACTATCGAAGGCGACCTGTGGGCGCAGCCCTTGCCGATTCATTTGTTTATCCGTAGCGACCTCGATCTGGAGACCGGGGAAATGAGTATTCAGGAATTGGAATAAGCGGCAATGGATCCGAAACTGCTGAAATACTACAACCGCGAATTGCAATACGTGCGGGAAGTCGGGGCCGAATTCGCCGCCGAATTTCCGAAAATTGCCGGCCGCCTGGGCCTGGATACCTTCGAGTGTTCCGATCCTTACGTCGAACGGCTGTTCGAAGGCTTTGCCTTCATGGCGGCGCGGGTACAGCTTAAAGTCGACGCCGAGTTTCCGAATTTTACCCAGCAGTTATTGCAAATCGTCTATCCGCATTATTTGTCGGCGACGCCGTCGATGACGGTGGTGGAATTCAAGCCGGATCTGGCCGAGGCGGCGTTAGCGGAAGGATTGACCATTGCTAAGGATACTGTGCTGCGCAGCTTGATTGCGAAAGGCGAACAAACCGCCTGCGAATATAGGACTTCGCAACCGGTGCAACTTTGGCCGCTGCAACTGGCGCAATTGGAATATTTGCCCAGTTTGGCGGCGATTTCCAGCAGCGGGCTGACACCGGGACGCTATCCGCCGACGGTCAAGGCCGCATTCCGCATCGTGTTGCGTACGGTCGGCGGCATTAAGTTCAGCAAGATGCCGCTGCAAAACTTGCCCTTGTTCTTGCGCGGTTCCGGCAATATTCCTTACCGCTTGTACGAGCAGTTTTTGGCCAACGCGGTGGGCTTGGCCGCAAAATTCAAAGTCGGCGCGTCCCATGGTTTCGAATACGCCAACGGCCGGGTGGCGCGTGGCATGGGCTTCAATCAGGAAGAGGCGTTGCTCAGGCAAACGCCGCGCTCGTTCGACGGTTACCGGATATTGCAGGAATATTTCGCGTTTCCGGATCGCTACCTGTTTGTCGAGTTGGAGCGGTTGAATCAGTTGACGGCGGCCTGCGACAGCGAGGAACTGGAGCTGTTCGTGCTGTTGGACCGCAGCGATTTGCAACTGGTCAACGCGTTGGACCAGAACAATTTGGCGCTGTTTTGCGCGCCGGCTATCAATTTGTTCCCGAAGCGCGCCGACCGCATGCACGTCGACCATCGCCAGTCCGAATACCATTTGGTAGTCGACCGCAGCCGGCCGATGGATTTCGAAGTGTACAGCGTTAACGAGGTTTGCGGTTACGGAAACGACCAAGCCGGCGAGCAACCATTTCTGCCGTTCTACGGTTCCAAATCGGCGTACCAGAATCAGGCTGAAACCGCATTTTATGCGCTAAGGCGGACGAAGCGGGTGTTGTCGTCCAAACAGCGCCGCAAAGGCGTGCGTTCCAGCTACATCGGCAGCGAAGTGTTTATCGCCCTGGTCGACGCGACCGAGGCCCCCTATTCCACCAAATTGGCGCAGTTGGGCGTCGAGACGCTCTGCACCAACCGCGATTTGCCTTTGGTCATGCCGGTTGGTTTGGGCGATACCGACTTTACGCTCCAGATCAGTGCGCCGGTCAAATCGATCCGTTGTATCGCCGGGCCAACCCGGCCGCTACCGGCAGCCTACGAGTCGGATACGGTGTGGCGCTTGATCAACCATTTGTCGCTGAATTACTTGTCCTTGATCGATAGCGACCAGAAAACCGGCGCCGCCGCATTGCGGGAATTATTGGGCCTGTATGCGGATAGCCGCGAGCCGGCGATCAAAAAACAGATCGAGGGCGTGATTTCGGTGGGTTCCAAGAATGTAGTCAGGCGCATCGATTCCAAAGGGCCGATGGTGTTCGGCCGCGGCCTGGAAATATCGGTATTGCTCGACGAATCGGCCTTCGAAGGCGGCGGGTATTTCTTAATGGGTACCGTGCTGGAGCAGTTCTTTGCCCGTTACGTGTCGATCAATTCCTTCGTCGAAACCGCGATTCGGACTACCGACCGCGGCGAAGTGGCCAGATGGCCGGTGAGGATGGGATGCCGCCAAACGTTTTGATCGACGAATTGCGGCAAGCCGCGGATCGCTTCGATTTTTTCGAAGCTTTGCGTTTGATAGAAACCTTGCACCCGGACAAGCCGCGGTTGGGCGAAAGTCTGAAAGCAGGGGATGATGCGATCCGCTTGTCTCAGGAACCCGGATTGGAGTTTCCGGCGTCGGCCATCTCGGCTTACGTCGCGGAGAGTGCTAATTCGGCAAAGCCCCGGCTGGCAGTCAACTTTATGGGATTGTTCGGCCCGAACGGTCCGTTGCCCTTGCATTTGACCGAATACGCCCGGCAACGTGCGCGCCACCATCACGACCCGACCCTGGCCCGGTTTGCCGATGTGTTTCACCATCGCATGATCAGCCTGTTTTACCGGGCTTGGGCCAATGCTCGACCGGAAGTGCATTACGATCGGCCGCACACCGACCGCTTTGCTTTTTATGTCGGTAGCTTGGCGGGCGTTGCCGGAGAAGCTTTCCAGCAGCGGGATGCGCTGGCGGATCGGGCGAAACTGTTTTATGCCGGCCATTTTTCCGTCCAAACCAAACATCCCGACGGATTGCGCGCCGTGATTGCCGATGTCCTGGGGCTAGGGGTGCGTATCGAGGAGTTCGTTGGCGAGTGGATGGATATCCAACCGGCCGAACAAACGCGCTTGGGTGCAAGTCCCGAAATTGCCAGCTTAGGCCAAACCGCTTTACTGGGTGCTTCGGTCTGGGGTTGTCAGCACAAATTCAAGGTCGTACTGGGGCCGATGGCGTTGGCCGATTATTTGGCATTGTTGCCGGGCGCGGTATTGTTCGAACAAGTCAAGTCCGCCGTACGGAATTACGTCGGTGATGAGTATGTGTGGGATGCCCAATTGGTATTGAAATGCGCAGAAGTACCGCCGGAAATGGCTCTGGGTGTGCCGCCGCAACAGGATAAGCGCAGTATGAACGGCTATGCCCAACTGGGCTGGAGTATGTGGCTGGGGCCGCGCAGTAGCGAATGCGACGCCGACGATTTATTGCTCGACCCATTTATCGCCGTAGGGGCGAACTGTTAAACCAACCTTAACTTTTGAACAGGAAATGTAGCGATGGCAGAAATTAGCCGAGTCAAGCTGTTTGGGAAACTCAACCGGGTTTGTTACAAAGCCGTCGAGAGCGCGACGGTGTTCTGCAAGCTGCGGGGGAACCCCTACGTCGAATTGGTGCATTGGTTGAGCCAATTGCTGCAATTGCCCGACTCCGACCTGCATCGGGCGATCAAGCATTACGGCCTGGACATGTCGCGGATTGCGAAAGAAGTCACCGAAGCGCTGGACAAGCTGCCGCGCGGCTCGACCTCGATTTCCGATTTCTCGCCGCATATCGAAGACAGCGTCGAACGCGGCTGGGTCTACGGCACGCTGTTATTCGGCGAAAACCAGGTACGTAGCGGCCATTTGCTGGTCGGCATGCTAAAAACCAAAGGTCTGCGCAACGAGCTGATCGGCATTTCCCGTGAATTTGAAAAACTGAAACCGGACAGCGTCTCCGACGAGCTGCCGAATGTGATTGCCGGTTCGCCGGAAGACGGCCAAACGGCAACCGACGGCAGCCATATCGCCGCGACGCCGGGCGAGGCCAGCGGTGCGATAGCGCCGGCGGCGATGGGCAAGCAGGAGGCCCTGAAACAATTCACCGTCGACCTGACCGAACAGGCCCGCCAAGGCAAGATTGATCCGATTGTCGGCCGCGACGAGGAAATCCGCCAGGTCATCGACATCCTGATGCGCCGCCGCCAGAACAATCCGATTCTGACCGGCGAGGCCGGGGTCGGCAAAACGGCGGTCGTCGAAGGTTTTGCTTTGAAAATTGTCGCCGGCGACGTGCCGCCGTCTTTGCGCGACGTCAGTTTGCGCACCTTGGACGTCGGCTTGCTGCAGGCCGGCGCCAGCATGAAAGGCGAATTCGAAAACCGCCTGCGCCAAGTCATCGAAGAAGTCCAAGCTTCGCCGAAACCGATCATTCTGTTCATCGACGAAGCTCACACGCTGGTCGGCGCCGGCGGCGCTGCCGGCACTGGCGATGCCGCCAATCTGTTGAAGCCGGCGTTGGCGCGCGGCCAATTGCGTACCGTCGCGGCGACCACCTGGGCCGAGTATAAAAAACATATCGAAAAAGACCCGGCCTTGACCCGCCGCTTTCAAGTCGTGCAAGTCCACGAGCCGGACGAAGCCAAGGCTATCCGCATGATGCGCGGCGTGGTTTCAGTACAGGAAAAACACCATCAGGTATTGATTCTGGATGAAGCGCTGGAAGCGGCGGTGAAATTATCGCACCGCTACATTCCGGCTCGGCAACTGCCGGATAAGGCGGTCAGCCTGTTGGATACCGCTTGCGCCCGAGTCGGCGTCAGCCAGCACGCTGTGCCGGCCGAGGTCGACGACTGCCGCAAGCGTATCGAAGCGCTGGAAACCGAATTGGCGATCATCGGCCGCGAAAAAACCGTCGGTGTCGAAGTGGTTGGCCGCGAAGAGTCGGCCAACGAAAAATTGGTAGCCGAACGCGAGCGGCTGGTGGGTTTGGAGGAGCGTTGGAACGCCGAGAAAGAATTGGTCGGCAAGATTCTGGCGTTGCGCAGCAAATTGCGTTCGGCCGGACATGCGGTGGACGGTGCAGCCGAACCAACAACCGATTCGACTGACGCGCAGGAAGACCGCGATGCCTTGTTGGCCGAATTGAAAGACTTGCAAACGCAATTGCGTGAACAACAAGGCGAGTCGCCGTTGATCTTACCGACCGTCGACCATCAGGCCGTCGCCGCCGTGGTGCAGGATTGGACCGGGATTCCGGTCGGGCGGATGGTCAAGAACGAAATCGAAACCGTGCTGAAATTGGCCGACAATCTGGAACAACGCATCATCGGCCAGCGCCATGCGTTGGAGATGATTGCCAAGCGGATTCAGACTTCGCGCGCCGGATTGGACAATCCGAACAAACCGATCGGCGTGTTCATGTTGGCCGGTACGTCCGGCGTCGGCAAGACCGAGACCGCATTGGCTTTGGCCGAAGCCTTGTACGGCGGCGAGCAGAACGTCATTACCATCAACATGAGCGAATACCAGGAAGCGCATACCGTGTCGACATTGAAAGGTGCGCCTCCCGGCTACGTCGGTTACGGCGAGGGCGGGGTGTTGACCGAAGCGGTCCGGCGCCGGCCCTACAGCGTCGTGTTGCTGGACGAGGTCGAAAAAGCTCATCCCGACGTGCACGAAATCTTCTTCCAGGTGTTCGACAAGGGCTGGATGGAAGACGGCGAAGGCCGCGTCATCGACTTCAAAAACACGCTGATTTTATTGACCACCAACGCCGGTACCGACCTGATCGCCAATCTGTGCAAAGACCCGGATCTGATGCCGGAACCGGAAGGGATTGCCAAAGCGCTACGCGAACCGTTGCTGAAGGTGTTCCCGCCGGCGCTGCTCGGCCGTTTGGTGGTGATTCCGTACTATCCGTTAAACGACGAAATGATAGGCGCGATCGCCCGCTTGCAATTGAACCGGATCAAAAAGCGGGTCGAAGAAACCCACAAGGTCCCGTTCAACTACGACGACGACGTGATCAAACTGATCGCCAGCCGCTGCACCGAATTGGAAAGCGGCGGCCGGATGATAGATGCGATCCTGACCAACACCGTCCTGCCGAAAATCAGCGAGGAGTTTTTGACCCGGATGATGCAGGGGACGCCGGTCGAACGAGTGAACGTGAGCGCGTCGGACGGGGATTTTAATTACGGCTTCGACTAGCGTAATCCTGCCGGACTGCGCCGTTCCGTAAGCGGCGCGCCTGCCAAGACCGCGCCACCAGTATCGTCAGCGTCCGGCTGAAAGACCGGCGCTTTGCCCGGGAGCTTCCGGCCCAAGCCGGTTTGCGCCCGACAGTTTACTGAAACATACGCCAGCGAGGGACCTCCCTCAAGGCGCGAGCTTAATACAATTCGAACACCCAGAGGAGTTCATCATGGCCAAATTTGCAAAAGCGTTCCTGACGAATCACATCCGTGTTTTCACGCCGAGCGATAACAAAGAAAAGTTGATCGATGAGGCGGTCAAACGGCTTAACGATCGCAACACTCGTGTCAATTCGACCTTGGTGGTCAGTTCAGTGGAAGAACAGCAGATCCTTGCTCATTGCGATTCGTTGGGGACCTACACCCGCGAAACCGTCGTTGAAATTGTCAACACCGTGAGCTATGGCATCTTCGCCGACCGGCGCAACGACCAGGTTACTGTCTACAAGGACGTAAAGTTCCAGTACATATGGGGATGGTCCAGCGAATGGAATGTCCGGCAAATTTTTCACCTGGAGCGGGTTAGTACCTATACGACGATTGACAAGACCATCAAGAAGTCCTACGTCGAAGATTTTCCGGCCTTGGGGTGAAGTCCCGGTTCGGTACCGGCTTTACTTTGAGCAGACCTAAAGCAATCGCCTTTCCGTGAAACATCACTGTGCATTGAGGTAGTCCATGACGCCCAGCGAATTATTGAATCTGATGGAATCTAGCATCATCAAGACCGGTTTTCTGCGTAACACCACTGTCTACGGACGCGCCGAATTGGTGGCACTATCGCCTGACCAGCAATTTAAAGGCGTCAACGACAAAGGCGCCGCCGTGCCTGTTTACAATTTGAAACAGACGGCCAACGCCATGGCGGGTTTCAAGTCGTATATCTGTGACTACACACCGGACAAAGTGCATTATCAAATTTTGGACCAGGAAGCGGACTACTGTTTTACCGTGACCATGAACGGTTGCACCTTTGGAATTGGTTCGCAAGCGGATGACGGTAACGTGATGGTCACCCACGGCAATATGAATTCCTCCGGTCTGGGTGAAGAGTACGGCGAAGCGGTCGATTCGCTGATGGGCAGCGGCACCTCATACATTACTCCGCACATGTATGCCCGAAAATCTGCCGACGAGACTCGAAAAAATCTGACGACGTTCGGTATCCGTATCAACGGCACCTGGAATTTTTTCTATCAGAAGTACGAAATCCTGGGCCCCGGTCAGATCAAACATCTAGGTTTATTTCCGTTTAAGACCAATATGTTGACCGGCTGATAGCGATTAGCAATCGCAGCGGCAGAGGAAAAAACCGGCAATCCGGACCGCCTTTAAGCAACGAATCAACCAAGCACTCGAAAACTTTAACAATTAACCGGGGTGGATACCATGTCAATGAGTAAGACACGAGTCTTGAGCACGATTTCAGGGCTGAGCGCGACAAATAAGAAGTGGGGAATCTGCGGTATCAACGCCTGCATGATGTTGCTATTCGATTTTAGAGCCGGGCCGCGACGGCGCGAACTGATCGATCATACCCAATTCCATACGGTGTTGATTGCTATGAGCAATTGGTTGCAAAAGATTGAGCAGACCGGTGATCCGATCAAACAAAAAATCATCGACTTTGCTGCCGATTTTGGTATGCCTGACGGAAAACAGCTAGTCTGGGACTACCACAAAACCAAAGACCAGATCACCAAGCTGTTAACCGGTGACAAATCGCAGGTGACCGAAGACAAATTGGCTGGATTGGAAATCAACCTACCGCTGCCGCCCGAAGCCATCGTGCATTTCTTGAATACAATGTATTCCGTGGACGCAGCGTTTGAAACCACGGTGAGCCAGACAGCAACCGGAATAATCGGCGTCAAGTCACCTCATGCTAAAGGTAATTCCAAATACGGCGGTCTCGGTCACTGGATTTATGGTGGACGAGGCAAATACTACACATGGGGCGATGGCTTCGATTCGATCAAAGATATTAAACCCTGGGATTTTGAAGCAATTTATCGGGTTTACTTGAAGAGTAATCAAAATGTCCGAACGACAACCCAAAAAATCGGGTAATTGGAAGCCGGTAAAAACGGATTGTTCTATTAAGGTGGCCAATAACCGATACTGCGGTAGCGACCTAGGTTGAACTAGAGTCATTCAGCAGCGTAACGAATCCGACGACTTAATCAGGATAGAAAGTTTGACGAGCGACTATGCCGGAATGGCGATTAAATTGCTGAATATTAGCGCCGGGAGAAGGCCAATTGTGGGTGGGGGAAGTTGCGAATGAATTGGGCAAAGATCGGTCCTTTCGCTGAGCTGTAAACCGGGTAGCTAACTTGGCGTTCAACGGTTAATATTTTTACCTGTGATACGCGTAATCACGGTCAGGACAATCCGAACTCAGACTCGTTGAAGATGGGAGACAGCATGACAACTGCGGTAAGTTTACGCAAAGTGACGATGCCCACGGCGGCGCAAATTTGCCGGGATATTCAGTTGGAGCCAGATGCGTTACGTTGTTTGGCCGAGGACTTGGCGCCGGCGGCATTTTTGCGCAACTTGATCGAACTTAAACTGTTCCCCGATGCCGTTCGGTTTCTGGCAAGAGCCTTGCCCAAGCGGGAAGCAACCTGGTGGGCCTGCATCAGCGCCCGCAGCGTGGTCGGACCGGATACCAAGCCGGAAGTGGTGAAAGCCCTGGAGGCTGCCGAGTTATGGGTGTTCAAGCCGACCGAACCCAATCGCAGATTGGCGAACAGCGCAGCCCACGATGCGTCGTTCGAAAACCCGGCTGCTTGGGCGGCAATGGCGGCGTTCTGGAGTGAAGGCAGTATGGCGCCGGAAAACGTACCGGCCGTGCCGCCGGCCGACAATTTGACCGGTAAGGCTGTGGCCGGGGCCGTGATGCTGGCCGCTGTGCTGACGCAGCCGGACAAATCCCAGGACAAATACCAGTTCTTTCTGGAGCAAGGTATAGATATCGCCAACGGCGGCAACGGCCGGGTCTGGCAAGCGGCTTGATGGAGGGACGATATGGGACAGCCCGCCGCACGCTTGACCGATATGCATGTTTGCCCAATGTTCACCGGACCGGTACCCCATGTGGGCGGGCCGATTTCAGGCCCCGGCGCCCCCACCGTTTTAATCGGTAATATGCCCGCTGCCCGTGCGACAGATATGGCGGTTTGCGTCGGACCTCCCGATACCATTGCGATGGGTTCCACGACAGTATTGATTGGCAATATGCCGGCCGCCCGTATGGGCGACACTTGCGCCCACGGCGGCACCATTGTCGTCGGTTACCCGACCGTATTGATCGGGTAACTCGCCGGGCTCGGTTCTTCAACAGTTTCATTTAGGATTTCGACATGTCCCTCTCTCAAGATCAACGTGTAGCCAAGGTGACCACGGCGCTGGGCGATGGTGTTTTCGCACTTTATCGGATGACCGGTAACGAAACCGTCAGCCGCTTGTTCGAATACGAATTGGAACTGTTGAGCGAAAGCGGTACCCTCGATTTGAAAGCTTTATTGGGTACCGGTTTGACGGTCCAACTGGCATTGGAGAACAGCGGTAGTCGCTGGTTTAACGGTATCGTCACTCGGGTCAATCAACTCGGCATGCTGGGCGACTTGTACAACTACCGGGTCTGGTTGCACCCCAAAGCCTGGTTGATGACCAGGGCGAGCAATTGCCGGGTTTTGTCGCCTTCTGTCGGCGAAGGCAACCAAGCCGCGCCGACCACCGCGTCCGAGATCGTCAAGAGCATACTTGGCGAATACGGCATCGTGCCGACCCTGAATCTGAACGAAACCTACCCGGAGCGTGAGTTCTGCGTGCAATATCGGGAGACGGATTTCAATTTGGTCAGCCGTTTGATGGAGGAGGAGGGTATCTATTACTACTTTAAACACGAGAACGGCAGCCACACCATGGTATTGTGCGACAACATGCAGGCGCACCAGGCGCTTGCCGGCAATGCTACGGTCAAGTATTACCCGCCCGACAATCAGGGCGTGCGCGACGAAGAACATATTTTCGACTGGACTTTCAGTCGGCAAATTCAAAGCGGCGGTTACCGCTTGAACGAGTACGATTTCGAAGCCGCCACTGCCGATTTGAAGGTGGCGTCGTTGATTGATGGCGAGCACGCGGAGTCCGGGAAGGAAATTTACGATTATCCTGGCGAATATAAAACCTCTACGGAAGGCGAGCGCTATGCCAGGTTACGGATGGAACAGGCCCGTTCCGAGCACGAGCAGATCTTTGCCGGCGGTAATGTAAGAGGGCTGGCAACCGGTCTGACGTTCAGCTTGGCCGAATATCCCCGCGCCGACCAGAATAGCCAGTACATGGTGTTGTCTACCGACATCAGCATTCGCAATAACGGTTTCGACTCCGGTGCCGGCGGCGAGGAAGAGTACCTGTGTACCTATTCGGTGATCAACACGTCTTATGTTTACCGCCCGCCCCGATTGACGCGGGTTCCGGTGGTTCAAGGCGTGCAAACCGCCGTCGTGGTTGGCGGACAGGGCGACGAAATCCTGACCGACCAATACGGCCGGGTTAAAGTCCAGTTCCATTGGGACCGGCTCGGCACCAAAAACGAGAATAGCTCCTGTTGGGTGCGCGTCGCGCAGATTTGGGCCGGCAAGAACTGGGGCAGCATGTTCATACCCCGAGTCGGCCAGGAGGTTGTGGTCGATTTTCTGGAAGGCAATCCGGACAATCCGATCATCACCGGCCGAGTTTACAACAGCGTCAATATGCCGCCGTACACGCTGGATGCCAATAAAACCCAAAGTGGTATCAAGACTCGCAGCACGCCTCAAGGCGGCACCGGAAACTTTAATGAACTCCGGTTCGAGGACAAGTATGGTGAAGAGGAAATCTATCTGCACGCGGAAAAAAACTTTACCCGTATCGTCGAGAACAACGACGTGCAGAAAATCGGGTTCGATAAAAAAGATGCCGGCGATCAAACCATAGATATCTATAACCACCGCACCGTGACCCTGGATCAGGGTAACGATAAATTGACGGTCAAGACTGGTAACCGCACCGTCGAGATTCAGCAAGGCAACGACGAATTGACCGTCAGTTCCGGTAACCGTAGCGTCAAATTGGGATCGGGCAATTTGACAGTTAAGCTCGATGCCGGCGCCATTTCGGAAGAGGCTGCGCAATCCATAGAGCTGAAAGTAGGCTCCAACAGCATCAAGATAGACCAGAGCGGCGTGACGATTAAAGGCATGATGGTCAAAATCCAAGCCGACACCCAGGCAGAGCTGAAGGGTTTACAGACTACCGTTAGTGGCGACGGCATGCTGACATTGAAAGGCGGCGTGGTGATGATCAACTAATGCGTGGTGGGTACTGTCGGGTGCTATTTTATAACACTTTGATTTTCTAGGGTTTTTAAAGGTTCTGGTTGCGGCAACGCCCGGCGCGGCCCTACGATCTGTTCTAAAAATACTAAGCTATTGAATTAAATGTGCTTTTTAAAACCAGAATAATTCTTTATTATAATGCTAGGTAATTAGGTTGGACCCGGTCCGCACCTAGTCACTGCTGCTGTTCAATCAATCTGGAGAATTAAAGATGAGTTTTGAATTACCTGCATTACCGTATGCCAAAGACGCTTTGGTGCCGCACATTTCCGCCGAAACCATCGAATACCACTACGGCAAACACCACCAAACCTATGTGACCAACCTGAACAATCTGGTTCCGGGTACCGAGTTCGAAGGTTTGTCTCTGGAAGAAATCGTCAAAAAATCGTCCGGTGGCGTGTTCAACAACGCAGCCCAAGTCTGGAACCATACATTCTATTGGAATAGCCTGTCTCCCAACGGCGGCGGCGAGCCGACCGGCGGCTTGGCCAACGCGATCGAGAGAACCTTCGGTTCGTTCGAAAAATTCAAAGAAGAATTCACCAAGTGCGCTGTCACCACGTTCGGTTCCGGCTGGGCATGGCTGGTGAAAAATGACAAGGGCGGCCTGGAACTGGTCAGCACTAGCAACGCCGGTTGCCCATTGACCGACGGCAAAACGCCGATCTTGACCTGCGACGTTTGGGAGCACGCCTATTACATCGATTTCCGTAACCTGCGCCCGAAGTACCTGGAAGCATTCTGGGCTTTGGTTAATTGGGAATTCGCCAGCGCCAATTACGAAGCTTAAGTTCTAACCCGGCGCGGACCGGCGTCCTCACAGGCCCGCCCGCGCCGTTTTTGGCTGAAGAGTACAGTACTACGGAACGGCAGAGTCCTATTCCCCTCCCTTCTTCTCGGCGCCATTCTTTTGCAAACCAGGTTTTGCCGACGGGCTAAAATAGCCTGTACCGTTCAGGAAATGCCCTGCCACAGCGTGTGGCCCACGATGAAGTACGTCTGCGGCCATAACAAGGGCGGCAAAGGCGTGACCAGCTCGTTCGATCATTCATAAATGGCTCCCAAACTCAATCCGCAACAACTCGCCGCGGTCAAAACCGTGGATCGTCCTTTGCTGGTGCTGGCCGGTGCCGGCAGCGGCAAGACCCGGGTAATTACCGAAAAGATTGCGTACCTGGTGCAACAAGGCACCGCGGCGCGGCATATCGCCGCCGTCACCTTTACCAACAAGGCCGCGCGGGAGATGAAAAGCCGGGTCGGCCGTTTGATCGACGACAAGCAAAGCCGCGGCCTGCGGGTGTCGACGTTTCATTCCCTGGGTTTGGAAATTCTGCGTAAGGAACACAAGGCGCTGGGGTACAAGGCCGCGATCACCTTGTTCGACGAGCAGGACAAACTGAGTCTGCTGAAGCAATTGATCGGCCATGGTGCCGACGGCTGCGACATCGACGCCGTCGAGAGTTACAACCATAAGATAGGGCAGTGGAAAAACGCGTTCGTCAGTCCGGAGCAGGCCTTGAGCCGGGCAGACGACGCCGAAACCGCAGCGGCGGCGCGCTTGTACCACCAGTTCAACCGCAGTTTGAAGGCCTATAACGCGGTGGATTTCGACGACCTGATCGGCCTGCCGGTGGAATTGTTTCAACGGCATCCGGATGTTCTGGAAAAGTGGCAGCATCGGATTCGCTATTTGCTGGTCGACGAGTATCAGGATACCAATATCACCCAGTACCAGTTGGTGCGGGCGCTGGCCGGTTCCTTGGGCAGGTTTACCGTGGTCGGCGACGACGACCAGTCGATTTATGCCTGGCGCGGCGCCCAGCCCGAGAACCTGAGTCAGTTGCAAAAGGATTACAGCCGGTTGCAGGTGATCAAGCTGGAGCAGAACTACCGCTCGGCCGGGCGGATTTTGAAGGTGGCCAACCAATTGATCGCCAACAATCCGCATACCTTCGAGAAAAAATTGTGGAGCGAACTTGGCTACGGCGAGCCGTTGCGGGTGTTGAGCCATAAAAACGATCTGGCCGAGGCCAAGCAAATCACCGCCGAGATCGTTCACCACCGGTTCAAGACCGGCGGCAGCTACGGCGACTATGCCATTTTGTACCGCGGCAACCACCAGTCGCGCTTGTTCGAGAAGGAGCTGCGCGAAAACAACGTGCCGTATTTCATCAGCGGCAGCGCCTCGTTTTTTTCGTTCACCGAAATCAAAGATGTGCTGGCTTATCTACGCCTGTTGGTCAACCGCGAAGACGACGCGGCGTTCTTGCGGGTGATCAACACACCGCGGCGGGAGATCGGACCAACTACGCTTGAAAAATTGGGCGCTTACGCCAACGAGCGGCATATCAGCTTGTTCCAGGCCTGTTCCGAACTGGGCTTGCAGCAGCGGCTGTCGGAAAAATCGGTGCTGCGTCTGACCCGGTTTTGCGATTGGGTGCGGGATAAGGCGCTGAAGATCGAGCGCGGTGATACCTTTGCTGAAATCGAGAAAATGATCGACGAAATCCATTATCCACAGTGGCTGGACGAGAACAGCAAAACCCCGGCCTCGGCCGAGCGCAAGCTGAAAAACGTCTACGAATTGATCGAGTGGCTGCGGCGCATCGCGACTAAAGAGGAGGGCCGCGAACAGTCGTTGGCGGATGTGATCGCTAAAGTGATGCTGCTGGATATCCTGGATCGCAACCAGGAGGAACAGGCCGGCGACCAGGTCAGTCTGATGACTTTGCACGCCGCCAAGGGGCTGGAGTTCCCGCACGTGTTTCTGATCGGCATGGAAGAAAACCTGTTGCCGCACCAGAACAGCATCGAAACCGGCAATATCGAGGAAGAACGGCGCCTGGCTTACGTCGGCATCACCCGCGCCCAACAAACTCTGACCTTCAGTTATTGCACTCACCGCAAGCGCTACGGCGAATTGGCGGAATGCGAACCCAGCCGGTTTTTAGGCGAGTTGCCGGAGGAGGATTTGGAGTGGGCCAATAAAAAACAATTGGCCCCGGAGGAGATCAAGCAGCGCGGCAAGGCCAGCCTGGCCGCGCTGAAGTCGATGTTGACCTGACGCCGACTATTGCAGCACCACGAAGAACGCTTCGCCGCCGCGTTGCAGGTTGACCAGCAGCGGCGCGTTGGGATTGACCACCTGCTTCATTTCGTCCAGGTTCCGGACCCGGTAGCGGTTGGCGGTGACGATGACGTCGCCGGGGCGCAGGCCGGTTTTCCAGGCTTTCGAGTTTTGTTCCACTTTTTCGATCAGAACTCCTTCCACCTGCTCTTTCGGGGTGACGCCGAGCGTGGCGCCGCTCAGGATCGGATGCAGTTTGGCGCCTTCGAGCTGTGGCCGTTTCGGTTTGCCTATGGTTGCTTGCACGGTTTTGCGTTCTTCGCCGCGCATGATGTCCAATTCGGCAGTGTCGCCGACTTGCAGCAGGCCGACCGCATTACGGATTTGGGTGCTACCGCCTTTTACATCCTGGCCGTTGATTGCGACGATGATGTCACCGGGTTCCAGCCCGGCTTTTTCGGCCGGCGATCCGGCTTCGACTCGGCTCACCACGGCGCCATGCTGGCTTTTCAAGGAGAAGGCTTTGACCAAGTCCGGCGTCAGATCTTGGGTGGTGACGCCGAGCAAGCCGCGGCGCACCTCGCCGTGCTGCACCAAAGACTCCATTAAACGCAGCGCCATGTTGGACGGAATCGCGAAGCCGATGCCGACGTTACCGCCGCTCGGCGCCAGGATGGCTGTGTTCATGCCGACGAATTCGCCGCGCAAGTTGACCAGTGCGCCGCCGGAGTTGCCGGGATTGATCGAGGCGTCGGTCTGGATGAAGTCTTCGTAACCTTCGATGCCGAGGCCGGAGCGGCCCAGGGCGCTGACGATGCCGGAAGTGACGGTTTGGCCCAGGCCGAACGGGTTGCCGATCGCGACGACGAAATCGCCGACTTTCAGTTGGCTGGAATCGGCGACTTTTAACGCAGTCAGATTGTCGGCCGGGATTTGGATTACTGCGACGTCGGCTTCCGGGTCGGTGCCGAGCAATTTAGCGTTCAGTTGGCGGCCGTCGGCCAGGGTTACGTTAATCTTGTCGGCTTTGTCGATCACGTGGTTGTTGGTCAACACGTAGCCTTGGTCCTTATCGATGATCACGCCGGAGCCCAGGCTGTTGCGCTGTTGTTGCTTGGGGTTGTTGGGGATGTTGAAGAACCGGCGGAAGAGGGGGTCGTTCATCAGCGGGTTTGCCTGCATCCTCACGTTGGTGGAGGTGGAAATGTTGACCACGGCCGGCATGCTTTGCTCCAGCATCGGCGCCAGTGACGGGAGGTTGGTGCCATCGACCTGCAAGGGCAATGCGGCGTTGGACTGCCAACTACTCAAGCCAAGCAAAAATAGCAGAATGATTTTTCTCATGGTGGTTATGTTTTTGGGTTGTGGTTTGTTGGATTGCCGGCATGGACACGCCGGAGCCTAATTTGTTTCCCGGAGTTTAATTAATAATCGGCTATCATAGGTTATGTTCCGTCGTTGGATTCCATACTCTTCAATCCGCACCTGACTAGTGGCTGTCGACATCCATTCCGCCGAGGGCCGGATTATCCGGCAGTTAATTCCGCTCTCCACGCTGCCGTTCAGTAAATTTGAGGCGATATGCGCCCAAATCAATATCGAATCCGCCGAAGAAGGTAAATTTTTATTTCAACGCGGCGACGAACGCAACGAGTTGGTCTATTTGCTGGACGGCAGCGTGACCTTGCAGACCGAAGCGCTCACGATTGAAACCATCAGCGCCGACAGTCCGTCAGCCCGGTTTGCGCTGGCGCATCAGATTCCGCGAAAAGTGAACGCAGTCGCTAATAGTAGAATTCGGTTTTTACGTTTGAATACCGATATGGTGAAATCGGCGCAAGACGGCAATTTCGAGGAAAACGAGAGTTTTATGGTGGTAGACGAGGTGGAAGACAACGACGACTGGATGACGACTTTATTGAAGTCGCCGGTGTTTCGTGCGTTGCCGCCGGCAAACCTGCAGAAGATTTTGATCGGTATGCAGGAACTGCGCGTCGACGCCGGGGACGTGATCGTCAGGCAGGGCGACGCCGGCGATTATTTCTACATCATCAAGAGAGGGCGTTGCCAAGTCAGCCGCAGGCCGGCGCCGAATGCAAAAGATATTAAGCTCGCCCTGCTGAGCGATCAGGATACTTTCGGCGAAGATTCGCTGATTTCCGGGGAGCCGCGAAATGTGTCGGTGACCGCACTGACCGATGTCAGTCTGTTGCGCTTGGCGAAAGAGTTGTTTTTGACCTTGATCAAGCAGCCGACGCTGAAATATATCAATTATCGAGAGTCTCAGGAATTAGTGGCTAAAGGCGCGGATTTGATCGACGTTCGCGAGCCTGACCACTATAAGCCGCTGCATTTGCCGTTGAGCATCAATATCCCGTTCTTTTCATTGCGAATGCATCTGAAAACCTTGAACCGGCAGCATCCGATCGTGGTGGTGTGCCAGAACGGCCGGATGAGCGAGGCGGCGGCTTTTATTTTGATGAGGCACAAATTCAATGCGCTGATTTTGGCCGGCGGTATTGACGAGATCGATCCGAGCTATTTGAAATCGCCGTCTTCGTTTCCGATCGACGATGGTATCGAGACTGGCAATTTCCGTGAGATTGCCGGCGACACCGCCATGTCAGCCGCCACCAGCCAAGTCTTCGCCGAGCCTTCGTCGCTGCAGGACGACATGCTAAAGCTGCGTCGCTATTTGCAACAACTAAAGACCAAATACAATATTCTGGAAGCAGAGAAAAAGGCTTTGGAGATGAAATACTTATCGCTTGCCAAGTATTCCGAAAGCCTGAAGGCCGAGCTGGAGGAAATCAAGAACGCCGGCAACCGGGGCTGACCGGAGATTCCGGCCGCCCGGCGGGCTAGAAGCGGAATTATTTGATTTTGGCTTCTTTGTACATTACGTGTCTGCGGACGACAGGATCGAATTTTTTGATCTCCATCTTTTCCGGCATGGTTTTTTTGTTTTTAGTGGTGGTGTAGAAGTGGCCGGTACCTTCAGTCGAAACCAATTTGATTTTGTCGCGCATTGTCTGTCTCCTTAAACTTGTTCGCCACGGCTACGGATGTCGGCCAAAACCGCATCAATGCCATTTTTGTCGATGATTCGCATGCCTTTTGAAGATACTCTCAAGCGTACCCAGCGGTTTTCGCTTTCCACCCAGAATCTGTGATGGTGCAGATTCGGCTCAAAACGGCGCTTGGTTTTGTTCATTGCGTGTGAAACGTTGTGCCCGCTCAGGGGGCGTTTACCTGTTACTTGGCATACTCTGGACATGACTACCTCAATGCGAGCTTTTGATTCAAAATAGCCGCGCTTTATATCAAAAAAACTTTTCCGGGTAAACCGCAGCCTGGAAAATAAATTTGATAAAATCCCCCGCATTCCCACTTGTTTCGCGTAATACAGGACTTTATGGCAATCAAACTCGGCATGGTCATGGATCCCATCGGCCAGATCAATATCAAAAAAGACACCAGTTTTGCCATGTTGCTGGAGGCTCAGGCCCGCGGCTGGGAGCTGCACTACATGGAGTTGTCCGATCTGTTTATGCGTAACGGCCATGCCTATGCCCGCAGCCGCCTGCTCGAAGTCAAGCGCGACGAGAAACAATGGCACGCTTTCGGTGCCGAGCGGCAGATCGAATTGTCCGAGCTGGACGTCATCATGATGCGCAAGGATCCGCCGTTCAACCAGGAATATATTTACGCCACCTATATGCTGGAGCAAGCTGAACGCCAAGGCGTGTATGTAGTCAATAAGCCGCAGTCGCTACGCGATGCCAACGAAAAAATGTTTACCGCCTGGTTTCCGCAATGCTGCACTGATACTTTGGTGGCGCGGGACCCGCAAAAAATCCGCAATTTTCTGGCCGAACAAGGCGAGATCATTTTGAAGCCGCTGGACGGCATGGGCGGCGCCTCGATTTTCCATGTGCGCGAGGGCGACCCCAATCTGAGCGTGATTCTGGAAACCATGACCGGTCACGGCAGCAGTTACATCATGGCGCAACGTTACTTACCGGCGGTGAGAGACGGCGACAAACGAATCTTGATGGTGAACGGCGAACCGGTGCCGTATTGTCTGGCGCGGATTCCGGCCAGCGGCGAAAGCCGCGGCAATCTGGCGGCAGGTGGACGCGGTGAAGGCCGCGAATTGAGCGCGCGCGACCGTTGGATTGCCGAACAGGTCGGGCCGACATTGCGGGAAAAAGGTTTGGTGTTCGTCGGCTTGGATGTGATCGGCGATTACCTGACCGAAGTCAATGTCACCAGCCCGACCTGCGTCCAGGAGTTAGATAAGCAATTCGGCATCAATATCAGCGCGCAATTGATGGACCACATTGCCGCCCAAGTGCAAGGTTGAAATGCAGGCTCCGCAGTTGACGCCGACCCCGCTGTCGCAAGGCGATTCGCTGATCACGGCTTTGTTTCTGGCGGCGGTGGTCCACGTCGTGATTGTATTGGGTATCAACTTTACCTCGCCGAAACCGGCAAAGATGGATAAATCGCTGGAGATCACAGTGGCCCATACTCCGCTGAAAAAGGCGCCGAAGGATGCCAAGTATCTGGCTGCGGAGCATCAGCTCGGCGCCGGCGAGCAAACCCAAAAACCGGAGCCTTTGCAGCATAAAGAGGCGGTAAAGTTTTCGCCGCCGAGTCCGCCGCAGAAAAAAGTGGTGCCGCAGCCGATGCCGGTTCCGGCCAAACCGGTCACCGAAAAGGTGCTGGTCCAAGCCAGGGCGCCGGTTAAGATTGCGGCAGAGCCGGAACAGCCGGTGGAAACACCCGAGCCGGTTGAGGTCCATGACGCCGCCCCCAAATTATCCCCTGAAGCCCTGCAGCAGCAGATCGCACAACTGGGCGAGCGGATTCGTAACAGCCAGCAAAGTACCCAGGAATCGAAAATCAAATTCGTCAACTCGATCAGTACCCACAAATACCTGGCAGCGCAATACGTCAAGGATTGGGAAGACAAGGTTGAGCGTACCGGCAATCTGAATTATCCTGAGGCGGCTCGCAAAAAAGGGGCCTCGCAAATCTTGACGATGGATGTCGGCATCAGTGCCGACGGCAGTATTTACAGTATGCGGATTGTTAAATCGTCCGGAAATCCGGCGCTGGACGATGCTGCCAAGCGCATCGTCAAGATGAGTGCGCCGTTTGCGGCGTTACCGGACGAGTTGTTGAAAGAAGTGAACGTTTTGGTGATTACCAGGGTCTGGAAATTCTCGGACGAAACCGGTATGACCGCCCGTTAGCCTATGAGCACTGCCATGACAGACGCAACTTATTTGAACAATCAGTTTTTGATCGCGATGCCCGGCCTGGCCGATCCGCATTTCTTTCATACCGTCACCTACCTGTGCCAACATAATGCGGAAGGCGCGCTCGGTATCGTGATAAACCGGCCGACCGGTATGAAGTTGAAAGATATTTTCGAGCAGATGGGCATCAAATCCGAAATCGAAGCCGTGTTGAACACGCCGATTTTCGCCGGTGGCCCGGTGCAGCAGGAACGCGGCTTCGTGATTCACAATGCCTGCGAGCAGCGTTGGGATTCCAGTATTTCCACGGCGGAAAACATCACCTTGACCAGTTCCCGCGACATCCTGGAAGCCATCGCCCAAGGTAGAGGCCCAAGCCATTATCTGATCGCACTGGGTTATGCCGGTTGGGGTAGCGGCCAGTTGGAGAAAGAAATCGTCGAAAACGCCTGGTTGAATACGCCTTGCGGCGAAGCCATCCTCTATGAGACGCCGATCAGCCAGCGCTGGAATGCCGCGGCCGGTCAGCTCGGCATCGACATCAATCGTCTGACCACGCCGGCCGGACATGGTTAAAATCGACCCGTTGGCTGCCAAATTAAGCAGCGACGCCTATTTGGGATTCGATTTCGGCAATAAAAAAATCGGCGTAGCCGTCGGTTATGCCGGCAGCGGCATCGCCAGTCCGCTGCAAACCATTCGTTCCTTGAACCAGGTGCCGGACTGGAGCAGGATCGGCCAACTGATCGCCGAATGGCGGCCGGCCGGCTTGGTCGTCGGCATTTCCCGGCAAGCCGACGGTTCCGACAACGTGGTGACGCCGCGGATGCAGAAGTTCTGTCGCCAGTTGCAGGGGCGTTACAATTTGCCGGTGCACCAGATCGACGAAGAGCTGACCACGTTTGCCGCCAAACAGATGCTGTTCGACGAACTGCAACTCAGTGCGACCAAACTATGGGCGGTCCAAGACCAGCTTGCCGCCCAATTGATTTTGCAAAGTTGGTTCGACCGATAACCGCGGATTTCGGTGCGGATTGGTTATGCCCCGCGCCCGGCCGCCAACAATAACAAAATGCTCAACCACACCATGTCTATCGATTCTTTGAACATCGACGTCCTGCTGGACAATCTGGAACTTGCCATCCGCCAGCAGATCGGCGAACGAAAACTGCAAAATCCGCTGCTGATCGGAATCCACAGCGGCGGGGCTTGGGTTGCTCGCCACATGCACTTGCGTTTGGGCATCAGCGAGCCCTTGGGTTTGCTGGACATCACCTTTTACCGCGACGATTTTTCCCAAATCGGCATGCATCCCAAAGTCAAAACCAGCCAATTGCCGCCGCATCTGGAAGGGCGCGATATCATTCTGATCGACGACGTGTTTTACAGCGGCCGTACCAGTCGCGCCGCACTGAACGAGATTTTCGATTACGGCCGCCCCAATCAGGTCGTGCTGGCGGTGTTGATCGAGCGCAACGGCCGCCAAATTCCGTTGCAGCCCGATTGCCGCGGCATCCGTATCGATTTGGCCGAGGGCCAGCGGATTAAATTGACCGGTCCCGACCCGCTCGGCATCGAGATTCAGGATTTGGCCGGAGTCGCGGCATGACCCGGCATCTGCAACTGACCGAGCAAGGCAAGCTCAAACACTTTCTGACCATCGAGGGCCTGGATCGGGAGTTGCTGACCGAGATTCTGGACACGGCCGAATCCTTCGTCGGCATGTCCGAGCATCAGGTCAAGAAAGTGCCGTTGCTGCGCGGCAAGACCATCGTCAATCTGTTTTTCGAAAACTCGACCCGCACCCGCACCACGTTCGAGCTGGCTGCCACCCGGCTGTCGGCCGACGTGTTGAACATGGATATCGCCCGTTCCGCCACATCCAAGGGCGAAAGCCTGCTCGACACCATCCGCAATTTGGAAGCGATGCAGGTCGACATGTTCGTCGTGCGCCACGCTTTGAGCGGCGCCGCCCATTTCATCGCTCAACAAGTGGCACCCCACATCAGCGTAATCAATGCCGGCGACGGCCAGCATGCCCACCCGACCCAGGCCATGCTGGATATGTTCACGATTCGTCAACATAAAAAACAATTCGAGGGCCTGAAAGTCGCGATCGTCGGCGATATCCTGCATTCGCGGGTGGCACGCTCGCAAATCCTGGCTTTAAATGCCTTGGGTGTGGCCGAAGTCAGAGTCATTGCGCCGAAAACGCTATTGCCGGCCCAGGTCAAAACCATGGGCGTGACGCCGATCCACGACATGGACGAGGGCTTGGCCGATGTGGATGTGCTAATCATGTTGCGTTTACAAAAGGAACGGATGAACTCGGCCTTCCTGCCCAGCGAAAGCGAATTTTTCCGCTGCTTCGGCTTGACCGAAGCCAAACTGCAACGGGCCAAACCCGATGCGATCGTGATGCATCCGGGCCCGATCAACCGCGGCGTCGAAATCGCCTCCAGTGTTGCCGACGGCCCGCAGTCGGTGATCCTGCAGCAAGTCAGCAACGGCGTGGCGGTAAGGATGGCAATCATGTCAATGACCATGCAAAGCGGAGGTACGGCATGACAAAATTTCAGGGCAGAAATTTTGCACTGCCGGCGGTAGCCCGGCAGAGTAGTGAGCATGGATGCGGCATGACAAAATTTCAGGATAGAAATTTTGCACCGCCAACGGCGGCCCGCCAGGGTGCCGCACAAGGAGGTGCGGCATGAACAAAATCCGAATCGACAACGGCCGCATCGTCGATCCGGCTAACGGCATCGACGCGATCGGATCGGTGTATATCGCCGGAGGCAAAATCGTGGCGGTTGGCGAAGCGCTGGCCGATTTCGCTGCCGAACAAACTATCGATGCGACCGGCCAAGTGGTGTGTCCCGGCTTCGTCGACTTGAGCGTGCGCTTACGCGAGCCGGGCCAGACCCAAAAAGGCAATATCCAATCCGAAACCCGGGCCGCGCTGGCCGCCGGCGTGACTTCGTTGTGTTTGCCGCCCGACACCAAGCCCTGTATCGACACGCCGGCCGTGGTCGAATACATCAAGGACAAGGCCGAGCAGGCCGGTTATGCGCAAGTTCACAGTATCGGCGCGCTAACCCAGCGTCTGGACGGCAACGAGCTCAGTGCCATGTTTGCGCTGAAGCAGGCCGGCTGCATCGCAGTCGGCAATGCCAGTGCCCCGCTCGGCAATTTGCTGATCTTGCGCCGGGCGATGGAGTACGCCAGCAGCCACGATTTGCTGCTGATGTTCCGTGCCAACGAAGCGTCCTTGTCCGGCAAAGGCTGCGCCCACGAAGGCGCGGTCGCCAGCCGCTACGGTCTGCCAGGCATTCCGGAAGCGGCGGAATCGATTGCATTGGCGCAGTGTCTGGAATTGGCCGAATTGACCGGCTGCCGGGTGCATTTCAGCCAGATCAGTTGCAAGCAATCGGTGATCAAGATCCAACAGGCCAAGAAGTACGGTCTGAACGTCACCGCCGACGTAGCGATACACCAACTGCACCTCACCGAAAACGACATGGCACCGTTCGACGGCAATTACCACGTGATGCCGCCGCTACGGGGCACGATAGACCGCCAGTATTTGCGGGAAGCGTTGGCCAACGGCACCATAGATGCGATTTGTTCCGATCACCAACCGCACGATCTGGACGCCAAGCTCGGCGCGTTTCCGGAAACCGAGTCCGGCGTCGCAGCGCTGGAAACGCTGGTGCCGTTGACGCTGGCCCTGACCGGCCAACACCGCATCGGCCTGACGCAAGCGATTGCGGGCCTGACTTGCAACCCGGCGCGGATCATGGGCCTGGCCGCCGGTACGCTGGCCGTGGGCAGCAACGCCGACGTCTGTATTTTCGATCCGGCGCTGGTCTGGCGGGTCGAGCGCCCGGCCTGGCTTAGCGCCGGCTGCAACACGCCTTACTGGGGGCGCGACCTGACCGGGCGCGTGACCCACACCTTACAAGCCGGGCGGATCGCATATTGCCTGCCGGATATTTATGGAGTTAACCGGGGCTGACCCATAGCACCGTGACGGCGGGCAGCCCTCGCCAAGGAATTTAACATGAGTTGCATCAAAAACCGGACCAGCAGTTCCGCTTCGACCAGCATTATCGACGATTTGAAAGGCGACCAATCCTGGCGCATCTTCCGGATTATCAGCGAGTTTACCGAAGGCTTCGATGAATTATCCGGCCTGTGCGACGCGATCTCGATTTTCGGTTCGGCCCGCTTGAAACCGGATCATCCCTATTACGTCAAGACCGTCGAAATCGCCGACCTGCTCAGCAAACAGGGCTTTGCCATTATCAGCGGCGGCGGTCCGGGCGTAATGGAAGCCGCCAATAAAGGCGCGATCGCCAACGACCAACCCTCCATCGGTTTGAATATCGAATTGCCGATGGAGCAAAAACCCAATCCTTACCAGAATATCGCGCTGAATTTCCGTTACTTCTTCGTGCGCAAAGTCATGTTCGTGCGTTATTCGATCGGTTACGTCTGTATGCCGGGCGGTTTCGGTACGCTGGACGAATTCTTCGAAGCGCTGACGCTGATGCAGACCCACAAGGTCTATCCGATTCCGCTGGTGTTGTTCGGCAGCGACTTCTGGAACGGGCTGATGGACTGGATGAAGGCGAAAATGCTCGAATACGGCACCATTTCCGAAGAGGATTTAGCACTGATCACCGTCACCGACGATCCGCACGAGGTGGTCAACATCATGGTCGCCCATCGCGAATGGAAAGACCGGCAACGTAAAAACTAGCCGCAAACGCAACTTTTCGGACCAAGGTCGGTCCCAACTCGGCAACATCAATCAAACCAATTCGACATGACTGCAACAAGTCCCGATTCCTGCCAAGCGGCGCTGCAACAACTCAAACACCATATCAATAGCCAAATCATCGGCCAGGAAGTCCTGGTAGAGCGGATGCTGATCGCGTTGCTGGCCGACGGCCACCTGTTGGTGGAAGGTGCGCCGGGGTTGGCCAAAACCCGCGCCATCAATGTTCTCAGCCAGGGCGTACAGGCCGATTTTCACCGGGTGCAATTTACCCCGGATCTGTTACCGGCGGATTTGACCGGCACCGAAATATACCGGCCGCAGCCCGGCAGCTTCGAATTTCAGAAAGGTCCGTTATTCCATAATCTGATCCTGGCCGACGAGATCAACCGGGCGCCGGCAAAAGTGCAGGCGGCGTTGCTGGAAGCAATGGCCGAGCGGCAGATCACGGTCGGTAAAGCCACCTATCCGCTGCCGCAACTGTTCATGGTGATGGCGACCCAAAACCCGATCGAACAGGAAGGCACCTATCCGCTGCCGGAAGCGCAGCTCGACCGGTTTTTGCTGCACGTCAAAATCGATTATCCGGATGCCGGCCATGAACAAGCCATTCTGCACCTGGCCCGGGCCGAAGCCAAAGGTGCTTTGCAAAACGGCGACTACCAGGCGCCCAAAATCAGCCAGCAAACGCTGTTCGCCGCCCGTGGCGAGGTACTCGACTTATACATGGCCGATAGTCTGGAGCAATACTTATTGCAGATCGTATTAGCCACCCGTAAACCGGCGGCCTACGGCCAGGACTTGGCCGGTTGGATCCAATACGGTGCCAGCCCGCGCGCCAGCATTGCACTGGACCGTTGCGCCCGGGCCAAGGCCTGGCTGGCGCAGCGCGATTTCGTCGACCCGGCCGACATCCAGGACATGGCCTACGACGTACTTCGCCACCGGTTGATTTTGTCCTACGAGGCCGAGGCCGAGGGTGTCACTGCCGACTACGTGGTCAAGGAATTGATCGCCAGGATTGCCGTGCCCTGATGGATGCGCAACACACCGCCGATAACCCGCGGGTGGCGGTTAATCTGAAAGGCTTGGTCGATCTGGCCAAACCGGCCGCCGCGATCAGCCTGGGTCACGCCAATATCCGCGCCGCCCAGAGCGGTAATTACCTGTCGCATCTGAAAGGGCGCGGCATGGCCTTCGACGAAACCCGTCTGTACCAGCCCGGCGACGATGTGCGCCGCATCGATTGGCGCGTCACCGCCCGCACCGGCAAACCGCACAGCAAAATTTTCAAAGAGGAACGCGAGCGGCCGATGTTCATCGCCGTCGATTATCGGGCGGCGATGGCTTTCGCCACCCGCGGCGTGTTCAAGTCGGTGCAGGCCGCCCGTCTGGCCGCATTGCTGGCGTGGGCCGCATTGCAGCAGGGCGACCGCATCGGCGGCCAGATATTCAGCGAAGCCGGTTGCCTGGAATTGCGGCCGCAAACCGGCAAGCCAGCCTTGCTGCGGTTTTTGAATGCCTTGGTAAAACCGGCTTACAGCGGCGACGCGGCCGATCAGCTCGATATTCCGCTGTCCAGGCTGCTACATCACGCCCGCCCCGGCAGCCGGGTTTATATCCTCAGCGATTTTCGCGGTCTGAATCCGGCCGCCGAACGGCATTTGACCAATTTGGCCAAGCACTGCGAAGTGGTCATGGTGCATATTGCCGACCCGTTGGAAATGCGCTTGCCCAGCAAGGGCCGCTACCGATTTACCGATGGCTTGCGGGAAATCCTGTTCGACAGCGCCGACCGGCAACGGGCGCAGTCCTATCAGCAACAGTTTGCCGATCGTCGGCGCCTGCTGCAGAAATTGTCCAGCCAATTGCACTCGCTGCTGATCCCCTGTAGCACGCAGCAAGCTGCTCTGGACGTGCTGACCGGCGCCCGGCCGCATTGCCGCTAGAGGCCCAGTCCGTCATGTCCGGATCCGAAAACTTGCTGCGTCCCGCCAATTTAGCCGCCCCGGCGCCACAGGCGCGGCAAATCGGCGTTGCGCGACCGCTGCATTTTGCCGCCAGCATCGCTATGCTGGCGGCCGCAATTTTTATCGGCGGCTGGCTGGGCATGAAACTGGTGATTCCGCCGGGTTATTCCAGTCCGCTCTGGCCGCCGGCGGGGATCGCACTGGCGGCCTTATTGATATGGGGCCGCCGGTTGTGGCCGGGTATCTGGTTGGGCGCCGTGCTCAACGAATTGACCGCTGCCGCTAATTTTTCCGGGCAATTGAATTCGACTGCCGTCGCGGCCGCGATGTTGATCGCTGGCGGCAGCACCTTACAAGCCGTGGTCGCCTCCGGTTTGTCGGAACGGTATTTGCGGCCGGGCTTGCCGAAACTGGAAACGCCGGGCCGGATCTTGACGTTTTTTGTGTTAGTCGGCCCTTTGGTTTGCGTGACCGCGCCGAGCATAGGCATCGGTGCCCTGTACGGTTTGCAACTGATGCCCGGCGACGAGGTACAAAACTCCTGGCGCAATTGGTGGATCGGCGACAGCCTGGGCGTGATGGTGATCGCGCCGTTGCTGTTCTGCGCCTTCGGCCGGCCGCATGCCTTGTGGCGGGCCCGGCGCTTGAGCGTGGCTTTGCCGCTATTGGGCACTCTGCTGGCGCTGGTGTTAGTGTTCACGCAGGTGTTTCGCGCCGAGCAAACCCGAATCCAGCAGACCTTCGATAACCGGGCGGCCGCCGTCGAAACCCTGTTGGCGGAATACACCACCCACGTTGTCGACAGTAGTCTGGCGCTGCGGGATGTATTCCTGGCGTCCAGCGATATCAGCCGCGAGCAATTTAGCGGCTTTGCTCGCGGTATCTTGGAGCGGCATCCGGAAATCCAGGCGCTGGAATGGTTGCCGAGAATACGCCACCCGCAACGCGCCGGCTTCGAAGCTAAATTGCGGCAGGAAGGCTACGCCGGATTCCGCATCACCGAACGCGACCCCAGCGGCCGTTCGGTGCCGGCCGGCGAACGCGCCGAATATTTTCCGGTGGCCTACGTCGAGCCGATGGCCGGAAACGAGAGATCCTTCGGGTTGGACTCGGTATCCAATCCGCTGAGTAAACAGGCCAAGGATGCCGCGCGGGCCAGCGGCAAGCCGACCGCATCGGCAGGGCTAAGTCTGGTGCAGGCCGATGGCGCAGTTCCGGGCGTACTGGTGTCTATCCCGGTATTCAAAATGGCGGCAGCGGCGGCAGACAGCGATTTCATCGGTTTCGTCTCGGCGGTAATTGTGCCGGCGCGGATGTTGGAGGTCGTCACCCAGGGCCTGAACACGCAGTCCTTGGATATCAGTATCGAGGATACCGCCGGCAACGGCGTCTACACCGAATTGTTCGCCAAGCGCTTACCCTCGACGATGCGCCAAAATTACGCATTGCAGGATTGGCAACGAGTCTTCAAATTCGTCGACCGCGATTGGCGGGTGACGATAATGCCGAGCAGCCAATTCATCAACGAACAAGGGTCTTCGGTGTTATGGGTGACCTTGCTCGGCGGCCTATGCTTTACCAGTTTGTTGAATATCATGCTGTTGATCGTCAGCGGCCGCACCGCCGCTGTCGAAGCCTTGGTCGAACAGCGCACCCGCGATCTGGAAACGGCGGTATCCGAACAAAAAGCCGCGGCGCAACAGGCGCGCGAGTCCGAGCTTAAATTGCGCACTATCGTCGATTCGCAACCGGAGTCCGTGAAACTGCTGGCGCGCGACGGCCGGCTGCTGCAGATGAATCCGGCCGGCCTGGACATGATAGAAGCCGATTCGCTGCAACAGGCCCAGAATTGTCGATTGGAAGACTTGGTCGGCGCCAAATACCGGGATCAATTCAAAAAATTGATCCGTCGGGTGTTCGCCGGAGCGTCAGGTACCTTGGAATTCGAAATCACCGGATTGCGCGGCGGCCAGCGCTGGCTGGACACTCATGCCGTTCCGATGCGCGACGCCGACGGCAACATTACCGCCTTGTTGGGCTTGTCGCGCGATATCACCGAACGCAAACTGGCCGAAGACGATTTAAAGCTGGCTGCCCGCGTGTTCAGCGAGGCTCACGAAGGGATTCTGATTACCGACGCCGAGGCCAACATCATCGACGTCAACCCCACCTTTTGCGAGATTACCGGTTACAGCCGCGACGAGATGGTCGGCAAAAAACCCAATATTCTGCAGTCGGGTAAATACGGTCCGGAATTCTACGCCGAGATGTGGCGCGACTTGCAGCAACAGCAGCATTGGCGCGGCGAATTATGGAACCGCAAAAAGAACGGTGATCTGTATGCGGAATGGTTGACGATTTCCGCATTGTGCGACAGCGACGGCCGCATCACGCATTACATCGGCCTGTTTTCCGACGTGACCCAAGCCAAACAACAGCAACAGTTGTTGGAGCTGGTGGCGCATTACGATCCGTTGACCCGGTTGCCAAACCGGATTTTGTTTGCCGACCGCTTGAGCCAGGCTATTGCTCACAGCAAACGGGAGAAGTCGTTGCTGGCGATCTGCTTTCTGGATCTGGACGGTTTCAAACCGGTCAACGACCTGTTCGGCCACGACATCGGCGACCGGGTGCTGGTGGAAGTGGCGGAGCGCATCAAGAATACGATTCGCGAGGAGGACAGTGTGTCGCGCCACGGCGGCGACGAATTTGCCTTGCTGCTACGCGATATCGACACCCTCGAGCAATGCGAACAGGCCATTTTGCGTATCCATCAGGCGATCTCCGAACCCTTCTCGGTCGACGGCCAGCAAATCACGGTCGGTGCCAGCAGCGGCTACACCTTATATCCGCTGGACGATGCCGATCCGGACGGCTTGCTGCGGCATGCCGATCACGCCATGTATCAGGCCAAACTGGCCGGCAAGAACCGTTGCCAATTGTTCGATGCGACCCAAGACCAGCAAATCATGCATCGCCACCAACAATTGCGCGATATCGAAGCGGCCTTCGTGAATGGCGAAATGTGTTTGTATTACCAGCCCAAGGTCGATATCAAGCGCGGTCAGGTTGCCGGCGTCGAAGCCTTGATCCGCTGGTTGAGTCCGCAGCGGGGCATGGTGCCGCCGCTGGAGTTTCTGCCGGCCATTGCCTCTACCGATTTGGAAATCCGCATCGGCAACTGGGTGATCGAGCAGGCCTGCCGCGATCTGGCGGCCTGGCAGGCACTGGGCTTGAAATTAGAAGTCAGCGTCAATATCTCTTCCTACCATTTATTGTGGCCGGGAATTCAGGAGCACATAGCCGGCATCTTGCGGCAACATCCCGAAATCCGGGCACAGTCTTTGCAGCTCGAAATCCTGGAAAGTACCGCGCTGGACGATTTGAGCGCCGTGAACCGCATCATCAAGAATTGCCGCGAGCAGCTGGGTATCAGTGTGGCGCTGGACGACTTCGGCACCGGCTATTCGTCGCTAACCCATTTGCGACATTTGTCGGTCGATACCGTGAAGATCGATCAAACTTTCGTCCGGGACATGCTGGACGATCCGGACGACTACGCCATCATCGACAGTGTGATTGATTTGAGCCAAGCCTTTAACCGTAAGGTGGTCGCCGAAGGCGTCGAAAATCAGGACCAAGGTGTGGTGTTGCTGTTGCTCGGCTGCCGATTGCTGCAAGGTTATGCGATTGCCAGGCCGATGCCGGCAGCGCAGATCGCCGATTGGGTGGCAGCCTACCGGCCTTTTGCCGACTGGGATTTCTATGCCAACGCCGAGTTGACGCCGGAGCAGACCATGATTGCGATTCGGCGTTGCGACGCCCGCCAGTGGTTGCAGCGGGTACGCGACTGCCTGTTTGCGGCCGGACAACAGCCGGTACCGGCCTGGCCGATCATGGATCGCCAGCGCACCCATTTGGGGCGCTGGCTGCGTCAGGCCCGGCAGGAGCGGCAGCACGCCGAGGACTGGCTGGAGCGGCTGCTGCAACTGCAGCAAAATTTGCACAGCCAAGCCGATCGCTTGCAAGGACATTACGATGCCGGCGAGTTGGCGGCAGCCCAAACCGGTTTTGCCGATTTACAGGCGGTACAGCGGGAAATCGACGAAAGCCTGATCCTGTATACTCAACTGCCCTGAATTCGATAACGCCAACGATGGAACAATTGCCGTTAAGAGATATTCATTTGCCCGACGCCGTCGATTTTTGGCCACCGGCGCCCGGTTGGTGGGCTTTGGCGCTATTGCTGCCGGCATTAGTGTTCGGTTTGCGGCAGCTTTATCAACGAATACGTCGGCGCAGTGCCGTTAAAATCGCCGGCAAATTGCTGGAAGCCATGCGTAGCGAGCCCACAGGCGATGCCAGACAAACTGTGGCGGCCTTGTCCGCCTGGTTGCGTCGGGTCGCGCTGAGTACCGCACCGCGGCGCGACGTGGCCAGCCTGAGCGGCCATGCCTGGCTGCAATATCTGGATCGTTCTTTGCCGGATGCGCCGTTCACACAGGGGCCCGGACGTTGTCTGGCCGATGCCCACTACCGGCCGCAGCCGCCGAACGACGCGGAATTGGATGCCTTGTTCGAGCTATGCGAACGCTGGTTGAAACAGCAGGCGAAAAAATCATGATGACGCTGGCCTGGCCTTGGCTGTTGCTCCTGATACCGTTGCCGCTCCTGCTGCGCCGCTGGTTGCCGGCCCAGACTCCGACCCGGCAGGCGGCATTGAAGACCCCGTTTCTGGACGATTTCGGCAGCGATCCGGGTCACATCGTCGGCAGCGAGCGGCGTTGGCCGTTGTGGCTGGCGGTTTGCGCCTGGCTTTGCCTGCTGTTGGCGGCGGCCCGGCCGCAGTGGTTGGGCGAACCGTTGGAGCAAGCGGTCAGCGGCCGCGATCTGATGTTGGCGGTGGATGTCTCCGGCAGCATGCAGGAAGAAGACTTTCTGTTGGAGAAACAGCGGGTCGACCGGCTGACCGCGATCAAGCAGGTGGCGGGAGAATTCATCATGCGCCGCGCTGGCGACCGCCTCGGCCTGATTCTGTTCGGGACCCAGGCTTATCTGCACGTCCCGCTGACTTTCGACCGCAAGACCGTGCAGACCTTGCTCGGGGAAGCCTTTATCGGCATCACCGAAGACGAGCCGAAAACGTCTATCGGCGATGCCATCGGCTTGGCGATCAAACGCCTGCAAGACCAGAAAGATGCCAGCCGGGTCTTGATCCTGTTGACCGACGGCGCCAACACCGCCGGCGAATTGACACCGCTGAAAGCCGCAGAACTGGCAGCCGAAAACCACTTGAAAATCTATACCATCGGCATCGGCGCCGACGAAATTTTGGTGCGTAGCCTATTCGGCACCCGCCGGGTCAATCCCTCAGTGGATTTGGACGAGAAAACCTTGACCGCGATCGCCGAGGCCACCGGCGGCCATTACTTCCGCGCCCGCAACACCGAGGAATTGGAGCGCATCTACCAAATGCTGGACCAACTGGAGCCGGTGGAAAAGGACAAACAATACTTCCGGCCGCGGAGCGAGCTGTTTCATTGGCCGTTGGGTCTGGCTTTGATATTGGCCGGCTTGATCGCGGCCGGGCGGTTACGGTGGAGCTGATGCCGGCAGAATTCCATTTTTTACGCCCGCTCTGGTTTCTGGCCTTGCTGCCGGCCGCCTTGCTGTTGCTGAAGTTAGCCCGCCACCGGCAAAGCCGGGCGAATTGGACTGAGGTTTGCGATGCCGAGCTATTACCGTTTGTGCTACAGGACCAGCCGGCGGCAGCGCAGCGGCGCTATAGCCTGATCGGTGCCGCGCTGGCGACCGTGCTGGCGATTGTTGCGTTGGCCGGGCCGACTTGGGAACGCTTGCCCAGCCCGGCTTTTCGCAACGATGCGGCACTGGTCATCGCGCTGGATTTGTCCAAATCGATGGACGCCGCCGATATCAAGCCCAGCCGCATCGGCAAGGCTCGCTACAAAATCGCCGACCTGCTGAAACAGCGCAAGGACGGCCAGACCGCACTGCTGGTTTACGGCGGCGATGCCTTTACCGTGACGCCGCTGACCACCGACACCGCCACCATCGACAGCCAGTTGTCGGCATTGACCACCGACATCATGCCCAGCCCCGGCAGTCATACCGCCATTGCCATCGAACACGCCGCCAATTTGTTGCGTCAGGCCGGACTGGCCAAAGGCCATATCCTGTTGGTGACCGACGGTGCCGATGCCGACGTGGCGGCACAGGCCGAGCATTGGTTGCGCGGTTACCAATTATCGGTATTGGCGGTCGGTACCGCCGACGGCGCGCCGATCCAGGCGGCCGGCGGCGGTTTTTTGAAAGACCGCAGCGGCAATATCGTGGTGGCGAAGATGGACGAAGCGACCTTGGCGACTCTGGCTCGCAACGGCCGCGGCCTTTATCAGCCGGTAACGGCCGGCGACGAAGATGTCGAAGCCTTGAGCCGGGTGTTCAATTCCGCCGTAACCGATCCGCAAAATCAGGACTCCAATTTGCTGTTACAGCAATGGGACGAAAAAGGCCCATGGCTGTTACTGCTGGTGTTGCCGTGGGCGGCCGGGCAATTCAGGAAAGGCTTGTTGCTCTGGTGCCTGTTGAGTCTGGCGCCGCTGCCCAGAAACAGCTATGCGCTGGATTGGCAAAGCTTGTGGAAAAATCCCGACCAACGCGCAAAGCAGGCCTTCGAGCAGCAACAATACCAGCAGGCGGCCGAGCAATTCCAAGACCAGGCTTGGCGCGCCGCCGCCCAGTACAAAGCCGGCCAATACGAACAGGCCGCCGAGTCCCTGAAACACGCCAACAGCGCGGAAGGCCACTACAACCGCGGCAATGCGCTGGCCCTGGCCGGTCGTTTGCCGGAGGCGGTGCAGGCTTATCAGCAGGCCTTGCAACTCGATCCGCAGCATCAGGACGCAAAATACAATAAAGAATTGGTCGAGAAAAAATTGCAGGAGCAGCAGCAACAGCAACAACAGCCGAACCAGAGCCAGGACCGCCAGCCGCAGGACGGCGGACAAGAACAGCACGCGCAAGACCGGCAATCCCAGTCAGGTCAGGCAGACGGCGACCGGCAGAACGAAGCGGCCAAGCAGCAGCCGGGCGAGCAATCGGCGGCGGACCAGCGCAAGCAGGCCGAGCAACAATCAAAACCGGCGGAACAAAACCCCTCGGATAGCCGGCAAACTGCGCAGCCGGATCGGGCTCAAAATCAGCCCAAGGATGCCAAGTCGGAAGCGCAGCCGGCGGAAGCGGCCGCCGAGGTCGAGCGCAACGAAACCGAACGCGCCAACGAACAGCTATTGAAACGTATTCCCGACGAGCCCACCGGTTTGTTGCGGCGGAAATTCAAGTATCAATACAGCCAACGCAATCGCCGGAATCAGGCCGACAGCCCCTGGTAAAGCGATGCCCAAACCGTTCCACAGACCGACGAAAAGACGATGGATATTGGCCTGATAGTGTTTTTGATTGTGCTCAACGGCGTGTTTGCCATGTCGGAAATGGCCTTGGTGTCTTCCGGTTTGGCCCGCTTGCAGAAATTGGCCGGCGAGAAGCGGGCCGGCGCCGCCACCGCCTTGAAACTGCACCAAGACCCGTCGCGGTTTTTGTCGACGGTCCAGGTCGGTATCACCTCGGTCGGCATCCTCAGCGGCGCGCTCGGCGAAGACGCCCTGACCGAACCGTTGCAGCGCTATCTGGCCCAATTTCCCTGGTTGGCGCCGTACGCCGACAGCATCGCCCTGATCGCGACCGTGGTTGCCATCACCTATTTTTCGGTCGTGGTCGGCGAATTGGCGCCCAAGCGGCTGGCGCTGCTGAATCCGGAACGGATTGCGTTGGCCGTGGCCAAACCGATGAACACGTTGGCAGCGCTCGCCAGCCCGCTGGTGTGGTTGTTGTCCTCGTCCAGCTCGCTGCTGCTGCGTTTGTGCGGCGCCCAGCGGCCGCCGCAGGCCAGCGTGACCAACGAGGAAATCAAATTGCTGATGGAAATCGGCGCCGAGTCCGGCGTATTTCATGCCAGTGAGCGCCATCTGGTCGGCAATGTGATGAAGCTCGACGAGCAGCGGGTCGGCGCGGCGATGACGCCGCGGCTGCAGATTTACGCGGCCGACCTGGATGACGGCGATGCCGAGGTGCGGCGCAAGCTTGCCGAATGCCCCTATGCCAGAACCGTGATTTGCCGCGGCGGGCTGGACAACATCGCCGGGGTGCTGACCCGTAGCGAATTGCTGCAGCCGGCGATGAGCGGGGCGGCCTTCGAAATCGCACCGTTCGTGCACACGCCGCATTACGTGCCGGAGACGATGACTTTGGTGCAACTGCTGGAATATTTCAAAGCCAACCAGGTCGACCTGGCTTTGGTCGCCAACGAGTACGGCGATATCGAGGGCTTGGTCACGCTGAGCGACGTATTGAAAGCCATCGTCGGCGAATTGCCCGGCGCCGACCAGGATGTCGATATTGCCGAGCGGGCCGACGGCTCCTGGCTGGTCGACGGCGGCGTCTCGGTGCAGCGCTTGAAATCGCTGATCGGCTTCAGCGGCGAGCTCCCCGGCGAAGCCGACAATGCTTACCACACGGTGGGCGGATTCGTCTTGTTTTACCTGGAAGATATTCCGCGCATTGCCGAAGCCTTCGAGTACCGGGAATGGCGGTTCGAGATTGTCGATATCGACGGCGTGCGCATAGACAAAGTGCTGATCACGCCGCGGCCGGGCGAAGAATAAGTGCCGGGGTGGCCGATTGCGGCCGTGCCGGGCAAGCAGATTACTGACCAAAGGAAAAAACCATGCAAGCGCAGCGATTCTTAACCCTGATCTCCGCTTTATTGTGCTGGGCCGGGCCGGTGCCGGCCGCCGACATGAAACCGTTGCTGGAGGCCTCGCCGGCGTTGATGAAATTGTTGACGATTGACGAAGTCAGGCCCGGCGAGATGCGGGAGTCGTTGAGCCTGTCGGCGCGGGTGGATTTGGATCAGCATCGAGTGGCCCGGATCGGGGCCAGCGTGACCGGCCGCATCACCGAAATCAATGCGATGCTGGGCCAGAACGTCAAGAAGGGCGACCGGCTGGCGTTATTGAACAGCACCGAACTGAGCCAGGCCCAATCGGATTACCTGAAAGCCACGTCGCAAGTCAATCTGCGGCGAATCACGGTCAAGCGCGCCGAGCGGCTGCTGGAAAGCGGCGTGATCGCCGAAGCCGAACTGCAGGAACGCCAGGGCGTACTGGCCGAAGCCGAAGTGGATCTGCGCGCCGCCAGCGACCGCTTGCGGGTGATGGGCATGAACGAGGCCGATTTGAAGCGGCTGGACAAGCAGCGCAGCATCCATTCGTTTTCGCCGGTAACATCCAGCATCGACGGCGTCGTGATCGAGCGTAACGTCGCCATCGGCCAGGTGGTGCAGCCGGCCGACAGCCTGTACACGGTCGCCGATTTGTCGCAACTGTGGCTGGTGGCGGAAATTCCGGAACAGCAGGCGCACTGGGCCCGGCAGGGCGATCAGGTGCTGGCGGAAGTGCCGGCGTTGCCCGGTGAGAGCGTCAGCGGCAAACTGATCTACGTTTCCGATCTGGTCGATCCCGACACCCGCACCGTGACGGTCAGGATGGCGTTGGCCAATCCGCAGCGACTGTTCAAGCCGCAGATGCTGGCGACTTTAAAAATCAGCAAGCCCGGCGCCCAGTCCCTGCTGATTCCAAGCCCGGCGGTGGTGCGGGAAGATGATAAAGACCACGTGTTCGTGCAGACTGCCGACAATCGGTTCGAATTGCGCCCGGTCAAACTCGGCCGCGAGGAAGCCCAAAAACGCGAATTGCTGGCCGGTCTGCGCCCCGGCGAAAAAATCGTCGTCAACGGCGCCTTTCATTTGAACAACGAACGCCTGCGTAGCGCGTTGGAGTAAGCCATGATCAACCGTTTGATAGAACTGGCGCTGCAACAACGGATTTTGGTGGCGGTGCTGGCGGTGGCGGTGGCGCTGTTCGGCGTCCGCGCAGTGCGGCAGCTGTCGGTGGATGCGTTTCCGGACGTGACCAATATTCAGGTGCAAATCGCCACCGAAGCCGCCGGAAAATCGCCCGACGAGGTCGAGCGGCTGGTGACCGTGCCGTTGGAAATCGCGATGGCCGGCTTGCCGGGACTGGAGGAAATGCGCTCGCTGAATAAAAACGGCCTGTCGCTGATTACGCTGATCTTTACCGATAAGACCGAGGTCTATTTCGCCAGGCAATTGGTGATGGAGCGCCTGATCGAGGTCAAGCAGCAAATGCCGCCCGGCGTCAATCCGGTGCTGGGCCCGGTGTCGACCGGCCTGGGCGAGGTTTACCAATATACGCTGGACCGCGACGATGACGGCGAGCGGCCGTTGACCCAGGAAGAGTTGCAGTTTCGGCGTGAAGCACAGGATTGGGTGGTCAGGCCGCTGTTGCGCGGCATTCCCGGCGTCGCCGAGATCAATTCCCAGGGCGGTTACGTCAAGCAATACCAGGTTCTGGTCAACCCCAACCGCTTGCACCACTACCGGATTTCGCTGAACGAGGTGTTCGAGGCCTTGGCCCGAAACAACGCCAACAGCGGCGGCGGCGTGTTGCCGCATTATGCCGAGCAATATTTGATCCGCGGCGTTGGTTTGATTAACGACGTCAACGACATCGCCAATATCGTGTTGAAGGAGGACGACAGCGTGCCGGTGCACATGCACGACGTCGCCGAAATCAAAATCGGCCACGAAGTGCGGGCCGGCGCGGTCATCAAAAACGGTTACACCGAATCGGTTGGCGGCATCGTCATGATGCTGCGCGGCGGCAACGCCAAGGAAGTGGTGAGCCGGATCAAGCAACGGGTGGCGGAAATCAACGCCAAGGGCATGCTGCCGGGCGGCTTGAAAATCGTGCCGTATTACGACCGCAGCGATCTGGTCGACGCGGCCCTGCACACCGTGACCAAAGTGTTGATGGAAGGCATCGTCTTGGTCGTCATCATCCTGTTTCTGTTCCTGGGCGACGTGCGCTCCAGCCTGATCGTGGTCGGTACCCTGATCGTGACGCCGCTGGTGACTTTCATCATGATGAACCAATTGGGCTTGTCGGCCAATTTGATGTCCTTGGGCGGCCTGGCGATTGCGATCGGTTTGATGGTGGACGGTTCGGTGGTGGTGGTCGAGAACGCGTTCCGCTTGCTTGGCGAGCGCAAGGGCCGCGCCACCAGCCGGGTGCGGGTGGTGCAGGCCGCGACCCAGGAAGTGGCGACGCCGGTATTGTTCGGCGTCGGCATCATCGTCTTGGTGTTTTTGCCGTTGATGACGCTGCAGGGGATGGAAGGCAAGATGTTTGCGCCGCTGGCTTACACCATTGCGATCGCGCTGCTGATTTCGCTGGTGGTGTCGCTGACCTTGTCGCCGGTGTTGTGCGCGTTTGCGTTGGAGGGCCACGACGGTGAACACGATACCCGCTTGATTGCGTTCATCAAGCGCCATTATCTGCGCTTGCTGGATTTTTCGATGGCCAACCGGCTCAAAGTGGTCGGCGCCGCCGTGGCGGCCTTTGTCGGCGCTTTGGTGTTGTTGCCCTTGCTCGGCACTTCGTTCATTCCGGAAATGAAGGAAGGCTCCATCGTGCCGGGTATCAACCGGATGCCGAATATCTCCTTGGAAGAAAGTATCAATGTCGAGATGCAGGCCATGAAAATGGTGATGCAGATTCCGGGCGTCAAAAACGTGGTGTCCGGCGTCGGCCGCGGCGAAAGTCCGGCCGATCCGCAATCGCAAAACGAATCGACGCCGATTGTGACCTTGAAACCGCGCGAGGAATGGCCGCAAGGCTGGACTCAGGACGACATTGCCGATGCGATGAGCGACAAGCTGATCGAAAATCTGCCCGGCATGCAAGTGGTGATGGCGCAACCGATTTCCGACCGGGTCGACGAGATGGTGACCGGGGTGCGTTCCGACGTTGCGGTCAAGGTGTTCGGCGACGATCTGGCCGAACTCAAGCGGCTGGCCGATGCGATTGCCGGGGTGGCTAACGGCGTCAGCGGCGCCCGCGACATTCGGGTGGAACGGCTGACCGGTCAGCAATATTTGAACATTACCGTCGACCGCCAGGCGATCGCCCGCCACGGTCTGAATGCGGCGGACATTCACGATGTGATCGAAACCGCGATTGCCGGCAAAGTCGCCACCGAAATTTACCAGGGCGAGCGGCGCTTCTCCGCTGCGGTGAGATTGCCGGAAGCCTTCCGCAACAATATCGCTGCGATCGACCAATTGATGTTGACCTCGCCGAACGGGGCGCGGGTGCCGCTGGGCGACGTGACCAAGATCAGCCTGAACGACGGCCCGGCCCAGATCAGCCGGGAAATGGGCAAGCGGCGGATCGTGGTCGGCATTAACGTGCGCGACCGCGACTTGGGCGGCTTCGTCGCCGAGTTGCAAAAGGCCGTGGCCGATAAGGTCAAATTGTCGGAAGGATATTATCTGCAGTGGGGCGGTCAGTTCCAGAACATGGAGCGGGCCTTGGGCCATTTGCAAATGATCATTCCGGTGACGATTGCGGCGATTTTCTTTTTGTTGTTCATGCTGTTCAAATCGCTACGCTTTGCCGCGCTGATCATCCTGGTGCTGCCGTTCGCTTCGATCGGCGGTATCGTCACGTTGTTTTTGAGTGGTGAATATTTGTCGGTGCCGGCTTCGGTCGGTTTCATCGCCTTGTGGGGTATCGCGGTGTTGAACGGCGTGGTGTTGGTCTCCTATATCCGGGCCCAGCGCGAGAGCGGGCTGAGCCTGGAATATGCGGTGCGCCGCGGCTGCGAACAGCGTTTCCGGCCGGTAATGATGACGGCGACGGTGGCCTTGTTGGGCTTGGTGCCGTTTCTGTTTGCGGTCGGGCCCGGTTCGGAAGTGCAAAAGCCGCTGGCCATCGTCGTGATCGGCGGCCTGATCAGTTCCACATTATTGACTCTGGTGGTATTGCCGGTGCTGTACGGTTGGTTCGACGACCGTCAGGATGTTCATAAACCGTTTTCGATGAGATGAGCGGATTTTTGTCTATGCGTACTAGTGTGTCGCCCTGGTGGTTGGGGATATTGTGGTTTTGGCTGAGTGCCGTTGCCGGCGCCGCCGAGATCGGCGTTGCGGTAGACCGCAATCCGGTGGCTTTGAACGAGTCGTTTCAAATTACGTTTACCGCAACCGAGCAACCGGACGGCAATCCGGATCTCGAGCCCTTGCGGCAGGATTTCGAGATCGTCAACCAGCAACGCAGCAGCAGTGCCTCCTGGGTCAACGGCAAAAGCAACCGCAATGAGCAATGGGTTTTGACGGCGATGGCCAAGCGCAGCGGCGAGTTGACGATACCGGCCATTGCCTTCGGTGCCGACAGCAGCAAACCGTTGGCGCTGACGGTGACTGAAGCCGCGCAGCCCACCGCGAAGGACGATGAACTGTTCCTGGAAGTCTCGGCGACGCCGGAGCAGCCCTATGTGCAGGCGCAGGTGATTTATACGCTGAAACTGTTCCGCCGGGTGCAGATCACCCAGGCCAGTCTGGCAGAGCCGGAAATCAAGGATGCCCTGGTGGAAAAACTGGGCGAGGACAGTACTTACTCGACCCAAATCAAGGGTGTCGACTATTGGGTCACCGAGCGCAAATATGCAATTTTTCCGCAGCAGAGCGGCCTGTTCACGATTGCGCCGCTGGTGTTGAATGCGGAATACATCAGCAGCCGGCAGCAACCGCGTTTCAACGGCTTTTTCAACCGGCCCAGCACCGAGACCCGGCGAGTGGTCTCCAAAGCTGTGACCTTGAACGTGCGCGCGGCGCCGGCCGAATTCAAAGGCGCCTGGCTTAGCGCAGAATCTTTGGAGTTAAGCCAGGGTTGGTCCGATTCCAGTTTGCAGGTCAAAGTCGGCGAGCCGCTGACTCGCACCTTGACCCTGAAGGCCAGGGGGGCGACGGTCGGCCAATTGCCCGAGCTGTTCGACAAAACCCCGATCGACGGCATCAAGACCTATCCCGACCAGCCGCTGTTGCACGAGGATAAACAAAGCGACGGTTTGACCGCGTCGCGCGAGGAGAAAATCGCCTTCATTCCGTCCAAACCCGGCGAGTACAGTTTGCCGGCGCTTAAGATCCAGTGGTTCAATTCCAAATCCCAGAAAATCGAGGTGGCGGCTTTGCCGGCCTTCAAAATCAAAGCTTTGGCGGCGGCCGAGGTCGCCACGCCGACGGCTTCCGCTGCCGAGTCCGAACCGGAGCAGGCCAGCCCGATAACGGCAACGCCGATCGCTGTCACTTCCGATAGCGGCGTTCGGCTGTGGCAGGCGGTTTCGGCTGTCCTGGCCATGGGCTGGTTGCTGACCGTAATCGGATTCGTAAGGTCCGGCCGGCAGCGGCGCCAAACTAGGGCTGCCAGTATGGCGCAGTCGGAAAGCGCGCTGGAAAAAGCGATAAAGCGAGCTTGTTGGGAAAATAATCCGCAAGCGGCCAAGCAGTTATTGCTGCAATGGGGCAGGGCCGAATTCGGCGCCGACAGTCTGGCCGGGTTGGCGAGCCGTTGCGATCAGCCGCTGTGCGACGAAATCAACGACTTGAATCGCTTGTTGTACGCACCCGGCGGGCAGGAGTGGCAGGGCCGCGACTTGTGGACCGCATTCAGCGGCCAAGCCCGCCGCGCAGCCGCGCCGGCGCCCCTCGGCGACGGCCTGGAGCCCTTATTCAAAATTTGAGCTAACCGCGCCGTTCGAGATGAGCCAGAGCCATGTACAGTGCGGCGATCGAACGGGCTTCGCTGCATTCGCCGCTGGCCAGCAGGCTGTCGATGCTGCGCAACGACCAGGGCACTACCTGTAATTCTTCCGGTTCGTCGCCTTCCAGCTTCTCCGGGTACAGTTCTTCGGCCAGGATGATGTCTATGGTGTGTTCCAGATAAGACGGTGCCAACGAGACCCGGTGCAGATGCTCCAGTTTGCCGGCGCCATAGCCGATTTCTTCTTTCAATTCCCGGTTGGCACCGCTGAGCATGTCCTCGCCGGCGTCGAGTTTGCCTTTCGGCAGTCCCAGTTCGTAGCGGTGGATGCCCGCGGCATATTCCCTGACCAGCAATACCGTTTCCGGGTCCAGCATCGGTACGATCAGTACCGCGCCGTGCGAGCTGTTGCGCGCCAGCCGTTCGTATTGGCGGCGTTCGCCGTTGCTGAATTCCAGATCCAGCGCTTCGATGCAGAATTGGCGGGTTTGGGCCAGCACCGTTTGTTTTAGAATTTTGGGTCGCTTGGGCATCGTGGGGCGGGTTTGGGTTAGTTAGGCCGAGTTTATGGCCGGAAGTTGTCCGCCGTATGTTCGGCAGCGGCCGGTATCGGCATGGGCTGGCCGAATCCGAGTCGGGGTTTAACTGTCAGTTTACGCATCATGCTTCTTGGGTCTAGCGCCTGGACTTGCGCTGGCATTGTAAAACGTTGCCGCTGCGGCGGATAGCATCGAATTCCCCGGCGCTGCCGCTTCGCGCGGTGCGCGGCTTATAATCGGCGAATATTTAACGGAGATCTCTAGCAATGTTGGATTGGCGGCAAATCGATACGGTGATGTTGGACATGGACGGCACCCTGCTGGACCTGAATTTCGATAACCATTTCTGGCAGGAATTCGTACCCTTGCGTTTTGCCGAGTTGCACGGCTTGACTCTGGAGCAGGCCAAGCAGGAGTTGGCGCCGCGGTTCAAGGCGATGGAAGGCCGTTTGGAGTGGTATTGTCTGGACTACTGGAGTAGCGAGCTAAATTTGAACATCGCCGGATTGAAGCAGGAATTGGCTGGTCTGATCGCGGTGCATCCCCATGTGGTGGAGTTTTTGGATGCGCTGCGCGGCCGGCGGCGGCTGTTATTGGTGACCAATGCCCATCGCGACAGTCTCAGTCTGAAAATGGAGAAGACCTGTCTGCACCGGTTTTTCGACGAGATTGTCACTTCCCACGATTTCGGCTTTGCCAAGGAGCAGCAGGGATTCTGGCAAGCGTTGCAGGAGCGGCATGTATTCGAGAAGCAGCGCAGTTTATTGGTCGACGATAGTCTGGCCGTGCTGCACTCGGCCAGGCAATTTGGTATCGCTCATCTGGTCTCGATCAGCAAGCCGGACAGCCGGCGTCCTGTCAGGCCGATTGCGGAGTTTCCGGCGATTGAGGATTTTCGGGCGTTGATGCCGGGCTTGCTGCCGGATGCGGCCGATGTTCCCTAGGCTTACGGTCGGGCCGGGGCGGGCGTTTACCGTGCTGGACTACTCGTTCCCGCGGTTCGCGGCGCTCGGGCTTGGCGACCTGATCGGCCAGGAGTTCCGGTTCGATCGATGCTACCGGTACTTTTTCGCCGATATAGTCTTCGATGTCCGGCATCGAGTAGGCGTATTCCTCGCAGATGAAGCTGATCGCTTCGCCGCTGGCGCCGAAGCGGGCGGTGCGGCCGATGCGGTGCACGTAATCTTCGACGTCTTGCGGCAGGTCGTAGTTGAACACGTGGGAGACGTCCGGAATATGCAGGCCGCGGGCGGCCACGTCGGTGGCGATCAGCAGGTTGACCTGGTTGTCCTGAAACGCGGCGAGCAGTTTTTGGCGCTTTTCCTGCGGCACGTCGCCGCTCAACATCGCGACTTTGTAGCCGTTGGCCTGCAGGTAGTCGTCCAGCCGTTCCGCGCAACGCTTGGTGTTGACGAAGACGATGCTGCGTTGCGGCTGGTGGTGTTTCAATAAGCCCAGCAGCAACGGAATTTTCTGGTCGTTGGCCGGGCAATAGGCGATTTGGCTGATCGCTTTCGAGGTGACTTCTTCCGGTTCGATCCGGATCAGCACCGGGTTGTTCATGTGTTCGTAAGCCAGTTCGGTGACTTTGTAGGACAGCGTGGCCGAGAACAACAGGTTCAGGCGTTTATCGGCCGGCGGCATCCGCCGTAGCAGAAAGCGAATGTCTTTGATAAAACCCAGGTCGAACATGCGATCGGCTTCGTCGAGTACCGTGACCTGGATGTTATCCAAGGTGAATGCGCCCTGTTTGTAAAAATCGATGATGCGTCCCGGCGTGCCGATGATGATGTCGACGTTGGTTTTGATCTTGTCCAGCTGTTTTTGGTAGTCGGTGCCGCCGTAAATCAACGCGAATTTCAGGTTCAGATACTTGCTCAACACCAGCGCGTCCTTGTGGATCTGGATCGCCAGCTCGCGGGTTGGCGCTAATATCAAGGCCCGCGGGTTCTTGATTTTTTCGCTTTCGTCGTTGATCAGGTGCTGGAACGTCGCGAGCAGGAAGGTCGCGGTCTTGCCGGTGCCGGTTTGCGCTTGGCCGGCGATGTCTTTGCCGCGCAGGGATAAGGGTAACGACTTGTCCTGGATCGGGGTGCAGTTGATGAATCCCGCTTCTTTCAGACCTTTGATGATGGAGTCGGACAGCTCCAAATTGCTAAATCGCGTTTCCGTTAAGTGTGTTTTTTTCATAACTCGCTAGAATAACTCAAAACGGTGCGCGGTTGAAATCGATTGACAATTTAAGCGCGGCGAAACTATATTCATTGCTTTGCAAACTTATGGAGAATGGCGTGAGCGACCTAGTGCTTCATGTATCAGACGCTGATTTCAACGAAACTGTGTTAAAAGCCGGCTCGCCGGTATTGGTCGACTACTGGGCCGAATGGTGTGGCCCTTGCAAAATGATTGCTCCGGTGCTGGATGAAATTGCAGCCGAGTACCAAGGCAAACTGACCGTCGCCAAACTCAACATCGACGAAAACCCGAAAACCCCGCAACATTACGGTGTGCGCGGAATTCCCACTTTGATGATTTTCAAGGGCGGCGAAGTCGAGGCTACCAAAGTCGGCGCCTTGACCAAGTCGCAGTTGGCCGCGTTTATCGACAGCAACCTGTAAACAGGCTGTAACCGGACTTGTCGAAAATGTTTTGATAAGTCCGGTTATTGCGCTAGAATTCCGCCCGCTAGCTTCTCGCACCCCGATCGCCCGAGTTTTCCAACACACTTCTTCCGCCGTAAACAGCCTTCTGCTGTTTTGCATTTCTTCCATTTCCCTAAGTCAACATGAACCTTACCGAGTTAAAACTTAAACAACCGACAGAAATCATCGCTATCGCAGAATCCCTGGGGTTGGAAAACATCGACAGAGCCCGAAAGCAGGAACTGATTTTCTCGATCTTGAAGAAGCAGGCGAAGAGCGGGGAGGATATATACGGTGACGGGGTACTGGAAATCTTGACCGACGGCTTCGGTTTTCTGCGCACGCCGGGTTGTTCTTATCTGGCAGGACCGGATGACATTTACGTATCGCCCAGCCAGATCCGCCGTTTCGGCTTGCGCACCGGCGATACCGTCAGCGGCAAGATTCGGCCGCCGAAAGAGGGTGAGCGTTACTTTGCGATGCTGAAGGTAGAGAGCATCAACTTCGAGTCTCCCGAGCAAGCCAAGAACAAAATTTCCTTTTCCAACCTGACGCCCCTCTTCGCCAACAAACGTTTCCGCCTCGAGCAGGGCAACGGGACCAGCGAGGATTTGACCGCCCGCATCATCGATTTGATCGCGCCGATCGGCAAGGGCCAGCGCGGTTTGATCGTATCGCCGCCGAAAGCCGGTAAAACCATGATCATGCAAAGCATCGCCCATGCGATTGCCGAGAATAATCCAGAGTGTTATCTGATCGTATTGCTGATCGACGAGCGTCCGGAAGAGGTGACCGAGATGGAGCGTTGCGTGCGCGGCGAAGTGGTCTCCAGCACCTTTGACGAACCGGCTACCCGCCACGTGCAGGTCGCCGACATGGTGATCGAAAAAGCCCGGCGCATGGTTGAGCACAAGCACGACGTGGTTATTCTGTTAGACTCGATCACGCGCTTGGCTCGTGCTTACAACATGGTGGTGCCGTCTTCCGGCAAACTGCTGTCCGGCGGTGTCGATGCCAATGCCCTGGAAAAACCGAAGCGATTCTTCGGTGCTGCGCGTAATATCGAGGAAGGCGGCAGCCTGACCATCATTGCCACTGCGCTGGTCGAAACCGGTTCGCGGATGGACGAGGTGATTTTCGAGGAGTTCAAAGGTACCGGCAACATGGAGCTGCATCTGGAGCGGAAAATCGCCGAGAAGCGGGTGTATCCGGCGATCAATATCAACCGTTCCGGCACCCGCCGCGAGGAATATCTGGTCGATCCGGACGAACTGCAAAAAACCTGGATTCTGCGCAAGATTCTGCAGCCGATGGACGAATTGGCGGCATCCGAATTCTTGTTGGGCAAACTCAAAGATTTCAAAACTAACGCCGCGTTTTTCGATTCGATGAAGCGTTAACGCTTACTGCCGATGAGGCGAACGGCACTCCGCCTGCCGTTCGCTTCCGGTTCGCTCTAACTCCTCCAATCCCCCGTCGTCCCCGGTATTTCGCTGCCAAACCTAAAGAGTCCGATTCCGCTTCGAGTCGCGTTTGACATCCAACTGAAACATTTCTTGGTTGTGGATGTGCTTAATTTTGTTATATTGCGCCCCGACCTTAACGCGGAGAAATGGCCTTGCGAAACACTAGCAAATTTTTCATGCAGTTCGTCCGATTGGCGGGGCCTTTCTGGTGTTCCGAAAACAAGGCCAGTATTCGCGGACTGTCGGCGGCGTTGATTGCGCTGACTGTCGCCCAAATCGCGATTTCAGTGATTATCACCGAATGGAGCGCCGATTTGTTCGATGCTCTGGAACAACGGTCGATGTCGCGGTTCTTTACCCAAATCGGTCTGATTGTGCTGATCTTTTTGGCGAACATTGCGATCACCGCGACGCACTTGGTCATTAAACGGCGGTTGCAATTGGGTTGGCGCGGCTGGTTGACCGATAAATTGATCGGCCAATGGATGCGAGACGGTCGCCACTATCTGGTGACCCACATTCCCGGCCAGCACGACAATCCGGATGGGCGTATCGCCGAAGATGTCCGGATTTCGACTGAATATGCGATCGATCTACTACATACAATGTTTTACTGCGTGCTGCTGTTGGTAAGTTTTACCGAGATTTTATGGACTTTGTCCGGCAGTGTCGCCATCGATCTCGGTATAGCGCAAATTCCGATTCAAGGCCATTTGGTCTGGTTGGCGCTGATCTATGCCGCCAGTGCCTCGGTTCTGGGCTGGTGGATAGGTCGACCGCTGACTACGGCGACCGATAATCGGCAAACCGTTGAAGCCAATTTCCGTTTTGCACTGGTCAAGGCCCGCGAAAACGCGCAAGCGATTGCCTTGATCCATGGGGAACGCCACGAGAATCCGCATTTCCACCGTTTGTTCGGCAATATCGTCGATGCTTGGAATCAGCAAACCTTGGCCTGGCAACGGATCACAATGTTCAGTTCCGGCTATTCCATCCTGTCCATGGCGTTCCCCATCCTGGTCTCCGCGCCGCGCTTTATTCTGGGAACCATCAGCTTGGGCGCATTGATGCAATCGGCGCAGGCCTTCCAACAGATGGTCGCCGCGTTGTCCTGGCCGGTCGATAACATGGGCAAGGTCGCGGAATGGCGGGCCTCGGTAGAACGCGTGCTTGGGCTGAGTAAGGCACTGGAGCAATTGGAACGCGAAATCGCCAAACCCGATCCGCACCGCATTCGCAGAGTCAAGCAAGACAACTCGGTGTTGGCATTCCGCAATTTGTGCATTAGCCGGCTGGACAACATCGTCTGTATTTCGATGCTAAACGAGGAAATTCGCGCCGGCGAAAGGGTGTTGATTGCCGGTAACGCGTTCTCCGGCAACAAATTGTTTAAGGCAATTGCAGGATTGTGGCCGTGGGGCGAAGGCACCATCGAACTGCCGGACGACGAACAGATGTTTTTCATGCCGCCCAAGCCGTATTTGCCGACCGGCAACCTGCGCGCTTCAATTTGTTATCCGGCCGATGCCAGTAGCTTCGACCAGCAACTATTGATCGACACCCTACAGTTGGCCGGCGTCGGCGAGTTGGTGGAGCAGTTGGATCAACACGCCGATTGGGACAAAACTTTGGAGCGCGAGCAAAAGCAACGTTTGGGTTTGGTGCGCTTGTTGTTGCATAAACCAAAGTGGATATTGATGCAAGAAGCCTTTGATTCGCTCGATCCGGACGGCGAAGTAGAGATGGTCAGTCTAATCCACAAAAAGTTGCCGCAGGCGGCGATGCTGACCATAACCAAGCAACCGACGATTCAGAACATGCACAAGCGCCGGATTACTTTGAGTTGACTGCTCCCCGACAAGCAGGCTCGAACAAAATTTTTGCTCGAAAAGTGGGGTATTTGGTTTCTGAAACGTCTTAATGGATAAGGCGCCCGCCGATCGGCGCCGCCGGGGTGTTAGTCCTTAAGAAAACTCTGAGCGATATGATTCTGCAGGCCGTGTGTAAACTGCTTTGAACGGAATCGACTCTATGTCGTTCGCTGAAACCTGGGACAGCGTTTAATCGAAGCTTCCTTCCGTTCGGGTAATGTTATGAAACCAAGACATTCGCGCAGCAAGCCGGCGGATTTGGCCGCGGAAAAGTTGGAAGCCGCTTTTCCGTCGGCCCGCTATTTTCAAGTTCACTTCGAATATCTGCACGAAACCATCGCTGAACTGAAGCAGCAGATCGAAACGGCGAATCGGCAAATTGCCGAGTTGCAGCGGCGGTTGCCGGAGGCGGAAGCGAAGCAGAGGATGGAACTGGACGGAAAGGCGGCCAACGCCTTTACGACTCAAGATTGGTGTTTGTAGCCGGAGCTGTTTTTATCCACCCAGCGTTGCTCGCCGTTGGTCAGCGTTTCCCGTTTCCAGAACGGCGCCCGGCTTTTCAGATTCTCCATGATGAAACGGCTGGCGTCGAAGGCGTCGCCGCGATGTTCGGACCATACCGCGACCAATACCAGCGAATCGTTGGGTTCGATCCGGCCGACGCGATGTACGACCAGCGTATCCAAAACCAGCCATTGGCTTGTTGCCTGTTCGACTATATGCATCAGTTGTTTCTCGGTCATGCCGGGGTAGTGTTCCAGGTACATGCCGGATACGGCATCGCCTTGGTTGAAATCGCGCATGGTGCCGACGAACACGGCCGTCGCGCCGTATTTTCCGGCCATGCCGGCCGCTTGTTGGTGGTTAGCGATTTCTTGCCAGGGATCGAAAACCGTATCCGATAATTTCACCGCCATGGTCTTCAACCTCCCGTCACCGGCGGAAAAAACGCCACCTCGTCGCCGTCCGCGACCAAGCTGTCCAGATTGGCATAATTCATATTGATCGCCGCCAGCAATGCGGTGGGCCGAGCCAGATCGGGATTGGCCAACTGCCATAGTTCGCCCACCGAAACCGGGGTGGAAACGACGAATTCGTCGCCGTCACGACCGACGTATTCTTTCAAACTTGCGAAGTACAGCACTTTGATCGACATTCTGTTTTACCGGGTAATACAATACGTTTATTTAATCTTTCAGCCTGTCATGTCCAATTCGCCGCTTACCCACTTCAACGCTGCCGGGGATGTCCACATGGTCGATGTCGGCGCCAAAGCCGTTACCCAACGCAGCGCGGTTTGCGAGGGCTATATCGAGATGCGGCCGGAAACGCTGGCATTGATTGTAAACGGCGCACATAAAAAAGGCGATGTGCTTGGCGTGGCCCGGATCGCCGGGATCATGGCCAGCAAGAAGACCGCCGAGCTGATTCCGTTGTGCCATCCGTTGCCACTGACCCATGTCGAAATCGAGCTGCAGCCCCTGACCGCTCTGAATCGGGTTTACTGTCGAACCTTGGTCAAAACCAGCGGCCAGACCGGCGTCGAAATGGAAGCGCTGACCGCCACCCAAATCGCGCTATTGACCGTCTACGACATGTGCAAGGCGGTCGACCGCGGCATGACTATCCAAGGCGTGCGTCTGTTGGAAAAGAGCGGCGGCAAATCCGGCGACTGGCGGGCGGATGCCGTCGCCGGGCCTTAATTTTCCGGTTTGGCTTGCGGATTCCGGTTCAGAATTTTCTCGTCTATGGTTTTGTGCAGCAGGCGCAACAGCTCCGCCGAGCCGTCCTCGTCGGTCTCCATCTCTTCCGGTTTGGCCAGGGCCGCATTAACGCGGATGCCGCCGGTTTGTTCCTGCAACGTGATCAAATATTCGGCTTCGGCGTAATGGTTGTTCAGTAAGGTTCTGATCAGGCTCAGATCCTTGCCGGCCGTGTCCGGGTCGTAACGTACCTGGAACCTGCCGTCCTGCTGATTTTTGTCGACGATCTCGATGTCGGTGATTTTTAGTGCCGTTGCGATCATTTCCCAGGCCCGTTCTTCGCGGGTCTTCAAGGTGATCAGCGGTTTGTCGCCGTCGGTGAAGGTCATCAGCCCGGCCAGAGCCGATTTCGGCTTCAGATCGTCGGAGTCGATGGCCGGTTGCGGGTTAGTGTGCTCGATCGGCAGCACCGGCGGTAATTCCAGATGGTGGGTATCGCGGTACTTCTCCGGCGTTTCGCCGCAGGCGGCCAACAGCAGGCAGGGAAGCGCGTAGCGGACTCGTTTCAACATAACCGGATTCACTCGCAAAAATAGCGTCTGTGTTCCAACACCGGGAACGACACCCGCATCTTTTCCAGTCGGTTCTTGTCGACTTCGCCGCAGACGAAGCCGGGGCCGGTCTTGTAGCAATCCAGCACCACGCCCCAGGGGTCGATGACCATGCTGTGGCCGAAAGTTTGGCGGCCGTTCATATGAAAGCCGCCTTGGTTGGGCGCCAACACGTAGCACAGGTTTTCGATCGCCCGCGCTCGCAGTAGTACTTCCCAGTGCGCAGCGCCGGTTTTGGCGGTGAAGGCTGACGGAATCACCAGGATGTCCAGACCTTTGCGGGTCATGGGCCGGAAAAACTCCGGGAAACGCAGGTCGTAGCAGACCGCGACACCGAGGCGGCCGAACGGGGTATCGATTACGCAGGAACCTTCGCCGGCTTCCACCGAATCCGATTCCCGGTATTCCTCGGCGGTATCGGGGACGCTGACGTCGAACAAGTGCACCTTGTCGTAACGCGCCACGCGTTGGCCCTGGTCGTTGTAGATCAGGCAGGCAGCGCGCACTTTATTCGGGACCGAGGCTTGCATCGGCATGGTGCCGCCAATGATCCAAGTGCCGTATTTTTTCGCCGTCGCAGCCAGGAACTCCTGAATCGGGCCTTGTCCGTCCGGCTCGCCGACCTTGACTTTGTCGTACTCGTTCATGCCCATGATGGCAAAGTTTTCCGGCAAAGCCACCAGCTTGGCGCCGGCTTTGACGGCTTCGGCAATTTGTTTTTCGGCTTCGAGCAAATTGGCGCTGACTTGCGGCCCGGAAGCCATTTGGATGGCGGCACATAGTGTCATGAGTGGTCCCTGATGGTATTTAGTTGGTTGCGTCGATCGGGGTGGGCAGTTCTTGCTGGCGCTGAACCGGTCATTTGCCGAGCGAATCCAGCCATTCGAAGCCGGTCAGGCTGCGCCAGGCTTTCTTCACCAAACCGTCCTGGTCGTGCAGCGGCGTCACTTCGACATTGCCCCATGGCCCGCTCAGTTTGTATTGCGAGCCGAAAAAATATCCCTCTTTGTAATCGTCGGTCACCGCTTGGGTAATCATCGCGGCGATGCCGCCGACGATTGTACCAGCAATGGGAACGGCGCCGGAACTCTTAGGTACCACGGCTACCCGTTGGTCCACGATCTTCTGTACCAAGTCGGCGTTGCCGGCGACACTGAGTTTGGCCGACACCGCGTCGATGACCAAATCGTCGGAATAGGCCAGGCCGTTACTGATCTTGACGGTACCGGTAATCGTATCGAAGGCCAGCCCCTGGCGGAAAACGTCGCTGAAATCCAGGCTCAGGCGTTTGGCCCATTGTTCCATCGCGATCAGCCCCAGCAAGCGGCCGAAGCCGGGTTCGATGCTGGAAATGCGGCCGTCGCTGAGTTTGAGCCGGAGTTGGCCGTTGACGCCGGCCAGCGAAAACTGCTGCGGGCCGCCGCGCCAGCTGCCGTTAAAGCCGATTTCGGCGTCGGTGCCGCGAAAGTCGTCGGTAAAGCCCAGTTGCGACAGGAACAGACCGAAGCCTTTCATGTTCAATTTTCCGGTCAGTTGGGTGGAGCTGGCGCTGCCCAATTTCAACCAGTCGGCGCTGAAGTCGATGGTTCCGGCCACGCTGGCCAGTTGCACGTGCTTGAAATGAATGCCGTTGATCAACCGTTCGGTGCGCAGTTTCAGATTGCCCAGGTCCACATTCCGCCACAGCAATTGCTTGCTATCGATATCGATCAGCGGCAAATCGCCGACGGCCGCCTCCTCGGCGCCGCCGAAATTGAGTCCTTCCATGGCGGTCAGATTAAGATGCTCCATTTGCAGGTGGATGCGCTCGGCGCCTCCGCGTTGGTCCGGAATCGTAAAGTGGCCGCGCGCCATCGTGCTGTCTATCGAGCCTTGCCACGCTTGGTCGCTATGCTGCATCCGGCAGGCGACGGCACCTAAGCGGAGTCCTTGCCAAACCAGATCGCCGCTGTCCAGCACCAACTCCTGCAGTGCCGGCAGACGCGCTTGGTTGTCGCCGGAACCGAATGCGGCCAGCGCTTCGGATAATTTGAATTGGGGCTGGCGGATTTCCAATTTCAGGCCGGGACGGTCGAAAATTTCGGCGGCGCCCTCGCCGTAAACGATATGCGCCGAACGCAAGCCGTTACTTTGGCCGTCGATTTGCAACGCCGCCTGCAGCTCCCGGCCGTAACCGATATGCAACGGCACGAATTCGCCGTCGTCCAGTATGAAACGCAAGTTCAACGGGCGTTCCTCGCCGGCGGTTTTGCCGAGCCGCTCCGGCGCATCCAGGCTGACGCCCTGCAGATTGCTGGTGATTTGCAAGACGTCGGCCTGGTCGGCGGCGTAAGGCAGGGTCAGTGCGGCCTGGTAATTGAAGCCGCCCTTGGCCGCCTGGGTTTTCAAAAAAGGGAACTGCTTTTGCAGGCGCTCGACGTCGGTGACGCCGCTGATCAGCAATTGCGTTGCGCTCTGGTCGCTTTGCAACTGGCCGCGGATCGGATAGCCCAGGGTTTTGGCTTCCAGCGGGCTGCTGCTGACGCGGTCTTCGGTGAAGTGCAGCACGCCGCCGATGTTGTCGACCATAAGATCGACCGGCTTCAGCAGCAGGCGCGCCTTATCCAGATGGGCATCGACTTTCACCGTGGTGGGCAGGGTGTCGTAATAGGCGATTTTCAGGTCCAGGTCGACTTGGGTGTCGCCTTCCGGCGCCAATACTTTGGCTAGCGGATCGGTTTTAACGTGCAGCGGGGTTTTTTGCAGATATTGCAGACTTTGCGGCAGCTTGCTGTGTACTTGGCCCCAGACGTAGACGTAATCGCTCTCGGCCAGGTCCGGAATCGTCACGACGGCCTGATCGATACCCACTTCTTCGCTATGGCCGCCGTCGATCGCAACTTGCAAGTCGGCGCCAAGAAACTGCACGTCGGCATGCACCGCGCGCAAATGCGGCCATAAGGCATTGAACTGGATTTCGCCGTCGTCTATCGCAAACACCACTTCGAAACGGCCGGCGCCGGAGGTGAACGGAAAGTCCGTCAGCTTGCCCTGCAACCGCATTTCGCCCTTATCGATATGGCCGCCGATAAAGGCGTCGTCCAGCCAGGCTACTGCGTCTTTGCCCATGATTTTGGCCGGCAGGTAGCGCGGCACCTGGCTGATGTCGGCGAAATTGCCGAAGCGGGTGCGCATGTCGATTACCGGACTGCCGCCGTCGTGCGGGATGCTCAATTGCAGTCGGGTGGTGGTTTGGAAGTCGGCGCTATCCAACTGCAGGCCGTCGCTGGAAAATTGCCAATCGGTATTGGTTTGCACCCAGTCCAGCCGGCCGGTCAGGCGGGCGATTTCGAGTTGGTCCCGAAACATGGCCGGCGCGTCGAAACCGGCACGTTCGGTGTCGAAAACCAGCCGGCCGCCCTGGTCGCCGGCCGTGATGCTGCCGCGTAAGCCCTGCACTTGCGGCATGCCGTCGACCGCGTCGATGCCGAGCTCGGCAAATTCGCCGGTCACGGCGTAATGTTGCTGTGTGCTGTCGATATACAGCGCGGTGCTGCGCAATTCGCCGCGCGGATTCAGTTTCAACCAGCGTTCGAAGCCGGCGGCGTCTCCCAGAAACGGCGCCGTCAAATGGTCTAGGGCCTGTAGATTCAGGGTTTCGATACGGCCGCCGAGATTGCCTTCGGCGTCGCGCTGCAGGTAGAACTCGCCGCCGTGCCAGCGTTGGCGGTTGCTGACCGCGTTCATGTCGTAAACGCCCCAGCGCTGGCGGCCGTCGGTTTCGCTCCAGGCCAGATTGCCCTCGAAGGTGTCCAGTTGCAGGGCTTTGCCGGTCTGTTTGCCGAGCTTGATTTGCTGCCCCTGCACGTAACCGGCAATCCGGTAGGGCGTCGAGTCGCGCCAATCGCTCCACAGCCGAATATCGCCCGAACCCGAATACAAATGCAGTCCGGCCGGTAAATCTTCGATCAACCAGGCCGGACCTTGCAGATTGTCGCCTTCGATATAAAGTCGGCCGTTGAGGGCGTTGGCCTGGAAAATATTGCCGTGCAATAGCGCGGAAATCCGCATGCTATCGCCTAAGGAATCCGGCAGCCGGCTGATTAAGTGGATTTCGTGGTCCTCGCGGCGGTTTTCGATGCGCAAGTCGAAGTCGGCGATCGTCACCGGCGGCCGCTGCCGTTTCAAGTCCAGCCAGGTAACCTGGCTCTGCAGGATTTCGTATTGACCGCCTTCCAGCAGCCACAGCGGCTGTTCGTCGCTGCTATGCAAGCCCTTGATGCGCAGGGCGCCGTCGGCATCGCGGATAATTTCCAGTTTGGCGCCGACCAGCGTGACCCAGCCGGAGGCCATGGCATCCTGGGTGAACAACCATTCCAGCAAATTGATGCCGAGCCGCACCTGTTGCAAACTGATCGCCGGTTTGGTGCCGGCTTCCGCGGCGTCTATGGTAATGTCGCGCAGAATCAATTCCGGACTGAAGCCGCGCATCTTGGCGCTGAGCCGGCCTATGTGCAGCGGCACCCCGCTGATGCGGCGAATTTCGCTTTCCAGCCGTTGGCGGTGGTCGGCGATATCGATCAGAAACAGCCTGACCGCGCTCAATGCCAGCGCCGCCGCGATCAGCGACCAGAACAGCAGGTGCCGGGTGGCCCGGCTGACATGGCGGTGGATAACCAAAACTTAGGCCTATAGCAACACCACGTCGTAGTGTTCCTGGTTGTATTCGGCTTCGGCGCGAATCTTGATCGCCACCTTCAGAAATACTTCCAGCTCGGCCAGCATGTCGGCTTCCTCGTCCAGCAGCATTTCCACCACCTGCTCCGAAGCCAGGACCAGAATCTGCTGCACGCTGTATTGGCGCACCACCCGGATGATTTCGCGGAAAATCTCCAGGCAGATCGATTCGGCGGTTTTCAGCACGCCGCGACCGCCACAAGTCGAGCAAGGCTCGCACAGAATGTGCTCCAGGCTCTCGCGGGTGCGTTTGCGGGTCATTTCCACCAAGCCCAGCGCCGACACCTCGGTGATCTTGGTCTTGGCGTGGTCTTTTTCCAGATTGCGCTGCAGCGCGGCCAGCACTTGTTTCTTGTGCTCGTCGCTTTGCATGTCGATGAAATCGATGATAATGATGCCGCCCAGATTGCGCAGCCGCAGCTGGCGGGAAATGGTTTGCGCCGCTTCCAAATTGGTCTTGAAGATGGTTTCTTCCAGGTTGCGGCCGCCGACGTAGCCGCCGGTATTGACGTCCACCGTCGTCATCGACTCGGTCTGGTCGAACACCAGATGGCCGCCGGACTTGAGCTTGACCTTACGGTCCAGCGCCTTGCTGATCTCGTCTTCGACGTTGTAGATGTCGAACACCGGTCGCTCGCCGGAGTAATGTTCGATCACCGAGACGATTTCCGGGACGAAGGTCTCGGCGAATTCGACCAGCTTCAAAAAGGTTTCCTTGGAATCGACCCGGATTTTTTCGATGCCGTCTTTGTACAAATCGCGCAAGGTGCGGATGCTGAGCGGCAGGTCTTCGTGGATCAAGGACTTGACCTTGGCCTTTTTGCTCTTGTCCAGGATCGATTCCCAGAGTTTGTGCAAGAAGGTCATGTCGGAATACAGAATCACTTCCTCGACGCATTCGGCGGCGGTGCGGGCAATGAAGCCACCCGGCACCTGGTGCTTTTGCTGGTAGGCCTCGATGCAGGCCCGCAGCCGAGTGCGCTCGGACTCGCATTCGATGCGCTGCGACACGCCTGAGTTGCCGGCATAAGGCATGTAGACCTGGTAGCGCGACGGAATCGAAATGTCGGTGGTGAGCCGGGCGCCCTTGTTGCCGAGCGGGTCTTTAGTGACCTGCACCACCAGTTTCTGGCCTTCCTTCAGGTAATGTTCGATGTTCTCCGAGCCCTTTTCCGCCAGTTCCTGGCTGCTGAAGTCGGACAAATGCAGAAAGGCGGCCTTGTCCAGGCCGATATCGACGAAGGCGGCCTGCATGCCCGGCAATACCCGGCAGACCTCGCCCTTGTAAATGTTGCCGACCAAGCCCTTTTGGCGAACGCGCTCGATGATCAGTTCCTGCAATACGCCGTTTTCGATGACGGCGACCCGGGTTTCCGGCGGCGTCACATTGATTAATATTTCTTCGCTCATTGAATTACTTCTATGCCGGCTTGGCTCAACAGTTGTGCGGTTTCGAACAGCGGCAGGCCCATCACCCCGGAAAAACTGCCGGCGATCGACTCGATAAACACGCTGGCCAGTCCCTGAATCGCATAGGCACCGGCTTTATCGCAAGGTTCCCCGGTCTGCCAATAGGCGACGATTTCCTGGTGGCTGAGGGGGCGCAAACGGACTTCGCTGACGCTCAAGGCCTGCCAATGGGTTTGCCCGCTACGCAAGGATACCGCGCTATACACCTGGTGGCTGCGGCCGGACAGCCGGCTCAGCATTTCGATGGCATGTTGCAGATCGTCGGGCTTGCCCAGAATCCGGCCGTCGCAAATCACGCTGGTGTCGGCGGCCAGTATCGGCAAGCGGCTGTCGCTTTGCGCGGCGCAGACGGCCGATTTTTCGGCGGCGACCCGCTCGACATAGGCGGCCGGGGCTTCGCCGGGGAACGGGGTTTCGTCGATGTCGACGGCCATGACGGCGTGGCGGATGCCGATTTGGGCCAGTAATTCGCGGCGGCGCGGCGACGCCGAGGCCAGGATTAGTTGAGGGTTCATGCCGTTAACGGTGGTAAGGATGGTTGTTGAGCAGACTCCAGGCCCGGTAAATTTGTTCGGCAACGACGATACGCACCAGCGGATGCGGGAAGGTCAGCGGCGACAGGCTCCAGGATTCGCGCGCTAACTCTTTGACCTGCGGCGCCAGGCCTTCCGGGCCGCCAACCATCAGCGCTACCGGCTGGCCGTTGCCGAGCCAGCGCTGCAAAGCCTGCGCCAGATCAGGGGTCGACCAGGGTTTGCCGGGAATATCCAGCGTCACGACGTGAGCCCGCGGCGGCAAGGCGGCGATCATCCGTTCGCCTTCGTCGCGGGTAATCCGGGCCACGTCGCCGCTTTTGCGCTTGTCCGGCGAGATTTCGCGCAGTAGCAACTCGCACTCGCGCGGCAGCCGCTTGGCGTACTCATTATAACCTTGCTGTACCCAGTCCGGCATTTTGCTGCCGACGGCGATCAGATGAATTTGCATGGCGGGGAGGATACACAGATGTTATGGGTGTGACAATGCGATGGCGGTTGGCGTGGCGAGAGGTTTCCCGATAGGGGAAGGTGTGGCGGAAAGGCGATTTGACAACCATGTGTTCGTCGCGGCCGGCTGCAGTTTTGCGAAACAGCCTTTCATCTAGTGCCGCCATGCATCGGTCTGATGATCGCCGGCTTGCTCATAGCCGCTTTTCGTCGCAAAACCATGCGTCCCAACCCATTTGCCGGGTGCTTGCCGAGCCGCGAGCCGCTGTAATATGCTTGGTTCAAATGCATTTGATTTGCCGAGGTGACTCATGACCCCCGGGCTTCAACGGTATACCGCCGAAGAATATTTAAGTCTGGAACGCAGTGCATCGATTAAAAGCGAATTCCATGACGGGCAAATTTATGCGATGACCGGCGCCAGCCGGGAACATAATTTAATTTCCGGAAATATTTGTAGAGAACTCAGTCAGCAACTGAAAAGCCGTCCCTGCGAAGCCTACATCAACGACATGCGGGTCAAGGCCACCGCAGCCCGCAGCTACCACTACCCCGACATCGCCGTGGTTTGCGGTAAACCCGAGTTCGAAGACGCGCAGGTCGATACTTTGCTCAATCCGATGCTGCTTATAGAAGTGCTGTCGCCGTCCACCGAAGCCTACGACCGCGGCGGCAAGTTTGCCCATTACCGAAAAATACCCAGCTTGCGCGAGTATCTACTGGTGATGCAAGACCAGCCTGGTATCGAACGTTATCTGCGCCAAGGCGAAGTCTGGATGTTGAGCGAGACGCTGGGCCTGGAAGCAAGCGTAGCGCTGGAAAGCATCGATTGTCGGCTAAGCTTGCGCGAGGTTTACGATAAGGTTTTTGAGGACAATCCAAGCGGTGAGAGGTAAGTGAGTTGCGTCCTGGCGGTCGACATGCAAATGCTTGATTGCTAGACTTGATCCCGAATTCTAAGTAATGCTATTAAGCTAGACTTGGCCCCGTCTTTCAAACGTTATGTTTCATTAGCTAGGAGAATTAATGACCCAATATGAAATTGTAAAGACCATACAAGTCGATGGTGACTTTGAGGGATTTGATGATGAAATGCTGTTCAAACTGGTGGATGGCTCTTTCTGGATTCAAGATGAATATAAATATTGGCATCACTATGCCTACTGCCCCAGAGTTAATGTTCTTCGAGCAAATGGTAGGTTTTATCTCCAAGTTGAAGGCCAAAATCAGATTGTTGCTATTCGTCAAATATCAGACGTAATCGAATCTCAAATTAATGGCGAGTTCAAAGGCTGGGAGGGTGAAACAGTATACGAACTTACTAATGGTCAGGTTTGGAAACAGCGCACATACAACTATGAATACACCTATGCGTATATGCCTGAAGTATTAATTTATAGCTCAGGCGGAGGCTATAAAATGCAGGTAGAGGGTACTTCTGCGGATGTACAGCAAATTAAATAAACATAACCCAACGCTCAACCGGAGCGCGGAAAGCAATGCGGTTTTTCTTCAAGCTCCGGTGCGCCGCGCCCGGTTAGCTTTACGTTAGGCCGCACAAACCATGCTCACTGAGCTCTTCCAGAAGCAATACGACTTCGAGCACCAAAGACGAAGCGAGGTGACTGCGGGCACAGCCGCTCCAATTGCCGCAACGACCGTCCTTTCGGGAGCTCTGTCAGTCGCTTTGCTCGACTTTCCGTACTCAGAATCGCTCGCTTCGGTGTTGTTTCTCTTCTTGGCGGCCAGCACTCTTATCGCTCTAGGCTTCGCGATCCTCTACATCTTTCGCTCTACCTGGAACTACATCTATAAGAGACTGGCGCCCGCCCCTGCGCTCGCCGCTCACTTGGCCGAGCTCACTGATTGGCACCTTCAACAAGGTGCTGACGCTCAGACCGCAAAGGCTGCGGCCGAAGCCGATCTGCGCGACTACATCACCGAGAAGCTGTCAGAGGCTGCGGATTGGAACGGCCAGAACAACGACCGCAAAGGAAACTTTCTCCACATGAGCACCACCGCCATCGCCATAGCGTTGGCATTGTTTGTTCCCACAGCGTTGCTCTACGCTTACACCAAAGCCACTAGCCCAGATAAAGTACATCGCGTTCAACTCACGGCCTCACCGTCATCATCACAGGAGAAGACAATGGCAACAGGCAACAATTCAGGTACGCCGACAGCTGCACCGGCACCAACACCCAGCGCACCAGCAGCTGCTCCAAGCAGTTCACCTAGCAAACCTGTTGGACCTCCGAACTCTCAGTTCAGAACGAACACTGAGATTCCCAGCCCGCAAGCAGAGTCAGGTTCAGGCAAAAAGCCCGGGCAGTAGCCCCCGGTGTGGCCTGACCCCTCGCTCACGGCATAAAACTGGGTCATATATGGTCCGCCCCGTATTGCAAGAAAAATTCGCTAGTGACATAAAGAAAATATTGCGCCCATATATCCGGCCTGTAATTGAGGATTAAACGACCTCGGGCCCTGATGGACTTCGCGCATTCCGACCTCATCAGGTCTTCGGCTTCTAAAGAGCCCTAGACCCCGTCAGGTTCTATGGAATGCAGGTGTTACCTTTTATGCCATCACTTGAACTTTATCTCCGCAAGGCCGTAAGGCGCAATAACCAACGGGCATTGCGCCGAATGACGGAGGTCGACATACGGCGCAATGCGGCTATCGCCTATTGCGCCCTACGCGGGCTGGAGCCTCGGGCCGCGAAGCCAAAAGGATGGCTTGAAGCTACCGTGCATGGCACTGGATGCCCGCGTCCTGCGGGCATGACGGCCGTTGTGTATAACGATCAGCGCAAAGCGTGGGAACCAGGAAATCATCGGACATCTCCCTGGCAAAACGCTCAAGCCGCGCGGATTTCTCTGCGCTTCAACCCCCTAAAGTACCTTCCGGCTAAGCCGGGCAGCCTTCCATTTTGTAGATATAAAAGCCGTCGCGTTTGATGCTGTCGATCACGTCGGCCGGAGCGTTCTGGCTGTGGCAGAAACGGCACTCCCTGCTGCTAACCGTCGCGTCCGCTTCGCCGATCGATGCCAGCCATTGTTTGGCGTAGGCGATCGCTTGCTGGTCGTCGCGATCCGCGGTGAACACGTCGAAGTGCATCAAGCGGCCGTCGCCGGCGGTGACGTAAGTGTCGTAAACATGGATTTGCATGGTGGTTCTCCTGCTGCAAAAAATCGATATTGGCCGGCATATCCGGCTCGGCTATTTTATATCGAATCAATATCAATTTGCCGATTGTGTTGGAGCACGCGGCAGATCATTGCAACAACTCGACAAACCGGTCCACTTCCTCGGCGGTCGTGGCAAAGCTGGCAACCAGACGCAGCAACACCTCGTTTTTATTGAGCAGGCCGGGATTGGCGTGCGGCGGATTCCACGGGTAAAACACGGCGCCGGCGGCGCGCAGCCGGTCGGCATCGCTCCGCTCCAGTACCGCAAACACTTCATTAGCCTCCGCCGGCCAGGCCAGCCGGGCGCGGCGGCAGGTGATAATGCCTTGCTGCAGTCGGGCTGCCATCGCGTTGGCGTGGCCGGCCAGTTCCAGCCAGAGGCCGTCTTGTAGATACGCTTGGAATTGGGCGGCAATGAAGCGGCTTTTGGAGAACAGTTGCGCGGCGCGTTTGCGGATGAAAGGCAAATCTTTGGCCGTGTCCGGGTCCATGAACACCAAAGCCTCGGCACACCAGCAGCCGTTTTTGGTGGCGCCGAACGAGACGATATCCACGCCGAGTTGCCAGGTCATTTGCGCCGGCGTCAATTGCAGCGCGGTCAGCGCGTTGGCGAAGCGGGCGCCGTCCATGTGCAAAGGCAGCCGGTGTTGGCGGGCGATCGCAGCGATGGCGGCGATTTCATCGGGCCGATACAGCGTGCCGATTTCGGTGGCCTGGGTGATCGAGACCGCCATCGGCTGGCCGGCATGGATGAAGCCGGGCGGAAAGCGGCCGATTTCGGCGGCCAGCTTGGCCGGGTCGATCTTGCCCAGATCGCCGTCGACCGGCGCCAGCCGGGCGCCGTGGGTGAAAAACTCCGGGGCGCCGCATTCGTCTTCCAGCATGTGCGCTTCACGGTGGCAAAACGAGACGCCGCCGGGGCGATTGATTGCGGCCAAGGCCAGCGCATTGGCGGCGGTGCCGGTGCCGACGAAAAAGACTGCGACCTCGCGTTCGAACAGTTCGCAGAAACGGCGTTCGATGCTGCGGTCCAGCTCGCTGGCGCCGTAAGGTGCGGCGAATCCGGCGCCGGCGGCCAGTAAATGTTGGGCGATGGCAGGGTGAGCGCCGGCCCAGTTGTCGGAAGCGAAGTTCATAGTGTGTCGCCAGGTTTGAATTGCGAGAAAAAGGTTTCCGGTTCAAGTCGATTTAGGCCGCAGTATCGGCGGCGCGGAGCAGATGCTACCCGCTGGCTGGTTTTTTCTGGTTCATTTAAACCAATTCGCTTTTAAAAATGGCTTTTTTCAACCAATTGCCGGTAGAATGCCCTGCGTTTTCGACTTTAAATCCCATAAACAATGGTCATACTCAGCACGCTGCTTTGGACCCCCGCTGCCGGGGCGCTATTGCTGGTGCTAATCCCCGCCCATCAAACCCAAGCAGTCCGCCTGATGGCGAATCTGTTTGCCGGCGTGGCTCTAATGCTGGCCTGCATGCTATTGGCGCACTACGACGCCGCCGATCCGGCTTTGCAACTGACCGAATTCTACCCGCTGAATCCCAAACTCGGTAGCGCCTACGCGCTAGGCATCGACGGCCTGTCGCTGCCGATGCTGATCCTGGCGGCCTTGTTGACCTCGATCTCTTTGATCGCGTCGTTTAATCTGGCCGACGGCGTCAAGGGTTACCACATCTGCATCCTGCTGTTGGAGTTCGGCATGCTCGGCGTGTTCATGGCCCAGGACTGGGCCTTGTTCTATATCTTCTGGGAAGTGACCTTAATCCCGCTGTTTTTTCTGATCGACCGTTGGGGCGGCAAACGCCGTCACGCCGCCAGTTTGAACTTCGTGCTGTACACGATGGGCGGCTCGGTGTTCATGCTGCTGAGTCTGTTGGCGATCAGCCAGTACGATTTGCAGAACCAGGGCTCGTTGATGGCGTCGATGGGCCAGGCGGCGCAGAACATGCCGGCCGTCGAACAGGTACTGGTGTTGTTGGGCTTTCTGATCGGCTTCGGCGTGAAAATGCCGATTTTTCCGTTGCACGGCTGGTTGCCGCTGGCGCACGTCGAAGCGCCGAGCGCGGTCAGTATTTTGTTGTCCGGGATTTTATTGAAGATGGGCGCCTACGGCCTGCTGCGCTCGGTGGTGATGTTGCCGGTCGCCGCGCAACTGATTCAACCCTTGCTGATGTTTCTGGCCCTGTTCGGCATGATTTACGGCGGCCTGCTGGCTTGGCGTCAGCCGGACATGAAAGCCATGGTGGCCTATTCCTCGTTGAGCCATATGGGCGTGGTGTTGCTCGGTATCGCCACATTGAACCAGACCGGCTTCATCGGCGCGATTCTGCAAATGACGGCGCACGGCCTGATCGCCGGCGCCCTGTTCTTACTGGTCGGTTTGCTGTACGAACGCACCCACACCCGCAATATCCAGGATTACAGTTCGCTGGTTCAGGTCATGCCGCGCTTTGCCGGGCTGGCGACGCTGGCGCTGCTGGCGGCAATGGGCTTACCGGGCTCGATCGGCTTTGTCGCCGAATTGCACATGCTGATCGGCGGCTTTCAGCAATGGGGCGGCTGGATGGCATTTTTCAGCCTGAGCCTATTGATCAGCGCGGCTTATGCCATGCGCACCATCGGCTTGCTGTTCACCGGACCGGTCAAGCCGCAGATGCGCGACATCGCCGATTTGACGCCGTCGGAGCTGGCGGCGTCGGCGGTATTGGTCGGCTGCATCGTCGTGTTCGGCTTGTTGCCGGCGCCGTTGATCGAATTGTCGGCCGCGTCGGTCGGGCGGATGCTGGCCGTGATCGGCGAGAGGTTGCTGTGATGCGGCCGCTATGTCTTGGCTTGGCAGGTCGGGGAGCAATTTGATGGCGGCATCGGTTTGCGAGGCTGGCGATCTGCGCGACATTGTTCGTCATGCGATCGCACATTTGGACCACGTTTTGCCGGGCCAGGCGCCGATCCACGATTTCGTCCACCACAACACCTTGCACGGCTTTCAGCATTTGCCGTTCGAGCAGGCGTTGGCCGAGTTCACCGCGCTGACCGGAATCGATTGCTATCTGCCGGCCGACAAGTTCCGCGAGTTTTACCGGCAACAACGCATCACCGACCGCGATCTCGATGCGGTATTGCAGCATCGGTTCGGCAGTGCATTGGCCGAACCGCTGGCCGGTAGCGCCGGTATTGCCCGGCGCGAACTTTACCGGGCCGTGTTACTGCACGATTTACAGGCCATTAGCCCGCAGCAACTGGCCTGGCGGCTCGGCGAATCCGCCGAATTCGATGTCGCGACGGCCGGCGGCCGGCGGCTGCGCGAGGTGTGGCAGGCGGTTTCGGCGAAGTTGGCATTGCCGGCGGCAGAATTGCATCCCGAGGATTTGCTGGATCTATCTGCCGCGCCATTCGACAATGAATTGCCGCAAGCGGACGATGCCGAGAACCCGGCGCTCTGGTTCGACCGGGTCGGCGTCACTTTGACCTGGCGCGGTGTGCTGCTGGCTTTGGCGGGCAAGGACATTTTGGAACTGGTGCGGCCGCAGTTGATTCGTTTGTGCGCATCGTTGCTGGACGAAGGTTTGGCGGCCTGGCGTTTGCCGGGACGCCAGGAATTGGGATTGTATGAGGCCTGGCGGCAGGCGCTGGACTACGATGCGCTGCCCTTGTTTCACGATCTGGCGGAGTGGCGCAGCGTTACGGCACGCTTGCCGGAAGATGCGACGGACGCCATCGTCCAGCAATTGCAGGCCATGGCCTTGCCGGCGGATCGCTGGGAAGGCTATTTGCAGCGGCTGGCGCTGGAATTGCCGGGCTGGTCCGGGTTGATCAACTGGCGCCAGCAGCACCCGGATTACCGCGAAGGGCGGCCGGTTCCGGTACGGCTTGCCGATTATCTGGCCATCCGGCTGGTGTTGGATCGGCTTTACGCTCAGCCGTTGTGCCGCAGCCTGTGGCATGGTCCGGCTCAATTCGACCGGCTGCAGGCCTATTTCGAAAAACATCAAGCCGAATTCGGCGTCCGTCGGGCGCTGTTCGGCGGCGAGTTGCCGGAGTACCTGGCTCAGGCCGCTCAGCAATTGGTATCTGCGGCGGATAGCTCCCGGCAAGCCTGGCAAACACTGGCGCAACGGATTCTGAGTTGGCGGCAAAGCCCGTTGGCGGCAGCCGACGGCAGACTCACCGCCCACGACCAGGGTTGGCGACTATTTTCACTTTGTCGGAATTTAGGGTTGGGGCCCGATGCGGTGTCGGCCCTGGAAAAAAGCCAACTGCTGGCCTGGTTGACGCCGGTCGCCGAATTTGACGAGCAACAACGGGCTTCGGTCTGGCTGGACGCTTACGAACGCCATTATCGTCAGGATTTGTTACAAGCCTTGCACGCCAATCACGGTCGCGGCCGCTGGCAGCGCCGGGAGCGGCGGCCGCAAGCCCAGGTGTTTTTCTGCATGGACGAACGCGAGGAAAGTTTCCGTCGCCATCTGGAAGAGTGGAATCCGGCCATCGAAACCCTGGGCGCTGCCGGATTTTTCGGCGTGGCGATGGACTATCAGGGGTTGGACGACCATCATCCGACGCCATTGTGTCCGGTGGTGGTGACGCCGGCGCATCGGGTCGAGGAAGTTGTCCTGTCCAGCCGCGAGGATTTGCTGGCCGACCACCGTGCCGGCTTGAACCGGGCGCAAATCATCAGCGACTGGTTGCATCAAACCTTACGCCGGCATCTGTTGCGGGCTTATCCGCTGATATACCTGTTTGCGCCGCTGAAGTTGGCCGGGCTGTTGGGCAAGACCGTGTGGCCGGACCTGCAATACCGCCTGGAACAGGCTTGGCAGGCGCGGCTGGTGCCGGCGGCACCGACCCGCTTGCAGTTTACCGCCGATGCCGCAACGCCGGCCGCAGCGAAACCCGGTTTCAGCGACCAGGAACAAGCGCAACGGGTCGGCCAATTCTTGCGCACCACCGGACTCAGCTACGGCTTTGCCCGGATCGTCGCCATTTTGGGCCACGGTTCCACCAGCCAAAACAATCCGCACGAGGCTGCCCACGATTGCGGCGCTTGCGGCGGCCGCCGCGGCGGCCCGAATGCCAGAGTATTCGCGGCGATGGCCAATCGGCCGCAGGTGCGCGCCTTGCTGGCCGGGCAGGGCATTGCGATTCCGGACGATACCTGGTTCGTCGGCGGCCAGCACGATACCTGCAGCGACGCGATCGTCTGGTACGACGCTGATCTGGTTCCGGCTGCGCTGGCCGCCGATTTCACCCGCTTGCAAGCCGATCTGGCCGAGGCCGACCGGCGAGCCGCAGCCGAACGCTGTCGGCGCTTCGCCTCGTCGGGTTATCCGGTTTCGCCTGGGGCCGCGTTCCGCCACGTCCAGCGCCGTGCCGCCGACTTGAGCCAAGTGCGGCCGGAATTCGGCCATGCCACCAACGCTGCCGCCTTTATCGGCCGGCGTGCGGCGACGCAGGGCGTGTTTTTCGACCGCCGCCTGTTCTTGATTTCTTACGATCCCACTCAGGACGGCGACGGTACGATTCTGGAAAATATTTTGCTGACCGCCGGGCCGGTCGGCGCCGGCATCAATCTGGAATATTACTTCTCGACCGTCAACAACGACCGCCTCGGTTGCGGCACCAAGATTCCGCATAACGTCACCGGTTTGTTTGGGGTCATGGAAGGCGCGTTCAGCGATCTGCGCACCGGTTTGCCGCTGCAGATGGTGGAAATTCACGAGGCGATGCGCCTGCAAATCGTGGTTGAAGCCAACACCGAGACCTTGGCGCGGATTTATGCCCGGCAACCCGTGTTACAGGAGCTGGTCGGCGGCGGCTGGGTGCATTTGAACGCGCTCGACCCGGACGATGGCCGGATTTTCGTGTTCGACCGCCGCGAAGGTTTCCTGCCCTGGCAGCCGGAGGACCGCGAACTGCCGCGGCGCGACGATTCGGCAGCCTGCTACGTCGGGCAGACCCAGGCCGTGGCGCCGATCCTGGTTCGGCAGCCGGAAATCGCTGAGGTATAACGACTATGGTCGCATACGCATTTTTGATTCCGTTGTTACCGCTGCTTGCCGCCTTATCGATTGGCGGCCTGCATTTTTTTAATCTGCTGCGCGGCGAAGCCGGCGAGAAACTCAGCGCCCGGCTGGCGGCCTGGGCGATCGGCTTGGCGGCAGCGCTGGCGCTGGGTTTGCTCGGGCTGGAGCTGGCCGGGAGCCCGAGCGGGTTGCAGGTCTACGGTAGTTGGCTGGCCAGCGGCAAATTGGCGATAGGCTTGTCGTTGCAGGCGGGTGGCCTGAATATGGCGTTGGCGGCGTTATTCGGGACGCTGTTGCTGGCCGTGGCCCGCTTTTCCCGCAATTATCTGCACCGCGAGCCGGGCTTTCATCGCTTCTTCTTTATTCTGAGCCTGTTTGCCGCGGCAATGCTGTTGCTGGTGTTGTCGGGCAACGCGGTGTTCACCTTTGTCGGTTGGGAAATCGCCGGGGTCTGTTCTTATCTGCTGATCGCCTACGCCTACGAGCGGCCGGTGGCGGCGTACAATGCCACCCGCGTGTTTATCACCAACCGGGTCGGCGACGGCGGCTTTTTGCTGGGTATCGGCTTGATGCTGGCCTGGCTGGAATCTGCCGACTGGCAAACCTTGAATACCGGCGCGGCCGACCTGGACCGCGGCGATGCTACCTTGCTGGCCTTGAGTTTTGCCGTCGCCGCTTTCGCCAAATCGGCGCAGATTCCGTTCTCGCCCTGGCTGGCGCGGGCGATGGAAGGGCCGACCCCGTCCAGCGCGATCTTTTACGGCGGCGCAATGGTGCATGCCGGGGTATTTCTGACCCTGCAACTGCGGCCCTTATTCGAGCAGGCGCCGGCGGCAATGGCCTTGCTGGCGGCGATCGGGGCGATGACCGCCATTTACGGCTATTGGGTAGGTTTGAGCCAGACCGACATCAAAAGCTCGCAAATCTTCGCCGCATCGGTGCAACTGGGCTTGATGTTCCTCGAATGCGGCTTGGGCTGGTGGACCTTGGCCGCCTGGCATTTGGCGGCGCATGCCGTGGTGCGTTGCTATCTGTTTCTGACCACACCGTCGATTTTGCATAACACCCATGGTCGACCGCTCGAGCCGGTGCCGGCGGCGCTCGCCGACTGCCGCTGGGCCTTTATCGCCTCGTTGCAGCGCGGCTGGCTGGAGCCGGCGGTGGATTGGCTGTTAGTGAAGCCAATCCTGCAACTGGCCAAGGATTCCCGTTATATCGAAGAGCGGATTCTGGACCCGTTGATGGGCTCGCCGGCACCGGCGATCAGGGCAATGTCGTCGTTGGCGCAGCGGGAAGAGCAAAAGATGGGCGCCAATCTGAGCAGTGCCGAAGACAGCTTTGCCCAGGGCAGTGGCCTGGCCGGCAAGCTGGCGCAATGGACTTCGGGCTTGCTGAACTGGTTTGAATACCATTTCATCTTGCGCGGCATCGGCGGCGAGTCGATTCGGGTCGGGCGCCGGCTGGGGCAGGCGGCGAACCGGTTCGAACAGTTGTTGTTGCGCGCCCGTTATCTGGCGCTGTTCGTGTTGATTACGTTGATGGTAGCTTTGGGGTACCGATGACGACCGATATCGTTTACTGGCAGGCGGCCGCGGCGTTTCCGGTGCTGAGCGTATTGACCGCGCTGCCGCTTTTGACCTGCGGCGCAGTGTTGGGTTTGAAAAGCTGGCGGCTGTGGCCGACCGCGTTGACCGGCGCGGTGGCGAACGTGTTGTTGAGCATTTACCTGCTGTGGGTGTTCGATGCCGAAGCGCCCGGCATCCATCTGGCCGAGAAAATCGACGGCCTGGGTTATCGGGTCGGCGTCGACGGCACCAATATCCTGTTTATTCCGTTGACGGCGGTGTTGGGTGCGCTGGCGCTGGTTTACACCCTGATCACCCGCCACCGCAACGACCGTTTATTCGTCGCCTGTCTGCTGGCTTACCAAGGCATCCTGATCGGGGCATTTGCGGCGCTGAACACGCTGCAATTCTGGTGCTGGAGCTTGTTGGAACTGGTGCCGGTGGCCTTGTTGACGATGGTTGCCGGTACCGGCCGCTTGCGCAACCAGGCCGTCAAAACCTTGCTGCAATATTGGTTGTCCGGTCTGGCGATGAGTCTGGCCGGCTTTCTGTTGCTCAGTTTCGGGCTGGCCGGTAACGGTATGGATTTGAGTTTCGATTGGCTGGCGCTGAAACACCATAATCTGGCGATTCCGAACGAAACCTTGATCTTTCTGCTGCTGTTCTTCGGCTTTGCGGTGCGGATGCCGCTGTTTCCGTTCCACGCCTGGTTGCCGGTCTTGGGCGAGCACGGTACCGCAGCCAGCGCGGCGATTTTTCTGCACGGGCTGAAGCTGGGCATCTATGCGCTGATCCGCTTCATCTTGCCGCTGACGCCGGGTGCGGCCGAGCAATGGACCCATTTCGTCGTCACGCTGGGTTTGATCGGGATCTTTTACGGGGCCTTGCTGGCCTTGATGCAAATCAACATGCGCCGCTTAATCGCGTTCGCGGTAATCAGCCATACCGGCATGCTGGCGATCGGCGTGTTTTCGTTCAACGATTTCGCGTTGGAGGGCAGTATTTTGTTGTCGGTGGCTTACGGCCTGGCTACCGCCGGCATGTTGTTCTGCATCGGTCTGATTTACGAGCGGACCCGGACCTCGTTCCTGCCGCGCCTGGGCGGGCTGTTCGAGACCAATTCGACCTTGGCTTTGCTGTTTCTGATCTCGGCGCTGAGTACGATGGTGATGCCGGGCACGCCGGGATTCGACGCCGCTCATTTGTTGATCGAGGGTACCATCGAAGAACACGGCTGGTGGATCGCGATCGCAATTCTGTTGGGCAACGTGTTGGGGGCGGCATTCTTGTTGTGGGCGTTTCAACGTCTGTTCATCGCTCACCCGAAACGCTTCGTGCAGCCTTACGGCAGCGTTCACCATCCGGTATTGAAGGAACGCATCATCGCCGTGACGGTGTGCGGCTTGTTGATCGGTACCGGTTTTTATACGACGCCGTGGCTGAAATACATCGACCAGGAAGCGCGGGAAATCGGCGAGCATTATCCGGCCCACCACAGCCACCATATCAACGAGACCCACCATGAATGAGGCTTTGCCGCTGCTGACGCTATGCCTGCTCTGGCCCTTGCTCGGCGCGCTGGTGATAGCCTGCGTCCGCGATGGCGGCCGGGCGAAGCGGCTGGCCTTGGCCGTGGCGGGTGTCGAGCTATTGTTGACCTTGGGTGTCGTCTTCGGCTTCGACCCGAGCGATGGCGGCTATCAATGGCAGGAACACCATTTGTGGGTACCCAGCCTGAACGCCTATTACGCGGTTGGAGTGGACGGTATCTCGCTGTTGTTCCTGCCGATGACGGCCTTGTTGACCTTGATGGCACTACTGGCCGGCTGGAATGCTGCAGCCCGGCTGCACCGATTTCAGTTGGCGCTGGTGCTGATTTTGGAGAGCGCCACCATCGGCGTGTTCGTCGCACTGGATATGGCGCTGTTTTTCCTATTTTGGGAGTTGACGCTGCCGCCGATTTTCTTCCTGGCCGGTTTATGGGGGATCGGTGCCGAACGGCGCCAGGCTGCTCTGAAATACACTTTGTACATGCTGTTCGGCGGCGTGCCGCTATTGTTCGCGATCGCGACGCTGGCCTTGAACCACGCCCATTACACCGGCGGCGACGTACCGGGCGGTCTGGCTTTCAGTTTGCCGGTGTTACTGAACACGCCGATGGATGCCGCGACGCAGGAGCTGGTGTTTTTTTTGCTGATGCTCGGTTTCGCGGTGAAAGCGCCGCTGGTACCGTTTCATACCTGGCTGCCGACCATGGCGATGGAAGGACCGGCGTTTCTCACGGCCTTGCTGGTCGGGTTGAAGCTGGGCTTGTACGGCATTCTCCGCTTTGCCTTGCCCTTGGCGCCGCAAGCGGCGCTGGAGCATCGCTGGCTAGTGGCGATCGTCGGCGCCGTTACCTTGGTATACGCCGCCCTGATCGCGTTGCAGCAAACCAACTTACGCCGGTTGCTGGCCTATTCCAGTATCAGTCACGTCGGCTTGGTGCTGATGGGCTTGGCGACATTCAATTATCAGGGGCAGCAAGGGGCGTTATTGCAATTGCTGAATTTCACGCTGGTCGCCGGTAGCCTGATGCTGATGGCCGGCATGCTGCAACAGCGCTTGGGCAGTTGCGAACTGGTGCATCTGGGCGGCTTGGCCAAACCGGCGCCGCGTCTGGCTTGTTTGTTCTTCCTGTTTACGCTGGCTAGCCTGGGCGTACCGGGTGCCAACGGTTTTCCGGCGGAATTGCTGGTTCTGATCGGCACCTTGCAGGCTTACCCGGCGTTGGCGATGGTGGCTTTGTTCGGCGCCGTGTTGAGTGCCGCCTACATGCTCGGTTTCGTCAGGAAAGCCTTGTTCGGGCCGACTAACGCCACGGCTCGCAACTGCCCGGATCTGACCCGGCGCGAGCTTTTGCTGTTGTTGGTCCCGGCCGTGCTGGTGTTGCTGGTCGGACTCAGTCCAAAAAGCGTATTGGTATGGCCGGAAAGCAGCTTGTTGATGCGGCAGGAGGCCGTGGCCGAAGCGGAAGCGGTGCGAGCGGTTTCCGGGCTGGCGCCGGCACGAGCCGCCACCGCGGATGCGGCCGACTCGATTTGAAAGCTGGCGGCGAAGGCTTGGACCGGCCCGGAAAATTGATTGGCATATAGTTTCGAATCGATATAATATTGACCCAAGCCCGGCGGTTTCAGGCCGGGAGCTCAAAAATACGTTACGCCACTGGGATTACCCCTAAAAGGACGATAAATATGCACACTCCCGCGAAATTATTATTAGAAAACAAAGCTTGGTCCGAAGAAATCAGTAGCAAAGATCCGGATTTTTTCAGTCAGTTGGCCAAAGAGCAAAAGCCGGATTTTTTGTGGATCGGTTGTTCCGATAGCCGGGTACCGGCCGAGACCATCGTCAATGCGCAACCCGGCGAAATATTCGTCCATCGCAATATTGCCAACCAAGTCATCGTTACCGACTTCAATTGCCTGAGCGTTTTGCAATATGCGGTCAACGTGTTGAAAGTCAAACACGTGATCGTCTGCGGCCATTACGGTTGCGGCGGCGTCAAGGCGGCATTGCAGCCGCAAAAATCCGAATTGGTGATCACCAACAAATGGCTGATGCACATCAAGGATGTGTATCGTTTGCACGAGGAAGAATTGGAAACGGTGTCGCCCGAAGACAAAGTGAACCGTATGATCGAGCTGAACATCGTCGAACAGGTTTACCGGCTGGCGCATACCTCGATCATCCAATCCGCCTGGCGCCACGGCCACAAGCCCACCTTGCACGGTTGGGTATACGGGCTGAACGACGGTTTGATCCAGGAATTGATCAAGCTCGACCATAACACCCAAATCAATCCGATTTACCGCTATGCGGATTAAGCGGCCTGCCCACTATTAACGACGGATTGAAACCAATGACAACGCATTTGAGTTATTACCTGAAACATTTGCACCAGGATCTGCCGGCCGGCATCGTGGTTTTTTTGGTGGCGTTACCGCTCTGCCTGGGGGTGGCCCTGGCCTCCGGTGCACCGCTGTTTTCCGGGATCATCGCCGGATTGGTCGGCGGCTTGCTGGTGTCCTGGGCTAGCGGCTCGCAACTAAGCGTGTCCGGTCCGGCGGCCGGTCTGACCGTGATCGTCTTCGAAGCCATCGAAACCTTAGGCGGCTTCGGCGGCTTCCTGTTGAGCGTGGTACTGGCCGGCGGCCTGCAGATTGTATTGGGCTTCTTGAAAGCTGGTGTCATCGGCGCGTTTTTTCCGGCGGCGGTGATCAAAGGCATGCTGGCGGCAATCGGTTTGATTTTGATCATCAAACAGACACCGCACGCCACCGGTTACGACACCAGTCCTGAAGGCGACGAAAGCTATATGCAAGAGACCGCCGAATCGAGTTTTTTCGAATTGTCGGAGGCGTTGGAGGGCATTACGCCCGGCGTGACTCTGGTTAGCGTGGTTGCGTTGTTGATCCTGATCGTTTGGGACAGCGCGCTCATCAAACGCTTCAAGGGTTTGAAGCTCGTGCCGGGGCCGTTGTTGGCTGTGATTTGGGGTGTCGGTTTCAATGCCGTGGCGCTGCAATACTTTCCGGAATTGGCGATCGGCGATAAGCACTTGGTGTCGTTGCCGGAGTTGGGCACTACCGCCAATTTTGTCAACCAGTTGCGGTTGCCGGACTTCAGCTATTTCGGCAATCCGAAAATTTATTCGATTGCCGTAACCATTGCCATCATCGCCAGCCTGGAAACGCTGTTGAGTATCGAGGCGGTCGATAAGCTGGATCCGCACAAACGGGTGGCGCCGACCAACCGCGAGCTGAAGGCGCAGGGCTTGGGCAATATGGTCAGCGGGATGATCGGCGGTTTGCCGATTACCGCCGTGATCGTGCGCAGTTCGGCCAATATCAACGCCGGCGGTCAGACCCGGCTGTCCTGCTTCTTCCACGGTCTGCTGTTGATGGTCAGCGTGCTGTTTTTCGCCAAGTACCTGAACATGATTCCGCTGGCATGTCTGGCGGCGATTTTGCTCCAAACCGGCTACAAATTGGCCAAACCGGCCATGTTCGTCGAGTTTTACCGTAAGGGCTGGAACCAATTCCTGCCGTTTGTGATTACCGTCGCCGCGATTTTGTTAACCGATCTGCTGGTGGGCATTGCGATAGGCATGGGCTGCGGCTTTTTCTTCGTGCTACGCGCCAATTTTCACGCGGCGATTACCTTGACTCAGCACGGCCAGCATTACCTGCTGCGCTTGCATAAGGATGTATCGTTTTTGAATAAGGCCCTATTGCGCAAATGCCTGCAGGAGGTCCCAAATGATTGCGAACTGCTGATAGACGGTTACAAGGCGCAATTCGTCGATCTGGACATCTTAGAGACGATAGGCGATTTCATGTTGGCGGCGCCGGACCGGGGTATTCAAGTCGAGGTTCAAGGCATCCCGCTGGAAGACATTACGCCGTCTGCCGGCCATTGATGCGTCAGCCCGCCCGTGTCGGGGCGGGCGGCGTTAGCTAGCGGTTGTCGGAGTCAATTTTGCTATCAGTTTCTCTATGGCGTCGCGTTGGCGTTCGATATCTCGCACCAGCTCGAATTGGGCCAGCGCCCGGCGCAGATTTTGGCCGGCGTCGTCCACTTTGAAGTAGCGGTTGCCCTGCAAATAATCGGTGAAGAAGCGCAAACCCAGTTCGAACGGAATCAGACGGATCGCCGGATACAGATAGCGGTAATCCGCCGCCGTGAAAAAATGGCCGGCCTCGGCCAGATAGTGCTCGAGAACCGCACTGCAACGCTGCAGATCGAAGCCGTTGGTGTCCGGAATATGGCAACAGGAGCGCAGGCAGTCGCCGATGTCGTAATGCACCAGACCGGGTTTCACGGTATCCAGATCGACCAAACCGATAATCCGGTCGCTGTCCGGCTCGAACAGAAAGTTGTTCAATTTCGGATCGCCGTGTATCACTCGATCCACCAATTCACCGCGCTGTCTGGCCTGTTCCAGCTCATGGATGCCTGCGCCGAAATCGGCGATGAAACGGCGGCAGCTTTGCAAGTCGGCGTCGCTCGGCACTTGCGGTGCTTGAGCCAACGCCGCCTGATACTGACGAAAATATTCGGGGGTGATGTGGAAGCCGGGCAGGGTGTCGTGCAGGGTTTCGGCGGCCAGGGTGCTGCACAAGCTATGAAAATGGCCGAGTGCGGCGCCGACTTCGCCGGCTTCGCTGAGATTGGCGAGCCGTTCCCGGCTTTCGGATGGCGTGATCCATTCCAGTGCCCGCCAGACCCGGCCGCTGTCGCGGTCGCGAATTTGCGCGTCGTCTGCAGCCGGCAGCAGTCGGGGGATGCGTAAACGAACCTCGACTGCGGTTTGTCGGCCGAGGTGGCGGTTCAATGCGGTTAGATTTTCCGCGATGCGTTCCGGATGCGGAAACACCCGGTCGTTGATGGCTTGCAAGACGAAGTTGTCGCCATCGGCTTCGACCAGGAAGGTATCGTTGATCAGGCCGTTACCGAGCGGCCTGATCGCGTGGATGGTCCGGCCGCCGGCGAAGCGGCGGGCAATCGGTTCCAGCCGGTTCACGGATTTAACTGCCGGGCCAGTGCGCGTAAGGCCTGGCCGCGGTGGCTCACCGCATTTTTGGTTTCCGGCGGCAGTTGCGCCGAGGAGCATTGGAATTGGTCCAGCCAGAAAATCGGATCGTAGCCGAAACCGTTTTCGCCGACCGCAGCAGGCAGGATCTTGCCTTCCCAGACGCCCTGGGCGATCAGCGGAGTCGGGTCCGCAGCGTGGCGCAGGTAAACCATCACGCAAATAAAGCGGGCGCTGCGCAAGGCGTCCGGCACATCGCGCATTTCCGCCAGCAGTTTTTCCAGATTGGCTCGGTCGTCGGCGCCGATGCCGGCATAGCGGGCGGAAATCACGCCGGGCGCGCCGTTGAGTGCGTCGACGACAATGCCGGAATCGTCGGCAATCGCCGGCAGCCGGCAATGCGCGGCGGCATTGCGGGCCTTGATGATCGCGTTTTCGATGAAGGTGGAGCCGGTTTCCTCGGGTTCGGCGACGTTAAATTGCGATTGCGGCAGAATCTTGTCGCTTTGCAGAATGGCCTGGATTTCCCGAATTTTGCCCGGATTGCCGCTGGCCAGTACGATCGAACTCATCGGCTTAGAATGCGATCGGTTTCGGCGCGGGTTTCTTCGCCTCTTCCAACGCCGCTTGTTGTTTTTCCAGTAATTGTTTGATGCCGTGTTCCGCCAGTTCCAGCATCGCATTCAGTTCGTCCTTTCTGAAGGCATGGCCTTCGGCCGTACCCTGGACTTCGATGAAGTGGCCGGCTTCGTTCATAACCACGTTCATGTCGGTCTCGGCCTGGTGGTCTTCGGCATAGTCCAGGTCCAACACCGGTACCCCGTTGTAAATGCCCACCGATACCGAAGCGACTTGGCCGTGCAGCGGGTTTTTCTTGATTTTGTGGGTTTTCAGCAGGTGGTCGATCGCAATCGACAAGGCAACGAAACCGCCGGTGATTGACGCGGTGCGGGTGCCGCCGTCGGCTTGAATCACGTCGCAATCGATGGTGATGGTATTTTCGCCCAGCGCCTTCAAGTCGATCGCGGCGCGCAGGGAGCGGCCGATCAGACGCTGGATTTCCAGGGTTCTGCCGCCTTGTTTGCCGCGGCCGGCCTCGCGGTCCATCCGGCTGTGGGTCGAGCGCGGCAGCATGCCGTATTCCGCGGTGACCCAACCCTCGCCTTTGCCTTTTAGGAAACGAGGGACGCTATTGTCGACGCTGGCGGTGCATAAGACCCGGGTGTCGCCGAATTCCACCAACACCGAGCCTTCGGCGTGTTTGGTGTAATGGCAGGTAAAACGAATTTCGCGTAATTGGTCCGGATTGCGTCCGCTTGGTCTCATATTGTTCTCGGCAGTATCAAAAGTTGCGGCATTATACTGGCTTTGCCGGGCCGGTTTTTAACTATTGGGGACTCAGCGCCTGCTGCAGTTCGGCCACGGTTTGCGGCCGGTTTTCCGGAAAAATCGCCATGGCCCAATCGATCGCTTTTAACAGATATTCCGGGAAGCGGCGCTTGTGGGCTTTGACGGCCGGCGGCAAATTGTCCTGCTTGGCGCGGTCCGGCGACGGTATCGGGATTTTGTAGTCCAGGCAGGCGCGCATGCTGGCACCGACGGCGTAAATGTCCGACCAGGGGCCGAGATTGCCGTTGCTGTCGTATTGTTCGATCGGCGAATACCCGTTGGTCAGCACTTTGGCCCGGTTGCGCTGCGGGTCCAGCGTGATTTTGCGGATCGCGCCGAAATCCAGCAGCAGCGGATCGTTTTCGGCGCGGATCAGAATGTTGGCGGGTTTGATATCCAGATGCACCAAGCCTTTTTGATGAACCGCGTCGATACCGTTCAGCAACAATGGGAATACCGTCAACAGGAATTCTTCGGTAATCGGCAGGCTTTTGCGGTGTAGGATTTTATCCAGCGTGACGCCGTAGTCGTAGGTCATGACCATATACACGGTATCGTTGGCTTGGAAGAAGTTGATTACGTCGACGATGTTGTGGTGCTTCAGCATCGCCAGAACTTTGGCTTCCTCGAAAAACAGCGCCCGGCCGCGCATGAATAACGCCTTGGCTTCTTCGCTATTCGGCGCCACCAGGTTATTCCAGGTACGGTGCGCCAGCTTGCGCGGCAGGTATTCCTTGATCGCCACCTGCGTCTGGTCGGACATTTGCCGGGCCAGATAGACCGAACTGAAGCCGCCGTGCGCCAATTCCCGCTCGATCATGTACTGATCTATAATGGTTCCCGATTGCAGGTAGTTCCATTGTTTCGGGTAGGTTTCCGGATCGTAATATTCGGCCATAAGGAAAGCTGCGCGGGTAAAGCGTGAAGATTATAGGTGAAAAATGATTAGAAGCATGACCGCGTTCGCGGACGGCGAAATGAGCGCCGACAACCTGACTATCTTGTGCGAATTGCGTTCGGTTAACCACCGTTACAGCGACGTCAGCGTCAAATTGCCCGAGCGCTTGCGATTTGCCGAAGCCGACGTTCGCCGCTTGATAGCCGAAAAGCTGAAACGCGGCAAAATCGAATGTGCATTGAGTTACAAGAAGCAGACCGGCGAAGCCAGCTTCAATGTGAATCGGGAAAACGTGCGGCGTCTGTTGGCGGCTACCGCCGTTATCGAAGCCGAAATGAGCAAGCCGCAAGCTTTTTCGGCGCTCGATGTGTTGGCTTTTCCCGGTGTTCAGCAAGAGCAGGAGACCGACAAGGACGCGCTGCACGACAAAATCGTTCAGCTGCTGGAGGAAACTCTGGACAAAATGCTGGAGACTCGGGTTCGAGAGGGGGCGCAACTGGCACAATTGCTCGAAGACCGCTGCCAGAAGGTGTTGGTGTTGGTCGAAGCGGCGCATAAACGGATGCCCGAGGTATTGAACAATTTACGCAATAAATTGACCGCCAGAGTCCAGGAAATGGTTGCCGAGCCCAATTTCGACCGGCTGGAGCAGGAGCTGGTGCTGCTGGCACAAAAGTTCGATGTGGCCGAGGAATTGGACCGTCTGGAAACTCACGTCCTGGAAGTGCAGCGTGCGTTAAAGCAACCCGAACCCACTGGCCGGCGCCTGGATTTTTTGATGCAGGAAATGAACCGGGAAGCTAACACCCTCGGCTCCAAATCCGCCGACCGGGAAATGACCCAGATCTCGATCGATTTGAAAGTGCTGATCGAGCAGATGCGCGAGCAGATTCAGAATATTGAATGATGTTTCAGGCTGTCTAAACCAATCCAGCCAGACTATAAAGCCCAGTCAATCTGGGCTTTTTTGTGTCCTCAAGTGTCCCACGCTTGCTACTCGTTCGGTTTAATCGACAGGCAACAGCGTTCTCTCTGCAGCAACCGGCCGCCCGTTCAAGGCCAAATGTTATTGTCCCGCCTGAACCTTTCCAATCATTGAGACAGCTCAAGCGGCGAGATTGTGGGTCGCTTCGCGCGATCGGTACCCGAAACCGCCGCGAGAAGGGGATCAAACAAATATTTCATCAGCCTCCTGCTGCCGGATTGGGAACCGGCTCAAATTCAGCCGCGCTTGATCGGAGCGGTTAACCGTTAACGGTCATGGTATTCCAGCTCCGGATATGCTCGCTCGCCCGGCGGCTGGTGTTTTTCCGAATGGCGAAATAGATAATTCTGCAAGGTGCCGGGGTAGGTGATGCCGGCGTGGTAATCGTAGAATTCGTATTCGACTTCTTCTACCGGTGGGGCCTGGGTTTTCGCTACCGTATGTTCGCTGTGTTCGGCCCAAGCCGGCATCAGCCATAGTCCGCATAAAACGGTCAACCCCGCTGTTCTAAGTGTGTTGTTGTTTTTCATATCAGTCACCTCTGAGTCATTACAGCGGTTTCGGGCGTAATCCCGACCTTCGCGCTTGGAATTTAGTTCCTCGGCAATCGGCGTCTAGCCTACCAATCATTTGAAAAACACCCCCCGCAGGTAGGGCGAAACGTTAGCGTATCCCGGTTAATCTTGCTATCGACTGAAACGGAGACTGGCGAAGTGCCGGTCTCGACGTTTCAACCCTGATTTCCGCGAATTCAAGGTTTGTCGTGGCTGGACCCTGAGGTGCATTGGCATCGCATATTTCGCCAGGTCGTTCGCCGCGGCGATGCGTTGGCCACCGGCGGTTTAGCGGGCGAAGACCAAGCTCATCTTTATGGCATTGCGCGATGCGGTGGACGGTGACTGGGCCGCACCGCACTTTCTGGTTCGGGCGGTATTAGGTAACGAAGATCGTCCGGACCCTTTTTAAATTTTGGCACCGGGTTGCCGTCGTGAAAAGACCTTGCGACCGCGCCTTGGCTTCGGAGGTGCGGTCGTTTCTGAAGCTGACAACAACGGTGCAGCGGAATCCGCTCTAGGTCCTGCCCCCTAAGTCTGTAGGGTGTTGGCGGCAGGGATTTGCGGTTATCGTAAAAGAACTGAGTAAATTCGCTAGAATCTAGCGATTGCACTCGGCAACAACAGGAGCGCCATGAATGGCGACCTTATATTTTCATCGTTAGTCTTTGGAGTAGAGTATGAAACTGAAACACACATCGATGATCGTCGGCGCGTTGCTATCGGGCGGCTTGGCCAGTGCTGCGCATGCCGTACAGCAACCTAATTTTTACGAATGTTTCGGCCGCGGCGCCAACCTGACTCTGAGCATCGGCAGCAAGGCGGAAGTCGGCATTTTCCCGGCGGTGACCATACTCAATCTGGACCTGGGTAAAAAGAACTATTCCTTCAAAGAGGCCGACATCACGGTCGAATCCACTTTAATCGGCGAGTTGTGGGAAGTCACGCTGGAACACATTCCTGATTTGCGCATCGACCACGCCTCCGTGGTGATTCCGCAAATCAACTTGGGCGACGCTCCGCAGCATTTCGTCAGCCAGTTGATCCTGACCCGGGTTGCCACGCCGTTTACCGGCGAACCACCCAAAGGCGTGGTCAATGCGTCCCGATACATCGACCTGAGTTGCTCGGCGTCTGTGGTCTATTATTGATACCCCGATATTGCCATGCCGACGCAAGTCGGCATGCTTTCGCCCGGTTGCTTCCGTTTGATATCGACGTGTTGCAACGCTTGACCGCCCACCCCACATAGCTTGCGTATGACATTGTCTGCCACGTTAATTGCCGGAACCGCCTACTTCATGTTGGGCGGGCTTTGGTTCACTCCGCTGTTCGGCAAATACTGGGACCGGGCGGTCGGCTTTTGCCGTCCGCAACGCTGGCGGCCGCCGGCGATCTACTACCTGGGGCCATGGCTGGGCTGCCTGATTGCGGCTTTTGCCACTGCAATCCTGTTCGATTTAATCCGGCCGGCATCGTTGACCGATGCATTAAAAATCGGGTTTGTGATCGGTGCCGGCTACGGCGCCGCGCTTACCGCAGTCAATGCCATCTCGCCGAATATGCCGAAACCGGGGCTGTACGCACTGGTGGTCGGCGGTTACCACTGGCTGGGATTGACCTTATGCGCCGCAATTTTGTACGAATTGGCCTAACCGATCATGCCGAAAACGACTTGCACTTATTGGAATCCGTTATTTCCCGCCAAGCAGGACGGCTGGCAGCCGATTCCGGGTCTGGAAGGCCAGGCGGATCAATTAACGCTGAGCTTCGATCCGGAAACCGGTGAATACACCCGTCTGACCCGCTTCCTGCCGGGGGCCGACACTGCCGAATTCGGCGGCAAGACCCACGACTACCCGGAAGAAGTGTTCATTGTCAGCGGCCGTTTGTACGACGCGGCTTTTGACCTGTGGCTGGAAGCCGGCCACTACGCCAGCCGACCGCCCGGCGAATTGCACGGTCCGTTCAAAACCGACCTTGGCTGCGTGGTGCTGGAAGTGTCGTTTCCGAATCGGGTCTGACGATAAACCCATGTCCGAATCTCCCGAACACATAAAAGACCTGTTATTGAGCGATGGCCTCCCGGCCGATGCCGAATGGCTGTTCGGGCTGTACCGCCAATCTATGCAGCTTTACATCGAAGCTACCTGGGGTTGGGACGAAAACTTTCAGAAAAGCGGTTTTAACCAAAACCTCAAGCCCAGCGATTGGCAGGTCATTTGGCGGGGCGAACACCGTATCGGCGGGTTCGTGTTGAACGAATGTAGCGACCATCTCCGGCTGGCGATGATCATGCTCGAGTCGGAATATCGACGCCAAGGACTCGGCCGAAAAATCCTTATCCACATACAACATATAGCCAGGCAAAAGGCATTGCCGGTCAGGCTCAATGTCATCAAAGCCAACCCCGTCCTGCCGTTTTATACCAAATTGGGTTTTCGCCAATACGCTGAAGACGAGGCGTGTTTCCGATTGCAGTGGGACGCCTAAACCTCAGGCGTTGTGCTGCCGCTTTTAGGTAGTCTGCGCTTGAAAATCGCTAAACGCGCTACCATGTCGCCGGCATCAGAACCCAATAGCCGGAGGCCGCCATGAACGATCCCAAGCAAACCCATTCTGCCGATCCCTTCGTCAAGCGCGTGCTCGCGGTTGGCGCAGTCGCCGCCGTACTGCTAGCCGTTTGGAATTGGCGCCCAGGACTTTCGGCACCGGAACCGGCACCGATCCGAACTATAGCCGCGCGCGGCGATTTGGCGGCCGACGAGAAAAGCACGATCGAGCTATTCGAAAAATCCCGCGATTCGGTGGTGTACATCAGCACCGCCGCGCTGGTGCGCGACGCCTGGACCCGTAACGTATTTTCGGTGCCCAAGGGTACCGGCTCCGGCTTTATCTGGGACGAAGCCGGCCACGTGGTGACCAACTTCCACGTCATCGCCGGCGCCAACGAAGCCACGGTTAAATTGGCCGACGGCCGCGATTACAAAGCCGCGCTGGTCGGTGCCAGCCAGGTGCACGATATTGCCGTGTTGAAAATCGGTGTCGGCTTCAAACGGCCGCCGCCGGTGCCGATCGGTACCAGCAGCGATTTGAAGGTTGGGCAAAAAGTGTTCGCGATCGGCAACCCGTTCGGTCTGGACTGGACCTTGACCAGCGGTCTGGTATCGGCTTTGGACCGCTCGTTGGGCGGCCAGGAAGGTCCGGCCGTCGAGCATTTGATTCAAACCGACGCGGCGATTAATCCCGGCAATTCCGGCGGTCCGTTGCTGGATTCCGCCGGCCGCCTGATCGGCATCAATACCGCAATTTATAGCCCCAGCGGCGCCTCGGCCGGCATCGGTTTCGCGGTGCCGGTGGATACGGTGATGCGGGTGGTGCCGGAATTGATCAAACAGGGCAAATACATTCGTCCGGCCCTCGGCATCGAAATCGATCAACAGATGAACAAACGGCTGGCCGCTTTGACCGGCACGGCCGGCGTCGCGGTGTTGCGGGTGCAACCCGGTTCGGCGGCCGACAAGGCCGGCTTGCGCGGGGTCGAAATGACGCCAAACGGGGTCATCCCCGGCGACATGATCGTTGCCATCAACGGTCAGGAAATCGACTCGTTGCAGAAGTTGTTCGCCCGCCTCGACGACCAGAAAATCGGCGATGTCGTCAAAGTGCAACTGGTCAACAACGGCCAGACCCGCGAAGTCGAAGTAACCTTGCAGCCGGGGAATTGATTGGGCTTGGTAGTCGGTTATAACTACCAAGCTGTAAATGATCGAACCCCACCGTCGCTCCCGCGAACGCGGGAGCCCCGTTGCGCATTCGATTCGCACCTTGGCTGCAAAATCTGGCCAAATCCGCATCGGCTGGTAAGCTCGCAGACTAAACGCCCGCATCTCGCCAGCCATGAACCCAACCAAACCGCCCAAACTCAATCCGCGTAAATTGTTGCTCAGCAAATGGACCGCCGTCGCGCCGCAAAACCGGGAAAAGCATTTCATCGTCAGTAAAGTGCTTTGGCCCGACGATCCGACGTTACCGTTGGAGTTGATCGAACTGGAAGCGGTGCACAGCAAGCGCATCCAACTGCTGCCGTGGCGGGCCTTGCAGGACACCACCACCTGGCGTCAGGGCTGGCATTGAGCGATGAGTTACAACCTGGTCTGGTTCAAGCGTGATCTGCGCCTGCACGACCACGCGCCGCTGTGGCAAGCTTGCCGCCATGGCCCGGTCCAGTGCCTGTACATCATCGAACCCAGCCTGTGCGCCGCGGCCGATGCGGCAAGCCAGCATTACCTTCGGTAACCGCGCCATGACCACATTGCGCCTGATCCTGGGCGACCAGCTCAATCCGCTGCATAGCTGGTTGGTCGATAGCGACCCGAACGTGGTCTATACGCTGATGGAAATCCGTCAGGAAACCGATTACGTGCTGCACCATGCCCAAAAAATCATCGGCATTTTTGCGGCGATGCGCGACTTTGCCGGGCAATTGGCCGCTCGAGGCCATCGCGTCCATTACCTGAAAATCGACGATGCCGACAACCGGCAAGCGCTGCCCGCCAATCTGGATTGCTTGATCGACCGCTTTCAAGCGCAGCGCTTCGAATACCAGTTGCCCGACGAATGGCGGCTGGATCGGCAGTTACGGGAGTACTGCCAAAACCTGGCTATCGCCAGCCGGGCCTGCGACAGCGAACATTTCTACACCGAGCGAGACGAAGCCGCCCAATGCTTCGGCGCCCAGCCGCATTGGTTGCTGGAAAAATTCTATCGGCGGATGCGGGTCAAACACCGCGTATTGCTCGACGACAGGCAACGGCCGCTGGGCGGGCAATGGAATTTCGACCATGACAATCGCAAGGCCTGGCCCGGCGTGCCGGCGGTGGCTTACGACAACCGGCCGCGGCATGACCATACCACGCTGTGGCAAGGCATCGTCGCTGCCGGCGTCAACAGTTTCGGCGCGGCTGATGCCGAAAACTTTCGCTGGCCGCTGAATCGGGCGGAAGCGTTACAGCAACTCGACGCTTTTATCAGCGACGGCTTGGCGCAGTTCGGCGATTTTCAGGACGCGATGAGCCGGCGCAGTTGGCGCCTGTTTCATTCGCTGCTGTCGTTTGCGTTGAACACTAAAATGCTCAGCCCGCGCGAAGCGGTCGAGCGAGCGGAAACGGCCTATCGCCAGGGCCAAGCGCCGCTGGCGGCCGTCGAAGGTTTCATTCGGCAAATCATCGGTTGGCGCGAATACGTGCGCGGCGTGTACTGGGCCAAGATGCCCGAGTACGCGCAACTCAATCATTTCGGCCACACCCTGCCGCTGCCGTCCTGGTTCTGGACCGGCGAAACCCAGATGAATTGCCTGGCGGCCTGCATCGGCCAGTCGCTGCAATACGCTTATGCCCACCACATCCAACGGCTGATGGTAATCGGCAATTTCGCATTGCTGGCCGGCTTGGCGCCCGAGGCGGTGCATCAGTGGTATCTGGGTGTGTATATCGACGCCTTCGAATGGGTGGAACTGCCCAACACGCTGGGCATGAGCCAGTTCGCCGACGGCGGCTTGCTGGTCACCAAACCTTACGTCTCCAGCGCGGCCTACATCGACCGGATGAGCGACTATTGCAAGGGTTGTCATTACGATAAAAAAGCCCGCAGCGGGGAGCGCGCTTGTCCATTCAACGCGCTGTACTGGCATTTTTTCATCCGCCACCGCGACCAGTTACAGCGCAATCCACGCCTGAGCATGGTCTATCGCAACCTGGACCGTTTTGCCGCAACCGAACGCGATGCGCTGGTTTGCCGGGCGCAGGTAGTGGTGACGGATCTGTCCGGGCTTTGAATGGGGCTTCGCCGCAAGGGCTTACAGATGATCTGAATATTCGCGGCTCCGGTCCAACCGCAGCTATTTGATTTGAGTTGCCTGCGCTTAAGGTGCCGGGGCAACCGCAAGCTGATGCTGCTCGCGCGGTTGCGCCGGATTACTGTCGGACGAAGCGTCCGATCGATTCCGGAGAATTGGTTAATTATTGATTGGTATTGGCACCGGCCGGCGCGAAACCGTCCACGCTGATTTCCACAACGGGTTGGCCTTCCTGCCCGGTTTGACGGAAGCGCAACGCGCCGGTCACGGCGGTCGGCGTTGCCGAAGTACAGCCGCTTTGCACGTAAAACCAAGACGAATCACGCATCGACGAGCCGTCCGGGTCCATGAAATTGACGTCCGAGGTAAAGTCCACCCAGTTGTCGCTGATGGGGGCGACCGAGGTCAAGGGTTGCGCTACCGTGCTGCCGGCGACGTGGGCGACCGAGGTAGAGGTCAAGCCGACGCGGAATAAGACTTCATCCGATGCCGAGCCGCCGCGGGTGACGAAATTGTAGCCGGCGGAAACCGGGCCGCGATTGCGAAAGCCGGCGCGTTTGAAATCGTTGACTTCGAAATACTGGGTGCCGGCTGACGACGGGTTGTAGTCGACGTTATTCAGACGGATTTTAGCGGCGTAAACGCAACTGGTCCCGGCAGCGTTACGCCAGACTTGGTCGGTTACGGTGCCGATGGTGATGTTGTTGATGCGGATATTGCGCGGGGTGCTGACGACCAGAGAGTAGCCGCTGACCGGCGGATTGTTGCTGGGCACCGCGCAGGTGTTGTTGGCGCCGCCGTTGGGCGAAAACGTTGGCGGAGTCGACTCCAAAGAGCCGAAGTCGCCGGTCAGGTTGCAGGTCGCGTAGGCCGAAGTGCCGCCGGGGACGGCAAAGCCGGTGGCCGGTAGCGTTACCAGGCCGGTGGCCATGGCCGATCCGGAGACGGCAAAGGCGGCGAGCATTGCTGCCGCAAGTGATGTGTGTTTCATGGTTTCTCCTTAGTTCGATAAATTGTGTGTCGTTGCTATTGAGGAGGGTTTGCTCGTCCTTGAGCATTGGAATCGGCTAGAAGCCGTGTCCAACGCAGGTGGTTACCTGGGTTCCGTCGACCATCACGCCATCCGGACAGATGGCGGACAGAAATTGGGTGCGGCTATCGATAATGGCCCGCTCGCTGCCTTTGGCCGCCGAGAGGTCGGCGCCGCGTAAATCCGCGCCGGACAGATCGCTACCACCGAGTTCCGCCCCCGCTAAGTTGGCCTGTTGCAGATCGGCATCGGCAAGTAAGGCATCGTTCAGATTGGCGTCGGACAGGTTGGCTTCCTGCAGGCGGGTGTCGGTCAGCGCGGCGCCGGCTAAATTGGCGTAGCTGAGGTTGCTGTTACGCATGTCGGCGTTCGCCAATTGGGTGCCGCTGAGTTCCGCGCCAGTCATGGTGGCGTGGGCCAATTGCGCCTGGGACATGTCGGCGCCGGCCAGTTTGGCGCCGGACAAATTGGCTTGGCTGAAGTTGGTTTGTTGCAGATTGGCCGATTCGGCGATCAGCGGGTTGTTGCCGTCGGATTGCAAGCTGGACAGATTGGCGCCGGCCAGCCGGGTTTCGGCGCCGATGACCAGCGAACCGATCACTGCCGCTCCGGATAAATCGGCGCCGCTCAAATCAGCGCGGCCCAATTCGCCGCCCAAACGGGCTTTGAACAGCACGGCGCCGGCTAAATTTCGATCCTTTAGGCTCGTGCTCTCGCTATAGTCGCAACGGGTCAGATCATCGCCGGCCTTGGCGTTTCGGCAAGTTTCCAGGTCGGCGGCCTTGTAGGTCTTTAACCAGCGCCAGTAGTTAGGGCTGCTGTCCGGCACTTGGTTTTGATTCTCGGCTTGCAGACTCAAATAGGCCGAGCCGGCGTAGTTGACCCGGTCATTGGCGGCATAGATCGGGGTTTCCCCCCAGTCGCCGCGAAACACACCAGGTAATTTTCCCGCGGGAGCCGGATTTGGCTCGTTAGGCGATAGGGTTTTCGGGTCGGTATCGGCCAATGCCAAGTCGGCATTGCTCGATGTATTGGCCATTGCGGCGTTTGGTTGTGGCCGAATCGGCTTTGCACCATTGCCAATCAATAGCTTAGGGGGAGCGAGCGAGTTTTGGTCGCCGGTCGACCATTGCAGGGCGCCGCCGAAAATCATGGCTACTGAAGCGATACCGGCGCCGGATAACACCGTCTTGTAAATATTCATAAGCGTGCTGACGAGTCGAAGAATTCGGTCTTCGCTACCGAGACCTGTTTTTCATTCTAGCAGGCATATTGCTGCATAAAGCGCAGGAAAAAATCCTAAAAAATTATTGAAATATAAGGAATTTTTCCTGTATCCCTCGACGAGGTTGCCGATTAGAATCGCGCAGTTTTCGTTAGAGCCATCCTCGCACGAGGCCAACTTACCAACCACTGACCTTTCCCATGTTGTCGCTTTCCGATCGCTATTCACCGCACTCAGTCTGCGGATGCCGAACTACGTTCTCTTGCTCGCTCCTAGCGCTGATCCTGATGTTTGGTGCCCGCCAATGTCCGGCGGCAGAGCGCGAAGTCGAAGCCAACGAATTGGATAGTGTCATCGTCGAAGGCAAACCCACCGCCAAGATCAGCCCGCTCGAAGGGTTGCAACTGGAAAAAGAGCAAATCGCCGGCAACATTCAGTCGATCTCTGCCAAAGACATCAAGGAATCCCTGGCCACCAGCATGGGCGACTTGATGAACAGCCATTTGCAATCGGTTAACGTCAACGATTACCAGGGCAACCCGTTCCAGATGGATATCAGCTACCGCGGTTTTTCAGCGTCGCCGCAATTGGGTACGCCGCAAGGCCTGTCGGTATTTATCGACGGCGTCAGGGTGAACGAACCCTTCGGCGATATCGTCAATTGGGATTTGATCCCGATGAACGCCTTGTCCAGCATGGACGTATTTCCGGGTTCCAATCCGTTGTTCGGATTGAATACGCTGGGCGGCGCCTTGTCGCTACGCACCAAAAACGGCTTTGACGATAGCGGCGTCAACTTGCGGTTTACCGGCGGATCGTGGGACCGGAAGAAAGGCGAGCTGACCGCCGGTTGGAACAACGGTACCGTCGCCGCTTTCGTGTCCTTTACCGGATTCGACGAAGAAGGCTGGCGGGACAATTCGCCGTCCCAGGTCAACCAGGGTTTCGCTCGTTTCGATGTGCGCGGCGACAATTACAATCTGCGTTTCAGCACCTTGGTGGTGGGCAACAACCTGTTGGGAAACGGCTTGATTCCGACCGATTTGTACCGGCAGGAGCCGGCCTCGGTGTTTACTTCGCCGGACAGCACCCAAAATCAGCTCCAGCAATACACCTTGGGCGGCGAACTGTTTTTGAACGACGAGTGGAGTGTCACCGGGCAAATTTACCGCCGCGACAGCAACCGTAAATCGGTTGCCGGCGATATTTACGAAGGATTTTCGGAAATGGATGTCGGGGGCGCGGGAACAGACCAAGTCTTACAGGCTAACGGCACACTGACCGGCGAGCCGGTGTGCCGCTATCAGGATGCTAATCGTGACGGCATTATCGATTACGGTCTTTTTATCTACGATCCGTTTACCGGCACCAGTACCCTGGATCCGACGAGCATAAACAAAAAGAACTTGACGGTAGAGGACAGTAATAATCTGTATCCGTTGGATCCTTTGAATTTGAGCACCGGCTGCAGCACCGTGCGTTACGAGAGGGTGTCCGGCCCGCGCAACGGTGCCGCGGGCGACAACACCGATCCAATCAATCCCGACCCGATTTATTCGCCCGCCGGCTACATTCCGGGAACTCCGATCGGGGTATTGAGCAAAACCGATATCGGCCAGATCACCGACGGCGCCTCGCTGCAATTGAACTGGAACAACAAGCGGCATAAATTCATGTTCGGCGGCTCTATCGATTATGCCTCGACCGATTTTGACACCAGCCAGCGCCTTGGTTTGATCGACGCCAGCCACCGGGTGTATCTGGACCCGGTCAACATCGATCCGATATACACCGCCAGCCAGCAGGACATCAACAACAACTCCTTCAGCGGCGTTTCCCGTACCCTCAGCGGCTATTTCAGCGAGACGTTTTCACCGGTGGACAACCTGCACCTGAGCGTTTCCGGTCGCTTCAATCGCACCAACGTCAAAAACCGGATGCGGGCCCGTACCCGTGCCGGTTTCGAAAGTTTGAGCGATATTAAAGACCTCAATCAATACCGGCCGACGGTCATTTTGTGCAACGGCAGCGATCTGGCCTCGTGTGGGGATACGCCCAACTACAACGACGAACGCTGGTTAAATGACGTTTATAACTCGCAAAACCCGTACTACGGCCTGGGCCAATATAGCGAAACCCCAACTTCGGAAAGCTTCGACTACACCTCGTTCAACCCGTCGGCCGGCTTTAGTTATCTGCCGTTCAAAAACCAGGACGTACCATACAAGGACTTGAATCCGTTCTTTAACTGGAGCCGGGGCACGCGGACCCCGTCCACTGTGGAACTGGGCTGCGCTTACGACGGCACCATGGTGCCGCAAGATCCGGGCGATCCCAACTCGCAATCAATACCGAAAAGTTTGGCGACAATCGGCGGCTCCTGCACCTTGCCGACCGCCTTGTCCGGCGATCCGTTTCTGCCGCAGATTTTCGCGAGTTCTTACGAATTTGGGGTGCGCGGCAAAGTCTTCGGCGATTGGAATTGGAATGCCGGCGTCTACCGCACCGATGTCAGCAACGACATTTATCTGGTCGGCATTACCGCCGACCGCAGCTTTTTCGACACCATCGGCGAGACCCGGCGGCAGGGGATCGAGTTCGGTTTTTCCGGCAAGGCCGGCATCGTCGATTTCTCGCTGAACTACGGCTATACCGACGCTACCTTCCAGTCGCATCTGTTCATGCTGAGTCCGCACAACAGCAGCGCCGCTCAGCGCGATGTCAATGCCGATTTCGGTCAACAACTATACGATTCGAGCGGGCGGCCGATTGTGGCCTTGCAGGACATGATCGAAGTAAATCCCGGCGACCGCATGCCCGGCGTGCCGTTGCACAACATCAACGCTTCGCTGAATTTTCATGTAACCGAGCAATGGCAGTTCGGCATCAACATGGTGGCGCACACCGCCTCGTTCGTGCGCGGTAACGAAAACAACGACCATCAGCAGGGTGCCTACCACTATTACTACACCACCGACCAACTGGGTAATTCGATCCTGGTCAGAGGCCGCCAATACAGAGATGCCGGCAGCGTCTCCGGCTTTGCCATCTTTAATTTGAAAACCCAATACCAAGTCAGTAAGACGGTCAAAGTCTTCGGCATGATCAATAACTTGTTCGATCGGCAATATGCGACGGCCGGGCGGCTGGGTACCAATCCGTTTTCGCCGTCGGAGCGCGGTGCCATCGGTCCGAGTGGCTGGAATTACAACTCCAGGGATTGGCTGAGCAGTACCTTCATCGGGCCCGGTGCGCCCAGAGCGTATTGGGTCGGAATCGAGATTTCGTTCTAAACCGCAACAAGCCAAGTCTTACCCCCAGATTGGTTTATCCCCCAAACGGTGAAAGGCTGACGGCGTGGAAACCCGGCCATAGCACATTTTGCCGTTTGTGAAATATTTACAGTCAAATGCCCTCCCTAGGGAGGGGGAAACGCAGCACCGGACCGATTACAGTATTCGCCCAGTAACCGGGCTGATGCGTCGAAGCACAACTCAAAGCACGCCCCGGTTAATCGCAGTTCGGAAAACGCGATTCGCTGGCGGTTTCCGCGCTACTGCAAGTACCGACAGCTCCGGCGCATCAGCGCCTTGCTGTTACATGCCGCCAGTACCTTGTGGTTTGGCGGTTGTTGATGTTGATCTGCCCCCCAAGGATGCGGCCAACATGTTTTAGTCCATTTCAAAACTCAGGTGAATACGATGAATCTTGTTAAATCTTCGCTACTGGCCGTGCTGCTATTGCCGGCGATCAGTTCTAACGCTAGTGCCGCCCTGGTGACGGTCGACGCCGCCAACTTCGGCATCTTCGAAAGAACCGTCAGCGGTGCCACCACCACTGTTTCCCATACCACGCCGGACAATCTGCCGCGCTACGATCTGGGCAGTCCTTTTTCCAGCGCCGACACCCAAATTACCATCCGCCACTATTTCGTTTACGACTTGAGCCAAGTCACCGGCAAAATCGTCGGCGCGACCTTGAAAATCTTTTCGCCCAGCGACGGCAGATCGCCGAACGAAACCGATCACTACAAAATTTCCGCGGTTTCCACCAGCATCGATGTGCTGACCAACGGCAATTCCAGCACGGCGGAAAATCTGGCGGGTTTCGACGACATGAACGACGGCACGCTTTACGGCCAAACCGATCTAAAAGCCTCCACCATCACCACCGGTTCGATTTTAACCATCGATTTGGCGGGTGCGCTGGCTGACTTGAACGCCAAGCTGGGCGGCAAATTCGCGTTGGGCGGGGCCATCGATCCCCTCGTCAGCCAAGACGACGGTAACGGCAATTTGCTGGTGCCTTATTACTTCTCGGGCGCGCAGAACAGCACCGATCCAGTACCGCAATTGATCCTGGAAACCGCGCCGGTGCCGCTGCCGGCGGCTTGGACTTTATTCCTGGCCGGCGCGGCCGGTTTGTCGTTCGCCAAAAAACGGCGGCTGGCGGCCTGACGCAATCGGCGGCCTTTGCGGCCGCCGTCTCCATTTGCTGCCGGCCCGCGCAATCCGGGCCGGCACGTTCTTATCTCGCCAGCGTTTTCCAGATACCCTGTGTTTTGGTATTGAACACATCGGGAACTGACACCCCGCTATTTTGGTACGATGATGCCGCGGCGGTCGGCGCGTAGCCGGCGTCGCGCAAAACTTTCGGCAGATTAGCGGACACTTGGCATGACGAGTTCAATCAACAAATCGGCAAATCCCCAGGGCAAGGGCTTGGTCGCGCTATTGGACAGCTTGCAACAAGCCAAGCAGCAACTGGTCGTACCCGCCAAGAACCTTCAACAAATCAGCAGCGACTTGTTCACCTCGCTGTTCGTGTTAAACAGCCAGATTCGCTTCAAACCGACCGCCGGGCAAACCTATTGGCTGTACTTCAAGGATAACCAGTATCGGCTGTCGTTGATCGCGCCGGAGCAATGGCCGCCGGCCCAATCCGGCCGCTTCATTGGCGCTTGCGAATTACAAGCGGATTTAAGTTGGACGCTGGAGCTATCCGACGCCTGCGCCAATGACAACGCCTTCCTCGAGGAAATCGCCGACCGCCGCCGCCAACTCGAACAACAACTGCAACAAGCCGAAACCATCGACGCCGCCTTGCCGGTGTATCTGGAAACCCTGCCGTACTATTCCCGCGTCCTCGCCTCGGCGCTGGCTTATTCGCTGAAACAATCGATGCAGAAATCCGGCATTTCCGGGTTGAGTTATCGGCATGTGGAACGATTGTTAGCTGGGCCGGCTGAATAATCCATCCGCTAGACACGTTGAGGGCGTTGCGTTTAATCTAGTGCTGGAAGGCCTGAGTCGACCCAAACCAGACCGTGGCGTTCGTATTATTGATTTGTCTGGTCAACCTAGTATAGCGGTCAGTCACTTATGAGTCGTTTCAACGCTATTGTTATGTATATCTAAATCTAAGGTATTTATCTAGGTATTGAGACCACTAAAAGTGGTTATTTTGCATTTGCGATTGCTGTCTTTCGGCTTCTTGGCGTTCCATCTCGCGGCGACTCCATTCGTTTTGCTGTTGACGGAAACGCTCTGTTTCCTGAGCTCTTGCTTGCTCCTCTGCCGCCCATTTTTGTTGATTTTCTTGAAACTGTTGAGCCTGTTCACGAGCCAGGTCATAATTGGGCTGTGGATTTACAAAACCGTTACTAGTAACGTTTGACGATGGTTGTACACCAGGAATTTCAATATGCCCAACAACCTGCCTACTCGGTACGCCAGCTGAATTGAATTGATTGACTGGTTTAGCTTGGCTGGAGATATTTAACCACTTTCTGCCCTCGGCTTCATTTTGCTCAACACCCAATCCCTGCAGATACAACTGTCCCAAGCGCTCCTGGGCAAGACTCAAGCCCTGGTTCGCCGCTTGGCGATACCACTGGATGGCTTCCGGATATTTATTTTGCTTTTCATACACCCCCGCCACCCGAAATTGCGCCTTGGCATCGCCTTGTTGTGCCAAGCCCAGGAACATATCGACAGCCCTTTGATCTTGACTCATATGGTTAGTTTGTCGGGCATGGGCGTAACGCGAGTCGACCGATTCAACAATGCGAACATACTCTTGTACGTCTTTTTCACTCATACGTCCGGTAATCGGTGTGCCAATAGCAGACTGCCATAATCTTACGTCTAGCTCTTGGTCAAAACATTTAGGCTGGCTCTTACCGGCACGAGTACCGGCGTAATGCATACCCCAATGTTGCAAAGGCATAACAAAACCCGGCGCCGGCCACAAGGCCTTAGCTTGCTCGTTTTCAAACGTCAGCGTTGTATTACGACATTCGCCGGATAAATTCAACTTGGCTAGCTGCGGCTTGGGCATGGCGATTATCGTTCTTTGATCGGCAGATAACAAAACATAACCGGTCGAGCCGACATTCCTCGATTGGGTCGAACATGCTGGCAATGCAGCAATTAAAACCAAGATCACTGATATGGCTGCCCCCAAATTACAAAGTCTTGCTAGGTCATATTTTGTCACTTGATAAGTCATAATCAGTTCCTGTTTAGCGCTTGCATAGATGACGTATTTTCCAACTAACAGGCGGTGCAGCCCGTCGATTTAACGATTGAACCCAACGACTTGCTAAGTCAGATTTGTTTTCATAACGCCTGTCGACTTCCGCCTTACGGCTTTGCGCATTACAAGACCATTCGCTATCTCATACGCCGACTAAGTTTTTCGCAATCATCCTGGTGCTTGGGTTTCCAGGTGTCTAGCAACTTCTGGGCGTCATCCCGCTGCCGCTCGGTCAACAGTGCACCTATATCTTGTTGATTCTTGGCTAAATCGGCGTCGGTTGGTTCGTACTTAGTGGCCAAAGAGTTCCATTTGTATGCTTGCAGCGGATCGCGGCGCATAGCTTGCCCATCAAAATACAGGGCCGCTGCTTTGGCATAGCTTTTAATAATGCCGTGCTCTGCCGTATTGATCGTCCAGCGCGAAATTTCCGTTTCGTCTTGCGGCGTGTACAAACCCTCTTCATAAAGCTTCAATAGCTCAGCTTGCGCGTCGCTACTACCTTTTGCCGCCGCTTGCCGATACCAATAGACCGCTTCGTCAAAATTTTGGGTCGCTATAGCGCTGGCTTCATGTTGCAAGGCGTTAGCCAGCATGCCCATCACGCAAATTCCGTCTTCTCCTGCCGTGGCTTTTATCATCCAGCTTTTACCCAATTCAATGTCTTTTGGGATGGGCGGATGATCGTTAACACGTGGTAGTCCGTGAATATAAGATATACCCAACATCACCTGCGCCAGGTCATCGCCGCGATTCGCGGCAAGTTCCAGTTCGCTGATGAACAGCGCGTTATCTTCCTTTACCTCTGTTAGATAAGCCGGTTTTTGCGACTTAGCAGGTTCGGCGCTGATTGCAGCCATGGCAAACAGGGTACAAACGGACATCAAAGTGATCGTAAGGCGGCGTTTCATCGGCTAGTGGTTTGTGGCAGTAAACAAGGGTCCAATGTCGGATCTATTATTTATAACTTGGATAGCTGTTCAACTCTATATGTATCCATATTGAGGGAATCGGTTAAACAAGCTTCGGACATTGTCAGAAAGCGGATTCTGTTGGTATTGAACGACTTAAAAATTTATATCGCTAAGCTAGCGATATGCTGAACTCAATGAAGTGCCGGTTCGCCAGGCTCAAACTCGGCGGCAAATGATGATCCGGCCCAATCGCTTGACAGCAAACCTTGCCTGACGTAACGATGAAAAGACGAATAAGGCCAATCGGCGATTCGTTGAACCAAACCGTGTTTCATGGGGTTCCAATGGCAATAATCGATGTGATTGGCGTAGTCCCGGTCATCGCGAATAGAATGTTCCCAAAAGCGCCGTTGCCATTTATGCCCATGGGTAGACGCCCCATTCGCCTTTAGCGGTGCGTACCTTGGATCGTCGTTCGGTGGCGGGGAGTTTTTGCACGAAACGGATTTTGATGGCTTTCCAGCGATTGGAGAAATCAACGTCCCCCGGCGGCAAGGTCCACACGCAGTGCATATGGTCCGGCAACACCACCCAGGCATCGATGTACCCTCAAGGGCACAAGCGAAAAGGCCGCTCCCGTTTGCTGACCCGCACCGCATCGCGCAACACATCGATATGCCGAATCAGCGTATCCAGCCGCCGCTCCAGCAAATTCACCGTAAAAAAATACGTCCCACCCGGCACCCGATACCGTCGATAATCCGGCATGTCGCCTCCATCTTAGGGCGGAAGCCGGCAGGCGTTCCGCCAAATCCATCAACCATCAAAACCCATCGCATCGCGTAAAAGCATCCCGAATCCGAAACCACATTCGGCGGAACCCGGTAAACCGGTTCCGCCTTACGGGTTAAGGACTTACCAATTTTTTCGAAACAACGGTGAAGGTGGTAACACTTGAACACCGAAACATCCACAAATATTTTGGCCTTCTCCTTGGAAGCCATTTTCATACTTAATTGGGGTAATGAATTCATTCTTGGGAATTTCATTTACATTTACGGATAAGATATCTAAATCCAGCCAAGTATCGTCAATAAGTTCTCCAATTGATTTATGCTCTAAATCAGAAATTTTTAGCACATTAGCTAATAATTTAAGATCGAATCCATTAACAGGTGGAAGTTCAACGAATTCATTACTAAGGCCTTTTAACTTTTTTGGTTCCTTCCAACATCCTTTCGTTATTTTGCTAACTGACGCATCGAAACTCACTCGTGCCTTACGCCCTCCATTGGCTCTCAAATCAGTAACTTCAATATTAACGTTACTAATATCAACCCAATAATTACTGCCATCGACTTTTGCAATAAATTTGAACGCTCCACTGAAATCAATATAGTTTACCGGGTCGTTGTCCGTATATTGATATAGGTCGGCCGCCCCACCCCCAAACCCAATCGGATCCTTACTAACCCACCGCCCAATCACCGCATCATAATCCCGCGCCCCAAACCTCACCAACCCGGTATCCTTATCATACAATCCCCCCGCAAACCCAAACGGTTGGAAGCCCGGATTGGTATCTTTAGTCACCCGGCCAAACTCATCAAACTCCATTTCCTGCGCCACGGTATTGCTGGCAATATTCACCACCACCCTCGGACTACCCAAATTATCCTTGATCAGCCGATAGGTGACGCCGCCCTTGATCATGTAATCCGGCACGTTGACGCCGGTGGCGTAGACAAAACGACTGACCACGTTGCCGCTGCCGTCCAGTTCGGCAATCGGTTGTAACTGGCCTTGCCAGAGGAAGGCTTGGGTCAAACTGCCGTTGACTTTCTTGCCGATGCGGCGATTCTGGCCGTCGGTGAGATAGTCGATTTGGCCGCCGCCCGGCAAGACCACTTTTTTCAGGTTGCCCAACACGTCGTAATCGTATTGCGTGACCGCCGCACCGACCGTTTTGGTTTTCAGCTCGCCGTTGTCGGTGTAGCTGTAACTGGCACCGTTGTAGGTCAGCAAGCGGTCTTGCGCATCGTAGGTGCCGGTTTGGGTGACGCTGCCGGCAGTACGACTCAAGCGGTTGCCGTTGTCGTCGTAGCTATAGCTGGCCTGAACGACGTTGTTTTTCTTCACTTCCACCAGGCGACCAGCGGTGTCGTAACCGTAGTTGTAGGTGTTGAGCACGCCGCCCTTGGTTTCTTGCTTCTGAGTAATCCGGCCCAGTTTGTCGCGGGTGTAGGCCAACTTCAGATGCGAGAACGTACCGTATTTGGCTTCGTAAGCCGACAACTCGCCGAAACCGCTGTAGCTGTAAGCTTCGGTCAGGCTGCCCAAGGCAGTGCCGGTCAGCAAACCGTTTTGCACATTGCGGCTCAAGGTCAGGTTGCCGGCCTTGGTCAGCAAGTCGTCGTTGTCATAGACATAGGCAATTGGATTGGCGCCGTTGAGGCTGACCGAGGTAACGCGGAAGCTGTTGTCGTAAGCGTAGCCGACGCTACCGGTCACCGCACCGCTCCAGGCGGTTTGAGTCAACAAAGCGCCGTTATAGCTAAAGCCCAGATTGGCATCCGCCGCACTAATGGTGGTCAGCTTGCCAGTAACGTTGTCGTAAGCGTAACTGGCCAGGGTTTGATTGGCCGGTTGCAAGGCCAACGATGACACTCGGCCGGCGCTGTCGCGATTGAGCTCCACACTCAGGCCGTCCGGACGAGTTACCGAGGTCAGCGCCTTGTCTTTGTCGTAGCTGTAGACGGTGTTATTACCGCCGGCATTGACCAAAGGCGGTTGATAATCCGCGGTTTGATCAACCGCCGTGTAGTTAAACACATGGGCCGGCTGGCCGGGCGGTGTCAGCGAGGTGAGATTGCCGTTGGCGTCGTAGCTATACAGAATCTGCCGGCCATCGGGCAAGGTTTGGGTGGTGACGCGACCAGCTTGGTCGTAGGCAAACTGCACCTGCCGGCCAATCGGATCAAGCACGCTGGCCAGATAACCTTGCGGGTTGTAGCTGTAGCTGAGGGTGCGTTGATCGACACCCGTACCCTGACTGACACTGGCCAAGCGGCCCTGGGCATCGTAACTGGCATTGCTGGCTAGTATGCCGGTGACTTGCGACTGGATAATCCTGCCCTGGGCGTCGGTCAGCGCGGTGGCTTTGCGGTTGGCCGGGCTGGTGGCGGTGATGGTTTTGGTGGCGGCGTCGTAGACGCTGGTCGAAGTTCTGCCGTTGAGGGTTGAGGTTTCGGTGAGTTTGGTGAGAGTCAACGGGTCTGTTGCCGAAGCCAGCACTAGACTACGAGCGGCGCTGGCCGTAGCCGTTAAGCCGCCGGTGCTAACAGTGCTGCTGGAGGTAACCGGCGATAACATCCCGAAACCAATCCGCGCATCCGGGCTTTGTTCCTGCGTAACGATAGTGCCGTCCGGCATGGTGGTGGTTTGGATGCCGTCGTTAGCGAATGAAGATTGCACACTGGTGCCGTCGGGTGAGCGGCTTTCGCGCACCCGTTCGCCGGTGACGGCATCATGCACCGTGTAAGTGCTAGTCAGGCCCTCCGCAGTGGTTGCGGCAATTTGGCTACCGTCGGCCAGTTCAGTGCGAGCCAGACTGAGCTTGCCTGCTGCGGCATTACTATCGCTCAGCAAACGCCCCTCGGCATCGTAAATAAAACTTGAGGCATTGCCGCGCGGGTCTTTGAAAGCAGCCAGCAAGCCGCCGGCACCGTAGGTCATTTGATGGGCTTCGCCGGCTGGGTTACTGACTTTAGCAAGATAGCCGTTAGGATTGCTTTGCAATGCGGTGCGTTGACCAAACGGCGCGACAATCGCCGTGGCATTGCCTAGGCCATCACGCTCGATACTGGTAACCAGGCCATTAAGGTCGGTGACGGTACTGAGCTGACCCTTAGCATCGTAGACAAAACTGAGCAAGGTTTTACCGGTAGTGGTATCCACGGTCGTCAAATGCCGTCCTGATTTGTCAAACCGATAGAGTGCAGAACCGTCATCCGAGGGAATGGCTAACTCGCCACCTGAAAAGCCGCTGAATGCGCTGGTGACTCTATAGAGAACATTGTTATACCTAACCATTAGGCTACCATCGGGCATCGGACTAAGTGCTTCTTGAACACCGGCGGAGCCCGCGAAATTGAATTTAACCGAGGCGGATAGTGCCCCATCAATGGCATTGGGTACCAGTGTGGTTCCTCCGCCTGCAAAGGTACTGATCAAGCCGTCGGTTCTGACTTTGCGCACTCTACTGGTGTTAGCGCCAAAGCCGGCTTCGGTAATATACACTTCTCCAGATGGCGAAACGGCAAGCCCACCGCCCAAACGAATGCCCGCATTAACAGCCGGTCCGCCGTCGCCACTGTACCTATTATTGCCATTGCCGGCTGCCGTAGTAATAATCCCATCCGTTGAGATTTTGCGGACACGATTGTTACCGCTATCCATGACAAATAAACTGCCATCCGGACCAAAAGCCAGTCCATCGGGACTAAAAAGCTTGGCGTTAAACGCTGGGCCGCCATCACCGCCAAAACCGGAGCCGCCATTTCCGGCAACCGTACTTAAAACTCCATCCGGCGAAATTCGGCAGACAGTACTGTGACCAATATTGCCACCGGTGAAATAGATGCTGTTATCCAAGCCAACCGCAACAGCAGAGGCAACAAAATATCCCGTAGTTGCCAATTGGCCGTCATAACAACCGTGAAACAGGCCTATCACGCCATTTCCTCGGCCAGCGATGGTATTTATGGTGCCATTGGGAGTGATTTTGCGGATTCGTGCATTCGCCGTATCGGCAATATACAGGCTGCCATCATTCGCCAATGCTAAACCTTGAGGATTATTGAGTTGGGCATTCTGCGCGAGGCCACCGTCACCACTAAAACCGGGCACACCGGTTCCGGCCACCACAGTCACAATGGTGCCATCAGATGAGACTTTGACAACTTGATCGCCAGAAGCAACGAATAGGGTTCCGTCGGGGGCGACTGCGCTACCAGCGATGAACGCCGGCAATTGCGCAAACTTGGTAATAACGCCCGATGCAGAAAGCGCATTGGCGCTACGTCTGCGACCATCGCCTTGATACAGAGTGTGTTCCACCGGATCATAGCGGTGGTGTGCGGATAAACTCCAACCGGCTGCATCCTGACGACCATTTGGCCCACCCAACACGGTTTTATGTTCCTGCCAAATTCTTACTTCTTTACGGGCACGGCTACCCTCGAGCGGCACGCCCGAGAAACGGCCAAATGCCGCCGCTTGTTCCGCGGCTGTGGCATAAACCGGATCGTATACATAGCCGATTTTGACGGTCGCCTGTTGAGCGCCTTCAACCGGACGACCAAAGGCATCCAAACCATCCCATTCGAACGGCTCTACATGATTGGTAACGACCGGCAACCTTTTTTCAATGCGTTTACCGGCAACATCGATGACTAAATCGATGCGTTTGACTGACGGTGGCAGCGTTGCACCACTTACCGGTATGTCTAGTTTTTGCGGCAGGGTTCTTCCCGGCACCCGGTCACTGGCGTAATTAAGCGTCAGCCCGGTGCCGATGATCGGCAGTGATTCGCGCAGAATTTGATTTTCTGCTTCGATGATAGAACCCGATAATTCGGTTGGCGCTCCTCGTTGAGCACAGGTCGCACAAAACTTGCCGTTATCTCGATTGACTGGGAATTTTTGTGTGGGCGCAACCGCATCATTTGGCATGATGAAAGGCCAGTTACAGTCCCAGGTGCTCAAATGAGTGACCTGAACACGCCATAGCGTTTGCCCGGCAGTGTAAAGACCTGCCAGCTTTGTACGCTCTTGGTCGGTTACGCCCAAAGCGGCCAACTTAGTCGTATCATCGGCGGCGCCATCGCCGTCCGTGTCCAGCGTGGCTATGCCACTACTTATTGCCAGCACTTTTATGACTTTGCCATTTTCCGAAGGCACCCAGATAGCCTGATCGCGGTCGTAGTAACCGACCGGCACAGCGGTACCCACAGGGAACCCCAAGAAGTTAGTGATATAGAACGGCACCGGACGATCAAACAGCACGTCTTTCCCACTGAGTTTGACATCGGCTTCGTCAGCCTTCATCTCAAAGGCATAGGTATAGGCACTGCTGGGAGGAAGTTGACCCGGCATGGCCTCAAGCCCGTTGGCCCCCACGGTGTATTCGGTTAAACGCAGATTCAAGCTGGATACCTGACGACTGCTACCGTCGGGGTTGTAAACCTGTGCCTGCGTGCCTTGCGGAATCAATAGGCTGGCTTGGCGGCTGCCATCGGCATCGGTTACCACGTTACCCTGAGCCACCTGGAAAGCTTCCGTAGTGTTGTTTAAATCGATTGTCGTTACTTTGCTGTCCTGTTGGATGAGCACTGCGTCGTCGGCAATCGCGTAATCTTGCCAGGAGACATTAGTCAAGGATCGCTGTACGGGCAGGTAACCGTCCTTTTTTAGATTAATAGTCATCACCCCGCCGCCATTGACAGCCAGGTCATACTGTCCATCCACGCGACTTAAAGTCTGCCCCAACTCCGGATGATCCTTGATGCTGACAGTAACGCCAGACAGCGGATTGTTCTGTTTGTCCAGCACCTTGCCGCGTATCACCGCTGCCCGTTTGGCTTCGATAGTGCCAGCTGCCAGCGGTTGACCATTGCTCAAGGTTTGAATGGGATTGTTGCCGGTATACAGGAACTGACTAGCCGCATAGGTGGTGGTCGCCACGGTTTGATCCAGTGCGGGGGCGATGGTGGCCGGATTGGGCGGCAAGCCGTTATCGGGGCCGATGGAAACACTCAGATTGATTGGAGTGCCGATCTTGACACTGCTGCCCGCAGCCGGACTTTGGCTGATGACGCTGCCGTCGGCTTTGGCGTTGTGTTGAAACGTTAGTGTGCCGATGTTGAGTTTGGCTTGCTGAATAGCGGCTTCGGCACTGGCGCGGCTTTGATCGATCAGCGCCGGTACGTTGACTTGGTCGGCGGCGTTGACGGTTATGCTGAAGCTTTGGCTGTCGCTACCACCCTTGCCGTCGCTGACGTTAACGCTGACGGCTTGGCTACCGGTTTGGTTGGCAGCCGGGGTCCAGTTGATTTGGCCGGTTTGGCTGTTGATGGTCATGCCGGTGGGATAGGCGCTGAGGTTGTAGCTCAGGGTGTCGTTGTCGCTATCGGTGGCGCTGACATTGTAGCTGTAAAGAATACCGACAGTGGCCGTGGTAACGGGGGTACTGCCGATTTTGGGCGCATGGTTGACGACGGGCTTGGCGGATACGGTTACTAAGGATGTGGCCGGGTCGCTGTTGAGCCTGCTGTCGTTGACGATCAATTGAGCGACGTAATCGCCCGGTAAATCGGGTGTCAGAATGGCTTGAACTTGGTCGTATTGTGTCAACTGCGGCGTGCTGTTGGCCGGTTTGCTGAGGATGGACCAGACGTAGCTGAGCGGATCGTTATCCACGTCGGTGGATAGGCTGCCGTCCAGGGTGACTGCATCGCCAACCAAGGCACTTTGATTGGCGCCGGCATTGGCCACCGGTTTTGAGTTTTCGGTGTTGATAAGTAGTTGGTCGGGCAAGCTATCGAGTAGGCCGTCGTTAACTTTTAACTGGACGGTGTAGCTGCCGGGCAAGTCGGGGGTTAAGCTGGGGGTTTGGGTTTTGGGGTTTAGTAAGCCGGTCGCACTGTTGTTGGGTTTTGCCAGCAGTTCCCAGTTGTAGCTTATCGGGTCGCTATCGACGTCGCTGGAATTGCCTCCATCCAGCAAGGCGGTTTGTTTGACTTTGACGGTTTGGTCGTCGCCTGCCTTGGCGACCGGTTTGGAATTCTCGGTGTTGATGGTGACATAGGCCGGTTGGCTGTCGACTTTGCCGTCGTTGACGATTAGTTCGATGCGGTAGCTGCCTTTGCGGTCGATACTGATTTGGCTTTGGACACTAGTAGTATTGCTGAGTTGGGCCGTGCTGCTGGCGGGTTTTTCGAGCAGCTTCCAGCGGTAGCTGAGGGTATCGCCGTCTTCGTCACTGGAGCTTAAGGCGCTGAGGGTGACTTGAGTGCCAACCGGGGCGCTGGTATCGGTACCGGCATTGGCTATCGGTGGGTGGTTCGCGCTAGGCAGTACGCCGAGTACGCTGTGAGCAAAGGTGAAAGCCAACTTTTGCGGATTGTTAAATTTTAATACCACGCCACTGACGGTTTCACCGGGAGACAATGTGCCATCGCCTAGCGGGACATTGACATAGGGGGTGCCGTCGTTTGAAGCGCCGTTGGCATTGGCTAGGCTGACGCTAGGGACGCTGATACCACGAATCGCCAGTTGAATCGGGATTTGGATGGCTTGGCTGGATTTGTTGGTCAGGCTGGCAGTGTTGTCGTAAGTATTGGTAGCCCGGTTCAGGCGCAAGCCGCTGTAAGTGACTGTCACTTGATCGGTGACGGCGACGGGGCTGGCTGTCACCGCCCATAGCGGCAGGCTGTAAAGACCGAAGCACAGTAGCAACAGCCATAGCATCACCGCGATACCCGAATGGGCTTTGGTCGGACGAGTATTGCTGATGGTGAAGAGATCTAAATCCTTGCTGACTGACATGCGCGAACTCCAGAGTAACGGCGCATGGCTAAGTCAGGGACGAATCGCCCGGCTATAGCGATGTTCCGTGAGGGTATATTTTTGTAATTTAAAGGTAGCGTTCTACGGGTAAAACAAGCAGTTAAGCGCTGATTAGACCATGAGGCGTTTGCGCTTTAACCAGCCACCGCAGACACCGGCCAGTAACATCATTGAAAAGGCACCGGGTAATGGAACGGCCGCCGGTTGTACTGTCCAGCTAGGGCCGGGGTTGGCTGCGGTATATAAAGACAAACCGTTTTGGCTGCCGTCCAGGTTCACCACAAATAGCGCATCGGAACCGGTTGGATCGGTGGTGGCGAATAGCGGCAAACTGCTGGTGGCATTCAGAATGAAGAAAGAAAATGCGTCCGGTACCAGGCTAGCGGCGGGGAATACATTGGTGGTTTCCAGTCTGAAGAGGATCGTTGAGCCAAGGGTCACTGGGACCAAGACTTCGTTGAATGCGCTGCCATCATGAAAGGTGGCACTGGTATCGTTGGTACTGGTGACATCGCCTTCCAGCGTGCCTAAATCGGGATCGAAAACGCCATTGATAAAAAAGCCGGACACATCCACCGTGTTGTTAACGACGCCATCTCCATCGATAAAGTCGAAGGCTAGGATGGCATTGGTACCGGATAAGCTAGTGGTATCGATGGCTACATCAAAGGCATATGACCAAGCGGTGAGTGGTGTGGCCATTAACAAGGCCAGAGCCATCAAGGGGGATCTGAATTTACGCATGCTTGCTCCGTTTAGGCAGTAGATTTTTGTCGAGGCGTTTTTTTACCGCCAAGATATATGCAATCGTTGAGCCATGTTTAATAAGCCACTGAAATACAATTATACGTTCTAAGGTAAATTCGCAGAGTGGAGGTTGATTGTTAAAAAAGCTGACAGCAATTGCTGGTTTGGCAATCGATATTCGTCAATTGTCGAAGGAGTCACAGGCAAAAAATGACCGTCCGCGATCTGGCAAAAACCGGCCATTTAGTGGCGGGAAATTTCTAATGACCAAATGGCGGCTATTGGCCGATAGCAACCCCCAAAAATTTCAAAACACCCCAAATTATTCCCGCTTCCGAACAAATGTTACCTTAATCCGCTATGGCCCTTATTTGGCTTTATAGCGTGCTTCCAGTTGAGTCAGTTTCTGTTCGAGATCGGGGGGGCTAAAAAAACGAAGGCATTTCCATATTTGCGCTTGCTCAGGATATGAAATTCGTCCGCCATTTTGAGCAAATCGGTGCGCGCGGTTTGGTAGCTGAGTTTATGGGCGGCCCGATGTTGCTGGATGGTGTAGATGGTCGTCGGGTGATCCATGGCATGTCTCAGAATCGCCAACTGCCTGTGGTTTATTTTTCCTTGTAAAGCCGAGCCTTCCAGGCATTGTTCTATCTCGAATATCTCCGCCGTTTTCTTTTCCAGATATTGATGTAGAGCAGTTATGGCTTTTCTGATGACTTCCAGTTGATGAACGATGAAATACGTCAAATCGTTATCGTCGGTTTCGGAATAAAGATAGGCTCTGCCGTATTGCGCCGGCGCTTACTTAATGATCAACGATATGGAAATAAACTCCATCAGCCAATAGCCCTGGCTTGCCATGGACCAGTAAAACAACGCCCTGGCGGTACGCCCGTTACCGAACCAGCCTCCCCCGCCAGGTAATATTTCACTCCCGCTACCCTCCCCACGTAGGGCGCTTCGAAAACCGGCAATTGTTACCTTATCCCCCAACGGACCCAGGCTGCGGCTGTTAGGTCCGCCGGTTTTTATTCATTCGTTTTGGGGGAACTCAGATGTACACATTACTTGTTGGTAAACAACGCGCGGCTGGTCGCGCTTTCTGGTTAGCGGTTTTAGTGATCGGCGGCGCGAATGCGGCCGCCGGCTGGGTAGCGACGGGTCCGGCTCAGTCGGTCATCGTAGCCTGGACTAGCGACGAAGATCCGGATGCCGGCGGTCAGGCGGCTTGAGCCGGCCTTGCTGAATCCGACTCGAACTGTTCCAGGAGATAACCATGCCATTCCCAATTTTTCAGATAAGACCACTGCCTTGGGCCGTTGCGGCGGTGCTGGCCGGCGGATCGTTGGCGGCGGTTCCGGCCGCCGCCGCGGCCCGCTACGATTTTGCCGGTACCGGTCTGCAAGGCGACCGCAACAGCGTTGCCCGCGACATCAACGACCAGGGCCAAATCCTGCTGTTGAACAATCTGCCCGGTAAGGACCGGGAACCAAGCGTCACCCGTTCCTACATTTACCGCAACGGTAGCGCCGAGGAAATTACCGTCGGCGGCAAATCGGTACAAGCTTACGCGATCAATAACCGGGGCGACGTTGTGGCCTCGGTCAACGTCGATGCCGACCATCCGTATACCAATCAACTCTTTATCCGGCGGGACGGCGCCAACGAGATGACCGGCTTGACCACCGATAGCCGTAAAAGCCTGTCATGGGCGATCAACGACAACGGCGATATCGCCGGTACCGTGGTAGGGGACCGGAGCGTTGCCGGCGTGATCTCCCGCAACGGTACGTTGCTGAAAACCGGCGGGAGGGGCGTGAATGCGATCAACAATCGCGGTGACGCCGCCGGTTACGTGGCCGGTCCGAACGGGCTAGGCTCGCTTGCCCACTTGTACCGCGACGGCGTCGGCCAAACGATTGGCGGCCTGGGCGGCGATACCAGCGAAGGTACGGCGATCAACAACGCCGGCGAGGTGGTCGGCTACAGTTCGTTGAGGCCGGATGAGTACCTCCCCCACGCCTTTCATTACGCCAACGGCCGGATGCAAGACCTGGGCAGTCTGGGCGGCGACAGTCGGGCTTCGGACATCAACGATACCAGTCAGATCGTCGGCTATTCGCGCACCACCGACAACGCCATGCATGCCGTGCTGTGGAATAACGGCCGGATTTACGACTTGAACCGGCTGGCAGCGGACGGCTGGACCTTGCACCACGCTTTGGGCATTAACCGTTACGGCCAGATCGTCGGCTTCGGTTCGCACGAAGGGGCTGAAGCCGAAGGCTTTGTACTGACCTTGCATCCGGAATGGCAAGGCAACGGCAACGGGGCTTGGGACGATGCCGCGCGCTGGAATTACGCCGGCTTCGGCAGTTTCGGTTTCGCGCCCGGCCAACCGCACGATGTTGTCGTCAATCCGGGCGGTAACGCCACGATTTTGGGCAGCACCCATGCCAGCGTGCGCAGTCTTGTCGTGAGCGGTAGCGCCGGCCACAGCGTGGCGTTTGATTTGAATCGTGGCTATACCGCGGCCGAGCGCGGCACTCGTCTGCAAAATGCCGCGTTGACCGGGGCCGGTACGCTGGACGGCGGCTTGCAAATCGATGCCGCCAGCCGGGTACAGGTCGGTAGCGGCGAGCAGATGCGCTTACTGGGCGGCAGCGTCGACAACGCCGGCAGTATCCAATTGATCGGCGCCAGCGGCAATCTGGCCCGCTTGCACACCGATCGTATGTTGATCAATCAGGGCCAATTGCAACTGCAAAACGCCGCCGCCGATTTTGGCGGCGGCCTGGAAAATCGCGGCCAGCTGCAGGTCGGTTTCGGTGCCAATAGCGTAACCGGCGCCGTGACCAACGCCAAAACCGGTCGAATCGTGCTGTCCGGCAACGGCGAAACCGCGTTTTGGGGCGACGTGACCTTGCAATCCGGCAGCGAATTACGGGTCGGGCGCGATGCCGGCGCCGTGTTTTTCGGCCAGGTGGTGGTGCGCGACGGTGCCTTGTTGAGCGGCACCGGCACCAGTTATTACGAAGGCGGCCTGTCCTTGGGCAATTCGCCGGCCTTGGTGGCCAACAGCGGTAGCGCCAGCTTCGGCAGCGAGAACCTGTATCTGGCCGAAATCGGCGGTCTCGAAGCCGGTCAGCAGTTCGATCAATTGCAAGTAGCCGGCAACCTCAATTTCGGCGGCGTGCTGCAACTGATGTGGTGGGACAACTTCGCGGCTCAGGCCGGCGATGTGTTCGACTTGTTCGACTGGGGCAGCAGCTCCGGTAAGTTCACGCGGATCGATACTCGCTTCGCGACCTTGGCCAACGGTTTGCGCTGGGATTTTTCCAAGCTGTATACCACCGGCGAAATCGGCGTCGCGGCGGTACCGTTGCCCGGCGCTTTCTGGCTGTTCGGTTCGGCTCTGCTTGCTTTGGCCGGCCGTCGCCGCAACGCTTAATTCAATATTGTTAGGAGAATTGTCATGAAAAACATTAAGTTAAAACAACACTCCATCCGCGGTTTGCTTGCTGTCGCCGGGCTGAGCCTGTTTTGGGTCGGCTCGGTTCAAGCCGGTACCCCCGGCCGCGGTTACAGCACCAAGCAACCCAAACCGACGCCGATCCGCACTCAGGAATATCGGGCGCAAACCGCATGCCCGACCGCCGGTTGCGTAGAGTTCTTCGGGCCGCTGATTCGCGGCATCGGCAAGGGCGGTTAACCGCGATGTTGCCCGGTGGTTTGGCTGCGATGCCGTCGCCGGGCGTGTTTGTTGTCCCGCCCATCAATACCGTTTCACCCTGATGTTTTGGAAGGGCGTGCGTCATGGGCTACGACAGCCATAAACCAGAGTAATCAGGAGTATCCCATGCGTGTCTTATTAGTTTCCACAGCATTCTCAGGCCTGACCCAGCGTTTTTTTACCGAACTCAACGATGCCGGCCATGACGTCTCTGTCGAATTGCATTTAGGCGACGAAGCCCGGCTGTTGGAGGGGGTTGAGCTGTTTCATCCCGAACTTATCCTCTGCCCGTTTTTAACCCGGCGCATTCCGGCCACGATTTACCAGCGCTACACCTGTCTGATCGTACACCCCGGCATAAAAGGCGACCGCGGCCCGTCCTCGCTGGATTGGGCCATTCAGGAAGGTTTGCCGGAGTGGGGAGTAACCCTGCTGGCCGCCGACGCGGAAATGGACGCCGGGCCAATCTGGGCCAGCCGCACGTTTCCGATGCGCGCGTCCACCAAAAGCAGCTTGTTCAACCGGGAAGTGACGCAAGCCGCAGTCGAGTGTCTGTGGGAAGCCATGAGCTACATACAGGCTCCCAGCTTCCGCCCGGAACCCCTGAATTACGGCAATCCCAGCATCACCGGCAGATTGCGCCCGGCGATGAAGCAGAGCGATCGCGCCATCGACTGGCAACAGCACAGCAGTGCCGAAATCGTGTCCAGAATTCGCGCTGCGGACGGCAGTCCCGGCGTACTGGATCAAGTGTGCGGTCAGCCGTTTTACCTGTTCAACGCCCATGCCGACGACCAGTTCATCGGTAAACCCGGCAGCATCGTGGCGATCGCCGAACAGGCTATTTGCCGGGCCACCGTCGACGGTGCGGTCTGGATTGGCCATCTCAAACCAAAGCGGGCGGACGGAAAGGGCATTAAGTTGCCGGCCGCAATGGCATTGGGTGACCTGCTCCAAGCGCCACGGCAGGGCATGGCCCGCTGGTTCGCAACCGGGGTCAAACGCCTGACGATCGATCACTTGAAGCCGGGCCGACAATATCCGCTACAGGAGATCTGGTACGAGTTGGAAGGGGACGTGGCCTTTCTGCACTTTACTTGCCACAACGGCGGTATGAGTACCGATCAATGCCGTTTACTGCTGAAAGTGTATCGCTATCTGGCGGGGCTAAGCGTCAAAGCAATCGTATTGATGGGCGGTGAGGATTTCTGGTCAAACGGCATTCACCTCAATCACATCGAGGCCGCCCAAAACCCGGCGGACGAATCCTGGCTGAATATCAACGCCATCGACGATCTGGTCAGACAAATCATCCAGACTCCCGACAAGCTCACCATTGCCGCTGTGGCCGGCAACGCCGGTGCTGGCGGGGCGATTCTAGCGTTAGCCGCCGATCTGGTTTGGGTGCGGGATGGGGTGGTGTTCAACCCGCATTACCGCAACATGGGCGGACTATACGGTTCGGAATATTGGACTTATCTCCTGCCCAGGCGGGTGGGGGCGGAGGCGGCGGAGCGTTTGTCGACAGCCTGTATTCCGCTCAGCGCCAGGAAAGCATGGCAACTGGGTATGGTCGATCAAGTGCTGGATAGTTCGCATGCCTTGTTTGTCGCCCAAGTCAAACACTTGGTACGCCACCGTCTCGAAAACGACGCGTTATTGCGGGAAGAACTGGGCGCCAAAGCCGGTCGCCGTTGCCGCGACGAAGCCGAGCAGCCGTTGGCGGCTTATCGTCAGGCAGAGTTAGCCCAAATGTTCGAAAACTTTTACGGCAGTGGCGACTACCACGAGGCCCGCAAGGCTTTCGTGTTCAAACAGGCCGCCAAAGACACGCCGCTCGCTATCGCCAGCCATCGGCAAGCGGAAGCCAAAGCCCAAGTGGTTCGGCAACAGCCGTCGCGATCGGTATCGCCCGACAGATCGCGCAATGCCGGCGCTTTACAAAACTCTTGAGATTAAAACTTAACCAGAGGTGAACGAAATGACTACCAATCTGCAATTGGATAACTCTTTAACCGCGAATTCTCAAGCGGTGACCGACCAAAACGGCAACCGCAGTTCTCTTAATATTTCCAGCGATAGGTTGGGCATCGGCACCGCCGACCCGAAAGCCAAACTGCACGTCAGCGCCGACATTGTGGCCGGCACGGACGCCAACGGCTATCGCTATATTTTCCACACCAGAACCCATGCCGGTGGCGATTTTCTGCATATCACCGGCGACGATGCGAATGGCAACTGGCAGTGGGATAGAGGGATTTCATTGGTTAAAGCGACCGGAAATGTGGGCATCGGTACAGCCCATGCCAGCCAGCGGCTGACGCTGGGTTCCGGCAATGTGCAATTGCCAGCGCCTGTAGGTGGCGAGCATGGCAATCTGTATTTCGGCGGGATAACCGACCAAGGCCAGGTTGGCATGCGTCTGTTCGGCGGCTACATAAACAACACCTATCAATCCGGCTTTATCGACGTACGTGCCGGCAACCTGGAAAACGGCTTGGTATTCCGGGTGGACGACGTGCAAGGCGGTATGGAACGGATGCGGATCAACGCTAACGGTAACGTCGGTATCGGTACCCAAACCCCGGAAGAAGCCTTGCATGTGGCCGGCAATATTGCCGTCAACGGCGATATTCGCCTGCTCAACGCCGATTGCGCCGAGGACTTCGACATCTGCGACGCGGATATCGAAGCCGGAACCGTGATGGTATTGGGCGACGACGGCTCACTGCATCCAAGCAGCCAGGCCTACGACAAGCGCGTGGCCGGCGTGGTGTCCGGCGCCGGGCAATACCAGCCCGGCATCGTGCTGGACAAACAACCGACCGGCAAGCCGCGCAAGCCGATTGCCTTGATGGGCAAGGTGTATTGCAAGGTCGACGCCGAGTTCGGTGCCATCGACGTCGGCGACTTGCTGACCACCTCGCCGACGCCCGGCCATGCGATGAAAGCCGGTGATGCCGCACGCGCCTTCGGTACCGTCATTGGTAAAGCGTTGCGGCCGTTTGCGGATGGCCAAGGCTTGGTGCCGGTGTTGGTTGCGTTGCAGTAAGGGCAGTGCGCTAGCCAAACGTTTTCGGCCGTTTCCGGCCTGTATCCATCTATTTCTCTGGGAGTAAAACCATGGCGACCAATTTGCAGCTAGAAAACGCCCTGAGCGACCAAGCTCAAGCGGTAACCGATCAAAACGGTACTCGCAGTTCCCTTAGTCTATCTGCCGAGCGGGTCGGTATCGGTACCGCGGTCCCGCAAGGCAAACTCGACGTCGCCGGCAATCTGGTGTTAAACGGCAATCCCAGCACCCAATTGTCGGCCAACGGCGACAGCATCAACTTGAAGGGCAACGGCAGTATCGTGCTCGATCTTAGCCCGATTGGCGGTGGGCAGTTGCATATTGCCTGCAACCGCGACGACAACAAAATTTATCTGGAAGGATTCAGTTCCGACGGCAACGGCCATGCGGCGGAGCTGTTGATCACCGGGCGCTACACCCAGCCGATCCCGCAATTTACCGTGAACGCCAAAGCGGCCAAGATCGCCGGCAGCCCCTTGATTTTCGATTTGAGCGGCAGCGGCGGCGGCCAATTGTTGATCGGCAACAATTTGAACGATAACCGCATCTATCTGGAAGGTATCGGTAGCGACGGCCGCAGCACTGCCGCGGAGATTCTGATCACCGGCGCTTTTCCCAACAAGGTCCCTCGGTTTAGCGTGTTGGCGGACACGTCGTCCTTCAATGGCGATGTCGAAGTGTCCGGCGATATCCGCTTACTCAATGCCGACTGCGCCGAGGATTTCGACATCTGCGACAGCGAGGTCGAAGCCGGCACTGTGATGGTGCTGGGCGACGACGGTGCGCTGCATCCCAGCAGTCAAGCTTATGACAAACGGGTGGCCGGCGTGGTATCCGGCGCCGGCGACTACCGGCCCGGCATCGTGCTGGACAAGCAACCGACCGGCAAGCCGCGCAAGCCGATTGCCTTGATGGGCAAGGTGTATTGCAAGGTGGACGCCGAGTTCGGCGACATCGCCGTCGGCGACTTACTGACCACCTCGCCGACGCCGGGCCACGCGATGAAAGCCGGCGACGCCCTTAGCGCTTTTGGCGCGGTGATCGGTAAAGCCTTGCGTCCGTTGAAAGGCGGTAAGGGCTTGGTGCCGGTTTTGATTGCCTTGCAATAACCAACTTTAAGGAGGCGAACATGCCTAGTTTACGCAGTAGCGGATTAATAATCGGCTCATCGGTCAGTATTCGGCAACTGGCGAAACCCTACAAATTGCCGAAGCCGCTATCGGTAAGGCAACTGATGGCGGCTATGGGTATCCCAAATTACCAGGATGCCGGCATCAAACGGCAACGGCTGTTACCGTTGGCATTGTTTCAGCGCAAATTCGACGAGTTTGTCAATTTGCGGGAACGCATGTTGTTTCAAGTCCGGCTCTCCGGTAGCCAATTCGGCGAAAACTGGGTGTTCGTGCATTTTGAGGACGAGGTTTACGGCACCCGGCGCCTGCTAACCAAGAAACGTATTGGGGGCAAATTTGTTCGGATCAACGACTTAGGTACCGATCGCATCCGTTTGACCATGGGTTCGCCGCAACCGGGTGCGCCCGCTGAGATCGGCATCGAAGTTGAGTTCGAGACCAAAGGCGTGGAGCCGGAAATCCAGATCGAATGGTTACCCGACGTCAACATCAAAAAACTGAAATTTAATTTTGCCGTACCGCTGATGCTTGATGGCGAGCAACGGCTATTGAATATCGCCGGCTTCGATGACTTGGTGAAGCAGGCTCTGCTTGGCGTTCAATACAAGGCGCTGGATAGCAGGCTTATGCTGGCAGTCGTCGAATTCAGAGGCAAGGTATTCAAGGCGACCGGTTCGGTCGGCGCTAAAGCTTCGCTGCGGGACGATTTGCGAGTGCAGCTTTACAAGGAATTCATCCGTGTCGACATAGACTTTGATTGGGTCCCCGGAGATAGTCTGATCATCAAGAAAGTCGAAAAACTGTTCACTGACATTGGCGCAGCAATACTGGTGCAACTGGCTAAGGGTAGACGGACCGCGAGCGGCCACGAGCCCGGCCTGAACCGCTACCTCAGCGAATGGTTGCTGGGCAAGGATACTGCGGTGGTCGGGGCGTGGTGCGACGGCAGCCGGCTGTTGATCGACTATTTGGGCGGAGAACAGCGTCCGCCGATCCCGGAAACGCCGCAGGCGCCGTTGCCGCCCGGCCGGTTGGCCAACATCGACCATATCGTAGTGCTGATGATGGAAAACCGATCCTTCGACCACATGCTGGGTTATCTGAGTAAAGAAGGCGGCGCCGACGGCCGGATTCGCAGCGACATCGACGGCCTGAACGGCAACGAAACCAATTCGTACAACGGCGTCGATTACCCGTCTTTTCCGTTGCCCGGTACGCTGTTCATCGAAGACCCTTGCCACGGTTTTACATGCGTCAAGACCCAGGTCAACTGGGACGACGCTAACCCGCCGAAGGGCCGTATGGATGGTTTTGTCACCAGTTTTGCCGAAAAATTTGCCGCCAAAGGCACCGATCCGGGCAAGGTGATGGGCTATTATCAGGCGCCACAAGTGCCGGTATTCGATGCCTTGGCGCGGGAGTTCATGGTTTGCGACCGTTGGTTTTGCGCACATCCGGGGCCAACCTTTCCGAACCGTTTTTACCAAGTCACGGGCCGCTTGAGCCGCAACGCCGCGAATAAGTTTGAAGTGGGAAATCCCAAATTTTCCGGGGGCGCCACTTTGGCGGATGATAAAACCATTTTCGAACACCTGAGTGCGGCCGGTGTGTCTTGGCGTTATTACGAACACGGTTACGGTTTTCTGCGGCTGTTCGACCGTTACGTGTTCGACAATGACCGGGTATTGGATGCGCGCGATCCGGAGCATGGCTTTTATGCTGCCGCGCGCAACGGCACGCTGCCGGCGGTGACGTTTATCGACCCGGACTTCATCGATGCGCCGCCGGGCGCCGACGACCACCCTCCCACCGATATCGGCCACGGCCAGCGTTTGATCGGAGAAGTGGTCAATGCCTTGATGGCCGGGCCGGGTTGGGACAAAACCTTGTTGATCATTACATACGACGAACACGGCGGTTTTTTCGATCACGTGTCGCCGCCAAGAGCACCGCTGATTTCCGGTGCCGCGACCACCGAGGGTATGGACCGCTATGGCCCCAGGGTACCCGCCTTGGTAGTATCGCCTTGGGTCGAGCGCGGCAGCGTCGCCAAAGAAACCTTCGACCATACCTCTATCCTGAAAACGATTGCCAAACGCTTTCTGCCGAATAACCCGCCGGATATGGGCGAACGCATGGCGCAAGCCAACGATCTGGAGCCGTTTCTGCGTGCCAGCCCGCGCGGCGACAGGCCAGCCATTCCGGTGCCGCCGGCGCCGGCGGTACCGGTGCGTCCGGTGCCGGATTTCTGGGAAGGCGCGGACGACGAGGATTTTCATGCGATGTTGTTCCGCAGACGCTACCAATTCTTCGCCGGCTCGACCCGTGCTAAAGAATGGGATGGAGACGGCGACGGCGATACCGGGCCGTTGCCGGACGGTGGTGGGCCGACTTCGCCGAAATAAGTCGGCCGTTCCGGGTAAGGTCGATCGCCATTGAATCGACTCTGATATGTTTTAACCGGTCGCCTTGAGTGCAGTCGAAGGGCTCAGGGCGAAGGGACATAAAAACAGCGCAAAGTCGGATCAATACACCAAGCTCCGGCGGCCTCGAATTATTGGGTATGTTGATTTGTATATCACTATCCGCTTGCGATAATCGTTAGCCTCCGCTGTCGGCAACCGCTGGTAAATCGGCTAATGCCGTGCGATTGAAACGAGGTTAAACGCATGTCTGCCATAGAATCCAAATATCGAAACGAAATCGAAGTGGAGCGGTTGTGGGTGACGACCGCGATCAGCAATTCAGTGCTGTTAATGCTGCCGTTCCCGGTGCTGATTGTGATCGATCTGTGGCATACCGCGCCGCACAATCAATTGCTGGCATGGTTTGCGTTTTCATCGCTGACCCATTTATCGCGTTGGTCGATTTTGCATTACTACCGGTCCCGCAAGCAGCGCCTGGCGGCAAACATCACGCTGTACAAAATGTTGGTGCTATCGGCCGGCGCGCTGACCAGCTTGGGCTGGATACTGTGTATCGTTATGTTTCTGGATATCGACGACCCCGCCAATGTGTTGCTGGTCTGCTTGCCGCCGATTATCCAGGCCGTGGGGGCGATGATGAGCTGGTTTGCTTACTATCCGGCCGTCTTGATGCTATCGATACCGATCGGCCTGACCTTTGTATTCGAGCTTCTGTATTACGGCGGCGAACATTTCATTGCCGCGGCGATCACGATCTCGTTTCTACCGCTGTTAAGCTACTACTACACGCAAAAATTTTCCAACATGCTTAACCACGCGCTGGAGTTGAGTTTCGAGAATGTCGCGCTGCGCCAGGAATCGGAAGAAAAATCGACCTTGTTGGAAACCGCGTTGGAAAATATGGGGCAGGGCATCGCGATGTCGGACGAGAACGATGGCTTGCGGATGTGGAATGCGCGGTTCAGCGATACCTTGGCCGCGGTCGGCTGCCAAGTCGAACCCGGCAAGAACTTGGCGCAGTTGTTGGCTGCGGCGAATCCGCCGCTGCCGGTCAGCGCCCAAGGCCCGGCCCATTACCATCTGCCCGGCGGCCCGGTATACGAAATTCTGCAGGTACTGTTACGTCACGGCGGCCGGGTGATCACGTTTACCGACATCAGTAACCTGATCAAGCGCGAGTTGGCTCTGGAGAATGCCCGGCGCGACGCGGAACGGGCGAATGCCGCCAAAACCCGGTTTCTGGCCGCGGCCAGCCACGATTTACGTCAACCGATTCATGCGCTGGGTTTGTTTTTCGGGGAATTGTCGGAGCGGGTTCGCGGCGAGAACACGGCGCACTTGATCGATCGGATCGATGACGCTATCGACGCAGTCAATTCGATGTTGAGCGCCCTGCTGGATGTCTCTAAGCTGGACGCCGGCGTAGTCACGCCCGAACTGCAAGCCTGCGATCTCGCCGAGTTGTTCGAGCGGCTGCACGCCGAATTTCAGCCTTTGGCTCAGGAAAACCGCAATACCGTCCGCTTCCGGCCCGGCCGATACCCGGTGGTGACCGATCCGGCGATGTTGGAGCGGATGCTGCGCAATCTGATCGGCAATGCCCTGCGCTATACCGAGAACGGCCGGGTCTTGGTCGGTACCCGGCTGCGCGGAGCGGAACTGGAAATTCAGGTGATCGATACCGGCCGCGGCATACCCGAAGACCAGTTAAACGAAGTCTTCGTCGAATTTCACCAGCTACACAATGCCGGCCGCAACCGCCGTCAGGGTTTGGGGCTGGGGTTGGCCATCGTCAAACGGCTGGCGCGGCTGCTCGGACACCCGCTCCAGGTGCGTTCTGCGTTGGGCAAAGGCTCGTGCTTTTCGCTGAGGATGCCGTTGGCGCTAAAGTCTGCGTCGCGCCCGGCTCAGGCTCAGGCCGGCCATCCGCTGCTGGCGACCACGCTGCTGGCCGGGAAGCAGGTGTTGTTGCTGGATGACGATAGCAGTGTGTTGGAGAGCATGAGCGGCCTGTTGTCGCGTTGGGGTTGCCGGGTTTTGGCGGCGGCATCCTTGTCGCAAGCTTTGGACGAGCTGGCGCGGGCGGATTCGGCGGTAGACTTGCTGATTACCGACTATCGGCTGGCCGATAGCGTTTCCGGGATCGATTTCGCGCGTGATTTGCGGGAAACACTGGGCTACCGGTTCGAGGTGCTGGTCGTCACCGGCGATACCGGTCCCGAACGCTTACGCGAGGCCGATGCCAGCGGCTTTCCGTTGCTGCACAAGCCGGTCAATCCCGCCAAACTACGTGCAACCTTGCAGCACTTGCTTGGCGCGGCAAATGCCAGATCGTGAGGGGCGGCATCAAGCAAACTACGACGGCGTTCCAGCAAATTCGAAGTGATCGGCTTGCCAAAACGGGAGGAGTCCATATACGGATTGGGAGCGTAGCGACAATCCGCCAAAATCCAAACCAAGCGCAAGATCAAATGGCGCAGGTATATCGCAAGCCATCAATGGTGGATTGGTTCGCGAATCCACCTTACGCCAATCGTTTATCTGCCGTACGGCCGTTCGATCAAAACAGCCGGGCATTCAGGTTGGATCGCCGTCATCGCTTTTGATTCAAACCCAGCCAGATTTTGAACGCCTTGGATCGGCCAAAAGCAGTCTATCGAGGTGGATTTCTGAATGACCGGTTGATGCTGGATACTGCTCTTTTAATTAACCCGAAGAAGTAACCTGCGCTACGCGGATTTATCGCGTAGCGTCCGTGTTGACTGCCGGGTTAGCGATATTGATTTCATCGCATTTTTCATTTTCAAATTCATTTCCCCAATCCCAGATTGCGCGACAGGTACTTAGGACGATGGATTTGCGCATTTTTTTAACTACAACTTTGCTATAACTCGGTTGCATCGTGCAGTAATTATTTATGTACCCAGGCTCGGTTAGGTAGTCTTCGTCGTTGATTCGAATTGAAGCTAACCACACGGTTCCAGCGCTACCGCATTCGCCATGATCTGATGGAGGCGTTGCGAACACACGTGCTTCAACAGCGGAATCGCCTACTGAGCAACGAATAATATTCTTGCTCTTAACCAATTTCGTCGTTCCTGGCTTGGGCTTGATACTCCCGCTAGAACTATCTACGATCCCCTCAAGCGTAAGCGATTCGCCGTTACAGTTATATGTGGCACCAACAATTGCCCAGTCGGCGAAGCCATTACTCGCAGCAAATACGATTAGCAACGCAACTACTAAATATTGAAGGCGACACATAGATATCGCTAACTAGTAATTGGATGGTTTCCGTATATTTACCAAAAATACTCGTTGAAGCGATAATTTATTGATATGCATATAATTGTCCCTTCTGTATATCATCGGTGACGAAAAAATTATGTCTGGTAATGATCCAATTGCTGCCATTGAATCATGTTAGCTGATAGACCGCAACGGGTCGGTTGTGCCAATTTGCCACGTCTAAAAGCAGTCATTCGAAACTGGCGTAACGACACCGAATCGATGGCTGAGTTTTAATCGGAACCGGTGGCGGTTTTCAATCGGAATGGGTGGCTGGTTTGGACTGGAATATGCCAGCAGATACAAATTCACCAAGTCCTCCAGCCAATTGACCTGAGCCCCGTTTTCTCCAAGCCCCGGTAAGGGCGCTTGTGGAAACCGAATTGGCACTTGTGCCTTGATGGGTATTTAATGCTCCGGAAAATAAGCTCGACCCAGGCTCTGCTCGACGCGTACGTCCGGTTGTGCTTACGCTGGCTGTACGACAGGTTGTTGCCGGGTTTGCCTTTGTCGTTGATGCGCCAATTCAGGCCGAGATGCTGCGAGTCTTTCTTGTCGTCACGGAAGATTTAATCAGCGTTTCCCGCTGCGGCTAAAAGGTCAAATCGGAGCTAGCCGACGGGAAGAAACTCGACTTTGGGCGACTCTGAACATGGACTAGACTCTTTGTTAACGTCGTTCAAAACTTAGCGAAATGGTCCTTGCCGACCAAGCTTGACCCGACAAGAAAACGGTTGGCAATTCGCTACTACCTTCACCGTAACCCCAGGAGAGTCTTATGCTACGGCGCTTTAAACCCCTGATAATCGTCACTGCCACTGCTGCTTTGATCAGCATGAGCGGCTGTGTTGTCAATCCGAATAATTCGAACGGAAGTTCTTATAACCACAATCTTGGTCAGGAGCTTAAAACCATCCTGGTCTACGACTTGAAGGGCAAAAACGTTTATCAAGCGGAAAACGAATTGCGTGATCGCGGATACGACGAATACGGCCGGGAAGGTCCGCGCAGTTGGTGGTTTAACGAGCAAAAAAATGAGTGTTATGAATTCGAAGAAGAGAACAACAAAGTTCATAAGATACATCTGAAAGGCCGGCATGATTGCGAAAACGCTCCGGGCAACCGTTACGGGCGGCATCACGATCAACAGCATAATTCCGAGCATAACCAGCGTTACAACAACCAATACAGCAACGGAAACAACAGCCACTTCGGACAAACGCCAAACAGTTTGTCCGACATGGTGGGCGCCCGTGCCGGACAGGCTGAAGGGGAGTTATCGCGGCGCGGCTACCACTTTTCGCGCTCGTCCTCCTCGGTTGACACGCCAACCCAGTTTTGGCGGGAAAACCACAGCGGCGCGTGCGTATCCATCGTTATAAACGAGGGCCGTTACCAGTCCATCGTCTACACGGCAGCCGATGCTTGCAACTGAGTCAATCCAAACAGGCTGGCCAGAGCTGCAGCTGTTTCGACGGCCGTTCGGCTTTGCTGCATGCACGGGATAGCCGCGGCCCGCCTAGCAAGTAGCCTGGATGGAGCGTAAGCGGAATCCGGGATTTGACGACTCGGAATCCGGCGCGGATTTATATCGTGCAATCCGGTTGGGTTTTAATTCGATTCTGTGTTCCGCGTTGCTTAATACGGGCTACGACACGAAATTTCCTGATCGCCGGATTAAGCACGTTCGGCTCAATCGCAGGGCCGTAGGCTGGGTAGAGCAACGCGAAACCCAGCGGAGACTTAAATGACCAAGTTTCTTTGCATTTCATGCTACCGGCCATATTCCCTGTGCGTTGGAGCTCGGCCAACCGACCGGCCGCTGCCCGTTTGGGGGTGTTCGCAAGGGCGCAGGCAATGCCGAAGTCCGGATCAATCGTAACGGCCGCGGCGAGCGGCGTATCGAGTTCATTTCCGGTCAGCCGGCTTTTTACGACGACAATTTGAAGTTGATATTCGAGCGCTCCGGCGATTTGTTTTTGATTCGAATCGGAAATGAGGAACGCTACGAAATCCCGGAGGCGGTGGCTGCCGGCGGCTAGCGCTTAAGGTTTTAGGTTGTTTATCCCCGGTTATAGCGGTAACAAACGTGACCAATTGACATTGCCGGCGGATGTTATAGTCCGCAACGACCGGCTAGATTGTCCCTAATCGTCGCTAACTTGAAACAACGGAGTACACCATGACCAAATTACTCAGCTTACTCACCGGCATCGTGTTGACGATGAGCCTAGTAGCCACCGCCGAGGCGGCGAGCAAACCCGTGCAATTCCCCAAAGGCAAATCCAGCGCGACCATCAAAGGAACTGTCAAAGGCGGCGAAGACGTCGATTACGTGTTGCGAGCCAAGGCCGGCCAGACATTGAATGTGGATTTTAAAGCTGACAAAGGCGCGGCCTATTTCAACGTCATCCCCCCTGGCAGCACCTATGAAGCCCTATTCGTGGGGATGAACGAAGGTGACCACTACTCCGGGACGCTACCGAAAGACGGTGATTACATTATTCGCGTTTACCTGAAAGGCAATGCCAAAAACTCAGGCAAACCGATCAATTTCACCATTAACGTGGGTATCCCTGCCAGCAACGCGACTACAGACAGCGCGGACAGCAATGTCAGCCTGACCAGCGCTGCGGAAAAGGCCTGTATGGCGGCCGTTGCGAAACAAGTCGGCACCGACAAAAGCCTACTGAAGATTAAAGAAATCTTTTCCTCGGAAACAGGCATGGCGATTATGGTGCTCGTCCCCGAAGCCACTGCACCCTGGAAATGCTTTTCCGACGTGAGAGGCAATGTGTCCGGGGTAGAGAGCCGGCCCCAAAA
>NZ_PPPU01000015.1 GCF_006483455.1 Methylomonas koyamae
GGTTTAAGACGGTATCTACATGTTGGATTTTCTTTGCTTTCTGACAGATTTTCGTAGGGTGGGCACGTGCTTTTTGTGCCCACGCGATGACTATACAATTGGGTCATGCACTGTTACCAATTTGGTGCCATCCGGAAACGTCGCCTCCACCTGTACGTCGGGAATCATTTCCGCCACGCCGTCCATCACGTCGTTGCGGGTCAATAAGGTTCGCCCGTAACTCATGAGTTCGGCGACGCTCTGGCCGTCGCGGGCACCTTCCATGATCGCGGCGGAGATATAGGCCACGGCTTCCGGGTAGTTGAGTTTCAAGCCTCTGGCTTTGCGGCGCTCGGCGAGGAGGGCGGCAGTGAAGAGGAGTAGTTTGTCTTTTTCTCTGGGGGTTAATTGCATAGTCGTTTCGTTAATGTGACGTTTTCGTAGGGTGGGCACGCTTTATCGTGCCCACGCGTGTTTCCAATTTGCAGTAGCCAACCGTCGGCGTTAAGCTATCGTACACTTTTTCGTACAACAGGAGCATCAATGGACGCCATCAGTTACAGCGCCGCTCGTGCCAATTTGGCTAAAACCATGGACAAGGTTTGCGCCGACCATGCCCCGATCATCATCACCCGCAAAAGCGAATCCCCGGTGGTAATGCTGTCTCTGGAAGACTACCAAGCCATGGAGGAAACCGCCTATCTATTACGCTCGCCAGCCAACGCCCGCCGCTTGCTGGAATCCATCGCCGAGCTGGAATCCGGCCAAGGCACGGAGCGCGAATTAATCGAGTGAAAATCACCTTTTCCTCCGATGCCTGGAACAGCTATCTGTACTGGCAAGCCACCGACCAGGCCATTCTTAAACGTATCAACCAACTGATCAAGGAAATCCAGCGCCAGCCCTTCGAGGGCATCGGTAAGCCGGAACCTTTGAAACACGGCTTGTCCGGCTATTGGTCGCGGCGGATCAACGATGAGCATCGGACTGTCTATAAAGTTGCCGGGGATACATTGTTGATTGCGCAGTTGCGGTTTCATTATGAATATTGAGTTTGTTTTGTGTCGCTATCTCGACGGGTTTATTTAATGTCGGTTCGCGGACCGACAACCGCGATACTTTTCTTTGCTTGTCCAAAGAAAAGTATCCAAAAGAAACGACACCCCATGCCGCTTGTATCCTGCGCTCCGAAGGGTTTGAACGGGGTTTTCGGAAGGGCTATCCATAGCCCTCCGAAAACGAGCGGCATCCCTGCCGCTCCCCTGCGGGCTGATCCGTCCAAACCCTCCGGTGCTCGGCGCGGCATCAGGGGGAGAAAAACCATTCTGGAATTTAAAGTTTTAAAACAAACCCTGCATAGCCCATTACGCTGTGATAATGGGACCTACGCGGGTTACGATTCTAACTTGCGGACTTCAATGAAAATTACTACACCAACAATTTGTATCAGTAGCAGTTCCGGTTGAACAAGAAACATATTGACCAATTTGGGGGCCCTTAGCAATCTGTGCTCCTACGCATGTTCCTGTGGCTCCCCATTGGCTGCCAGCGCAGAAAAGCTCGCAAGATACAGAACCATTGTTACCGCCTTTAGCAAAAATTTGTCCATCTAAGGTGCGAATATTTTGCACTTTTTGAGACAAAACCTGGATGTCTGAGATGCTTCTATTAACTTTCGTATCAATGGCAGAGAGCGAATTTATTATCGAATCAACAGTGCCTATTGGAATCCCATCTCTTGTGTAACCCTGCCAAGGTAATGTAAGTGGTTGGCTAGATGCGTCATCTTTTCTAACTACACTTACATAGCCTTTTTTCGACTGATCGGTTCTTGAACATTCAAGAACTGCAGTAGACCCTGAAACCATTTTAAGTGATTTGTCTGAATTTCCATCCCAGGTACATGTAATACCGTTCGATGTTGAATAAATTAAAGTAGTACTTGAGGCGTGTGTGTTTTGCGATGTAAAAGCAACAGACATGGAGAACTGATCAGGCAAAATACTCGCCAAATTCACGTTAAACTTTAAATCCTGTTGGGTCATTTTGAGGCATTGTTCATAGGCTCCATAAGCATTGGGGGAAATCGATTCAATGTATTGTCGGTAAACATCCTTTCGAGCTGAATAGTTATTGGAAGCAGAACAGTACTTGCTTGCTACCTCGTCTACTGATGCATTTGAATTACCATAACTTGCCGAAAGAAATTTATAACTTGCTCCAAAATTTGTATTTGAAGAGTGACCAGACGAACGTGCATACTCGTTGCAAAAATTAGCTGCATGCTGATCAACTGAATCTTTGTCAGAGACTGTTGTTGTGACAATTTTAGATAGTGCAATAACAGTTTCACATTCTTGCGCGTAAACAATATTTGCAATTGAAAATAAAGCAAGTAAACCAAAAGTTTTCATTATTAACTCCTTTTGAAATGGAATGGCTGAACAAATTGAAGCACATCGTTCGCGACAGATGTGCTTCCTATGTTAAACGCTATGTTCAGACTTATAAAATCTCCAGATTATTATTGTTTCCACGAAGGCTTAATCCCCTGATGCCGCGCCGAGCACCGAAGGGTTTGTGCGGATCAGCCCGCAGGGGAGCGGCAGGGATGCCGCTCGTTTTCGGAGGGCTATGGATAGCCCTTCCGAAAACCCCGTTCAAACCCTTCGGAGCGCAGGATACAAGCGGCATGGGGTGGCTTTTTCTTTGGATACTTTCTTTTGGCCAAGCAAAAGAAAGTATCTCGGCTGTCGGGCCGAGACCCGACATTAAAATAAAGCCGTCGCAATAGCGACACCGAATGCTCAATCCGTTCATGGTCCGACAAGCTCACCACGAACGGCTTAACCGGCATACCACCAAAACTATTAGGTCGCCCAAATCCTAGGCGCACAAACCGCCTTACCAACAACATCCCCCCTCACCAATCCCCAAACAGCTTCAAAAAACGATTTCAACAAATCCGCCCTAAGATCCAAGCCCCGACAAATCAACAAACCCTCAATTGAAGTCACCCCGCGATTAGCCTCATCCCCAATCAATTTCTGTACCGCCGCCAACTGCAAAGCCGAAGCGGGATAAACAAACATCGTCCCGCAGGCCGAATGCCCGAACAAACCCCAGCGGGCCTGAAACGCTTCGGCATCCAGGCGCAAGCGTTCCAGGTAAAACAAACGCCCGGCGCGGCTGATGCGCCAATTCAAGGTTGCGGCGCCGTTGGCAAAGCCTTCGCCGGCAGCCGGGCGGCCTAGAGCCAAGATTTCCCAGCCGATGAAGCGGGCGTGATCGGCCAACTCGATATGCATGCTCGAATTTAAGCGCGCGCCTTCGTAAACGATGGTTTCCTGTGGCAACCATTCCAGGCTGGCGTGTTCTGAAACCTTGAGATTGACGGTTTGCCGGGCTTCGCCGCCTTCGCTGCGGTAAAACTTGCCGGCGGCGGGCGTGGTGATGAGTGCTTGGGCTGTGGTGTCGACAGCGGCAGTAATGCTCAGCTTATCGCCTGCCACTACGCCGCCGGGCGGATGCAGCAGATAGACGTGGCAGACTCCGCCTTCCGGATAGAAGGGCCGCTGCACGGTCAATGGCCCATGGTGCTCGCTGCTAGCCAAGACGGTTTTGTCGCCGCGTTGGCTAAAGCCCAGCCTTAACTCGGCCTCCCATGCTGCTGGCTCTGAGGTGGCAACGGGAACGGATGAAGCGGCGAGGTTTGCGGGCATGGATGAGCGGTGGCGTTATCAGTTTTTGGATTTCGGCGTGATCGCCGATTTTTCCGACAACAGTGGTGGCTCAGACTTTTGAGCGTGCCGTTGCCGGGCGATGTGCAATATAACCGGGCCGAACACGAATCCCAAAATTAATACACTGATCAATAATGCCGGCAGATCGGGGATTTCGAAAAAGGGATGCAGGATGGCTTGGGTTAACTGTATCAGGTTGCCGCCTGCCATCACGGCTTCGTAACTGCCATGCGCCTCGCTCCGCATCGACCAAACCAATAACAATGCCCCGACCGCCAGCCAATATTGTTCGGATTTCATGCCTATTTCTCCGTGATCCCGCTGTGAGTTTGAATGATGGCCGATGCCCGTTTTTGCCCAAGCCCCTTTTTTGAAAAGGGGCTTGGTTGGGTCACACCGTCAAATATCGCTTCACCATATCGTCCGCCAATTCGTCCATCGCCCCGACCGCCACATGCCGGCCGCGGTCCATGATGCAGAATTGATTGGCCACCTTGCGGGCGAAGGGCAGTTTTTGCTCGACCAACAACACCGTCACGCCAAGCTCCTTGTGGATACGGTCGATGGCTTGGTGGATTTCGCCGGTTTCCGGTTTGGGCATTGGGGTGGCAATACCGCGCGATTTGTTCAGGCGAATGATCACATCGCCGATTTCGCTGACAATATTGGGCTGAATGCCTTCGGTGGGTTCGTCCAAAATCAGCAGGCGCGGGTTTATTACCAGCGCGCGGCCAATCGCCAATTGCTGTTGCTGGCCGCCGGACAGGTCGCCGCCCCGGCGCTTCAGCATTTGTTTTAGTACTGGAAAAATCTCGAAAATACTGTCCGGGACTTTTTTGATGCCGTGTTTGTTGGCGGCGCGCAGGCCGGTTTTCAGGTTTTCTTCTACGGTTAATAGCGGAAAGATTTCCCGGCCTTGCGGTACGTAACCGATGCCCATTTCCGCACGGGATTCGGCTTTGGCCTTGGCCAATTCCACCCCGTCGAATTGAATGCTGCCGTCTGCCACTGGCAGCAAGCCCATGATGGCTTTGAGCAGTGTGGTTTTGCCGACGCCGTTGCGGCCCATCAGGCAGACGCAGGAACCGGCGGGTACGCTCAAATCCAGGTCCCATAGGGTGTGGCTGGCGCCATAGTATTGTTGCAATGCGCTGATATTTAACATCATCCCCCCAGGTAAACTTGGATCACGCGTGGATCGTTTTGGACTTCGTCCATGCTGCCTTCGGTCAGCACAGAGCCTTCGTGCAACACCGTGACTTTGCGGGCGATGCTGCGCACGAATTCCATGTCGTGCTCGACGACGACGATGGAATGTTTGCCTTGCAAGGACAGCAATAGTTCGGCGGTGCGTTCCACTTCTTGATGGGTCATGCCGGCGATGGGTTCGTCGACCAACATCACTTTTGGGTCCTGCATCAGCAGCATGCCGATTTCCAGCCATTGCTTCTGGCCGTGCGACAGGGCACCAGCCAGTTGCCGCTGTTGAGCGGGCAGGGCGATGGTTTGCAACACATCATGGATGCGGTCGCGCTGCTCGCTGTTGAGTTTGTGAAACAGCGTCGGCCAGGTGCGTTTGTCGGTTTTCAAGGCCAGTTCCAGGTTCTCGAACACGGTCAAGGCATCGAACACGCTGGGCTTTTGAAACTTGCGGCAGATACCGGCCTGGGCGATGGCTGGTTCGTCCAGTTCCAGCAAGTCGATGGTTTGGCCGAAGAACACTGAGCCGCTGTCGGGCTTGGTTTTGCCGGTGATGACGTCCATCAGCGTGGTCTTGCCGGCACCGTTAGGGCCGATCAGGCAGCGCAGTTCGCCGTCGTCGATGTACAACGACAGATGGTTCAGCGCGCGGAAGCCATCGAAACTGACGCTGACGTCTTCCATGTACAGAATCGGGCCGTGGCGGGCGTCGATTTCCCCGACCAGCGGCAAGCTGGCGCCGCCTTCGGTGGTGGTTGCAGCCGAGATCATCATGCCGGTTGTCCTCCGGTAGCGTTAAGAGTGGGTTTGGGTTTAATCCGCCGGCGCAACAGGCCGACGATGCCGTCGGGCATCAACAGCGTGACCAAAATGAAGGCGCCGCCCAGGCAAAACAGCCAGGCATCCGGCATCAATCCGGTCAATACGGTTTTGGCGTAGTTGACCAGCACCGCGCCGATGATCGCGCCATATAAAGTGCCGCGACCGCCGACCGCCACCCAGATGACGATTTCCAGCGAGTTGAGCGGCGAGAATTCGCTGGGGTTGATGATGCCGACCTGCGGCACGTACAGCGCGCCGGCCAGCCCGGCCAGCATGGCCGCGAACACGAACACCCAGAGTTTGAACAATTCCACCCGGTAACCTAGAAAGCGCACCCGCGATTCTTGGTCGCGAATGGCGGTGACGACCCGGCCCAATTTGCTATTCACGATCCAGCGACAGAGCAGCAGGGCACCGATCAGGCTCAGGCCGGTCATTAGTAACAATACCGAACGGACGGCTTCGGATTGGATATTGAAGCCCAGGATGTCTTTGAAATCCGTCAGTCCATTATTGCCGCCGAAACCCATTTCGTTGCGGAAGAAAGCCAGTAACAGCGCGTAAGTCAACGCTTGGGTGATGATGGATAAGTAAACGCCGGTCACCCGCGACCGAAACGCCAGCCATCCGAACACGAAGGCCAGCAAACCTGGGGCGAGGAATACCATCAACATCGCAAATCCGAAATTCTCGAAGCCGTACCAATACCAAGGCAGTTCGGTCCAGTTCAGGAACACCATGAAGTCGGGTAGTTCGGCATTGCCGTAAACACCACGGGTACCGATCTGCCGCATCAAATACATGCCCATCGCGTAGCCGCCCAGCGCGAAGAATGCGCCTTGACCCAAGACCAGAATGCCGGCGTATCCCCAGACCATATCGAGTGATAAGCCGAGGAGGGCGAAGGTGAGATATTTGCCGATCAGGGAGACTGAGTAGGCCGAAAAGTGAAGGGCCGAGTCTTCGGGGAAGATTAGGTTGCAGAGGGGGATTAGTAGTGTGACCGATGCTAACGCGGTTAGGACGGTGCTGTAGGTTTTGTCTTGAGTCAGATTGCTTATATTCATTTGACTACCGTTGTTTGGTGTCGCTATCGCGACGACTTAATTTTGATGTCGGTTCTCGGACCGACAGCCGAGACACTTTTCTTTGCTCCGCCAAAGAAAAGTGTCCAAAAGAAAGGCGGCCCGGATGCCGCTTATATCCTGCGCGCCGAAGTTTTTATCGAGGGTCGGCAGAAGGGGCTTCCCTGCCCCTCCGCCGCCGTGCGGCATCCCTGCCGCACCCCTTCAGGCTATTCTCGATAAAAACTTCGGTGCTCGGCGCGGCATACGGGGTTAAAACCATCAGCCGCCCAAATGTGCGTAGGGTGGGCAACTTTGCCCACCGTTGGCTGCTATTCCGCGTGGGCACTTAATCGTGCCCACCCTACGACTGAGTCTCAAGCTAGTCGGAAAGGATGGGCCGACCACCTTAATTTTCGTGGCGGGGTTAGTCCCGTTATTTCGCCCCGAGCATCGCAGCTCTTGTGCCCCGTGGGTATTTGGCGAGATCAGCCCGCAGGGGAGCGGCAGGGATGCCGCTCGTTTTCGGAGGGGCTGGGAAGCCCCTTCCGAAAACCCTCGCCAAAAGCGACAAATTTGCCTGGAGCAAATTTGAACAGCCGATAGGCTGGCCCGCAGGGCGAAAACCATGGATGGTTTTCGTAAAAGCCAGGATTAAGGCGGAATGTCGGGTGGCCTTTTCTTTGGATACTTTCTTTTGGCCAAACAAAAGAAAGTATCTCGGTTGTCGGGCCGACAAATCGGCAGGATTGCCGATTTGCATGCATAGCACCCGCAGGGCGAAACACATGGATGTGTTTCGTGAACCCGACTTCTAAACAACCCGTCGCGGTAGCGACACAACAAAAACCAAAGCCATCAAATAATCCAAAAGCCTTCGTGTTGGGTTACGCTTCGCTAACCCAACCTACGCGAGTCACATTAAGACTCGGCAGCTCTCCCTTTCTGCGGAAACAACCCCCTCGGCTTTTTCTGAATAAACAAAATAATAAACACCAGCACTAAAATCTTCGCCAACACCGCCCCGGCATAAGGCTCCAATACCTTATTGGCAATCCCCAACGAAAACCCGGCCACCAAGGTGCCGAACAAATTGCCGACCCCACCAAACACCACGACCATGAACGAATCGACGATGTATGCTTGGCCAAGATTCGGCCCGACGTTGGTGATCTGGCTCAAGGCCACCCCGGCCACGCCGGCGATGCCGGAGCCCAAGCCGAAGGTCATCGCATCGACTCGCGACGTGGGGATGCCCATTGCCCTGGCCATGCCGCGATTTTGGGCGACGGCCCGGACTTCCAGACCCAGTTTGGTGCGCTTCAAGATTTGCAGCAGTGCGGTGAACACCAACAGGCAGAAGATCAGGATGTAGAAGCGGTTCCAGGTCAGCGATAAAAAGTCGTTGATCTGCCAGGAGCCGCTCATCCAATCCGGCGTCGAGACGCTGCGGTTCAGCGGCGAGAAGATCGAGCGCACCGCTTGTTGCAGGAACAGGCTGACACCGAAGGTCGCCAACAGGGTTTCCAACGGCCGGCCGTACAGGAAGCGTATGATGCCGCGTTCGATGGCTATGCCGACCAGCGCAGCGACCAAAAAGGCCATCGGAATCGACAGAATCAAAGCGGTGCCCAGGTTATTCGGCAGCAGTTGCTGCATCACGTAAGTGGTGTAAGCGCCCAACATCATCAGTTCGCCGTGGGCCATGTTGATGATGCCCATCACGCCAAAGGTAATCGCCAAACCGATGGCGGCCAGCACCAGCACCGCGCCCAGGCTCAGGCCGAAGAACACGGTTTCGATGGCGGCGTAAGCTTGCATCCGGCCGCGGATTTTGATTAGCGCCGCTTCGGCCAGATTGCGGATGTCGCTGTCGGCTTCGACGAAATTGCCCTCGGCGTCTTTTTCGGTCAAGGCTTGCAGCTTGTTGACGGCGTCCTGGCTATCCAATTCCTTCAAGGTCGTGATTGCATTGATGCGCTGGCTTTTGTCCGGGCTGTTGATGTCCTGCAGCAATAGTACGGCGCGGATCGCGGCGACGATTTCGGCGTCGGCTTCGTGGTCCAGGTGGTCCTTCAACAGCGCCAAGGCCTTGTCGTCGACGTTTTTGGCCATGGCTTGCACGGCGCCGAGGCGCACGGCCGGGTCGGCGTGGTTCAGTTGCAACTGGCCGATGGCTTTGCGCAGCAGCGTGCGCAGTTTATTGTTCAGATTGATCTTGCCGACCGCGCCGCGCTCGAGCTCGCCGAGGCTGGCGCCGCTGATCGGGTCGGTCAGGCTGTAGCCGGTTTGGGTTTCCTGGCCGATGGCCAGCTTGGCTTCGGCTTTCAGTTCGAACAGCTTGCCGTCCTGCAAGGCCTGCAGCAGTTTCAGATTGGCGCTGTCGGTGGCCAGTTGTTCCACCGCTTGCTCCCGCTCGGACATGCTGCCTTGGCGCAGCAAGTCCAGCGGGTTGCCGGTTTCGTCGGCCAGTGCCGGCCGGGCGGCCATAGCCGCGGCGGCAATCAGCAGGACGAGTCCGGTTCTGATTAGCCAGCCGGATCGATCTACTGCACTGGTTCCGTTCGAGCCGGGCAGCGCGGAAAGGCCGGCGACAGGTTCAGGACGGGCGGTATTCAAAAAAACGAGTTCGAAAAGCCGTTTAAAAACGCCGCGGGTTTCGATTCCGGTCTGAGTAGAAGTAGTAGTCATCATGCTCAAGAGGCTGTTTTTGGGGGAACGGTCGGCCGGGCGTAAACCGGGCGGCGTTTTTAAACGGGTTCTAAAACGGTGGCTTTGCATCGTAATTCCTGTCGGGGGCGAAGCCCGCGACTTCCGTGTCGCGCGCCTCGCGGGGATAACATCCGCTGTTAGTAGTTCTGTCCTGAACACTTCTTGGTTTTGGTGTTGTAGTTGCCGCAATTGATCGGTGCGGTCCAGTCGGCGATGATCGGTTTGCTGTCCGGCAGGAAGTCGGACCAGGCGTCGCCGTCGACGACTTTGTTGGTTTGCCATACGGTGGCGAATTGGCCGTCTTCCTGGATTTCGCCGATCAGCACCGGTTTGCTGATGTGGTGGTTGGGCAGCATTTTCGCGGTGCCGCCGGTCAGGTTGGGGAATTCGACGCCGATGATGGCTTTTTGCACCGCGTCGGGATCGGTGGTGCCGGCTTTCTCGACCGCTTTCACCCACATGTTGAAGCCGATGTAGTGCGCTTCCATCGGATCGTTGGTCACGCGTTTCGGATTCTTGATGTAGTCCTTCCATTGCTGGATGAAGGCCGCGTTTTTGGTGGTGTCTACGCTCATGAAGTAGTTCCAGGCTGCCAAATGGCCGACCAGCGGTTTGGTATCCATGCCGGACAGTTCCTCTTCGCCGACCGAGAACGCGACGACCGGAATGTCTTCAGCTTTAATGCCTTGGTTGCCCAATTCTTTATAGAACGGGACGTTGGCGTCGCCGTTGATGGTCGAAACCACCGCGGTTTTCTTGCCGGCCGAGCCGAATTTTTTGATGTCGGCGACGATGCTTTGCCAGTCGGAATGGCCGAACGGGGTGTAGTTGATCATGATGTCCGCCGGTTTAACGCCTTTGGCTTTCAAGTACGCTTCCAGGATTTTGTTGGTGGTGCGCGGATAGACGTAGTCGGTACCGGCCAACACCCAACGTTGCACTTTCAGATCGTTCATCAAGTAATCGACCGCCGGAATCGCTTGTTGGTTAGGCGCGGCGCCGGTGTAGAACACGTTTTTGGAAGACTCTTCGCCTTCGTATTGCACCGGGTAGAACAGGATGCTGTTCAGCTCTTCGATCACCGGCAATACCGATTTCCGGGAAACGGAGGTCCAGCAGCCGAAGATGGCCGAGACTTTGTCCTTGGTGATCAGCTCGCGGGCTTTTTCCGCAAATAACGGCCAGTTGGAGGCCGGGTCGACCACCACCGCTTCCAGTTTCTTGCCGAGCAGACCGCCTTTTTTGTTTTGCTCGTCGATCAGCATCAGTATGGTGTCTTTCAGCGTGGTTTCCGAGATCGCCATGGTGCCGGACAGCGAATGCAGTACGCCGACCTTGATGGTGTCTTCGGCCTGGGCCGAGCCGGCGGCGCCGAACAGCGCGGTGGAGAGTGCTGCGGCGGTCGCCAGTTTGCGGAAGGAAATGCTCAGTCTTTTCATTGTAGTAGTCCTATGTCAGGAAGAAATCGTGGGCGATGGTGGCCCGTTTGCTTGCTAGGTAGGGTGGGCACGCAGTGCCCACGCGTGAAGGTTTCTGCTTCGCGTGGGCACCTATTCGGTGCCCACCCTACGGTTTGTCAGGTTGGCGTAAATGTGGCTATGCCACCGTCATTAAATTTGCCACTGGAAGCCGACCATCATCTGGCTGACGTCGTCGCCGGTGGCGGTGGATTTGTAGTTGATGCCCTTGGTTAACAGGTCGCCGTATTGGTAGCTGGCGAAAATTTTGGCGTTGTGGCCGTCGATGATGTAGTTGACGCCGGCTTCATACACCTCGCGGGTGGAACTGGTGCTGGGGGAGACGTTGACGTAGCGCAGGAACGGTTGGAACTGGCCGATACCGATCTTTTGCGGAAACAGGTACATGCCGCTGACGTCGTAAGCATTTCCTTCGAACATCGAGAATTGGGTTGACCGGTCGGTTCCCTCGCTATCGCGGACTGATTGGTTGTATGCGTTGCCGGAAATCCCGTAGTTTTTGTACTCGCCATTGAAGGTCACGACGCCGCCGCCGGGCAATACTTTTTCCATCAACAGATCGACCGTGGTGCCCCGAAAACTACCTGCTGCCGCAGGAATCGCCGGATCGGCTCCACTGGCCGCGGTAAATCCACGGCCGGCGCCGTCTTCCTGATATTGGTTGGAGATGCCGACGGTCAGGATGTCGCCGCCTTTGCCGTAATAGGTGCCGGAGGTGTAATAGCCTGGGTTCTTCTCGACTTCCCAAAAGTTATAAGCGACGCGTTGCCCATAGAGAATATTGTGGTCGACGTTAGCGCCGCCGCGTAAGCCGCGGAAAAAACCGGCGGCGTATTGCAAGCGACCGTCGAATGCCGCACCCCAGAAGGTGACACCGTCGTCGCGGCCGAAGGAACCGGCCGAGGTGCCGTCGGATTTGATGACCAAGTTGTAATCCGAGGGTTCGAACGGGGTACCGGCGGAGAAGATGTTATAAACGGCGCTGTAGAACGGACCGTTCATTTCGCGGCGTTCGGCCGGGACCAGCATCCGGCCCACCCACAAGTTGGCGTAAGGATTGACCTCGAATTTGCCGATCGCGTCCAGTACCCGCACCTCGCCGCCGTTGCCGCAGGTTTGGCAGTCGGTGTTGAATTCCACTTTCAGGTATTTATGGATTTGGCCGTTGATATACAAACGGATGTTGTCCAGGTTGAAATCGTTGCTCCATTTTTCCGCGCCGGCACCGGCGGCACTTTCCTGAGCGCGGAAACTGGTGCGCAAACCGGCGCCGACGCTGACCCATTTGGTGTCGTCGATCTTGAAGGTGGCGCCGGCTGTCGCTTCCGGCGCCTGGCTCAGGCCGATGGCACCCAAGGCCATACCGCTCAGCAAGCCGATGGCCCGGCTGCCGGTTTTTTGTCGATTAAAACCCGTCATTTGCATTCCCCTATCTAGTTAAAACTTGCCAGAGCCGGCGGCCGTGGCGCTCGTAAACTTCGGGGAAATTTTTAAATTTTGCGCGGTCCTGCCACAATCGGGCGAATGACTCATCAGTCATTTGACGTATGGCCGGCAACTCGCGGCGTCCGTAGAGTGGCAAGCAACTTGGGAGAGAGAAGACTATGAAAAACTTTTTTGTTTTGGCTGTCGCCGCACTGGGTTTTGCCGGTGCGGCAGGCGCGGCCGAGCCGGAACCGGTCAAGCCGCTGCAGGCGGTTGCATTCGAACTGGCCGACGATAATCTGAGCCAGTTCGGCATTGGATTGGACCCGGCGAATCTGGCTGAGCGGGTACGGAACAATCTGGCGGAATGGCAGTTTCCGCTCAGCGCCAGCGGGCCGTTCAGCCACCGGTTGCAGGCCAGGCTGGGTAAAGTGGCGCGGCGGGAAACCCCGGTCGGCTTTTCGTTTTCCTCCGGCAACTCCGACCCGCGCGCCGTCGATTTCCAAAAAGCCGACGTATTGCCGGTGACCTGCAGTTTGCGCGATGCCGGCAATCAGGCGGTTTTGGTCGAACGCGAATCGACTTTCAGCGCCCATGCTTTAGACAAAGACGTTGCCCCGGCGCGGATCGCCGACAAACTGGTCGACCAAATCGGCACCGCCTGCCTGGACGTGCTGGAGCAAGCACCGCTGCCGAAGCAACCTGGCCGAGTCAGAACCGAGTTGTTCAAACCGAAATGGATGCCGGACGTGCGGGTGGAGGTTCGGGAGATTCCGGCTGCGGCGGGGGCGAGTACTGCAGCGCAACCGGCGGCGATAGGCGACGAGCCGAAGAAGGAGGTGATTATTCATAACCAGGGCAATCCGGTGATTTTTCAGTTTGGGTATGAGAGGAAGTGATGTGCTTTGGTGTTGATTCCGTGCTTGGTCGACTGCATGGATACAGGAGGTAGAGCAACGCAGGAGCAGTTGCCGAGAGGCTTGTCGAACCGTGAGCGGAGAATCAATTGAGGTGTCGCTGGCGCGACGGCTGGTTTTAAAGTCGGGTTTCGGCCCGACAGCCGAGATACTTTCTTTTGCTTGGCCAAAAGAAAGTATCCAAAGAAAAGGCCACCCGACATTCCGCCTTAATCCTGCGCTTTACGAAAACCATCCGTGGTTTTCGCCCTGCGGGTCAGCCTATCGGCTGTTCAAATTTGCTCCAGGCAAATTTGTCGCTTTTGGCGAGGGTTTTCGGAAGGGGCTTCCCAGCCCCTCCGAAAACGAGCGGCATCCCTGCCGCTCCCCTACGGGCCAATCTCGCCAAATACCCACGGGGCACAAGAGCTGGGATGCTCGGGGCGGAATAACGGGAACGACCCCGTCGCGAGATGAAAGGTTATTAGATGATTTTGAAAGCTAGGATTTTGATTGTGTTGTAGGATGCTGCCGACGAAAGGAGGCGCATCGTTCGCGATCGATGGGCTTCGCTCCGTTCGGCACATCCATCGGAATAAATTTTCAGGCATTTATGAAAAATAAATCAAGTTTAGCTAGCGCTGCTTTATTATTTGTTTTATTAACATTTATATTGTCGTTATTCGATCTCGATATATTTTTATTAAAAATTCCAGAGTTTAATCAATTAGAAACTGGCGATGGGACGATATCATTTAACCTTACGCCACTAAGCAGAGGTAGTTCACTAATGCTTAACGGTCAAGGTAAATCTATCGAATTGAACTGCTGGATAACAAGTGTTGGGATGAAAGATTGCGTCGCTTCCGAAGATAAAAATCAACTTAAAGGCAAAAAAGCGAAAGCATGGTGGTATGAGGCAAGAATCAATGGATTTTTTACTGAAAATCGGCTCCTTCAGCTGGACGTTGATGGAAAGCTAGTAATTGATTATTTAGATCAACGAAGTAAATATATCAAAAGTAAGGAGGCTTATATTTATGTTTGGCCTATGTTTTTTTGCGTCGCTGTGTTTTTTTATTTTGTCGTGCGCCTGAGTAATAATTATCGTAACAAATGTTCAACGTAGCTGCGTAGGGTGGGCACGGCTTTTTGTGCCCACGCGGGGAAAACCACAAACCCTGATTTAACCATCAAAAATTAACGACCGAAATGTCCCGTTACCGCCGCTCGCAAAATCCCGGTGCAACGTATTTTTTCACGGTGGTGACGTATCGGCGGCAAGCGATTTTATGTGATGAACCGATACGGGAAGCTTTGCGCACGGCGATTGCAACAACTCGCGCCAAACGACCGTTTAACATAGATGCCTGGGTTCTGTTGCCGGATCATTTGCACTGTATTTGGACTTTACCGGTTGACGATGCAGATTTTGCAACCCGTTGGAGCGTGATAAAACGGCAGGTGAGCGTGGCATGTGGTGACGCATATCGGCGGGCCGAATGGATCAATGCCTCGAAACAAAAACATCGGGAATCGACCTTATGGCAACGCCGGTATTGGGAGCATCAAATACGCGATGAAACCGATTTTGCCCGGCATATGGATTACATTCATTACAACCCGGTAAAGCACGGGTATTCGCAGCAGGTCAAAGATTGGCCGTATTCGACGTTTCATCGATATGTAAAGGAAGGCGTTTATTCGATGGATTGGGGGGATGGCGTTGATGAATTGGTTGTGGGGGAGTGAACGGTTTGTCCGCGTGGGCACAAAAAGCCGTGCCCACCCTACGAATCTAGATTGGTTTCTTTAGAATGAACCCAATCCGTTTTGATAGCGCGATGGTTTTGTCCCGTATGCTGCGCCGAGCACCGGAGCTTTTGGTGGGAATAGCCCGAAGGGGTGTGGCAGGGATGCCGCACGTTGGCGAAGGGGCAGGAAGCCCCTTTCGCCAACCCCCGCCAAAAGCTTCGGAGCGCAGGGAATAAGCGGCATCCGGGTGTCTTTTCTTTTGGATACTTTTCTTTCGACTGCAGGGATGCAGGAGGTAGAGCAACGCATGGAGCAGTTGCCGAGGACAAGCAAAGAAAAGTATCGCGGCTGTCGGTCCGCGAACCGACTTCAAAAACACCCGTCGCGATAGCGACACAACTATGAAGCCAATTCACCAAAACATCACCAAAATCCGCCGCGACTACAACGCCCTGGTCGCCAACGAAACCCTGGAAGACTACGCGCTACGCTATGCGCCGCGCAGCTTTCGCAAATGGTCGGAATTTCAGGTCGCCAATACTGCGTTTGGCTCGACCTCGTTTTTAGTTCTTGAAGCCATCGGCGGGTTTTTGTCGATCAACTACGGCTTTACCAACGCTTTCTGGGCCATCATCGCCGTCGGCATCGTCATCTTCATCACCTCGTTGCCGATCAGCTATTACGCCGCCCGGTTTCATATCGACATCGATCTGTTGACCCGCGCCGCCGGCTTCGGCTACATCGGCTCCACCGTTACCTCGCTGATTTACGCTTCGTTCACCTTCACGCTGTTTGCGCTGGAAGCGTCGATCATGTCGCTGGCGCTGGAATTGTATTTCCAGATTCCGTTGGCTTACGCCCATGTGGTCAGCGCGGTCATCGTGGTGCCGCTGGTGACCTTCGGCATTACCACCATCAGCCGGATGCAACTGTGGACCCAGCCGGTCTGGCTGTTGTTGTTGATCGCGCCGTATATCGCGGTGGCGCGGGCCGAGCCGGAGGCGTTGATGACGCTGGAAACCTATTTCTGGATCGCCGGCAGCGGCCAGGGTTTCGATTGGCTGCTGTTCGGCAGCGCGGCGACGGTGGCCTGTTCGATGGTGGCGCAGATCGGCGAGCAGGTCGATTTTCTGCGCTTCTTGCCGGATAAAACCGAGCAAAACAAATGGCGCTGGTGGGCGGCGATGTTGGCGGCCGGACCGGGTTGGGTGGTGTTCGGCGTGGTGCGGCAGTTGTTGGGGGCGTTGTTGGCGCACTTGGCGATCCGCCACGGCATTCCCGCCGAGCATGCCCACGAGCCGACCCAGATGTATCTGGTGGCGTACAACGAGCTATTCGACAATCCGGAATGGGCGTTGGCTGCCACCACCTTGTTCGTGGTGCTGAGCCAGCTCAAGATCAACGTCACCAACGCCTATGCCGGCTCGCTGGCCTGGTCCAATTTTTTCTCGCGTCTGACTCACAGCCATCCGGGACGGGTAGTATGGTTGTTGTTCAACGTGCTGATCGCGCTGCTGTTGATGGAATTCGGCGTGTTCGGCGCGCTGGAGAAAGTGCTGGGTTTGTTTTCGAATATGTCGATCGCCTGGATCAGCACCGTCGCCGCCGAATTGATGATCAACAAGCCCTTGGGCTTGAGTCCGAAGGAAATCGAGTTCAAACGGGCTTATCTGTCCGATTTGAATCCGGTCGGTATGGTCTCGACTTTCGTCGCGTCGCTGGTATCGATTCTGGCTTATGTCGGTTTGTTCGGCGAGTGGCCCAAAGCCTTCTCGGCTTTGATCGCGCTGGGCTTGGCCTTTGCGCTGGCGCCGGCGCTGGCCTGGTTCAGCCAGGGCAAGCATTATCTGGCGCGCGACCGCGACGAGCGCAACCGCTACGCCCGTAACACCTGTTCGATTTGCGAGAACGAGTTCGAGCACGACGACGTGGCTTATTGCCCGGCTTACGGCGGCAGTATCTGTTCGCTGTGCTGCACGCTGGACGCCCGCTGCCTGGATAGCTGCAAAGTGGGTTTTCGCTTCGACGACTACCTGGAAAGGATGGCCAAATACGGCCTCCCTGAATTTCTGAGTCTGCATGCGCGGATGCGTTTATTGCGCTTCGGTTTGTTATTCGGCTTTCTGGCGGTGCTGACCGGCATTTTCATCAGCATCATTTATTACCAGGATTTGCTCAGCATCCGCCGCGACGCCGGTGCGTTTCAATTGCTGCTGCATAATTTTCTGAAGATCTACGCCTCACTGTTGGTCTTCATCGGCCTGTGCACCTGGTGGCTGATTTTGAACGGTGAAAGCCGCCGCGTCGCCCACGAGGAGACTGCGAAACAAACCCAGTTATTGCTGCAGGAAATCGACGAGCACAAGAAGACCGACAGCAAACTGCAACAAGCGATGAAGCTGGCCGACAGCGCGAATCAGGCCAAAAGCCGCTTCCTGAGCAGCATGAGCCACGAGATCCGTTCGCCGCTGAACAGCATCATCGGCTACGCCCATATCCTGCATCAAGATCCGGAGATTCCGCCGCACCGCAAACAGGCCGTGGAAACCTTGAAGCGCAGCGGCGAGCATTTGTGCGCGCTGGTCGAGGACATCCTGGACATCGCCCGGATCGAGGCGCGCAAGTTCGAATTGAAATATCAAACCTTCAATTTCCCGGAGTTTATCGAGCATTTGGTGCATACCTACCGGGTCCAGGCCGAGGATAAAGGTTTGAGTTTCAATTGCCAGATCGGCAACCAGTTGCCGCAGCGGGTGCGCGGCGACGAGAAGCGGGTGGGGCAGATTCTGATCAATCTGTTGGGCAATGCGGTCAAGTTCACCGAGCAAGGCGAGATCGTGTTTCGCATCGGTTATAGCGGCGGCGTCGCCAGTTTTCAGGTCATCGACAGCGGTGCCGGGATTGATGAGGAACATTTGCAGAATATCTTCCAGCCGTTTACCCGCGTCAGCCAGCCGACTGGCAACGCCGTGGCCGGTGCCGGGCTGGGCTTGACCATCAGTAAAATCCTGACCGAAGTGATGGGCGGGGAATTGACCGTGAAAAGCCAAGTGGGACAGGGCTCGACCTTTACCGTGCGCTTGCTGCTACCCAGTCAGGGTGCCGATACCGAGCCGGATCAAGCCGCCGCGATCGCTGGCTACCGGGGCGCCAGACGCAGAATCATGGTGGTCGACGACCAGCGCGAGCACCGCGAGTTGTTGCTGGACATGCTGGAGCCGCTGGGTTTTTATCTGAGCGAAGCCGATTCCGGCGAGCAATGTCTGCAAAAAGTGGCCGAAGAGCGGCCGGATTTGATCTTGCTGGATATTTCGATGCGCGGCATGAACGGCATCGAAACCGCGATGCTGTTGCGGGAAGGCGGTTGCAGTATGCCGATCGTGATCCTGAGCGCGAATGCCTACGCCAGCGACCGGATGGCGGCGCTAAATGCCGGCTGCAACGATTTTCTGGCCAAGCCGATCCAGGTGCGGGAACTGATGCACAAGCTGAAACTCTATCTGGCCTTGACTTGGCTGTATCGCGACGAAGCGGTGCCGGCCGGTGATGCCGAGCGGGCGCTAGCGGTGCCGCCGGCGGAATTGCTGGCCGACTGCATCGACTGCGTGCGGATCGGCGATTTGATGGGCCTGAAAAAGGTCTTGCAACGTCTGTCGGTGCAACAACCACAATATGCGTTGTTTTTTGCCAAGTTGCTCAATCTGGCCAACGAATTCAAGTTGGGCCAAATTCGGCAATTGTTGAATATGAACAAACAGGAGGCAGGGCGATGATGGAAGCGGCTCTCAGCAACGGCACGGTATTGATCGTCGACGATACGCCGGGTAATTTGGCTTTGCTGTCCGATACGCTGTCGGAAGCCAATTACCGGGTGCTGGTCGCTACCGACGGCAGTTCGGCGCTGGAACAAATCCAATACGTCAAACCCGACATCATTTTGCTGGACGTGATGATGCCGGGCATCGACGGTTTCGAAACCTGTAGCCGGTTGAAAGCCGATCCGGCCACGGCGGCGATTCCGGTACTGTTCATGACCGGCCTCAGCGAATTGGAAAACTTGCTGCGCGGCTTCGGCGAAGGCGCGCTGGATTACATCGTCAAGCCGATCCGGCCGGCCGAAGTCTTGGCGCGGATCGAAGTACATCTGAGCCAGACCCGCAACCTGCTCCGAGCCGAACAATTGCTGAACCACGGCGAGTTTGCCGCGTTGGCGGTCGACGCCGGCGGTCAAATCCACTGGCGGACGCCGGCCGGGGCGCAATGGCTGGCGGATTTCAAGGCATTCCAGGGGCTGGACCTAGCGCTTGCCGGCGACAGTGTGTTGCCGGAGGGCATGCTGGGCTGGTTTCAACGCTGGTTGCGCCAGTCCGGCCGGACTGAGGCCGACTCGGAACCGCATCGGCTGGTGCCGGGATTTGCGGTCACAGTCAATGCCTGCGAACAGCCGGGCGAGTACCTGCTGCTGTTGCAGCGCGACGATGCGCAGTGGAGTCCGCAGACGCTACGTGAAAAACTGAAACTGACTTTTCGCGAAGCCGAAATTCTGATGTGGATTGCCCGCGGCAAGACCAATAAGGAGATCGGCATTATCCTCGGTACCAGTCCCCGCACCGTGAACAAACACCTGGAACATATCTTCGAAAAACTGGGCGTGTCGACCAGGGCGGCGGCGGTGGCGATGGCGATGCAGCAAGGTTGAGATGTTCGGCCGGCGGGCAATAAAAAGGCCTGAAGCCTTTTCGGCGACAGGCCTTTTTGTCAGGCTTGACCGGCTGCTGTTAAGGCATGTACATGCCGCCGTTGACGTGCAAGGTCTCGCCGGTGATGTAGGAGGCTTGTTCGGAGGCCAGGAAGGATACCGCGTGGGCGATTTCGTCCGGTTGGCCGAGGCGGCCCAGCGCGATTGAGCCGAGCAGGGCGGTTTTGATCTCTTCCGACAATTCTTTGGTCATGTCGGTGTCGATGAAACCCGGCGCAACGGTGTTGACGGTGATGCCGCGCGAACCGACTTCTTTGGCCATCGATTTGGCGAAGCCGACCATGCCGGCCTTGGCCGCGGCATAGTTGGTCTGGCCGGCGTTACCGGTCGAACCGACGACGGACGAGATATTGATGATGCGGCCGTAACGGGCTTTCATCATGCCGCGCAACACGGCTTTGCTCATCCGGAAGATCGAAGTCAGGTTGGTGTTGATGATGTCGTCCCATTCCTCGTCTTTCATCCGCATCAACAGGTTGTCGCGGGTGATGCCGGCGTTGTTGACCAGAACGGCCGGGGTGCCGTATGCGTCACCGGTGGTCTTGATAAAGGCTTCGATGTCGGCGGCGTCGGCCACGTTCAGTTTATAGCCTTTGCCGTTTTCGCCCAGGTAGGCGGAAATAGCCTCGGCACCGCTGTCGGAGGTGGCGGTGCCCAGTACGTAAAAGCCGTCTGCGACCAGTCTTTCGGCAATGGCCCGGCCGATGCCGCGGCTGGCGCCGGTAACGATGGCGGTTTTCTTATCCACGGAGTTGCTCCACAACGTTGTTGATGGTTTCGATGTCGTACAAGGTGAAGTGGGCGGCATCGGCGGCGATGCGCTTGTTCAAGCCCATCAGCACTTTGCCGGGGCCGCACTCGACGAAGGCGGTAACGCCTTGCTCGTGCATGAATTTGATGCTTTCCACCCAGCGCACCGGTTTAAACAATTGCTCTTTCAGCGCGTAGCGAATCACTTCCGGCGAGCCGTGCGATTTGACGTCGGCATTGTGAATCAGCGTGGTATTGGGCATGTCGACGTTCAGGCCTTGCAGAATCTCGTTGAGCTGGTCGGAGGCCGCTTCCATCAAGGCGCAATGCGACGGTACGCTGACCGGCAGTTTCAAGGCGCGCTTGGCGCCCAGGGCTTTCAAGGCCTCAATGGCGCGGTCGACGGCGGCGGTTTGGCCGGCGATGACGACTTGGCCGGGCGCGTTGAAGTTGGCGGCGGCGACGATCTCGCCGTGGGCGACTTCAGTGCAAGTGTTGACCACTTGGTGGTCTTCCAGGCCCAGGATGGCGGCCATTGCACCTTCGCCGGCCGGTACCGCTTCCTGCATCAAGCGGCCGCGGGCGGCAACTAATTTGATTGCGTCGTCGAAGCCCATTGCGCCGGAACAGACCAGGGCGGTATATTCGCCCAAGCTGTGGCCGGCCATCCAGGCAGGGCGGATCGCCGATAGCTCGCACCAAGCCCGCCAGACGGCCACGCCGGCCGCCAGCATGGCCGGTTGGGTATTGTGAGTTTGATTGAGATCGGCTTCTGGGCCGTTGGCGATCAGATTCCACAAATCGAAACCCAGCGCGTCGGACGCTTGTTCGAAGGTTCGTTTCACCACCGGGGTGGCTTCCGCCAACGCGCCGAGCATGCCGACGGCTTGCGAGCCCTGGCCGGGAAAGACGAAGGCCAGATTGTAACTTTGTTCGTTGATTGTCATCGTTAATACCTCAGTAATGCGGAGCCCCAGGTGAAACCGGCGCCGAATGCTTCCATCAGCACGGTTTGGCCGCGTTGGATGCGGCCGTCGCGCACGCCTTCGTTAAAGGCGAGCAGCACCGATGCCGAGGAGGTATTGCCCTGGTTTTCCAAGGTCAGTATCACTTGATCCATCGACATGCCGAGTTTTTTCGCGGTGGCGGCAATGATGCGGGTATTGGCCTGATGGGGCACCAGCCAGTCGATATCGCTTTGCTGCAAGCCGTTTGCGGCCAGGGTTTCATCGACAATCCGGCCCAGCGTGTTGACCGCAACTTTGAACACTTCGTTACCGCGCATACTGATGAAGGCCGGCTCTTGCTGTTTGGCTTCGGCTGCCACTTGCGGGTTCGGGCAATACAACAGGTCTTCGTAACCGCCGTCGGAGTGAATATGAGTGGACAATATGCCGGGCTCCGCGCTGGCCGTCAGCAGGATCGCGCCGGCGCCGTCGCCGAATAGAATGCAGGTGCTGCGGTCGCTCCAGTCGACAATCCGCGAGCAGATTTCGCTGCCGACTACCAGGACGTTTTTGGCGAAACCGGTTTTGATGTATTGGTCGGCGATGCTGAGGCCATAGACTGAACCGGAGCAGGCCGCCTGGATATCGAAGCCGACCGCATGTTTGATGCCGAGCCGCTCTTGCAGCAGGCAGGCGGTGCTGGGATAGACCCGTTCCGGCGTGCCGGTGGCAACCACGATCATGTCGATATCGGTCGCGGCGATGCCGGCCATGGCTATGGCCTGGCGGGCGGCGATTTCGGCCATACTGGAGGCGGTTTCCTCCGGGCCGGCGATGCGGCGGCTTTTGATGCCGGTACGTTCGTAAATCCAGCTGTCGGAGGTGTCGACCATGTTGGAGATATCGTCGTTGGTGCGGACGATCGGCGGCAGATAGCCGCCGGTGCCGATTACCTTGGTCCAGCGGCTCATGAGGCGACCTTCTGCGCTAGCGCAACTTCCAGTTTTTCGCTGATTTTACGGATAACGCCTTGCGCCACTTCCAGTTCGGCCAGATGAATGGCAGTCTCGAAGGCCAGGGCGTCGGCGCCGCCGTGGCTTTTGATCACCAGTCCGCGCAAGCCGATGAAGCTGGCGCCGTTGTAGAGGCGCGGATCGATGCTGTCTTTGAATTGTTTCAGAACCGGGTAGGCCGCCAGACCGGCCAGTTTGGTCAGCCAGTTTTTCGAGAAACTGTCTTTCAATTTGGAACCGATCATTTTTGCGGCGCCTTCGATCGATTTTAAGGCGACATTGCCGACGAAGCCGTCGGTGACGATCAAATCGACTTTGACGTTGCCGGCGTTGATCGAGTTACCTTCCACGTAGCCGATGTAATTTAGCGAAGAATTTTCCAGTAATTTGGCGGCAGCTTTGACTTGCTCGTTGCCTTTCATGTCTTCCTCGCCAATATTCAGCAAGCCGATACGCGGCCGCTCGATGTTCTCCACCGCTTTGACGACTTCCTCGCCCATCACGGCGAATTGATAGAGATGTTCGGCGCTGGAATCGACGTTGCCGCCCAAGTCCAGCATGTGGGTATGGCCGAAGGTCGAAGGCAGGGTGGAAATAATCGCGGGACGATCGATACCGGGGATCATTTTCAGAACGAAACGGGCGGTTGCCATCAGGGCTCCGGTGTTGCCGGCGCTGACGCAAGCGTCGGCTTTGCCTTCCTGAACCAGGTTGATCGCTACCCGCATCGAAGAATCTTTTTTGTTCTTCAGCGCTTTTTGCGGCGTTTCGTCCATTTCCACGACCTGTGAGGCGTGTTGAATGCTGATCCGGCCGTCAAATTCGGCAAGCGCCGGTTCCAGCAGTTTGCGCAGAACCGCCTCGTCGCCAACCATGATGAGATTCAGATCCGGATTTTTTCTTAAACAGGCCAGAGAGGCGGGAACCGTTACTTGCGGACCGAAATCCCCGCCCATGGCGTCGATTGAGAGAGTTGAGCTCACGCTTATGACTAACCCCATAAGTTAAAAGAAGCCAACTGTTGCCGAACAACAAGTTGGCTTTACCCAGAGACTATCGTGCTGCCGAAATGCGCCGTTTGTCTTCCCGGCCGCCGAGACCGAAAGCGCCGGTCCCGGTTCGCGGACCGGAGCGGTTTATTCGGTATAAATCCGGCGCGGGTAGATACCCGGCGGAACGCTACGATTAATCTTCTTCGTGTGCGCCGACGATTTGACGGCCTTTGAAATAACCGTCGGGTGTCATGTGGTGGCGCAGATGGGTTTCGCCGGTCAATGGATCCTGGGCCAGGGTTTTGCCGACCAATGCATCGTGTGAACGACGTTGACCGCGTCTGGAACGCGATACTTTGCTCTTTTGTACTGCCATTTCAATCTCCAGTTTTTTTAAGTTTTGCTAAAACAGAAAAAGGGTTGTTCGCCTTGATCTGACTATCGGTCGCGCCGTATTCGGCGTCTTCGGAACGGTTGCGTTCGATGCAGTCGAACGGGTGTCGCGGATAATTCGGCAACGCCAGTAGAATTTCGTCCTCGACCAAGGCGGTTAACGAAATCGTATCGCCGTCCAGCATTAACGGCTCGGAATCGTCCAGTTGCTTGGCTTCCTGTAGCGAAGACACAACAGACAATTTAAAGCTGATATCTACAGGCCATGCCAGCGCCTGCAGGCAGGATTGACACTCCAATTGGAGGTCGCCCCCTATATGGCCGGACACGGTAACCCGTTTACCCTCTTTGCCGAACTCGATGCGGACGGCCAAGACACCGCTACGGTCAACTACGCTATCGGCCAAGCGTTCGAGCGTAGCGATATTCAATTCTCCGGCCAATACGCTACGTCTTTCAGCGAACAGCAGAGGATCAATATGGTCGGGAAACTTATCTGACATAACTGTACAATGATACAGATATCAGACTGTTGCGTCAAACTGACAACTTGCTATTCCATGACCGAGACTAGTTCCATCGTGCTGGCATCCAGCTCCGCGTACCGTCGAGAGCTATTGAAAAAATTGGCTGTCGACTTCAATTGTTGCCCGGCGAACGTCGACGAAACGCCCCGGCCGAACGAGCCGCCAACCGATTTGGCACTGCGTTTATCGGTCGAAAAAGCGCTGGCAGTCGGCAGTATCCATCCCGCACATTTGGTGATCGGCTCCGACCAGGTGGCGGCGTTCGACGGCGAAATCCTGGGAAAGCCGGGGAATCGGGAGCGGGCAGTTGCCCAGCTGCAGCGCCAATCGGGCAGAGTGGTGTCTTTCTACACCGGGCTTTGCGTATTGGATAGCGCCAGCGGACAGTATTTTACCGATCTGGTCGAGTGTGAGGTGCACTTCAAATCCTTAAGCCTGCAGCAGATCGAATATTACTTGGACATCGACCGTCCCTACGATTGCGCCGGCAGCTTCAAATCCGAATCCCTGGGTATCGCCTTGTTCGATAAAATTTGCGGCGAAGATCCGAATGCCTTGGTTGGCTTGCCCTTGATTAAATTGGCCGGTTTGCTGAAGAAATTCGGCGTCGACGTGTTGAACCCGGCGGCGGGTTAGGGCGGGCTGAATAAATCCAGCATTTGCGCTAAGTCCTGGTCGACTTGGTCGGCGATTTCCAGAATCTGTTCGCGGCTGATTCGGACCAAGACCAGCGTTTGCTTCGCAAAACCGGTCGCAGTGGCTTGACGTTCGGCGGCCGATTTGCAGTCGGCCAGCCGGCAAGCAATGTGCAGTAGGTGCGCGTCCAGCTTATGCAGTAAAGCTTGCTCCGGTTCCAGGTAACAGCCTACTGTCTCGTACAGGGATTCGGGCAGGCCCCAGTTCTTCAATAATTCGCGGCCAACCTCGGCATGGGTGAAGCCGAGCAGGGCTTGTTCGAGGCCGGGAACCAAACGGCGGTCGCCGTTGGCCGCCAGCAGGGCCTGGCGGCTGGGCTCCGCCAAGCGGTGATAGAGCAGCAGCGAGCCGATATCGTGCAGCAGGCCGGCGATAAACAGCCGTTCGGCGTGCAAAACCGCGCAGCGCTTGGCCAAGGCCCGCACCAAAATCGCACAATGGATACTGCGGCGCCAGAAACTGGCCATGTCCACCAATTCGCCCGGTATTTGCCGGAACCGGTCGGCGATGCAGGTTGCCACGACCAGGCTGTACAGGTCGTCGACGCCGATTACGGTAATGGCCCGCGACAATGTGTCTATCCGGGCCTGGAAGCCGTAGAAAGGACTGTTGACGACGCGCAGCAGCCGCGCCGCAAGTACGGGGTCTTTTGCGATCACCGCGCCGATATCGGCTGGCGAATACCGCGAGTCCCGGATCATTTCGTTCAGTTGGAAATAGATGTCGGGCAACGAGAACAGGTTTGTCGCGTCGGCGACCAGTTGCCTGATTGCGGCGACCTTCACTCAGCTTTTCCGATATAGCGACAGTACGTGCTGTACGTAGTTGCGGGTTTCCGGGTAGGGCGGTACGGCGTTGCCGTATTTCATCACCGCACCCTCGCCGGCGTTGTAACCGGCTACGGCCAAGGTCAAATTCGAGTTGAACATGGCCAGCAGGTCTTTCAAATAACGGGTGCCGCCGTCGACGTTCTGTTCGGCGTCGCGCCGGTCGGTTACGCCGTAGCGACGGGCCGTGTCGGGCATCAACTGCATCAAGCCCACTGCGCCGGCAGAAGATACTGCGTGCGGGTTGTAGGCCGATTCCGCTTGAATTACGGCGTGCAGCAGTTTCGGGTCCATTTGGTGTTTGGCTGCGGCTTTGGCAATCAAATCGTTGAATTTGAGTTTGTTGCCGGACATGTACTTCAAGTCGCGACTATAGGTGCGCGGCCGGGTGCGGATGATCAGGCGGTAATCGAAGCCTTTTTTCGGCTCGTCGGTGTAATAAACCCGGCCGTCCGGGTCAACATATTTATAGATATCCGCCCCGGAGTCGGCGATTGGCGCGAAGGATAAGATGGCGATCAGCAGGCGTTTCATCGCGTTACCCTCCCGAAATATCAGATCATTGCTGAACCGCGACCGAGCTGGCGGCCTGTACGGCCTTGGCCCGCGCCGCTTCGACCGTCTCGCCGGTCGCCAACGCGACGCCCATGCGCCGGGCGGCGAAGGCTTCCGGTTTGCCGAACAGGCGGACATCGGTATCGGGTATTGCCAAGGCTCGCTCTAATCCCTGGTAGCTAACCGCTTTGGCGTCGATGCCGCCCAGAATCACGGCGCTGGCAGCGGTTCTGTCCAGCGCTGTATTGACCGGTAAACCCAAAATCGCCCGGGCATGCAGATCGAATTCGCTCTGGCGTTGGCTGGCCATTGTGACCATGCCGGTATCGTGCGGCCGCGGGCTGACTTCACTGAACCAGACCTGGTCGTCGGCGACGAACAGTTCCACACCGAACAGGCCCAGTCCGCCCAAGGCATCGGTGACTTTGCCGGCGATTTGTTGCGCCAGCGCGATGGCATTTTCGCTCATGGCTTGCGGTTGCCAGCTCTCTCGGTAGTCACCGTGTTCCTGACGGTGGCCGATCGGTTCGCAAAAATAAGTCTGCACCCGGCCTTCCGCATCCAGCGCCCGTACCGTCAATAAGGTGATTTCGAAGTCGAAATCGATTTTGGCTTCGACGATGACTTTGCCGGTATCGGTGCGGCCGCCGGCTTTGGCGTAATCCCAAGCCGCTTGCAATTGGTCTGCGCTTTTCACCATCGACTGGCCCTTGCCCGATGATGACATGGTCGGCTTGACGAAACAAGGGTAACCGATGCCGCTATCCACGGCGGCTTGCAGTTGGGCGAAGGATTCGGCAAAGGCGTATTTCGAGGTAGGCAAGCCCAATTCCGCGGCTGCCAGTTGGCGGATGCCTTCCCGGTTCATCGTCAATTGGATGGCGCGGGCATTCGGTACCACCGTGGTTTCCCCGACCCGTTCGATTTCTGCAAGTGCGTCGGTGGCGATCGCTTCCAGTTCCGGCACGATGAAGTGCGGTTGTTCCTGCGCGATCAAGGCCTTGACCGCCGCGGCATCGGTCATGTCGATCACATGGCGGCGGTGGGCCACCTGCATTGCCGGGGCGCCGGGGTAGCGGTCGACCGCTATCACTTCCACCCCGTAACGCTGCAGCGAGATCGCGATTTCCTTGCCCAGTTCGCCGCTACCGAGCAGCAGGGCTTTAGTGGCGGAGGCAGTGTCGGGGGTACCTATGTTCATGAATTGGCTAGATAGTTATCGATATCTTGTTTGGAAAAGCCGATTTTCTTTGCTACCCGATCGGCATGGCTGACGCGGGAAATGCCGTCGATCAGCTTGAAGGTCGGCATGTCGTCGGCGAATTCCACTTGTTTCGGCGTCGCCACCCGGCGATTGACGAACACGTCGACCAATTGGTGGTTATGCGTAATCAGGATAGTGCTGTTCCCTTTGCGGTAAAAGCCGTCCAGCACGTCGATCGACGATTGCATTTTCTCTTCAAAAGTAGTGCCTTCCGCCATTTCGTCAAGCACGACCAGACTGTTGCTGCTGGCTGCCAGGAAAATGTCGCGAGTGCGTTTCAACTCGGTGCCGAAGCGGCCTTCGCCGTCGTCGAGATGGCTGATTTCCGGCGCCTGGTAAAAAATCCGATCCGCTATGCTCAGTTTGGCAGCCCGGGCCGGCACGTAGCAGCCGATTTGGGCAAGCAATTGAATTTGAGTGACGGTTTTGCAGAATGCGGTTTTACCGCCGCTATTCGGCCCGGTGACGCAGACCAGCCGTTCCTCGCTCATGCTGAAATCGTTGCCGACGTAGTTCGGATTTTTGTGGCCGAGCACCGGATTCTTCGCGTCGTGCAATTCAATCGAGTGGCGGTCTCCCGCGGTCAAGTCGGGCAATACGGTTTCGCTGCCGTAGTTCTCGGCATACTTGATAAAGGCTAACAGTTCGTCGAGCTGACCCAGGCCGTCCAGCAATTCGCCGAGCGCGGCAGAGTTTTTGTAGATCTCGCGTAGCGGAATGATGCAGTTGTCGCGGTCGTAGCCGCCGACCACCGGAATGTAAGCCAAGGCCAACGGCAGGAAGAATACCGAGGCTACAGACAGGCCGTCGCGGGTGACCTGGAACATGTCGCTGGGGAAAATCCGGGTCAAGCCCCAAATTGCGGCAACCAACATTGCGATCAGTAACGGTTTGAATAGTGTGGGCCGGAAAATCGTGGCCGGGGCAAACGAGTTTTTACGTTGTTCCTTGCTTTGCAGGCCTTTTTCGCTGTTGTAGACCGGGCCGACCATCAGCGAGTATTCGTTGCTTTGGGCGAAATTACCGATTTTGTCGAATACGCTTTGCAGATAAGGGCTTTGCGGCCGGCCGGAATTGTAAATGGCGCCGACCAGATTCAGCACCACGCGAATCCCGCGCACGTATTGTTTGTAGCCGTAGCCCTCGATCTGATTGTCTTCGCGGGCGGTGCCGAAACCGCCCAGGAATTCGCCGAACAGCAGCAGATACAAGCGGTTTTCGCCGGCGGCGGCATTGGCGACAATGTTTTCGATGTTTTCCCGGACGGCAGGGTTGTCGCGAATTTCGCGCACGGCGTCCTGTTTGGCGGCAATGGCTTCGCGGTCGTTCATGGGCTGGGCCAGCGAACGGTAAAGCACGGCTTGGCCGGCCAGGGTGCTGGCGTAATTGACGTTGTCGAACAGTTCGTCGACCTCGATCGTATTGAACGCGCCCGGGTCGATCACTCCGGCACCGGTTGCCAGCGGTTCGGTAGAGCGGGCCTTCGGCCATTCGCCGTTCCAGCTTTGTAGAATGTTCTGTTGCATGCTGCCTCCCCCGTTTTTTATCGGCCGCAACGTCAGCGCGCGGTTCTTATTAACTCTAGCATCAGCTCGACGTGGGCGTCGCTGTCGTTCAGGCACGGAATGTAGCGGTAGCTTTCGCCGCCGGCTTCCAGAAACAGTTCGCGATTGGCGATTGCGATTTCTTCCAGCGTTTCCAGGCAGTCTACCGAAAATCCGGGACAGATCATGTCAATTTGGTGGATACCTTGTTTGGGTAATTCCTCCAGCACTTCCACGCAATAGGGTTTCAACCATTCCGCACGACCGAATCGGGACTGAAATACCAGTTTCCATTGCGTTTCGGTCAGGCCCAATTGCTCGGCAATCAAGCGGGCGCTGGTCTGGCATTGGTAATAGTAAGGGTCGCCCCATTCGGTCAATTTGGCCGGCAAGCCGTGAAAGGACATTACCAGCAATTGCGCTTGGCCATTTTCCTGCCAATGCTGTTGCACCGACTCGGCGACAGCAGTGATATAAGCCGGGTGCTGGTGAAAATCGCTGATAAAACGCAGGCCGGGCATATGCCGCCAGTCGACGAATTCGTCGGCGACGATGTCGAAAATCGAGGCCGTGGTAGTCGACGAATACTGGGGGTAGAGCGGTAATACCACGATTTCGGTGACGCCTTGTTTTTTCAGATCCCTTAATTTGTCCCGCAAGGCCGGTTTGCCGTAGCGCATCGCGCAGTCGATGGCTAGCGACGGTCCGCCGTAACGCGCTTTCAGTTTTTCGGTCAATTGCTCGCTGAACACGATCAGCGGCGAACCTTGCTCGGTCCAGATCGATTGGTAGGCATGGGCGGATTTGCGCGGCCGAAACGGCAGCACGAACAGATTCAATATCAGCCACCACAGCGGCCGCGGCAGGTTGACGACCCGTGGGTCGCCCAGGAACTCGCGCAGGAAACGCCTGACGTCTCCGGTTTTCGGCGAAGCCGGCGAACCGAGATTGACCAGCAAGACGCCGGTTTTGTTGGCAGGAGTTTCGCTCATCGGGCTATTTTCGGTTGATCAGATTGAGGAACTCGGAGCGGGTGCTGATTTCCTGGCGGAAAATGCCGCTCATCACCGAGGTGGTCATCACCGAGTTTTGTTTTTCGACGCCGCGCATCATCATGCATAAATGTTTGGCTTCGATCACGACCGCGACGCCGCGGGCGTCGATAGCGGTTTCCACCGCGTCGGCGATTTGCCGGGTCAGTTGTTCCTGGATCTGTAGCCGGCGGGCGTACATGTCGACGATGCGCGCCAATTTCGACAAGCCCAGTACCTTGCCTTGCGGCAGGTAACCGATGTGGCATTTGCCGATGAAGGGCAGCAGATGGTGTTCGCACAGCGAATAGAGTTCGATGTCCTTGACGATGACCATGTCTTCGGTATCGGCTTGAAAAATGGCCCCGTTCAAGACGTCGTCCAGGTTTTTTTCGTAACCGTTGTTCAGGAACTTAAAGGCTTTCGCGGCCCGTTTCGGCGTATCGCGCAAACCTTCCCGGTTCACGTCTTCGCCTATTGCCTGAATGATTTTGGAGAAATATTCTTCCATCGCCGCCCCTGGGTAAAAAAATGCCGTGAGTATACAGGATCAAAAAGTAAATGCCAGAGCGTCCAAAATCACCTCAAAACCGGCGCCGGGTTTGCCGGCATTCTCGCTCAGATGCCGGCGCCAGGCCCGGGCCCCGTCCACGCCGTGGAACAAGCCGAGCATGTGCCGGGTGATGTTATGCAGACGTTGGCCTGACCGAATTTGCTGTTCTATGTAATCCTGCATCGCCATCACGATCTGCTGCCGGCTGGGTAGCGGCCGTTCATCCCGGAAAATCCGAGCGTCGACCTGCACCAGCAGGAACGGGTTATGGTAAACCTCGCGGCCGAGCATGATGCCGTCGACTTGGCTCAATAAGGCTTCGGCCGCATCCAGAGTATTAATGCCACCATTTATCACAATCTCAAGTTCCGGAAAATCTTGCTTCAACTGGAACACCACGTCATAACGCAAGGGCGGAATCTCGCGGTTTTCTTTCGGAGACAGCCCGGACAGCCAAGCCTTGCGGGCATGGACGATGAAGGTTTTACATCCGGCACGGGCGACTGTCGCGATGAAATCGACCAATTCGGTATAGGAGTCGCGGTCGTCGATGCCGATGCGGGATTTGACCGTCACCGGAATCGAAACCGCATCGCGCATGGCCGCGACACAGTCGGCGACCAGTTGCGGTTCGGCCATCAGGCAGGCGCCGAAGCGGCCGTTTTGCACCCGGTCGCTGGGGCAGCCGACGTTTAGATTGATTTCATCATAGCCATAGCGGGCGCCAATTTTGGCGCATTGCGCCAGTTCCTGTGGATTGCTGCCGCCCAATTGCAAGGCAACCGGGTGTTCGGCTGCGTCGAATTGCAAATGCCGTTCGGCATTACCTTGCAATATTGCGCCGGTGGTCACCATTTCGCTATACAGCAGAGCATGCCGGCTTAATAAGCGGTGAAAATAACGGCAATGGCGATCGGTCCAGTCCAACATCGGCGCGACGCTGAACCGGGATGCCGCAAACGGCGGCGGGACGGACGGGGTATTTGTCATACTGTGTTTGGTTAATTTCGGCTGGAATCAGGGTTTGCTCCAGCGGGCGGCGGGGTCGTTTCGGCTAAATTTTTACAAAGGCATTCCTGCGGCTACCGACTATTATTGTACACAGGAGATACGGGATATTTTGGGTTAAGATCGATGCATGACGGAGCGATGGGCCCACTTGTGGTGCCGGGTTAAGTCTTTAGGCTTAGCCATGAGGAGGCGTTTTTGTGCGGCTTTGCCCCCATTTGTGCGTTCCGGAGAGCTGATGTAGTATTCGATTTTAGAGTTAGCGCCCTTGTTAGACGCTTTACCCCGGCTGGTCCAGTATCGCTCGCGTCCGGTACCTGTTGCAGTCAGCCCGGACGGGGTGCCCAAGTCGATCTTGTTCGATCCCCGCGGCGGATTTTCGCGATCGATAGAATTTCAATTTTCGCTTTACATGCCTACCAACATTAATAAACAAAAACAGCGCAGGTACATTCGCTATCCGATCGAGCTGGAAGCCGTGTTGGTGGTCGATAACCGTTTGCAGTTCGACGCAGTGATTTTGGATTTTTGCTTGGGCGGATTTTTCTTGGCGCTGAAGGCGCCCGAGCAAATACCATTGGACAAAGCGGTGAAAATCCAGTTTTCCCTGGATTCGGCGGTCAACGGCGAGAAATATCGGATCGATGCCCGCGCCTTACATGTTGCCGGCGGTGGCATCGGCGTCGCGGTCGAGGATATGCCGCGGGATACGTTTAATGCATTGAAAAAATATGCCAGCGCACCATTGAATGCGTTGTTGGCACCCGGAAACCTGAACCAGCCGGGTAAGTTGGATCAGGAGAAGTTGAGAAATCTGTTCAAGGTGTTCTTGATCGAAAACCTGCCGCCGGTGCTGAACCACTATTACGAGATGGTGGGCAACTATATCGCCGACTCCAGTCAATACAGCGAATGCTTTACCAATCAGTCGATGCTCGACGATTTAATCACGGTATTGAAAACCGGGCGGGAAACATTTATAAGCGAATTCTGTACTTCGGTATTGTCCCATGTCGACGGCATTGCCCGGAACGAGCCCGATAAAGAGCGTTTGATTCCCGACTACAACGTGCTTTCCCTGGTCGAGAAAGAGGACTTCGAAGACTGGCTGAATATGTCGTTGATCATCAGAAAGCTGGCTAACCATTACGACGAGCAAATCAATCTGGTCGCCGGCGAGATCGGCCGGATATTCGGTTTCAGCGAGAGTGGCGTCGTTAACCCCCTCAGCCCAGCGGTGTTGTGCGACAGTTTTCGCGAGTTGGTGATCCAGCTGGATTTGACGCGGAAAATCAATAGTCTGGTCTATAGCGCATTCGGCAAGGTGCTATTCAATGACTTGAACGGCGTTTACCAGAAAACTTACATGTTTTTGTCGCGGAACCAATCTGCGGACAAGAGAACTCCGCGGCAGCCGCATTGGAGCGATATCGGCAAATCCAGGGGGCTAGGCGGAGGGAACGTCGCCGACCGCTCAGGGCTCGGCGAACAGCAAACGCCCACTGAATTGAGTCAGGTAACGGGAGGCGGCGACACGCGGGAACGGCGGCCGCTAGGCCAGGTCGCGGCGACGTTGCTGGATTTGTTGACCGAGACCGGCATCGACTATCCCGAGCTTGCCGCACCTGCCGCGACCGCGCGCCAGGCGTCGGCCGCGGCGCTGTTCGACCGCGATGAAATTGCCACGGCCATCGCCCGGTTGCAGGAAAATCTGGCCGGAGAACCCAAGTTGCACTGGGATGCGTCGCTGCTGAAAAAACGCTTGCAGGATACGCTGAGCGGCTTGGGGCTGGGGGCGAAATCGATTTCCGCGTCCGATATGCAACATCTCGATCTCTATGGCCGGTTTTTCGAAACCTTGTTCAACGACGTGGCGCCCGAGTCCGAGATCAAACCGGCGCTGGAACGTATCCACTTGCCTTTACTGTCTCTTGCATTGCGCGGCGACGATTTTTTAAACGCCGATTTACATCCGGTAAAAAGCATTTTGAACCAATTGTCGGTATTGGAGCCGGCGGTCAAAAGTAATCGGGTGGTAAAAAATATCAATATTAAAACCGCGGTAGACGATATTGTTGCCCGGATCAATAGCGAATCTCAAACCAACCCTGAGGTCTTCAAGCAAGCCGAGCGCGAGTTGGGCGAACTTACCCGGCAAGTGACCCGATCGGTCGATACCAATGTCAAACGCATCATAGAAACTTACGAAGGCCAACAGAAGCTGGAAAAGGCCCGGCATTCGGTACAGGACGAAATCGACAAGCGTATTGCCGGCCGGGTGGTGCCTAAAGTCATCCCGGAATTATTGCAATACGGCTGGCAACACCTGCTGCTGATCGCCGAATTGAACTGCGAACGTAAACCCGAGGAAAAACGCACCTATTTGAAGGTGTTCGACGATCTATTGTTCTGGCTGTTCGAACAGGATTCGATGCTGAAAATTCAGGCGGCGACGATCCAGACCACGCTGGATTACGTCAAGGAGCAGTTGACCTCGGTATGTACCAACGTGTTTTTACTGGACAGTGTGGTCGATGAATTGACCGCGTTGTTGCTGGGTAGCGGCGACCCGAAGGTACGCAAACCGGTCGAGACGGTCAGAATTCCGCCGGCCGATACCGGAAGTCATAAAGAACGCCCGCTCAAGGAAGACGCCTGGATGGCGCAGGTCGAGCAGCTCAGTGTTGGCGATTGGTTTACCTTGCTGCGCGACGGCCAAGGCTTCGAATCGATGAAATTGGTGTGGGTCGGTGATTTGTTGCAATTGTATGTGTTCGTTAATCGAGACGGGCTGAATAAATTGGAGTTGAGCCGGGAGGAGCTGGCCGACCTGATGCGTAAAGGCGAAGCCATAAAAATGGAAAGTCTGGATTCGCCCTTGGTCGACAGAACGACCAATTTGATGCTGCAGAAGATGCATGAAAAACTGCTGTTCAATGCCACGCACGATCCGGTGACCGAACTGTTTACCAGGGACGAGTTCAGTAAGCAGCTCAAAAACGAGACCGCCAGAATCGGTGAAGCCCACCATATGCTGTGTCATATGGAAGTCTTGGATTTGCGGGTGATCGCCAATATTTGCGGCACTGCCGGGGTCGAGCAATTGTTGAAGAGTTTGGCGGCAACGCTATCGCAACACGTCGAACACAACGATTTGCTGGCGCGGTTGGGCGATGAATCGTTCGCGATTTTGTTCAAAAACTGTTCCGCGGCGGAGGGTTTGGCGTCGGCGCGTAAGCTGGTGAAAGTGGTTAACGAGGCACATTTTCAATGGCAGGAAAGCAGCTTTTCGATCAGCGTCAGCCTGGGTTTGGTGCCGTTCGCCGCCGAATGCTACGACGTACAGGAATTGCTGCGGCGGGCGGATTCAGCCAGCATGTCGGCCGAACGCTCAGGGCCGAACAATGTATTGGTGTTTTCCAGCGACGACGAGAATTTGCGTTATCAGGAAAAACTGCACGAATGGATCGGCCGGATCGACAAAGTTTTTGCCGAAAACCGTTTGTTTGCCCGTTGCCAGATGATCGCAGGCACCGATCCCGTCACCGCCAGCCATTTGCATTACGAGATATTGCTTGGCGTCACCGGCGAGGACGGCAACGTCATTGCCCCCGACCATTTCATCCCTGCGGTGGAACGTTGTCAGCGCATGCCGGAAATCGATCAATGGGTGGTCAGCAATGTATTCGACTGGATCGGTAACAATCGCGAGTTATTCAATAGAATCGACGGTTTCTCGATCAATCTGTCCGGGCAGTCGATCAATAGCGAGGATTTTCTGGAGTTTCTGAAATCGGTGTTGGCGGCAGGCAGCGTACCTTGCGAAAAAATCACGTTCGAAATCACTGAAACCGTGGCGGCGGAGAATTTGGGATTTACCAAGAAATTTATCGGCGCGATCAAACAGTTCGGCTGTAAATTTTCGCTCGACGATTTCGGTTCCGGATACTCGTCCTATTCCTACCTGAAAAATCTCAACGTCGATTATCTGAAGATAGACGGCGCTTTTGTCAAAGACATGCATAACAACAAGGCCGATGTTGCCATTGTCAAGTCGATGAACGAAATTGCTCATTCCATGGGCTTGCAAACTATCGCCGAATACGTCGAGAACGACGAAATCAGGACGCTATTGAAAGGGATAGGGGTGGACTTTTGCCAGGGCTACGGCATCGAAAAGCCGATCCGGCTGCTGGAATTGAGCGAAAAGCTGCCGCCCAGCGAGTCGTTTTCGTTCGAAAACGTCGAATTTTGGGGATTTTGATCGCTGTGAAATCCGCCAGTTACCGGCCGGCGGAACCCTGTCGCGGCCGGTAGTCCGGGCTTATACCTTGAATTGCGACACCGCTTGTTCCAGTTCCTTGGCCAGATCGGTCAATTCTATGCCGGATTTCAGCGAGGCCCTTGCGGTATCGACGCCGGTTTCGGCGATCTCGGTGATCTTGATCACGGTATAGCTGACTTCCTCGGTCACCGCATTTTGTTGCTCGGCAGAGGTGGCGATCTGGGTGTTCATCGTGCTGATGGTCGCCACCGACTGGGTAATTGCGCCCAGGGCCTGACCCGATGCCTGAGCTTTTTCCACGCTCTGTTCGGCCAGTGTCCGGCTGGCATTCATCGCGACGACGGCTTGTTTCGAGCCTGATTGCAGCTTTTCTATCATGCTCTGGATTTCGCTGGTCGATGACTGCGTGCGGCTGGCCAGAGTACGTACTTCGTCGGCGACCACGGCGAAGCCGCGGCCGTGTTCTCCGGCGCGGGCCGCTTCAATCGCCGCGTTCAGCGCCAGCAGATTGGTTTGTTCGGAAACGCTGCGAATCACATCCAGAATGCTGCTGATGTCGTTGACGTGGTTTTCCAGATTGCTGACCGTTCCCGCCGCATCGGCAATTTCTCGGGCCAGTGCGTTTATCGAGCCGACTGCCTGCTGCACTACGGTCTGCCCGGCGCGGGCTTGGCGGTCGGTTTCCGCCGCGGCTCCGGCCGCCTGCGAAGCATTGCGGGCCACCGCTTGCACGGCCGCAGCCATTTCCGTCATGGCCGACGCAACCTGTTCGATATATTCTTTTTGCGACTGAGCCCCGGCTGAGTTGTTCTCTACGGCCCGCAGCAGTACTTCGGCATTCCGTTGTAAGGTTTGCGAGTAGCCGCTGACCTTGCCGACAATTTTGTGAATACTTTCTGCGGCGTGGTCGAAGTCTTGCGCCATGACGCCGATTTCGTCGCTGGGCGAGAACCGGGTGCGGACGGTGAGGTTGCCGGTGCCGAAGGCTTTGGCGAATTTGCTGAGCGCATTGATGGAGTTGACGATATTAGTCGGCACGGTGAACGCCATGCCGACGCCGATGACAATGCCCAAGATCAGACACACCACGATGATGGTATTGGCCTGGCCGACCAGCGCCACGGTTTTGCCGGCGATTTCCTGAGCTTTGCTCCAGCCGTCCTGTTCCGCGGCGGCGGCCGATTGCCGGGCGCTGGCGGCGATTTGGTCCATTTTGGCGACGATTTGTTTCAGGCGGGTGTCGTTGTCGATCCATTGCGCCGCGGCGTTTTGGTATTTTGCGGTTTCGGCCCGAGCTTTATCGATGCGTTCGTGTTCGGTCGGTTCGGGCGTAATTGCGGCGAGTTTGTCGTACAACACCATCAATGCCGGTAATTCCTGCTGCATTTGTTGGTAATACTGGCGGTCCTTGTAAAGCCGTTCTTCCTTTTCGTGTTGAATGATGGTCTGCGCCAGCGACTTGATGCGGTTGACCAGAATGTATTTTTGTACCTTGCCGTTCAGTTCGGTCTGGCTGGCGCCGTTTTCCAACAGTTTGGCATATTCCGTTTCTTGCTTTTCGGCAAAGGCGTCGGCTTCGGCCAGTACCGCTCTGCCGCTGTTGACCATGGTGTCGACCGCTTGCCGATTGTTTTTCAATGCGGCGACGCCGTTATCGTATAACTCGCGGAAATCTTTGACATTGTTGCGCACTGAGGCCGATTGTTCCAACAAGGCTTTATCGGAGAAGGTGTTGCCTATCTTGTCGACTTTGTTCAGGTTGTCGTCCATGGTGTTCAACACCTGCTTGGCGCGGCTATAGGTTTCCTCGCGTTCGTAGAGCAGGTAATTGAGCTGCTCTATCGTCGCGTCGTAGGCGCCGGCGTGCACGTCGACGGCCAGTTTAACGGCCGGCACCTTCCATTCTGCGATTTCGTCGAGACTTGATCCCAACCGGCCGATGTAGATCCAGGCTAACAGCCCGAATATGACTAAGATCAGTACCAGAGCCGAAAAGCTGGCGATCAATTTGTTCCGTATGGTGAGTTGCATTAAAGATTTTCCAAAGGTTGAAGGCGTATCAGACGGCAGGTAGGCTAGACAATTCGCCGGCTTGCGCCGGTTTTTCGAAAGTGTAGACCATATTTTTGGGGAAGGAGTGCTGTGACGCCCGCAGTCACAGCGAGCCTCCGCCTTGCTGGGAGTTGAGGACGGAGCGAGGTTGGCGCTAGTGGTTTTGGGGCTTGGCAGGTGCCAGACGCGCTGGCCCGGGCCGATACTTCAAAGTTTCGGCTCGGGCCAGTCCATAGGCTAAATCCAGTCGGAGTCGTCGGAGCCGGCGGTATCGAAGTCGTTCGATCCGTCGCTGGCATAATCGTTCGGCTCGTCCGCGGTCGCGGCGGCAATCGCCTCGTCGCCGTAGTAGTTGTTGATGACCGTCGGTTCCGCCAAGCTATCGTGCGAGGGTTGGCTCCACAGCGATTGGCCGCCGCCGTGATGGCCCAATAGGCTTTCGATGCCTTGATATAGAAACGATCCGGCGACGACGCCGGCGGCAGTGGTGGCGATGTTGCCCAGAAAGCTTGAGCCGCCGCCGAACGCGCTGGCTTGCGGTGGCATCGGCGCGTTGCGCGGCACCTGGTAATTGCCGACGCCGGGAACGCCGCCAGCAGCTGGTGCTGGCGCCCACGGATCGTTGCTCAAAAATCCGCCGCGCGGTGCCGCCGCGGCGCTATTTTGCAATTGCTGTTGCAGGTCGGCGATCTGGCTTTTGGCGCTGTTCAACGCTTGTTCCAGTAACATGGCCCGCTGCACCAGCAGGTAGGCGGCATCGGGTTGTTTGGCGACGCCGTCGGCAATCAACTGCGCGGCTTCCGCATCTTTGGCGCTGATTCTGGCCTCGGTCAATTGATTTAAGAACAGGTTGAGTTGATCGCGTTCTTGAGGATTCATTCGAATGGCTCCGTTTTTGAGAATATTGGCCGCTCAGCGGTTGCGCAGCAGACCCCAGGGGTAGCTTAAAGGTTCCGGAACGATGTGGGGCAAGCTGCGCCGATTTTCAACGCCTGAACCTTCGGCCGCGGCCGGATTGCGCATGGGCGCCGGTCAGGAGCGCTGTCGACGCGCTTCGCGCTCGGCGGCTTTTTCGGCGCGGATCGAGGCCAGTTCCATCATCTCGGCCTCTATCATCTCCGGAGTTTCCAGTGTGATTCGGCCGATAGTGCCGGCACGCAACTCGGTCAGTAGCAGTTTGGCCGCCTTGTCCAGTTCGACGATGCCGCCGGCGCGCAAGCAGCCGCGTTTGGCACCTATCGCTTCCAGCAAGGCTTGCGATTCTTCCGCTAGGGTTTCCATTCGATAGCGTTGGCGCATTAGTTCCGGATACACACGACGCAGGTAATCCAGCGTATACAAAGCAATATCGGCGTGTTCGAACGCGGTGTCCTTGACGGCACCGGTGGCGGCCAGCCGGTAACCGCTGTGCCGGTTCTCGACGTTAGGCCACAGTACGCCAGGCGTGTCGGACAGCACGATATTCTTGCCCAGGTTGATGCGTTGTTGCTGTTTGGTCACGGCCGGTTCGTTGCCGGTTTTGGCGATGGTCCTGCCGGCCAGTACGTTGATGATGGTCGATTTGCCGACATTCGGGATGCCCATGATCATGGTTCTGACCACTTTGCCGGCGGCGGTTTTTTCCGGCAGCATTTTGCCGCACAGGTCGATGATCTGTTTGATTTTGTCGGGTTGTTGCGTGGTTACCGCCAGGGTTTTCACCGCTTGCTCGAGTTCCAGATACGCCTGCCACTGCTTGGTCAGTTCCGGATCGGCCAGGTCGGTTTTGTTCAATACCCGGATACAGGGTTTGCTGCCGCGCAGTCTGGCCAGCATCGGGTTTTGACTGCTGTAAGGGATGCGGGCGTCGAGGATTTCGATCAGCAGATCGATCTCAGGCAGCGCATATTTGATTTCTTTGCTGGCCTTGTGCATATGGCCGGGGTACCACTGGATTTGCATGAGCGGTTGTCTGCGGTCGGGAATGGAGCGCAATTGTAACGTAGTTGCGCAGGTGCGGCAGCGGCGAGCGGCGCTAATCCGGTCGCGGCGGTAGACGTTGTTTGTCCGGGTTTGCTACAATCTGCCGAATTTTTGGTGCTTTCGGCACATCTCAACCCCAGTCCTTCACAATCATCCCGGAGAAAATTCTATGGCAATTAAAGTTGCAATTAACGGTTACGGCCGTATCGGTCGCAATGTTCTGCGCGCACTGTACGAGGCCGGTCGCACCAACGAAATTCAAGTGGTTGCGATCAACGATTTGGGCGATTCCAAAACCAATGCGCATTTGACCAAATACGACACCGTTCATGGCAAATTCCCGTTTGATGTGACAGTGGATGGCGATTACATTGTGGTTAATGGCGACCGCATCCGGGTTTTCGCCGAGCGCGATCCGGCTAAATTGCCTTGGGGTGAACTGGGCATCGACGTCGTGCACGAGTGCACCGGTTTCTTTACCAGTAAAGCCAAAGCTTCCGCGCACATTTCTGCCGGCGCCAAAAAAGTCATCATTTCCGCTCCAGGCGGTAACGACGTCGACGCCACCGTGGTTTACGGCGTCAACCACCAAACCCTGAAAGCGTCCGATACCGTGATTTCCAACGCGTCTTGCACCACCAACTGCTTGGCACCGCTGGTTAAACCGTTGATGGACACCATCGGCGTCGACCACGGTTTGATGACCACGATCCACTCGTACACCAACGACCAAGTGCTGACCGACGTTTATCACAGCGATTTGCACCGCGCCCGTTCTGCGACCCAGTCCATGATCCCGACCAAAACCGGCGCCGCTGCCGCAGTGGGTTTGGTATTACCGGAAATGAAAGGCAAACTGGACGGTTTCGCCATGCGGGTTCCGACCATCAACGTTTCCGTGGTCGATTTGTGCTTCCAGGCCTCGCGCAACACCACCAAGGAAGAAATCGACAGCATTCTGCGCGAAGCGGCTAACGGTTCTTTGAAAGGCATTTTGGCGATCAACGATGAGCCTTTGGTGTCTTCCGATTTCAACCACAATCCGCACTCGTCGATTTACGAAGCGGGTCTGACCAAAGTGACCGGCGGTAACTTCGTTAAAGTCTTGTCCTGGTACGACAACGAGTGGGGTTTCTCCAACCGTATGTTGGACACCACCATTGCGCTGCATAACGCCAAATAAAGGGATTACATGCTGTTACGAAGAACCAAAATCCTGGCGACGCTGGGACCCTCCACGGACAAGCCGGGCGTACTCGAGGAATTGTTCGACGCGGGTATCGATGTCGTCCGTTTGAATTTCTCGCACGGTTCCGCTCAGGATCATATCGACCGTGCCAACCGCGTGCGGGAACTGAGCAAGAAAACCGGCCGCAGGGTCGGTATTCTGGCCGACCTGCAAGGCCCGAAAATCCGGATCGAGCGTTTCAAGGAAAACAAAGTCTGGCTGGACGAAGGCCAAGACTTTGCCTTGGACATCAATCTTGGTAAATACGACGGCGACCATACTCAGGTCGGTATCAGCTACGAGCCGCTGGCGCGCGAAGTCAAGCCGGGCACTCGCCTGCTGTTGGACGACGGTCGGGTGGTGCTGGACGTGGTCAACGTCGAGAACGGCACCCGCGTCAACACCAAAGTGGTGGTCGGCGGCGACTTGTCCAACAACAAGGGCATCAACCTGCTGGGCGGTGGTTTGTCGGCGGCGGCGTTGACCGACAAGGACAAAGAAGACATCAAAACCATCGCGGTGATTCAGGCCGACTACGTGGCGATTTCGTTCCCGCGCACCGCCGACGACATGCACGAAGCCCGTGCCTTGTTGGAAGCGGCCGGCTCCTATGCCGGTTTGGTGGCGAAAATCGAACGGGCCGAAGCCATGGACGTGATCGATGAGATCATCATGGCCTCCGACGCGATCATGGTCGCCCGCGGCGACTTGGGTGTGGAAATCGGCGACGCCAACTTGCCGGCGGCGCAAAAGCACTTGATCAAACGTTCGCGCGAATTGAACCGGGCCGTGATTACTGCAACGCAGATGATGGAGTCGATGATCGAAAATCCGATCCCGACCCGCGCCGAGGTGTTCGACGTTGCCAACGCGATTGTCGACGGTACCGATGCGATCATGCTGTCGGCGGAAACCGCTTCCGGCAAGCATCCGGTGAAAACCGTGCAAGCCATGGTGCGCATCTGCTGGGAGACCGAAAAGCAACCGAGCGTGACTCATTCACATCACCGCATGACCGATAGCTTCTCGGCGATCGACGAAGCCATCGCGATGTCGGCGATGTACATGGCCAACCACACCAAGATCAGCGGCGTGGCCTCGTTGACCGAGTCCGGCTCGACCCCGTTGTGGATGTCGCGGATCAACTCCAACATCCCCATTTATGCGTTCAGCAGCCACGAAAAAACGCTGGGCCGGGTGACGTTGTACCGCGGCGTATTCCCGATTCCGTTCAGCCGCGAATCGATGGAAAAAGCCGAAGTCAACAAAGCCATCATCGATAAGCTGCGTACCCGCGGTGTGGTCAACAAAGGCGATACCTACATCATCACCAAAGGCGACGCGACCGGCCATCAAGGCGGTACCAACTCGCTGAAAGTGGTCACCGTAGAAGACTGATCGGTTTTTGCCCTAAATCAAAACGCGGCGTTCCGGCTTCGGCCGGACGCCGCGTTTTTTGTTTGTGGGACCGGCGAGCGGGAGTGTGGGGGCTTGGGTTATTCTATGAGCCATTAACTCCGTACTTAAATACCGTTTGCCCTGAACGTGTCGAAGATCCCGTCTCCTCTGGCTTCCATCAGCTTAGCCCGACCGGGATTCCAGGATAAATTCGGCGAATCATTACGGCTTGGCAAATTACTCACTGGACAGACCGAGGCACGAACCACCGAATATCGCGCTGTAAGTTCATAGACTTACCAGGTACTTTCGTACCGGTACGCGGGTGCCATGACAAGTCGCGACGATTGTTTTAGAGTGACGATGCTCAAAATGTGAGCTTACCGTAGTTACTCAGAGGAGGATCTGCCATGGGTATCCGAAAAAATCACACCACATTAACGCCGGACGAAAAGGCGCGTTTCATTGCCGCTCTTTTGCAACTCAAAGCTAACGGCGTCTACGACCGATATGTGCGTCATCACCGTGAGCTATTCAACAGTGGGATTCATCGCAGCGTGTTGTTTTTGCCATGGCACCGGGAGTTTTTGCGGCGACTTGAACTTGACCTGCAGGCTATTGACGCCTCGGTAAGCTTACCCTATTGGGATTGGACTACCGACCGTAACGCCAACTCGAGTCTTTGGGATGATGATTTCATGGGCGGCAACGGCGTTCCGCGCGGCGGCGCAGTGCAAAACGGCCCGTTCGCATTCGGTAGCGGTCGGTGGCCGTTGACTGAGCGCGATTCCCCCAGCGATCCCGTCGAACTTACTCGCGACCTGCAACTCAGTCAGTTACCCACCGCCAATACCGTGCGTGCCGTATTGGCTAGCGTGCCTTATCGAGTATTCGTGCGCAACGCGGAGAACCAAAGCCATAACACGGTGCATACGTCGGTCGGCGGTGCCGCGGGTACCGCCAGTTCGCCCAACGATCCGATCTTTTTTCTTTTGCATTGCAATGTAGATCGGCTTTGGGCGCTGTGGCAACGCCAACACCCTGATCAGGCAGCGTTCCAAGGCGATGCCAATTTCAATTTGAACACGCCGCTAGAGCCCTGGCAAAATGAAGTGTCGCCACCGACGCCGGGGAGTGTTATTAACCATACGACCCTGGGATACAGCTACGACGACGAATTGGCGCAACCTCAGCAAATTATCGATTTGACGGTGGGGGCGGCTCCGCGGCCGGCCAATATCGGACTCGCCAGCGAGCGCGACTGGTATCGCTTTTTGGCGCCGACAGCCGGGATCTATACGCTGGAAACAAGTGGGCCAACCGATGTATTCATGTCGCTATTCGGGCCTAACAATCAGACCGATCTGGTTACCAGCGACGACGATAGCGGCCCTGAAACCAATGCTCGAATCGAAACCCAGTTATCGGCAGGTACCTATTTTATCGAGCTGCGCCATTATCAGGCTGGCGGCACCGGTCCATACGGGATTGCAGTGGGCGGCAATTTATCGCCCAATCCACCGCCTGGGTTGCCGGAAATCTTGGTCAACGGCCCGGTGGTGCAAGGCAATATCGCCGCTGCGAACGAAAGCGATGTATATACCTTTATGGTTTCCGCTGCCGTCAGCCATACGATTACGACATCCGGTTCGACAGATACCTTTATCAGTCTGTATGGACCCAACAGCCAAACCAGTTTTGTGACGCAAGACGACGATAGCGGACCCGGCACTAATTCGCAAATTGTTCGGGTCCTGCTGCCCGGTCAGTATTTCGTTAGGGTGCGTCATTACAGTCCAACCGGTACCGGGGCTTACGGAATTTCGGTGACTCGCTAGTGAGAGCGGAATTGGAAAGGTACCGATGCCGGAATTAACGCTTCTTCCGAACTAAAATTGACCAGGCGTCGGCATCAATTCTGCCGCAAAATTCGCTTATAGCCTGTCCAATTTGGCATAAGCCAACATCAGCCACTTCAAGCCGGCGTTGCGGAAATTGATTTGTACCCGCTCTTGATCGCCTTCGCCTTCGGTTTGCAGTACGACGCCTTCACCGAATTTCTCGTGGCGGACGGTTTGGCCGAGTTTGAAGCTGCTACCGCCCAGAGTGGCGGATGCCGACGGCGCAGCGGCGGCAGGGCGGGTGACGTTGGCGCGCAAGCGGATTTCCTGTATCGATTCCTGCGGCAATTCGCGCAAAAAGCGCGAGGCCCGCGGATAGCTGTCTTTGCCGTATAGCCGGCGCGATTCGGCGTGGGTCAAATACAGTTGTTGCATGGCACGGGTGATGCCGACATAGCATAGTCTGCGTTCTTCCTGTAACCGGCCGGGATCGTCCAGCGCCTGTTGCGACGGAAACAGGCCTTCTTCCATGCCGACCAGAAACACCAGCTTGAACTCCAGGCCCTTGGCGGAATGCAGCGTCATCAACTGCACGCAATCCTCGTCGGCTTCGCCTTGCATTTCGCCGGCTTCCAGCGCGGCGTGGGCCAGAAACATGTCCAGCTCAGACAGGTTTTCCGCATTCTCGCGATCATAGTCGAACAATCGGGCGGCGTTGACCAACTCTTCCAGGTTTTCCACCCGGGCTTCGCCTTTATCCTGCTTTTCCTTTTTATACAGTTCGATCAGGCCGCTGGTTTCGACGATATGTTTGACGGTTTCGTGCAGACTCCAATCCTGTGTAGCCCGGGCCAGCTCAAGCACTAGAGTCATGAAGCCGCGCAGCGCGTTGGCTGCACGGGCCGGCAACTGGTTTTGTTCCAGCATGGCCTGCGCCGCCTGCCACAAGGACAATTGCTTTTCGCGGGCCAGGAGTCGCATGTCGTCCAGGGTTTTGGCGCCGATGCCGCGGGTTGGCGTATTGACGACCCGTTCGAACGAGGCGTCGTCGTGCGGGTTGCTGGACAGGCGCAGATAGGCGAGGGCGTTCTTGATCTCCATCCGTTCGAAAAAGCGCAGGCCGCCGTAAACCCGGTATGGGGTGGCGGTGGTCATCAAACGTTCTTCGAACTGGCGGGATTGGGCGTTGGAACGGTACAAAATCGCCGTCTCGCTGCGTAGGCCGCCGTCGCGCACCCATTGCCGGATTTTTTCGACGACGAAATAGGCTTCGTCCTGTTCGTTGAACGCAGAGTACAAGGCCAGAGCGTGGCCGTCGCCGGCGTCGGTCCACAGCTCCTTGCCCATCCGGTTGTCGTTGTTGGCGATCAGCGTGTTGGCGGCTTTCAGAATGTGGCCGCTGGAGCGGTAGTTCTGTTCCAGGCGGATCACGCCGTGTTGCGGATAGTGCTTTTGGAAGGCGTAGATATTCTCGATCTTGGCGCCGCGCCAGCCGTAAATCGATTGGTCGTCGTCGCCGACCACGAACAGGTTGTTGTTGCCTTCGGTTAACAGCCGCAGCCAGGCGTATTGGATGGTGTTGGTGTCCTGAAACTCGTCGACGTGGACTTGCTGGAACCGCTCGCGGTAAAAGCTCAATAAATCGGCATTGTCGCGCAGCAGTTCGTGGGCGCGGAGCAGCAGTTCGGCGAAATCGACCAAGCCGGAGCGATCGCACAATTCCTCGTAAGCCAAATAGATCTGGCGCATCTGCCTCAGGTAAAAATCGCCGCTGTCCTGCATGTGGCGGGCGCGGATGCCTTCGTCCTTTTGCCCATTGATGAACCATTGCGCTTGTTTCGGCGGCCATTTGCTGTCGTCCAGGTTCAGATTCTTGATCAGGCGTTTGACGATGCGCAATTGGTCGTCGCTGTCCATCACTTGAAACGTTTCCGGCAGTTTGGCTTGCTTGGCATGTTGCCTGAGCAAGCGGTGGGCCAGACCGTGAAAAGTGCCGATCCACATCGAGCGGGCAGAGGTGTTCAGCAAATCCTCGATCCGGCCGCGCATCTCGTTGGCGGCCTTGTTGGTGAAGGTTACCGCCAGGATGTGGTAGGGCGAGACGTGGTTGATCTTGATATGCCAGGCGATGCGGTGTACCAGCACCCGGGTTTTGCCGCTACCGGCGCCGGCCAGCACCAGCATGGCTTGGGAAGGGGCCGAAACGGCCAGACGTTGCTGGTCGTTTAACGGGGCAATGATAGAAGAGACATCCATTTTTTATAGCTTGCAGATTTCGGGGAGCTGTGTATATTTGCTTGCCTTTAAAGGGAGAGCCTTGCGTCAGGACTAAATAAATACAACACAGAGAGGATTGGAAATGAGCTTCGATTATAAACGTTTGGTCAAGTTTGAGCACAACATCGGCGATAAAGACAAAAAAGTGCGCATGGTTTCAGGAGTGGTTTTGCTGAGCGTGTCTTTGTTTACCGCCAGCGTGTTAATGCTGCTGGTCGGTTTGGTGTTGGTCGCTACCAGCTACTCCGGCTGGTGCCCGGCGTATTCAGGTTTTGGAAAAAACACGCTGAGCGGCGGTTTTGCCGCCACCGATGCCAGCACCGACAACGGCCAATAAATGCGGGACAGCCTGAATTCGCGATGGCGCGAATTCAGGCTGCTGTCATTTTTAGTGTTTCTCGTATTCGCCGTCAATCACAGACCGGTCGCGGGCAGTGTGTCGGAATATCGAACCAGCCTGGGTGGTGGATAAATGCCGCTCGATCAGATAATCGGCTATTTTTCGCCGGACCGCCGGAATCAAGCAGGCGAAGCCGCATAAGTCGGTAAAGAATCCCGGCGTCAGTAATAAGGCCCCACCGACCAACAAGACCGGGCCCTCCACCATTTCATAAGCCGGAATTTCTCCTTGTCTCAAGCCGTTCTGGAACCGGTTCCAGGTTGCAAAGCCCTGTTGCCGTAGTAGCCATGCTCCCAGGGTCGCGGTCAACACCACCAAAAGCACGGTCGGAAAGGTGCCTATGACGCTACCGACCTGCAACAACAGGTAAATTTCCACAAACGGTACGATCAGAAAAGTCAGAAACAGGGCGTGCATGATTTTCATGGTGAGCTGGCCGGGAAAAAAGCGGCTAATACTAAGAGCATCCCAGTAGAAATTCCAGGATAATATCGCGATGTACCAATTGATACTCTGTACCTGTCCCGATGCGGATTGCGCCGAAAATTTGGCGCATGCGCTCATCGCCGAAAAGCTCGCGGCTTGCGTCAACATCGTGCCCGGCGTCCGTTCGGTTTACCAATGGCAAGGCCAAATAGAAACCGCTCAGGAACATTTGCTGCTGATCAAGAGTCGGCAGGACCGTTATCCGGCAATCGAAGCTGCCGTGAAAAAACTCCACCCTTATGAAGTTCCGGAAATTATCGCGCTCGACATTGAACGCGGGTCTCAGGATTATTTGCAATGGATAAATTCATGTTTGATTGGCGTTTGATTTTTTTCTGGGTTTTAGTCACGTTGTCATCGCTGGTCGCGGCTGAAGACAGCCAGGATTTTTTGCCGGCGGAGCAGGCGTTTAAATTAAGCGCAAGCGCTCAAAGCGCCAATAGTGTCGAGCTTAACTGGCAGATCGCCGACGGTTACCACCTGTACCGGGACAAGACCAAGTTTCAGTCGCAGACCGAGGGCATCGTGCTGGGTCAGGCGCAAATGCCCGAAGGTGCTAGCGAACACGATCCCAGCTTGGGCGATGTCGTGGTCTACCGCAATTCGTTGCAGGTAGGGTTGCCGCTGGTAAACGACAAGGGTTTGCCTAAGCTCAAACTGCTGGTGAAGTATCAAGGCTGTGCCGACGCCGGCGTTTGCTACCCGCCGCAAAAAGTGGTGCTGGATATCGGTTTGCCGGCAGCGCCAACGGCGGCGGTCGTCGGCGGCGAAACGGTGCAACAATTCGTCAAGGGCTTGAAAGGTTTGACGGCCAATGTATTTTCCGCAGACTTGTTGCCGGCCGAACAAGCCTTCCGGTTTTTTGCCAGCGTCAAGGATGGGCATACCCTGCAGGCCTCGTGGCTGATTGCGGACGGTTATTACCTGTACAAGGACAAATTGTCGTTGGCGCTACAGGTGCCGACGACGGCGCAATTGGGCAAACTCCCGCTGCCTGAAGGCGATGCCTACCACGATGCCGAATTCGGCCAAGTGCAGATCTACCGTAACCAGGTTAATGTCGATGTGCCGTTAATACGCGGCCAATCGGCGGCCGAAACCGTCCAATTGCTGGCAAAATTTCAGGGCTGCGCCGACCGCGGCGTGTGTTATCCACCGATGCAGCAGACGGTCAGCCTGGATTTGCCGGAGGCGGGTTCGTTACCGGTTGAACCGGCGGCAGCCAACCCGCGGGAGTCGGAGCAAGACCGGATCGTCAATGCTTTGCGCCACGACAGTCTGGCGTTAACCTTGCTCAGCTTTTTCGGCTTCGGTTTACTGCTGGCTTTTACCCCGTGCGTGTTTCCGATGATCCCGATTTTGTCCGGGATTATCGTTGGCCACGGCCATCAGGTCAGCGTCCGCAAAGGGTTTTTGTTGTCTTTGAGTTACGTCTTGGCCTCGGCGTTGATGTACACCGCATTCGGCATTCTGGCCGCGCTGTTCGGCAGTAATTTGCAGGCAACGTTTCAAGAGCCCTGGGTGATTGCGACCTTCTCCGGCTTGTTCGTGTTGCTGGCCTTGTCGATGTTCGGTTTTTACAATTTGGAAGTGCCCAAGTCGATTCAAACCATGCTGCATCGCTCTAGCGATCGCCATCGAGACGGTTCTTATTGGGGGGCGGCAATCATGGGCGCTTTGTCGTCGCTGATCGTCGGGCCGTGTGTGGCGGCGCCGTTGGCAGCGGCATTGATTTACATCGGCCAGACCGGCGATGCGGTGCTGGGCGGAGCGGCCCTGTTCGCGATGGGCTTGGGCATGGGGGCGCCGTTGTTGTTGCTCGGTGCGTCGGCGGGCAAGTTGTTACCTAAATCCGGCAGTTGGCTGAATTCGACCAAGGCCGTGTTCGGTGTGGTGATGTTGGCGGTGGCGGTCTGGATGCTGTCGCGTATTTTGCCGGCCTCCGTGGCGATGCTGTTGTGGGCTTTGCTGTTGGTGATTCCGGCTATCTATCTTGGCGCGATTGAGCCATTGCCGGAAGCCGCCGGCGGTTGGCGCAAGTTATGGAAAGGCCTGGGGTTGGTCATGCTGGTGTTCGGCATTTTACAACTGATCGGCTTGAGCGCCGGCAATTCCAATCCATTGCAGCCGCTGCAAGGCTTGGCTGGCGGTGGTGGCTCGAAGTCTGAACCGGAGGGGCTGCGCTTTGAGCGAGTGGCGAACCTGCCGGAACTCGAGCAGCGGATACAGCAAGCCGCCGCCAGCGGTCGCAACGTGATGTTGGATTTTTATGCGGACTGGTGCGTGTCCTGTAAAGAGATGGAGGCTTATACCTTCACCGATCCGCGCGTAAAACAACGCTTGGCCAATACCGTATTGTTGCAGGCCGATGTCACAGCCAACAACGAAGCGGACCAGGCCTTGTTGAAACGCTTCGATCTGATCGGGCCGCCCGGCATTATCTTCTTCGGCGCAGATGGCCATGAGCGTAGCGGCATGCGCGTGATCGGCTATCAGGATGCCGCCACTTTTTTGAACACTTTGCAGCAATTATGAAGCGGAAAATACTGGTTTTTTGTTTGGTTGCGTTAATAGCCGTCGTCGCGGGTATCGCTTTTTACGGGTACCGGGACCAAACCCCGCCTGCAACAACCGAGCCCGGACCGGAGTTGAATTTCAGCCTGCCGGATTTGCAGGACGTGCCGCAGTCGATAGCGCAATGGCGAGGCAAGATTTTGCTGGTCAATTTTTGGGCGACCTGGTGTCCTCCCTGTTTGAAGGAGATCCCCGAGTTCGTTAAATTGCAGGCCGAATATCAAGATCGCGGCGTGCAATTTGTCGGTATTGCCCTGGAAGATAAGCAGCCGGTGTTGGACTACCAGAGTCAGGTGAAGGTCAATTATCCGCTGCTGATCGGCGGCGAGGACGCGGCGATGTTGGCGCAGCGCTTGGGTAACTTGATCAATACCGTGCCGTTTACCGTGATTGTCGATCCGCAAGGCAAAATCGTGCACCGCCAATTAGGCGAATTGTCCAGGGAAAAAATCCTGGAAGTCATTGAGCCGCTACTGCAGCCTAATTAACGCCAAATACAGGGAAAGCGTTGCTTAGACGGCTAGAAAGCGGTTTATCTGGACAAAAACCTGCGAATTAGGCAGAATTTCGCTTTATTTGATTCTTTCTTGTTCGATATTTTCATGGCGATCCTTACCGTTCTGAACGGACCCAATTTGAATATGTTAGGTGTTCGGGAACCGGGGTTATACGGCAGCAAAACTTTGCAGGATATCCAGGGCAGCGTTGAGAGTTTGGCGCGGTCGTTGGGGCATCAGCTGAGTTTTTGGCAGAGCAACGCCGAACACGAAATCGTCGAACAGATTCATCAAGCTTACCGGCAAGGTGTCGATTTCATCATCATCAATCCTGCTGCGTTTACCCATACCAGCGTGGCGATTCGCGATGCCCTGCTGGCTACCAAGATTGCATTCATAGAAGTTCATTTATCGAACGTGCATGCCCGCGAGCCTTTCAGAAGACATTCTTATTTTTCGGATATCGCCGTCGGCGTTATCTGCGGATTAGGGGCTACCGGTTACGAATTGGCTGTTCAAGCCGCTCATCAGTTATTACAAGAGAGAACTCAGAACGATGGATATTAGAAAAATAAAAAAATTAATCGATCTTATCGAAGAATCCGATATTGCTGAGATAGAAATTAGCGAAGGCGAAGAGTCGGTACGCATCAGCCGCTACTCCGCGGCTGCGCCGATGCAATATGCAGCTCCTGCGCCGGTAGCGGCTGCACCGGCTCCTGCAGCGGCAGCGCCCGCTGCGGCTCCGGCGGAAGAGAAAATCAGCGGCCACGCCGTCAAATCGCCGATGGTCGGCACGTTCTACCGTTCCGCTTCGCCCGGATCGGCTGCGTTTGTCGAAGTCGGTCAAAGCGTTAGCGTTGGTCAGACCTTGTGTATCATTGAAGCGATGAAAATTCTAAATCAGATCGAAGCCGACAAAAGCGGCAAGGTTAAGCAGATTCTGGTGGAGAATGGTCATCCGGTCGAATACGGCCAGCCTCTATTCATTATCGAATAACCTGTTTCGAGGCTTGGCTTATGTTTGAAAAAATTGTTATCGCCAATCGTGGCGAGATTGCATTGCGCATTTTGCGGGCTTGCCGCGAGTTGGGTATTAAAACTGTGGCGGTCTATTCCGAAGCGGACCGCGACCTGAAGCATGTGCGTCTGGCCGACGAAGCGGTTTGCATCGGCCCGGCGGCTTCTTCCGGCAGCTATCTGAACATCCCGGCCATCATCAGTGCTGCCGAAGTTACCGATGCCGAGGCGATTCATCCTGGGTACGGTTTTCTGTCGGAAAATGCCGATTTTTCGGAAAAAGTCAGTCAGAGCGGATTTGTATTTATCGGGCCCAAGCCGGATACCATTCGGATGATGGGCGATAAAATCTCTGCGAAGAAAGCGATGCAAGCGGCCGGTATTCCATGCGTTCCCGGTAACGGCGACCCATTGGGCGACGACGACGAAACCAACCTAAAAATGGCGCGGGAAATCGGTTATCCGGTGATTATCAAGGCTGCGGGCGGCGGCGGCGGCCGGGGCATGCGTACAGTGCATACCGAAAGCACCTTGTTGAACGCGATAGCAATGACCAAGGCTGAAGCCGGTACCGCATTTGGCAACAGTACGGTGTACATGGAGAAGTTTTTGGAGGATCCGCGCCATATCGAGTTTCAAGTGCTGGCCGATTCGCACGGCAATGCCATCCATTTGGGCGAACGCGATTGCTCGATGCAGCGCCGTCACCAAAAGGTGGTCGAAGAAGCACCGGCGCCGGGCATCACCGAGGAACAGCGTCAGTTGATGGGGGAACGTTGTGCCAAGGCTTGCCGGGAAATCGGTTATTTGGGGGCCGGAACTTTCGAGTTTCTGTACGAAAAAGGCCAATTTTATTTCATCGAGATGAATACCAGGGTCCAGGTCGAACATCCGGTCACCGAGATGATTACCGGTTTCGACATCGTCAAGGAGCAGTTGCGAATTGCCGCCGGCGAACCTTTGTCTATCACTCAGGAGCAGGTTACGTTCACCGGCCATGCCATTGAGTGTCGCTTGAACGCCGAAGATCCGAAAACCTTTATGCCGAGTCCGGGCCTGATCGAGCAATTCCATATGCCGGGCGGTCCTGGCATTCGTTGCGAGACCCATATTTATAACGGCTATCGGGTACCGCCGTATTACGACTCGATGATCGGTAAACTGATCGCGCACGGCGATGATCGAGCCAGCGCAATTGCCCGGATGAAGACGGCGCTGAGCGAAATGGTGATCGACGGCATCAAAACCAATATTCCGCTACAGCAAAGCATCATGGCAGATGCGGCATTTGCTCAGGGCGGACAAAATATCCATTATTTGGAAAAGAAACTGGGCATCCACTAAGCCGTAAATGGCCAAGGCAAAGCGTACGCCGTTTAATTCTCCAGTCAGGGCTTGTTTATGGCATGGCATCAGCTTTCGGTCGTAACCGACGAAACCACCGCTCCGGAAATCTCGGACTTCTTTTCCGAATTGGGAGCGGTTTCGGTAACCTATAGCGATGCGGAAGACGAGCCGGTTTACGAACCGGCTATCGACCAAACCAAAGTTTGGAGCCGCACGCGGGTGACGGCACTGTTCGAATTGGACTCGGATCCGGATATCGTGCAGTCACTGTTGTTCAATCAATTCATCGGTCAACCTTTGCAGGAGTGGTCGGCGGAAGTGTTGCAGGATCAGGCTTGGGAAAGGGCGTGGATGGAGCATTTTCAGCCGATGAAGTTCGGCGGCAAGCTTTGGATTTGTCCTAGTGGGCAGGAGAGAGCGGAGCCGGATACGGTGTGCATGACCTTGGACCCGGGGTTGGCTTTCGGGACCGGAACCCACCCGACCACGGCCTTGTGCCTGGAATGGCTGGCTAGTCACGAATCTAACGGCAAAGTCTTGATCGATTTTGGTTGCGGTTCCGGCATATTGGCGGTGGCGGGCTTGTTATTGGGCGCCGGATACGCGCACGCCATCGATATCGATCCGCAGGCCTTGACTGCCAGCCGTTACAATGCCGAGAAGAACGGGGTGCAAGACCGGATCAGCTATTATCTGCCGGAACAGTTCTCGGCGTTTGCCGCGGATGTGGTGCTCGCCAATATTCTGGCCAAACCGTTAGTCGAATTGGCGCCTGTGATCGCCGAATTGGTCAAACCCGGCGGCCAACTGGTGTTATCGGGGATTTTGAACGAACAGGCCGAAGTGGTGGCCGACGCCTACCGCGCGCTCGGTTTGTCGGTTGCCGAACCGGTGCGTCGTGAAGATTGGTGTCGGCTAGATGTTTGCAAGCCCGGTTGACGAATGTTCACCCTCTGTCCGAATTGCCAAGCACCACAAGCCGTAACGGTCGGGCAATTGCGTCGGCAGCGAGGATTGTTGACCTGCCCGAGTTGCGGTCAGCGTTTCGACGGTCTGGCAGAGTTAAGCGAGGACGGCAGCGAAGCGTCGGATTGTTCTAGAGAGCCAAATGGGATCGTTGCGAAACCAGGACAGTCAAGTTTCAAGGGCTGGCGATGGGCTGGCGCGATGGCATTCGCTGTATTGCTCGCTCAGGTTTTTTATTTCGAAGGCGAAAAACTCTACCGCTTGCCTACCGTTGCCGCGAATTGGCAGCGATTGTGCGGAATGGTCGGTTGCCGACCTCCCGGTTATAACAATGACCTTGAGTTATCGGTATCGCATACCGATTTACAGCGCCAAGCCGACAATAGTTACGTTTTCAGCGCGGCAATCACCAATCATGCCGTTTTGTCGCAGGAAGGTACGATGTTAAGGTTGACTCTGCTCGGCTTTAACGGCCAAGCGATTGCGGAGCGGGCTTTTTCATTGCCGCAATTGGCGGGCGTCGCTGTGCTAAAGCCGGACCAGACATTGCCGATTCGATTGCATATCGCCGCACCTGCGGCTCAGGTGGGCGGTTATGTTTTTAAGTTATCGTAAATACGCATGAGTTATCCCGAACTGTTTCTGAAAAAGAACGAAGACAAACGTTTGCGCCAAGGCCATTTATGGGTGTTTAGCAATGAGGTTGATTGCCGGCGTTCACCGCTGGAGCAATTTAGTCCGGGCGACTTGGCTACCGTATGCGATGCCGAGGCTAAGCCGATCGGACTAGCCTATGTCAATCCCAATGCTTTGATTTGCACGCGGTTGTTGACGCGTAAAAGCAATCTGAAAATTGGCGAGAGTTTTTTCAAATCCCGGCTGAGCCAGGCGCTGAATCTGCGTCAGCGTTTGTTCGACAAACCGTTTTACCGCTGGGTGTTCGGCGAAAGCGATGGGCTGCCTGGTTTGGTGGTGGACCGGTTCGGCTCGGTATTGTCGGTGCAAATCACCACGGCCGGCATGGAGCGGCACAAGGATTTAGTGGTCAAGGTTTTATGCGAGTTGGCTGAACCGACAGCGGTACTGTTGAAAAATGATACCGGCCAACGCCAGCTTGAAAACTTGTCTCTGGTGCCGGAGTTGGTTTTTGGGGAATTGCCGGAGCATTTGGTGGTCGAGGAAAACGGTTCCCGATTTTTGGTGAATGTTGCCGAGGGTCAAAAGACGGGCTGGTTTTACGATCACCGGGAGAACCGTGCCCGGCTGGCAAAGTTGGTGGGCGGCATGCGGGTGCTGGATTTGTTCAGTTACGCCGGGGCCTGGGGCATTCCGGCAGCAATGGGCGGGGCGGCCGAAGTCTGTTGCGTCGATAGTTCTGAAAGCGCGTTGAAACTGGCCGAAGCCAGCGCCGAGTTAAACGGTGTCGCCGGTAAAATGCGTTTTGTGCGCAGCGATGTGTTTGAGTTTTTAAAGCAGGCTCGAGAGCAACGCGAACAGTTCGACGTCATCATATTGGATCCGCCGGCCCTGATAAAACGCAAGAAAGATTTTAAATCCGGTTATGAAGCTTATCGACGCTTGAACCATTTGGCGTTACAGGTCTTGTCCGGCAGCGGTATTTTGGTTTCGGCGTCTTGTTCTCACCATTTGAGTCGGGAAAATCTGCAAGAAATTTTGCGATCGTCGGCACGGCATATTGATCGGCATTTGGTGTTTTTTGCCGCCGGTGGCCAAGGCCCGGACCATCCGATACATCCGGCGATGGCCGAAACCGAATATTTGAAAGCGTTCTTTTGCGCGGTTAGCGCACGTATCTGACCAGATGCCGGCGCAGAAATCGGGCTGCGATCTGTGCGGGCAGCCGGTGTTGATTGGCGGATTCAAGTTGAATACCGTGCAAGGGCCGAAAAAATTCTGCTGCGAGGGCTGTCGCAGCATTTTTCAATTGCTCAATGCCGAGCAAATAATAATAACGACAACAGAGGAGAAACAAACATGACTACCCAAGGGGGCATAAAAGCCTGCGAATCGTGTACAGACCGCGTCAATATCGGTTGCCATCATAAACAGATGCCGGTGTGGTCCAGGGCCGTCGGTTTGTTGTTCATCTACTTACCGATTCTGACTTTGCCTTTTGTCATTGCCAGTGCTTATCTCACCTACTTCAGTCTGAAATTGGTCGGTGCGCAAAATGTCAAAACCTGGGGCGATTTTTTGCCGGCCAGATCGAGTCATCGCTATGATCTGAAAAGCCAGATTACGATGGACGGCTCGTTCAAGTTGAGTATGTCGCAGTCCAAGCTATTTTGGATTTTAAATTGCACTTGGTATTGCCCTTACAGCGTGGGTTTGTTTGAATGGCATGCCTACATGGTGAAAGTGGTGGAAAATTGGTGGTGCCCGTTTACCCATGATCGTAAGAACAGCTACACCCAAGGTGCTATTGATCAGTCTTTTTGGCACATTTACCCGGAAGAGAAGGCCAAGTTGCATGAAGAGGATAAAAGCAATCCGATTTTTACCGCCGACCCGGATGCCTAGTGGTTCCGCGATTGTCACCGTGCCTTAATCCGGCCCAGGGATAATGGCGGGTCGGTCTGGTGCTGGGGTTATATAGTTTTTCGGCACTTGACCGGGATGGGTGGTTGAGAAGGCTGGTTAAATTCATTAGCCGCAAACTCTCATAACCTACAGAGTCTAAAAACCAATTCTTATTGTCGACACGGAATGAATACAGAGAATACTAGAGCGGCCGTTGTGTGGTCTTGTTGGGGTGCAGCTTTTTTGCTGCTGTGTTTGGTCTTTCGCGACAGCTTGGCCGAAATGGTTAACACCTGGACTAACGTTGAGGAGTATAGCCACGGTTTCTTCATTCCGTGTATCACGGTTTATCTGATCTGGATGCGGCGTAGCGAGCTGAGCTTGGCACAAAACTTCAGAGAATCGACGCCCGGGTTGGCTGTGATTGTTTTGGGCCTACTGATTTTTATATTGGGTGGTCTGGCGACAATCAAGACGATGGAGCAATACGCCTTTCTGATTGTATTGGTTGGCGTATTCATCTCTGCTTTTGGATTCAAGGGGCTTAGGACGTCTGCGGTACCGTTAATGTTCCTAATCTTCATGGTGCCCTTTCCTCAGTTCATTTTAAATAACCTCTCATCGAAATTGCAGTTGATTTCGTCTTGGCTCGGTGTCGAATTTATTCGGGCTTGTGACATCATGGTATACCTGGAGGGTAACGTTATCGACTTGGGCAATTATAAGTTGCAAGTGGTTGATGCTTGCAGCGGTTTGCGCTATCTGTTCCCCCTGGCCAGTTTGGCATTCTTGTGCGCCTATCTGTTTAAAGGGCCGTTCTGGCAGAAGCTGCTGATTTTTTTGTCGGCCATGCCGTTGACTATCCTCATGAACAGTTTTCGTATCGGCGTGATTGGTGTGTTGGTCGATAATTGGGGTACTGAGATGGCGGAAGGCTTTTTGCACGATTTTGAAGGTTGGGCTGTATTTCTGTTGTGTATGGTGCTGTTGTTCATTGAGATGTGGGTTTTTAGTCGGATCAGCGGCAGAAAGTTGGCATTCGGTGAATTGGTGCAGATCCCCGCGGAATGGGGGATGGCTCCGGCCATTGGTTTTTCCGTCGGACAATTGAATCGCTCGGTATTTGTAGTTGCAATATTGCTTGTTATCGGAGCCAGTTTCGCGGAAATGTCCAGAGGCAGGGAGGATGTAATCCCGCAGCGCAAAGCGTTCTTAAATTTTCCGACTAAGCTAGGCGATTGGCAGGGTCGCAATGATTATTTAAGCCAATTCTATCTGAACGAGTTGAAACTCACCGATTACGTAATTATCAATTTCAATCGGCCTGGCACCCAAAATAGCGTCAATTTTTACAGCGCTTACTATCAGTCTCAGCGTAAAGGCGCTGCGGTGCATTCGCCGCGCAGTTGTATTCCGGGCGACGGTTGGCAGATCATCAGCTACGGTCAGAAAGAGTTTCCTGAATTTGCGTTGGACGGCCATTCGCTTGAATTGAACCGGGCTGTTATTCAAAAAGGCGACAGTCGCCAATTGGTATATTTTTGGTTTCAACAACGGGGTAGAACGATAACTAACGAATACATGGTCAAATGGTACCTATTTTACGATGCTATTATGATGAATCGGACGGACGGGGCGTTGGTAAGATTAGTCACTCCGGTGAATACGGCTGAAGACATAGCGTTGGCTGACAGTCGCTTGCAAAGTTTTTTGCGCGATTTATTACCTGAGTTAGGAAATTATTTGCCTGGGAAAACGATAGTTCCAGCTACAAATGTTTCTACTTCAGGTTGATTGAGCAAGAGCAGCTGCGTCGGCTTTAAAGTGGCTGAGTCTAAATTGGATTTTTCGAATGTTGTCCTACAGAAAAGGAGCTTTAAGTGAGTACTAAAAAAGCGTTGATTACCGGAATTACCGGCCAGGACGGGTCGTATCTGGCTGAGTTTTTATTGGAAAAGGGCTATGAGGTGCACGGTATCAAGCGACGTTCTTCGCTTTTTAACACTGAGCGCGTCGATCATATTTACCAAGATCCGCATATCAAAGATCCGAAGTTTTTTTTGCATTATGGCGACTTAACCGATACTTCGAATTTGACGCGGATTCTCAGTGAGATCCGTCCCGACGAAGTCTACAACTTGGGGGCGATGAGCCATGTTGCTGTATCGTTTGAGTCTCCCGAATATACGGCCGACGTCGATGCAATAGGTACCCTGAGGTTGTTGGAAGCGATTCGGTTTTTAGGATTGGAGAAAACTACTCGGTTTTACCAGGCATCGACTTCCGAGTTATATGGCTTGGTCCAAGAAATTCCGCAGAGAGAAACGACGCCGTTTTATCCTCGTTCGCCCTATGCGGTGGCTAAGCTGTATGCTTACTGGATTACTGTCAATTACCGCGAAGCCTATGGTATGTATGCTTGCAACGGTATTCTGTTCAATCATGAGTCGCCACGTCGTGGCGAAACGTTTGTAACTCGGAAAATTACCCGAGGTCTCAGCAATATAGCCATTGGTTTGGATCAGTGCTTGTACATGGGCAATATGGACTCTCTGCGTGACTGGGGGCATGCTAAGGACTATGTGCGGATGCAGTGGATGATGCTGCAGCAGGAACAGCCGGAAGATTTTGTAATTGCTACCGGCGTGCAATATTCGGTGCGACAATTCATCGAAATGTCAGCTAAAGAATTAGGGGTAACTATTCGCTGGGAGGGTAAAGGCGTTAGCGAAAAAGGGTTTGTCGAGACTATTACCGGCGACAAAGCCCCGGCAATGACGGTCGGCCAAAACATCGTGGCGATTGATCCCCGTTATTTCAGACCGGCAGAAGTTGAAACCTTGTTGGGCGATCCAGCTAACGCCAAAAACAAGTTGGGCTGGGTGCCGCAAATTACGCTGCAAGAAATGGTCGCGGAAATGGTGGCGTATGATCTGGAGCAGGCGCAGAAGCATGCCTTACTCAAAAAGCAAGGGTATAGTGTAGCCGTCAGTAGGGAGTAGGTTTGTAATGGATAAAAATTCGAAAATTTATCTGGCAGGTCATCGCGGTATGGTTGGATCGGCCATATATCGCCAGTTATCGGATGCCGGCTATCAGAATATTGTGGTTCGAACCCATGCGGAATTGGATTTGACTGATCAAGCCGCTGTTCGCGAGTTTTTGGCGTCCGAGAAACCCGATTGTGTGGTATTGGCTGCCGCCAAGGTTGGCGGTATTCATGCCAACAACGAGTATCCGGCTGAATTCATATACCAGAATTTGATGATTGAGGCTAATGTCGTTCATGCCGCTTGGTTGGCGAATTGTCGTAAGCTTTTGTTTTTAGGAAGTTCTTGCATATATCCGAAGTTTGCGGAGCAGCCTATGCGGGAGGATGCGTTGCTAACGGGAGTGCTGGAGTCGACTAACGAACCTTACGCGATTGCCAAAATCGCTGGGATCAAATTGTGCGAATCGTACAACCGCCAATATGGCGTTGATTACCGTTCGGTCATGCCGACCAACCTATACGGCGAGAATGATAATTTTCATTTGGAGAACAGTCACGTTATTCCGGCCTTGGTCAGGAAATTTCACGACGCAAAAATAAACAATGCTCAGACGGTCGAGGTGTGGGGAACTGGCAAGGCTATGCGCGAGTTTTTACACGTCGATGATATGGCGGCGGCTTGTATACACGTCATGGGCTTATCCGAGGCGGAATACAAGTCTTGCACCGAGCCTATGTTGTCGCATTTGAATGTTGGCACTGGTACGGATGTGACTATTCGAGAACTGGCAGAGACTATCGGTCGAGTCGTCGGTTTTCAGGGTGAAATTAGTTGGAACACAAGTAAGCCTGATGGTACGCCGCGTAAGTTGATGGATGTATCCAAACTGAAGTCTTTGGGGTGGGAGCCCAAGATTGGTTTGGAAGAAGGTCTAAGCAGTACCTATAAATGGTTTTTGGCTCATCAGGGGCACTTTAAGAGTCATTAGCCGTCTCTCGCCGCACCTTAACGGCTAAAATTAAGTTAAGTGTTGACAGAGTGGAGAGTTATGGCTAGAATGAGCGGCTCTTCACTGCTGGCGGCTTTGGGATTGAAAGTTGGATCCTGGTTTGGTGGTGGCTTTACTGGCTCTGTTGTTTTGGGGTTGGTGAGCTGGTGATTT
>NZ_PPPU01000016.1 GCF_006483455.1 Methylomonas koyamae
TTTTTTGGGGCCGGCTCTGCCCGCCACCTATTTGGCAGGGCAATTTGTACAGCACCAGCGTGTTAAATTACTATGTGGGAATACAACCGACGAGGAAAATCATGACCAGAACCGAAGCCATTCTGAACAAGGGCCAACCGCTTTTCGAGGACAATTCCTACACCCTGTTATGGACCAAATTTTTGGGCCTGAGCCTGTTAGCGTTCACCTCTTACTACGTTTACGACAAACAGAAGAAGCTGCTGATCAAACTCAACGGCCGGGAGAAAACCTATCTAATGGGGGTGTCTTATTACTTGACCAACCAGCACGGACTCAGCCCGAGAGCCGTAATCGAAAATACCAGCCTGTTCAAAGATATCTGCCGCGCGATTGCCGACCGCAAAGGCGGATTTTATCAAAACTTGTTTTCCGAAAAATCTAAAGACCAAGCCAAGAACTACGCCGCGCAAACCTATCGGAAACACAAGAACGGTAAAGACTAGGATTTGGTACCGGTTAGAATCCCGGCTTATACGCTCGCCCACCTCAGTCTCAACTCGCCGAACTAAAATCAGGAAAAGGACCGACGACCGGCAGTTAAGGCAAGCGCGGTTTGATCACCGCGTCCGGGAAGCCCAACTGCTTCATCGCTTCATAAAGTACAATTGCGACAGTATTGGAGAGATTCAGACTACGGCTTTCCTGACGCATCGGCAGATACAATTGGTACTGGGCCGGATGTTCGGCGAGGAACGACATCGGTAAACCGCGAGTCTCCGGGCCGAACAACAGCGCGTCACCCGATTGAAAACGGACTTCGCTGTAAACTTCCGAACCCTTGGTGGTCAACGCGAACAACCGTTTGGGCCTGATTTTTTCGACGTAATCCGCCAACGAAGCATATTGGCGAATACTCACCCATTCGTGGTAATCCAGCCCGGCTCGCCGCAGCCGTTTGTCGTCCAGATCGAAGCCCAACGGCTGAATCAAATGCAGATGTGCGCCCGTATTGGCACAAAGCCGGATAATATTGCCGGTATTGGCCGGGATCTCCGGCTCGAACAGAACGATATCCAGCATCGCTGCCTTTAATTGTCGACCTTAACCGGTTCCAGTTTCCAGATATCGCGGTTGTATTCGCTGATAGTACGGTCCGTGGAAAACTTGCCGCTGGCAGCGGTGTTGATAATACTCATTTTGGTCCAGCGTTCTTGATCGCGGTAGGCCAATTCCACCCGGCGTTGAGCATCAATGTAGCTGCGAAAATCGGCAATCGTCATCCACGGGTCGTGCGGGCTTTTGATCGAACCGATGATATCGTCGAAAATGCCCGGCTCGAATTGATTGAAATGGCCGCACTCAAGCAGGCGCATGACTCCTTGCAGATCGGTATCCTGATTAATATAGGGCTGCGGATCGTAATGCGGACGCAAGGCCTCCACTTCAGCTTCGGTCAAGCCGAACAGGAAAAAATTCTCAGCACCGACTTCCTCGCGAATTTCAATGTTGGCACCATCCAACGTACCGATAGTCAAGGCGCCGTTCATCATGAACTTCATGTTCCCAGTACCGGACGCTTCTTTACCCGCCGTCGAAATTTGCTCGGACAGGTCGGCGCCGGGGCAGATTTTTTCCATGGCCGATACGCAGTAATTCGGCATGAACACCAGTTTCAGTTTATCGCCGACGTCAGGATCGTCGTTGATCACATTCGCCACGTTGTTGATCAACTTGATGATTTTTTTGGCCATCACGTAGCCGGGCGCGGCTTTGCCGCCGATCAGCACACAACGGTCGACCCAGTTGGCCGTATCGCCGCGCTTGATCCGGTCGTAGAGATGGATCACGTGCAATACATTCAGAATCTGGCGTTTGTACTCGTGAACGCGTTTGACTTGCACGTCGAACAAAGCATCGACATTGATTTCGATATCGTGCTCTTCTTTCTTGTAATCGACCAGTCGTTGCTTACTGGCACGATTGAGCTCGTACCACTTCTTGCGGAACGCGGCATCCTCAGCATAAGGCCTGAGTTTGGCAAGTTGCGACAAATCGGTGACCCAGGCGTCTCCAATCGTCTCGGTAATCAATTGCGCCAATTCAGGGTTGCAGCCTGCCAGCCAACGCCGCGGCGTTACGCCGTTGGTTTTGTTATTGAATTTTTGCGGCCACAATTCGTAAAAGTCTTTGAACAGGCCGTCCTTCAGCAACTTGGAATGCAGTTCGGCGACGCCATTGACCGAAAAACTGCCGACAATGGCCAAAAACGCCATGCGCACTTGTTTTTGATGACCTTCCTCAATGATCGACATCCGGGCCATCCGGGCGCCATCCCCAGGCCAACGCGCCGAGACCTCGGACATGAAATGAGCATTGATATCAAAAATAATCTCCATCAAGCGCGGCAACAGGGTTTGCATTAAGCGCACCGACCATTTTTCCAGCGCTTCGGGCAACAAGGTATGGTTGGTATATGCCATCGTACTGCGGGTGATACCCCAGGCCTCCTTCCAGGACAAGCCGTGAATATCCATCAAAAGACGCATTAATTCGGCGACAGCGATGCTGGGATGGGTGTCATTCAGCTGAAAACAGTTTTTCTCGGCAAATTTAGCGAAATTATTGCCGTGACGGCCGACCCAGTTGGCAATCACGTCCTGCAAACTGGCAGACGCCAGTAGATACTGCTGTTGCAGGCGCAGAGCCTTGCCGTTTTCGTTGGCATCGTTCGGATACAACACCATCGTGATGTTTTCGGCCGTATTTTTTTCGGCCACCGCCTCAGCATAGTCGCCGGCATTGAATTCCTGCAGATTGAACTCTTCGGTCGCAATCGCTTTCCACAGCCGCAGAGTGTTTACCGTGCCGTTTTTATAACCCGGCACCGGCGTGTCGTATGGCATAGCCAACACATCGTGAGTATCGATCCAACTGGTACGCTTGTTGCCTTTTTCGTCGATATGGCTTTGGGTCCGGCCGCCGAATTTGATCCGATGCATGTATTCCGGGCGCTCGATTTCCCAAACGTTGCCCATTCGCAGCCAGTGGTCCGGGCGCTCGATCTGCTCGCCGTTGACGATTTGCTGAGAAAACATGCCGTATTCGTAACGCAAACCGTAGCCGGTGACCGGCAATTGCAAGGTGGCACAGCTATCGATAAAACAAGCCGCCAACCGCCCCAGGCCGCCGTTACCCAATCCGGCATCGGGCTCGCTTTCCACTAATTCTTCCGCTTCTAAGCCCAAATCGTACAAGGCTTGCGTGACGACATCGTCTACGCCTAAATTCAACATCGCGTTACTCAACGAACGGCCGATCAGGAATTCCATCGACAGATAGAACGCTTTTTTACAATCGGAATCGCGATAAACGTTGTACGTTTTCTTCCAGCGCTCAACCAAGCGGTCACTGATGGCTAGAGACAGCGCTTCATAGGCGTAGTGGGGCGAACGGCAATTTTCGTCGCGGCCGAGGCGGTGGCTGTAGTAGTGTTTGAAATCGGCAATGAAATGCTTTTTTTCCATGCCGAGTTTCGGCAATTTGGTGATATCGGCGGCGGGACTGCTTTTATGAAAAACTCTATGCGGCATAGTGATTACCTCAGGAACTAGTGGACTATTAAGCCTCGAGCCGCGATTGCGGGCGGCGAGCCGAGCTCTAAACTCCGAGCACCGAGTCGGTGCGGTGCCGCGCTTGCAAGCGGCACCGCAATCCCGATCACTCTAGCTTACCATGGCACTGCTTGTACTTTTTACCCGATCCGCAGGGACACGGATCGTTACGGCCGACCTTGGCGCCGTGACGCACGAAAGGCTGTTCCGCCAAACCGGACTCTGACTCCGGTTCCTGCGCGGCTGGAGCCGGTGCAGTCTCTTCAAATACGGATTGGGCTTCGGCGTGTTCGAAATGCATTTCCTGCGGCGCCTGACGCTGCTCGTCGATGGCCTGCACGTCTTCTTCCCGTGCGATCTGCACTCGGGCCAAAATCATCACGACTTCGTGCTTGATGTGGTCCAGCAAGCTGTTGAACATTTGGAAGGATTCCCGCTTGTATTCCTGCTTCGGATCCTTTTGCGCGTAACCGCGGAAATGGATACCTTGACGCAATTGATCCATTGCGGCCAAGTGTTCTTTCCAGGCGTTATCCAGGACTTGCAGCATGACCGATTTTTCGAAATGGCGCATGACTTGCGTCCCGACAGTCTGCTCGCGGCGCAGGCCTTCTTCCGCGGCCTTTTCCACAATCAGCTCACGCAATTTTTGCTCGTTCAAACTGCGGTCGCTATCCAACCACTCGCCCAGCGGCAAGCTCAAATGAAACTCTTGCTGCAAATGGGCTTCCAGACCACGCACGTCCCATTGCTCTTCCATCGTCTTCGGCGGAATGAACTGGGTAATCGCGTCGTTCAACACGTCGGCGCGAATCGCAGTAATAATGTCGCTGATATCCTCAGCTGCCATCAATTCATTACGCTGCGCGTAAATCACCTTACGCTGGTCGTTGGCGACGTCGTCGTAAGCGAGAATTTCCTTGCGGATATCGAAGTTACGGTTCTCGACTTTGCGTTGCGCGCTTTCGATAGACCGCGTCACCCAAGGATGTTCAATCGCTTCGCCCTCTTCCATGCCCAGCTTCTGCATCAGCGACGCCACCCGTTCCGACGCGAAAATCCGCATCAAATCGTCTTCCAGCGACAAATAAAACCGGGTCGAACCAGGATCGCCCTGCCGACCGGAACGGCCGCGCAATTGGTTGTCGATCCGCCGCGATTCGTGGCGCTCGGAGCCGATCACGTGCAGACCACCGCTGGCCAACACTTGCTCGTGCCGATCCAGCCAAGCACCGCGAACCCGCTCTTTGTCGGCTTCGCTGGCGTCAGGCCCCAGCGCATCGAGTTCGGCATTCAAGTTACCGCCCAAAACGATGTCGGTGCCGCGACCGGCCATGTTAGTGGCAATCGTGACGGCGCCGGGCAAACCGGCCATTTCGATAATGTGCGCTTCCCGCTCGTGTTGTTTCGCGTTCAAGACTTCATGCTTGATGCCCTGCTCGCGCAGCATCGCCGAAATCCGTTCGGAATTTTCGATCGAGGTGGTGCCGACCAAGACCGGTTGGCCGCGCTTGGCGCAGTCCTTGATGTCTTCGATCACGGCTTTGTATTTCTCGCGGGCCGACAGATAGACCAAATCGCCCATGTCCTTGCGAATCATCGGCCGGTGGGTCGGAATCACCACGACTTCCAGACCGTAGATTTTATTCAGCTCGAAAGCTTCGGTGTCGGCGGTACCGGTCATACCGGACAACTTATGATACAGGCGGAAATAATTCTGGAAGGTAATCGAAGCCAGAGTCTGGTTCTCGTTTTGAATCGGCACTCCTTCTTTGGCTTCCATCGCTTGGTGCAAACCCTCGGACCAACGCCGACCCAGCATCATCCTGCCGGTAAACTCGTCGACGATAATGACTTGGCCGTCTTTGACCACGTAATCGACGTCGCGCTGGAACAAGACATGCGCCCGCAAAGAGGCGTTCAAGTAATGCATCAAGCGAATGTTGACCGGGTCGTACAAAGTGGAGCCTTCCGGAATCAAGTCTTGCTCGGTCAGCAAACGTTCGACTTTCTCGTAACCGGCTTCGGTCAAGTGAATTTGCCGCTGTTTTTCATCGACCGCGTAATCCCCCGGCATCTTGTCTTGCTGCTCCGGATCCTCGGCTTTTTCCTGCTTGGTCAGATGCGGAATGATGCGGTTGGTAATCGAATAGATGTCGGTACTACCCTCGGCTTGACCGGAAATAATCAACGGCGTTCTGGCCTCGTCGATCAGGATCGAGTCCACCTCGTCGACGATGGCAAAATGCAACTCGCGCTGGACTTTCTGTTCCAGGCTAAACGCCATATTGTCGCGCAGGTAGTCGAAACCGAATTCGTTGTTGGTGCCGTAGGTGATATCTGCCGCATAGGCAGTTTTACGTTGTTCGTGGTTCAAATCGCTGACAATGACGCCGGTGGTCAATCCCAGAAATCCGTAGAGCCGCCCCATCCACTCCGCGTCGCGCCGGGCCAGATAATCGTTGACGGTAACGACGTGTACGCCTTTGCCGGGCAAGGCGTTCAAGTATGCGGCCAAGGTTGCCATCAAGGTTTTACCCTCGCCGGTTTTCATCTCGGCAATCTTGCCGCTGTGCAACACCATACCGCCGATCAACTGCACGTCGAAATGGCGCATGCCGAAAACGCGGGTGGAAGCTTCGCGGACCGCGGCAAACGCCTCCGGCAACAAATCGTCGAGTTTTTCACCCTGGGTCAAACGATCGCGGAACTCTTGCGTTTTAGCCTGCAAAGCGGCGTCGGATAATGTTTCGTACTCGGCGGCCAGCGCATTGACTTTCTTGACCAGCTTGCGTTTCTTCTTGACCAGCCTGTCGTTGCGGCTGCCAACTACCATTTTAACCAGCTTACCCAGCATGATACTTCCAGTGTGAGAGTGAACCAAAGTTTGCGATTATAAACGTTATGAGGCGGCAATGACCAGAAAACAAGCCTAACGCACTGGGCCGGCCGACGGCTTACATAGCGAACGAGGCCGGTTTAGCCCGGTTGTGCGCGCAGGTCGAAATCGTTGGCAAACTCTAATCCCCGCCGCGTTTTATACCAGCACCGCCCGCGCCGGTATCCGCAGGCAATTCGGCGCCGCCAAGCTCGGGTTTTAGCATGGACATGCCGGGCGATAGGCGTATAATCCGCGGCCTTTAACCCAGCTGGCTTAGCATCTAGCGGAATCTGTCCGCCAAGCCCTTATCCCCGGCGTTACGTGTCATGAAAATAGTTATATTAGGTGCCGGCGTGACCGGCTCATCGGTTGCCGGCGCCCTGGCCAGCGAAGAAAACGATATCGTGGTTATCGACAAAAACCCCAGCCTGCTAACCGAACTGAAGGGGCGCCTGGATATCGCCACCATCGAAGGCAACGCTGCCCATCCGAGTATTTTGGAACAAGCCGGCATCCGCGACGCCGACATGGTGATCGCCGTCACCGACCGCGACGAAACCAATATGCTGGCCTGCCAGGTGATCAACACGCTGTACAGCAAACCCAAAACCATCGCCAGGGTGCGAGCGATCGACTTCCTGAACCATCCGCAATTATTCCAACCCGGCGGCATCGATATTGTCATCAGCCCGGAACAGGTCGTCACCGAATCCATCCACAATCTGATCAAATACCCCGGCGCACTGCACGTTTCCGAATTCGCCGACGGTTTAGTCCGTTTGTTTTCGATCCGGGTAGTGCCGACCGGCTTCCTGACCGGCAAACGCATCCACGCCGTCAAAGAAAAACTGGCCGACAGCATGATCCGGGTTGCGGCGATCTTCCGCGACGGCAAGGCAATCGCGGTTAACGGCGAAGCGGTCATCGCCAGCGGCGACGAAGTGTTTTTCGTCTGCCCGCGCGAAAAAGTCCTGAAGACCCTGATCGACCTGCACAAGCTGGAATCGCCAATCAAAACGATCATGCTGGCTGGCGGCGGCCATGTCGGAAAGCGTCTGGGCATCGCCTTGCAGCACAATTACCAGGTCAAAATCATCGAGAAGGATATCAACCGCGCCCGGGAAATCGCCAACGACCTGCGCCGCACCCTGATTTTGCACGGCGATTGCACCGACGAATCCCTGCTGCAGGAAGAAATGATCGAGAACATCGACCTGTTCTGCGCGATTACCAATAACGACGGCATCAACCTGATCGCCGCCGGCCTGGCCAAGAAACTGGGCGCGAAAAAATCGATCTGCCTGGTCAACAATAACTCTTATTTGAAACTGCTGGACGGCAGCGATATCGATTTGGCGATTCAACCCAAACTAGAGACGCTGGGCGGGATTTTAAAGCACGTCCGCAAAGGTGACGTGGTCGGCGTCAGCTCGGTATGCGGTGGCAGCGCCGAAGCCATCGAGGCCATAGCCCACCGCAGCAAGAACTCTTCATCGGTAGTCGGCTTGCGCGTCGACCAGGTCAACTTACCCGACGGTGTGATTCTGGGCGCTTTGATTCGGGAGAAGGAAGTGATTCCGGTCCATCACGATACCGTGTTCGCCGAAGGCGACCACGTAGTGATGTTCGCGCTGAATAAAAAGCTGATTAAAGATATCGAAGAATATTTTCAGCCGATCTGATTTTCGAAATCGGCATCGATACAAGCCAACGCCCGCTGCGGCAGGCCTTCGGCGGTATCCGACTGTAACGACGCCCGACTGTCTTCGTGAACAGCCGTCATGAACTGCAACAGTTGCATTTCAATCTGCAATTTCTGCTGCGGTTCGTCAGTCTCCCACATCCGGTTCAGCAACTGTTTGGCGTGGTGATGGATCGTGAATGCGACCGCTTCCGGCAAGTGGCCGTAACTACGGCATAGCGAGTCTTTCAATTTATCCAGCGACTGCAAATATTGCTGGTAATCCTGCAAGTCTTGCCGACAACGGGTTTTCAGCATCGCCAGTTCATTCTGGTTGCGTGCCTTGTTCAAAGCCAATTCGTGCGCGAGTTGCTGGCTGCGTTTTTTTAATTCCGCCACCAGTTCCTGCTCAGCCAAAGCTTGTGCGCGGCGCAGTTGCACCAGGTCGTCCTGCCGGGACAAGCGCCAATGCAGATTGTCATCGCTACTACGCCGCCAAAACGTCAAGGCTTCCGCCAACCAGCGCCGCATCACGGACATGGCAATTGTTTGCGCAATGCCAGCATCGCGGCCGCATCCGCCTGCTTGTAATGTTGCCTTAGCGATTTGCGCAGTGCCTTATAAGTCGCAGCGGGCACCCGCTTGCGGACCGCCGCCAGCTCAGCTGCGATAGCTTGCCGTAATTGCCGCAAATGTTTACGGTTGTTTGCGGCAGAGATACGCCCGCGCTCAAGTTGCATCCGATAACGCAGTTGCCGCGCCTCCGCAGCGGCGCGCAAGCCGGCGTCACGGAGTTGGTTGCGCAACGCCCACCAACAGCGAATTTCCGCGGCATCGCGCCGAAAATAGCTACGCAACTCCTGATACAGCGCTTTTGCCAAAGCAATCAGACCAAGCACTCCCAACCCAACCAGCGCAAGTAATAGAAACTTACTCGCTACAGCGTAAAAAAAACCGGCCAGTAAAGCCAAACCAAGCCGAAAACAGAAAAAACCGGTTACAAACAACAACATTGCCAGACTGCCAACCGTCAATCCCAGGTACATGATGCGCCCTAATCGCATACACTCAAGCCCGCTCGATGAACTCCAGCGCATTACCGTCGCGATCCCGGCAAAACAAGGCCCGACGTCCGGAAATACTTAGCGTATAAGCAACACCGGACGCCTCCAAATCGCTCCGCAACGCGTCCACCGAATCGATATGCATCGCCACGTGGCGGTCGCGACCACCGTGGGCCGGCCGACCGGTAGTCGGATCCGGGTTTTCCAGCTCCAACAAATGGATCTGCTGGTCGCCGATTGCCAGCCAAGCGCCTGGAAACGGCAACGGCGGACGTTCGATAAGCTGCATGCCGAGTACATCCCGATAAAAACGCAGCGACTGCTCGGTATCGGAAACAATCAGACTGGCATGGTGAATCGTGAAGTTATGCTTGGACATATTTCTGGTCTAACAATTGGACGTTATTTGGATTATACCGCGCGAACATTGCCTGCCGAGCAGCTTTTCAGCCAAGTAAGGCTATCGGCGGTTACTGCGCTTGGCCGGTATTCGGCTCCGGTCCAGCCTGCGTAATCGGAATCGCGAATAATTTGGAACAAGGCTGAAAAATCCACTGCCCCGCTACCCGGTTCACCGCGTCCCGGACAGTCGGCAAACTGGATATGGCCGACTTGGCCAATGTGGCGGCGCAGAAAATCGGCGCAATCCTCGCCCATCCGGCTCATGTGGTAAATATCGTATTGCAAGCGCAATTGCGGATGATTCAAGTCGTGCAGTATTTTCAGCATCTGCGCGCTGCTATCGACAATAAAACCCGGCATATCGAAACTGTTCACCGCTTCGAAAACGGTGATGATATCTCTCTCAGCAAACACCCGAACGGCGTAATCCAGATTTTCCAGAAAGGTTGCCCGGTATTCAGCGAAACGTTCCGAGTTCAGGCAGCGGCCGGGCAACACGTTTATCGCTCCGGGCCGCAACACTTCGGCATAGCCTAGCGCCTGTTCCACTGCCCGTTGAAAATCCTGCCGCTTTTCCGGCACCGCGGCGAGACCTTCGCTGCCTTGCAACAAGGTATCGGCATCGACATTGAACAACACCAGCCGCAAGCCGTTGTCATCCAACAGCTGCCGCAATTCCGCGGCCGGAACGCTGTAGGGGAACTGAATTTCTACCGCATCGAATCCGCTGGCCTTGGCGGCCGCGAACCGTTGCGCCAGCGGATATTCGTTAAAAAGCAGGCTGAGATTGGCGGAAAACTGCAACATGGTTAAGATCGGAGATATTGCTTGACCAAGGTCGAAGGGTCCTGCTCCAGAAATCCGCGACTGCCGTGCAATTGCATCAGTTGCGCCGCCAGCCCGGACATCGGCACCGCGCTGCCCTGCTTGGTAGCCAGTTCGACCGCCATGTTCAAATCCTTCAGCAAGGTTTTAACCCGCCACTTCACCGGTTCGAAACGCTCTGCCGCCATTTCCGGCCCTACGATTTGCAAGGGTTTGGAATCGGCGAAACCGCCGGCCAAAGCTTCCGGTATTTTGGCCGAGTCAACGCCGGCCGCTTTGGCCAGGGCCATCATTTCCGCAATCACCAGTACGTTGCAACTGACGATCATTTGATTGCAAATTTTGGTGGTCTGGCCGCTACCGACCGGCCCCATATGAGTCAGGCGGCTGTATAAAGGCCGCAGCACCTCGCGCGCAAGGGCAATATCGGCCGCATCCCCTCCCGCCATGATGGCCAAAGTTCCTTGCTCGGCGCCGGCGGTGCCGCCGGAAACGGGGGCGTCGACCCAAGCCATGCCGCACGCGGATTCCAATTCACGGGCCAGCCGCCGGGTGGCTTCCGGGTCGATACTGGACAAGTCGATCAGCAATTTACCGGGACCGCCGTTGTCCAATATTTGGCCTGCGACAACCTGTTCTACGGCGGCGGTATCCGACAAACATAAAATCGTCACATCGACTGCGCGCACCAGTTCGGCAACGGAACCGCAAACCACGGCACCGGCCTCGGCTACCGGCTTGGTTTTTTCCGGATTTCGATTCCACACCCAAACCTGGTCACCAGCTTGCAGCAGGCGCAACACCAGCGGCCGGCCCATCAGGCCGATGCCAACGAAACCTAATTTGTAGGGTCGCCCAAGCATAGTAGCCCGCTTATTCGAACAAAGCCGGACTCAAGTCGATCCGTACCGAATCGCCCTGCCCACTCAATAGATGGCGCTGCAAAATTTGGAAGGCCTGGTCGAAATCGGCATTGACAAAACGCTGCGCCAGATGCACACAGATGGAATACAAACCCGAGTAATGCACGGTTTCGCCCGATGCGCATTGGTTGACCTTATCGGATAAAACCCTGACCACCGACAAGACCGAACCGTCCTGGCGCCAGTTGGCCGCAACCGTCACCACATCGTCGCCACGGGTCGCAATGGCCGCCAATGCGTTGAACGCCAAGTCCACCAAACCTGCCAGTATTTTTTCCAGATCGCCGGCGGCGATCGCTTTAAAGGTGTCGCTGGCGCAATCCAGCAACAAAGCCTGGCGTAGGACAATATCCATATCCGAAAGACGGCCGGCATCGCCTTCTTCCGGTTGGACGATGCCGAAAGTGTCGTGAAAAGCCCTGACTTGTTGCAGATGTTTATTCATCGTTTTCCCCAAACTTAACAAATGACCGGGCATGGTACAGGGCTAAAAATAAAACAGCAAAAAATCCAATCCAATGCGGCGCAAGACACTCACGCCACCACTACCAAAGTGAATGGTAAATAATATGCATTATCATTTACCTTTTGCATTAAGGAACGTATACTTCCGTTAACTTTGGTAAATACCCTACTTGTCTTATAGAAACTACCGATGCGGATCAACACCATGCCGAAAAAATATTCACACCTTTTGATACCCGGTCAAATCGCCATACTCCTCGGCCATTCTCCGATTTTGCTCGCAGCACCCGCCGCCGAAGATTCTGAGCTGGAAATGCCGGTGGTGGAAATCGTCGATTCCGCGGAAACCCTGCAAAAAATCCCCGGCACCATCAATGTACTGACCCAGGAAGAGTTGTTCGAAAGCCATGTGTTTAACGTCAACGAGGCGTTGCGAAAAATCCCTGGCGTCAATGCCCGCGACGAGGAAGGTTTCGGCATGCGGCCCAACATCGGTATCCGCGGCATGAACCCCACCCGCTCCACCAAAACCTTGTTATTGGAAGACGGCATCCCGCTCTCGTACGCTCCTTACGGCGATAATGCCAGTTATTACCATCCGCCGATCGAACGTTTCGCCAGCATCGAAGTGTTGAAGGGTCCGTCGCAAATCTTGTACGGCCCGCAAACCATCACCGGCACTATCAACTATCTGACGCCGAATCCGCCGAGCAAGCCCGGCGGTTATCTAAGCTTTACCGGCGGTACCCGCGACTTTTACGACGGCCATTTCAACTATGGCGGCACGGTCGGCGATTTCGGCGGTCTGGTCGATATCACTCACAAAGAAAGCCGCGGCGCCCGCGACAATACCCATTCCGACATCAACGATTTCAACATTAAAGGTGTCTACGATATCGACGCGAGCAATGCCCTGACCATTCGCGCCAACTATTTCCAGGAAGACTCGCAATTGACCTATTCCGGCATCACCGACGCCGAAATGCGCAACTTCGGGATTCGCTACAACCCGTTTAAAAACGACCGGATGATGACCGACCGCTGGGGTACTTCAGTCACCCACCAGTACAGCATCAACAATAACGCAACGTTGACCACCAATGTCTATTGGTCGCATTTCCATCGCGACTGGTGGCGCCAAGCCAGCACGACCACCGACAACCAGTGCGGCTTCAATACCGCCAGACTCAATGGCGTCGCGGTCAATCCCGACGCTTGCAACTCGATTCAGGGCCGGTTGCGGGATTACTACAGCTACGGCGTCGAACCGCGTCTCCATGTCAACCACAAAACCCTGGGCATCGACAACGAACTCGACATCGGCTTCCGCGCCCATTTCGAAGAACAGCAGCGGATTCAGGAAAATAAACAATTTTTGACCGGCACGATAACCTCGTTCGCCGAACGTAACGAGCGCGAAACCGATGCCTACTCCGGCTTTGCCCAAAACCGGTTCATACTCGGCGATTGGAGTTTGACGCCGGGCGTTCGTATCGAACACGTCGATTTTCGCCGCCTGAACAAACTCACCAACGCTGCCGGCGATACCACGCTGACCGAAATCTTGCCGGCGTTCGGTATCGCGCATACGCCAAACGACAAGATCACCACCTTTTTCGGTTTTCACGGCGGCTTTGCCCCGCCGCGCGCGGAGGATACGCTGAGCAATGTCGGCACCGTCGTGGACGTCGGGCCGGAGAAAAGTTGGAATTACGAGGTGGGCGTCAGGACCAAACCATATAAAGGCGCCAAATTGGATGCCACCTTGTTCCACGCCGATTTCTTGCAGCAAAACGCAGTCGGCAGCATCGCCGGCGGTTCCACCCCGCTGGCCGCCGGACAGGCTCTATATCAGGGCGCCGAACTGTCGGCCCGCCAGGACTTCGGCCCGTTGTTCGACAGCGATCATAACGTTTACCTGCAAGCCGCTTACACTTGGGTCGGTACTGCCGAGATGACTTCCGCTTTCCACTGTCTGGCCACCGGCACCGATTGCAATAACGACACGGCGCGTGCGATGGCCAACGGCAACTTTGTCGGCAACCGCCTGCCCTACTCGCCGGAACACAACCTGACTACCACCATCGGCTATGCCCATGCCAGCGGCTTCGATCTGCATCTGGAAACGGTTTACGTCGGCGAACAATTCAGCGATTTTGCCAATACCGGCACGGCGCCGGTCAACGGTAACGGCCAAACCGGCAAAATCGACGACTATGTAGTGTTAAACGTCGCCACCACCTACCACGCCAAACCGATCAACACCGATTTCTTCGTATCGCTGAAAAACCTGCTCGACGAGACTTACATCGTCGACAGGACCCGCGGCATTCTGCCCGGCTCGCCGCGTTTGGTCCAAGCGGGATTTAAAGTCAACTTCTGATATTTGGGTAGGGTGATTCAAGATACAAGGATGTATCAGTGTGCAGCATCCACTCTGCCAATATTTTGCTCAGGCTTCGATATGAGAGCCATTAATACGCGTTGGTTAATGCAATTGCCGGCGCGATTCGATCAAGGACAAAACGACGACGACAATCAACACCAGTAAAGAGGCCTCCAAGGCCAGGAAAGCAGCGATTTTGAAGTAGGCAAACCAAGGAGAGACGAAACGCACCAACCATCCGGCCACTTCATCGGCAATTGCCGCGAGATAAATAAAAACGCTGAGCCAAATTTTGATCCAGGTTGGCAAAGAAGTCATGATCATCAGATGGGTCAACGTCAAGACCAGCATGCCCATTGCAAACAAATGAAAATGGCTGACTTCGAGCAGGCTTTGGTAACTTCTTGGCTGAGTAAAGTTCTGTTCAGATCCCATGTAATAGGACATTACCGATTCGGCGGTCAAATCCATTTTATGAAAGTACATCAAGCCGTTGCTGATCCACAGCAAGGCCACATAAGCCAAAAACATTAAAATCAGCGAATTGATTAACAGCTGGCGATTCTGTTCGCCGGTAACGAAAAAACGCATCAGTTTGATTTACTTTGTAAAAGAACTTGATAAATCGCCAGAATTTTTCTGGCACTATCCACTGCGGCTCGGGCGCTCAGCGTTGCTCCAGCAACCCCTTGAATGTCCTTGTCCAATGTCAGTTGGTCTATACCGCGATTGCTGAGCAAGGCCATCCAACGTTCGGGCGGTTGGTATTCAGGCGGTTCGTGAAAGGCCAGAGTGTATACATTGCGCAACTTGCCATCAGCAGTCAGTACCAATAGCAAGGTTTCCGCTTGCGTTCTTACCGTATGCGAATCGATCATTGCATATCCGACAATTGCATCATTCTTCTTCCCAACATAAACGCTGATCAGGTTTGAATCCAGCTTCAACTTGGCGAGCTGTTCGATCTTAGCGACCTCTTCGGCACTTGGAAACAACGACATGGTGTCTACCGTTGCGTCATCGCCGAACGCCAGTTTCATTGCCTCGTCCTTACTGTAAAACACAGTCGCTAAAACTGGCGCCGACATTACGCCCAATATCGCCACCAGATGTAAAAGCCTTTTAGGTTTGATTCTGAACATGAAGATTCCGAACAGTGAAAATTAGTTAATGATAAAGACAACGGCCTGACTTTGCCAAACCGTTGGCGAAAACCACATCGGCCAATGTAGTCATCTTGCCTTCCATCCGAACAAAATCACTTCCCGTTCATATAAAGAAATACTCTTTTTCGTCCATTGGATCAGCCAACATGCTTGCTAATGAGAATGCTTTTTATTTATTATTCTATCAAATAGACTTATTTTTCCTAAGACAATTCCGAGGTAACCCAATGAGATCGAAAACCACAACCAAGACGACGCTGTGCCTAGGAACAGCCATCAGCCTGGCTTTGGGCTGTGCAAACGCAGCCCCCAAAAAACCGAACTCGATCGACGAGATGTGGAAAATCATCCAGCAACAACAAAAGGAAATCGAAAACCTGAAAGCCAAATCGTCGGAAAACGAATCACTGAAACAAGAAATTAGCGTTTTGAAGGAAACCCAAAAAAGCCAGGAACAAGCGATTTCGCAAGCCACCGCCTCTCAATCCACTCCTAACGCTACCACCGGCAAATCCGGCAAAGCCGGTCTGGAACATAAAACTGACGTGCTTGCTAGCGAGGTGGAGAAACTCAAGACCCAACTTTATATCCCGGAATCTCGGGAATATAAGAGCCAGTATGGTTTGGGTCCCGCAGCATCTAACGTGTACGGCGTCAGCCGCGGCATATCCATCGGCGGTTACGGCGAGATGATGTACACCAATTACGCCAACGCGCGCGGCGACAATGTTACAAACAAGGACACCGCCGACCTGGAACGTGCGGTCATCTATCTCGGTTACAAGTTCAACGATTGGATCATTTTGAACAACGAAATCGAGTTCGAACACGCTTCGACCGGTGAAGGCTCCGAAGAAAAAGGCGAAGTATCGGTTGAATTCTCGCAATTGGATTTCTTACTGAACCCGAAATACAACATTCGCGCCGGTCTGATGCTAGTGCCGATGGGCTTCATCAACGAAATGCACGAACCAACCACATTCCATGGCAATCGCCGGCCAGACGTAGAACGCTACATCATTCCGTCTACCTGGCGCGAAATGGGCGCCGGCCTATTCGGTGAAATTTTGCCTGGCCTGCAATACCGGATGTACGCGATGAACGGCCTAAATGCGAGCAGCTATTCCAACATTGGCATCAAAGAAGGCCGCCAGGGCGGCAGCAATGCCAAAGCGGAAGATTTCGCCTTCACCGGTCGGCTGGATTATACCCCGGCGTTCGCGCCCGGCTTAATGGTCGGAGCTTCGACGTTTTTCGGCAACAGCGGGCAAAAAGACGTGTTATCCGACGACCGCAATTTCGACGTATTTACTCAACTCTACGAAGGACACGTCCAGTATCGTTACAAAGGCTTGGAGCTGAGAGCTTTGGGTGCCTGGGGCAAAATCAACAACACCACCACGCTCAGTCCTATCATCGGCGAAACCATTGGTCAGGAAAACTTCGGCTGGTACGTGGAAGCGGCTCACGATGTGATGCCCTTCCTGTGGTCTGAAAGTAACCAGTATCTAGCCCCATTTGTCCGTGTCGAGCGGTACAACACTCTGGCATCTGTCGCCAACGCGGCCGACACCGACTTCGACCGCAGCACCGGCTTGGACCGCTGGATTTATCAAGCCGGCCTGAGTTACAAACCCATTCAAAACATCGTCATTAAAGCCGACTATCGGCAAATTCACGACCGGAAGATCGTGCCAAGCGGGATCCCATTCGGCAACGAATTTAACTTAGGTGTCGGCTTTATTTATTGACCTATCAGCGCCCGGGCACGCCGGGCCAATTTAACTACTGGGAATATTCCGATGAAATCATCCATTCGCGCTATCGCCCTTCTCAGTGCAGGCTTAGCGTTCGGTTCGGTGCGCGCTGACGTCGTAGTCCCGGTATTACCGGGCAGTAGCGGCTTGAGTCTGAAGGCGCAATTAGGGCAGAAATTGTTTTTCGATACCAATTTATCGGAGCCCGCAGGCCAAGCCTGCGCCAGCTGCCATAATCCTAATTTCGCATTTACCGACGCGGATAAAACCAAGCCTACATCCAAGGGTGTGGACCCTACGCTGCACGGCAACCGCAACGCCCCGACTGCGATGTATGCGGCATTTTCACCAGCTTTCTATTTCGACCGCAAAACCGGCCTTTACATGGGGGGACAATTCGTAGACGGCCGGGCGGCAACGCTAACGGCGCAAGCCAAGGGGCCGTTCGTAAACCCGGTCGAAATGGCTAATCCCGATCCGGCGACAGTAGTAAACAAAGTCCGAAACGCCAACTACATTGACTACGTCACGCTATTTAACGCCATCTACGGACCAAGTGCGTTGAGCGATACGTCGTTAGCCTACGACAGGATCGCCGACGCGATTGCGGCCTACGAAAATAGCCCGGTATTTAACCGGTTTACCTCGAAATACGATTTCTATTTGTTCGGTAAAGCCAGCTTCACCGCAGCAGAAGTGCGGGGCCGCGGCGTTTTCGAATCGGCCAGCAAGGGGAACTGTGCGGCATGCCACCCGAGCCGCCCGCCTGCCGCCGGCAAACCGCCAATGTTCACCGACTTCAGCTACGACAATATCGGAGTAGCGAAAAACCCGGACAATCCGTTTTATACCATACCGGCACAATTCAACCCGGATGGTGCCTATTTCGTAGACCTCGGCCTCGGCGGCAGCTTGGGCGTTGCGGGCGAAGATGGGAAATTCAAGGTGCCGACGCTACGCAATATTGCGTTGACCGCCCCTTACACCCATAACGGCTATTTCAAGAGTCTACGTACCGTGGTCGAATTTTACGCAAAGCGCGATACTAAAAAGCGCTGCTCGAATCCTCTGACGAACGACACTAACGCTCTGACGCAAAATTGTTGGCCGGCACCGGAAACCTTGGCAAACGTCAACCATGCCGAATTGGGGTCGTTAAAGCTCACCACGCAAGATATCGACGACTTGGTGGCGTTTTTGAACACACTGACCGATGGCTACAAAACGACCTCGCCGTGGACTTATACCACTCCTAGCCCTTGAACATACGCTTGGCGAGACAATCGTCAAGCGTTTCAAAACCGTTAGAAACCGGCCGTGGCTATTCCCCAACGCCCGATAGCGAACGTTCTGCGATCAAGACTAATTTTTGCGCGCGGGTCAATTTTTTGATCGCAGCCTCCCTGCGACTGGCGGAGCCTTTATCGTGGCCGCCTTCCAAATAAGCGATATTTAACGGTCGTCTCGCGCGGAAGTATTTGGCACCTAAGCCGGCTTGGTGTTGCCTAAATCTGCGCTGCACATCGGTCGTTATGCCGGTATATAAACTACCGTCGCAGCATTCGATCATGTAAACCGACCAACCCGCCATCGCACCGGCCGGGTCAAGCCGACTTATTCAACCAGGCGTTGATAGCCAGCGCGACCGCTACGCCAAAAGCGATGTAGGCGTACTGCACGGTGAATACCAACAAACCATTTTGAGTGTGACTTGCCGTATCTTTAATCATCGGCGTCACGATCAACGTCCAAAGCACCGCCGCCAAAAAATAGACCACTACCCCGGACACCGCCCAGGAAATCGCCGGCCGGCCCGAGCGCGCGGCCGTGTTGTAAAACCATACTGCGATTAACGCCGCCGCTACCGAACCTATCATGTATCACCTGTTTAATTATTGAGTAACCCGGCAACCGGGGGAATACCCAGGTTTGCCAACTGGTCGGCGCGTTCGTTGCCGGGAACGCCGGCATGGCCCTTGACCCAGACCCAATCGATCCGATGGCGTTGGATCGCCGCATCCAGACGCTGCCACAATTCAACGTTTTTCACCGGCTGATTGGCAGCCGTTTTCCAAGCGCGTTTTTTCCAGTTGGGCATCCATTCGGTAATACCCTGCAACACGTACTTAGAATCGGTATACAGCCTGACGCTACAGGGTTTGTTCAAGGTTTCCAGCGCTTGAATCGCCGCCATCAATTCCATCCGGTTATTGGTGGTTTCTGGCTCTCCGCCGAACAACTCTTTGCGGTGAGCCTTATAGTCCAGGCACACCCCCCAGCCGCCGGGCCCCGGATTGCCCTTGCACGCGCCGTCAGTGTATATGTTGACCGTTTCCGCCATGTTTATGAATCCTCGTGTGAGCGCGACTCCAAGCCCGCCGCCGCAGTCGCTAATTTGGTTTTACGCCGTTTTTCGACGGTCAGGGGTATCAGGGTATATTGTCTCTTTACCGCTCTAATGCCGTAGGCCATCGCAAACAACGCAGCGAATCCGGTTTGGAACTTGCCGTGGGAAATGGTGTAACTATCCAGACCGAACTCGGCCGCAGTCAACAGCTCGAAATTCATCAATTTTAACCAATCCAACATCCGCGATTTACTGATGAAATGCGCGCGCCAGGAATCGGCCATTTTTCGGTCCCACAGAAACTGAAACCGAACCGCCAGACTAAACGGACTGAAATTCAATACCACCAATTCGCCACCCGGCTTAAGCACCCGGTTGACCTCGCGCAGAGTCTGGAACCGGCGCGCATCGAACTCGAGTATATGCGGCAAAATCACCAAATCTATCGACTCGGTCTGTATCGGCAAGCTAAAGGCCTTAGCGGCCACTTTGAGCGCGTCGGCATCGCCCAACGCCTTGCCGTCGAGAATCAGATAATTACGGTAAAGCGAAAAATCGACGAACTCTTTCTCCCAGCCCAGCCCGCCGATTTGCAATTGGTTTTGTTTGCAACTGACGGTAATCGAGCGTTTCAGGTAACTGGCTTCCATGGTTTGCAACAGCTTCCCCCTTGGGGTTTCGTATAGTGCAAACAAGAATTGTCTTTTCATCTATTCAACCGATAAGGCTATGTTTTTTGGCTATTTTAGAAAGCCATGCTACGATCTAATTTTTTTATTTTAGCGAGTTCAGACAATGCCCCGCTCAATTTCTAAAAAATCAGCCCGTCATCTGTCTTATCTACTACCTATTTTGCTGGTTACAGGTTGTAGCCAACAAGCTCAGAAAGATCATCTGACCCAGTCTTCCACGAGTAAGTTTTCCGTATTTACCCGCAATGGCAAAGCTATCAGCTCGTCTAAGAAGCAGGAAGCAGCCAAAGAACATAACACGCTGTGGGACAGAATGTTGTCGCTGTATGCATTGCCTGAAATCGACCACCCCCGGATAGACCGCGAAGTAAATTGGTATCTGCGTAATCCGGACTATCTGTCCCGAGTCCAGCAGCGGGCGGAACCTTATCTGTATTTTATATTGAACGAAATCGAAGCCAAAAACATCCCCGGCGAGCTGGCCTTGTTACCGGCGGTGGAAAGCGCTTTCCGCCCGGATGCAATGTCGCCGGCGCAAGCATCGGGCTTGTGGCAGTTTATTCCGCCGACCGGCAAGCTTTACGGCCTGAAACAAAACAGCTGGTACGACGGCCGCCGCGACGTGGTCGAATCGACCCAGGCAGCCACCACGTTCTTAAAAGAGCTCAGCGAAACCTTCAATAACGACTGGCTGCTGGCGCTGGCGTCTTACAATGCCGGCAAGGGCAATATCAAGAATGCCGTGGACCGGAATGTTGAACGCGGCCAACCCACCGATTTCTGGTCGCTGGATTTGAACAGCGAAACCTCGGCTTACGTCCCCCGGCTGTTGGCAATCGCCAAAATCTTTGCCAATCCGGAAAAATACAACGTCAACTTGCACCAATTCGCCAACCAGCCTTACTTTGAACTGGTCGACGTCAAATCTCAGATCGACCTGGGTAAAGCCGCGGAACTGGCTCAAACCCCGCTAGACGATTTTTTGAAGCTGAACCCGGGCTACAACCGGTGGAGTACCGATCCGAACGGCGCCCAGCACTTGCTGATTCCGGTCGACAAAGCCGATAAATTCAAGGAAAAACTGGCGGAACTGCCGCACGAAGAACGCATCCGCTGGGAACACCATACGGTGGGTAAAAAAGAGACGCTGAAAAGTATCGCCAGCAAACACCACACCACGGTTGAAGAAATTGCCAGCGTCAACCACCTGGAAGACGAAGCGGTGGCGCAAGGCAAAATCTTGCTGATTCCGGCGTCCAACCAATCGCAAAAAGGCGAAGCTACCAGCCTAGCCTCGTCGGCACCGGCAGCCCAAACCTCGGCGCCGATGCCGGCCGGCAAACAGGTGTATACGGTCAAGAAAGGCGATACTTTGTCCCGCCTGGCTCAGCATTTCGCCATCGATCAGGATGACATCGTCAGTTGGAATAAGCTATCGAAAAAAGCCGCGTTAAAACCCGGCCAAAAACTGACCATCAAAAAGACCAGCGGCAGCATCACCGTCGCATCCACGGCACCAGCCATCAAACAAATCAGTTACACCGTCAAACCGGGCGACACGCTGGGCCAAATTTCGAAAAAATTTAATGTCAACGTTACCGAATTGCGTAAATGGAACAATGTGCCGCGCAACAAAGCGGACATAAAACCCGGCTCGAAACTGAAAATCCTGGTCGAAACCAGCCATTCCTCAACCTAATCCCAAATGCGACCCGATCCTGACGCCCTCGGAATCCGGGGGCGGGATCGAATCGTAATCACACCAAGCGTAACCGGGATTCAACGCCGCTTGCCTTTAGCAGCAGTGCTCAGTCCGTCAACTGTTCGGCCGTTGCCAGAATATAACTGATCTCGTCATTTTGGCTGTCGAGAATGCGTTCGCAGGCCGCCTCGTCCAAGCCCAACAGCGTCGGCACGTCGTCGGGACAAGCCTGATTCGCGGCATCGCCTATACCCAACTTGCCCAACAGACAATCGCTGTAAAAAGTCAGCAAATTCAGCACGTGATGCTCACCCCGATAACAAGGGTTGTGGTGGTGATAAACGATATCGGTGATTGTGCGCGGCATCGACCAGACATTCATTAACCAAGCGCCGATTTCGGTGTGATTCAAACCGAACGCGAAATTTTCCAGGTTAAAGATCGCCAAATTCGGATTTGCGTTGATCAGGCCGCTCAGATAGTTGAATTCGTCAGGGAACCGATGCCCCAACAACGGAAAGCCGATGTTGTGCATCAAACCGGCCAGAAACAACTCCTGGGAACTCGGCCGCATCGACTCCGGCATCGCCGCCGCCAATTGCGGCATCAACCGGGTACTGGCCAAGGCGTGAGTCCAGAACATCCGGGTCCCGATCTGCCCTTCCTTCGGCGATTTCAGCGGCGCCAGCACCGCCAGGCCCAGCGCCAGATCCAGGACGAAATTAAATCCCAGAACCCGGCTAATCGCGTCGTGTACGGTCGTGATCTTGCCGCGGTAGCCGTACAACGAAGAACTGGCCCAACGGATGATTTGCGCCGTCAATAGCGGGTCCAGCTCAATGATTTCAGCCAATTTGGCGACATCGGCATGCGGATCGCCAATCAGATTCAATATGCGCATTGCGCTGCCCGGCAACGGCGGCAACGCTTTGATCTGGGCAATCATTTCCCGCATATCCCGCGGCGGCGTGAAACCGTTACGTTGCTGGTTACCGATGTTGTCCAGCGTCCAGTTGATCAAATTGGATTCCATCATCGCGTCCCGTGGCCTAGTTCAAGTGCAGCCGGTTCAATTTCCGGTAAAGCGTTCGTTCACTGATATTCATTTCGGCCGCTATCAGCTTGCGGTTGCCCTGATATTTTTTCATCAGACTGCCGATAAATTCCGCCTCGTACTGCGCCAAGCCGGTCAGGGCTGTTGGCTCGCGTTGCTCGGCAACGCCGTTTCCGGTTTCAGCGATCTCGGCCGGACGCTGCATAAAGTGAATGTCGGTGTCTTGAATCTTGTGTTCCTTACACAAACCGGCGGCCAGTTGTAGACAATTGCGCAACTCGCGGATATTCCCCGGCCAATCGTATTGGATCAACTTGACCAACGCCGCTTGCGTCAGGCTGTAACGCCCATCTCCCACCGCGAGTTGCCCCAGGAAATGGTCGATCAATATCGGCAGGTCTTGCTTGCGCTGGCGTAACGGCGGCGTTCCCACCGGAAACACCGACAACCGGTAGAATAAGTCCTCGCGAAACCGGCCGTTTTTGACCATTTCCGCCAAATTCCGATGGGTTGCACAAACCACTCTGACTTTCGCTTTTTGCATCGTGGTACCGCCCACACGACGAAATTGACCGCTTTCCAAGGCCCGTAACAACTTGGGTTGTTGCGACAACGGCAAATCGCCGATCTCGTCGAAAAACAAAGTGCCATTGTCCGCCAATTCGAATAGGCCTTTCTTCGCCGCGGTGGCGCCGGTAAACGCGCCTTTTTCATGGCCGAACAACTCGCTTTCGAACAAGTCTTCACCCAGGATGGTGCAATCGACAATCACGAATTCGCCATTCGCCTGCTTAGAGTTCCGGTGGACAAACTCGGCGGCCAACTCTTTGCCGGTTCCGGTCTCGCCAAGCAGCATCACGGCAGCTTGAGTATCGGCAGCCTGGCATAACCGGGTTTTAAACTCGGCAAAGGCTGGCGACTTACCTACCATCAAGGTCTCAGATTCTACAGACGGGCCTTTGTGCAATGGTGTCTGCACTTCCCCCAGATACAGCGTGGCATCGGCATCCAACAGCGGAAAACCGCGTACATTTAACGAGGACGGCGCCTCTGGATTACTGTAATCGGGATAGACCCCCGCATACGATTCCAAGGTTCTGAACATTTTCCGGTGCCGGCAATCGCTGTTGTCCGGACAGCACGGTTTACCTACCCGACTCTGCCGGGAAGCGCCGAACCCCAATTCCCAAGCCCGGTTGACGGCTACCACATTCAAACCGGCATCGACGATAACCAGCGGCAAGTCGTGTGTTTCCAGCAAGGATTCCAGGGTAAAAGCATTTTGCGGCATACGCTCCATTCCGGCAGTTTTGATAGAAAAATCGGCAACCTCACGCCGCTAGACGGCAACGGCGGGATACGACCGTATCAACCAGCCCAAGGCCGCTCCCAGCAATCGGATTAAGCATAACCCATAAGCGGAAAGTGGTGGCGAGGCGCGGAAAATATTCGCTGAAGTACCTTCGCCGGCCCTGTCGGCAAGCGAGCTGATATTTCGCCGCCGGCGCGACTATTGAATTAAAGACAGGAAGTTGGAAACACGCGCGAGAAACGGCGGTCGCGCCGCCAAAGGTATTCTCGGCGCGACCGCTGTTTGCGAAAGGTGGGTTACATTTGCGACTGCAAATAGTTTTGCAAGCCGATTTTTTCGATCAAATCCAACTGGGTTTCCAGCCAGTCAACGTGTTCTTCCTCGCTTTCCAGGATGTGCTCCAATACTTCGCGGGAGATATAGTCGTTGACCGATTCGCAGTAAGCGATCGCTTCTTTCAACAGCGGCAACGCCAGCAATTCCAACTTAAGGTCGCATTCCAGCATTTCCCGCGGATTTTCGCCTATCATCAAGCGGCCCAGGCTTTGCAGATTGGGCAAACCTTCCAAAAACAACACCCGCTCGATCAGCTTGTCGGCGTGTTTCATTTCGTCGATCGACTCGTGGTATTCCTTTTCGTTGAGCTTGTGCAAACCCCAGTTTTTAAACATCCGGGCATGCAAAAAATACTGGTTGATCGCGGTTAATTCGTTTTCCAATACCTTGTTCAGATACTCGATAACTTTCTTGTCGCCTTGCATGTCTAATCTCCTGGGTAATGTGGTTTGGTCAGTGCCGACGATTCGCCGTCTGCTGCAAAGGTCCGGCGGATTTATCGGTCAAGATTCGGGCAATATCCTTGTTGCATTTGCCGCAGTCGCCGCCCACGCCGAAACAATGGAACAGCTGCTTGCGCGAACACAACCCTCTGGCGATTGCGGCATCGAGCTGGCTATCGGTCACCGCTTTGCAAATGCAGACATACATCGCTTATGCCACTCGTCGCCGTTGAACTTGAGTGGGATCGGCGGTGATTTTACGGTAGATTTCCACCCGGTCGCCCTCTTTGACCGGAGCATCCAGCTTGGCTAGTTTACCGAAAATACCGACCTTTTGCGTTTCCAGATCGATCTCCGGAATTTGCTTCAACACGCCGGACAACTGGATCGCATCGGCGATGGTGCTGCCGTCAGGCACTTCCAGACGCAACCAAATTTGCCGATCGGCCTGTGCGTAACATACCCCTACGTTCATCTTCGACTCCTGTTATTCCACCGCGACCGCATCCTCGTCAACCACCTCCACCGCCGCCTCCACTAGCGGGGCCGGCTTGAGCGCAATTCTGCGATCCAACAACCGCTTCAAGGCCACCATGAACCCAAGCATGATAAAGCCGCCCGGCGGCAACGCCATTAGTAAGAAACCTTTGTATTCCGGTATCAACACGGTCTCCAGAAAGCGAAAGCTTTCGCCAAGCAGAACCGAAGCGTTGGCAAATAAAGTACCGGTCGAACTAATCTCGCGCATCGCCCCCAACACCACCATCGCCCCGGTAAAGCCGACACCCATCATCAGACCGTCCCACATCGACGGCATCACCGGCTGCTTGGAAGCGAAGGCTTCGGCGCGGCCGAGAATCACGCAGTTGGTCACGATCAACGGGATGAACAAGCCCAACACCTTATGCAACTCGTGCATCCAGGCATTCAGAAAAATATCGACCAGCGTCACCAGCGCCGCAATCAGCAGCACGAAAATCGGAATCCTAATTTCCGACGGGATCAAATGCCGGCTGACCGAAACCGCGGCGTTGGAAGCCACCATCACCACCATCGTTGCCAAGCCCATGCCCAAACCGTTGGTTGCGGTTCCAGTCACGGCCAATAGCGGACACAGCGCCAGATTTTGGGTCAAAACCACATTGTTGTCCCACAAGCCGTCGCGGGCGATTGTTCGGTATTGTGCAGAGAATAGAATCGACAGATTCATGACAGCTATGCTCCCTTATAAAAACTTGGTTGCGATTCGTGTGCTATCGGCGGCGCCAACGCAGTCGCTGCTCAGTGAGCTTGCTAACCGACGGTTAACCGGCACCCAGCAATTCCGCCTGGTGCGACTTGTAAAAGTCCAAACCGCGCTTGATGGCCTGCACCACTTTGCGCGGCGTGATGGTCGCGCCGCTGAATTGGTCGAACACGCCGCCGTCTTTCTTCACGGCCCATTGTTCGACGCTCAGGTTATCCAGCGATTTGCCGTTGAACCCTAACACCCATTTCGATTTGGTGACTTCGATCTTGTCGCCCAGACCGGGCGTTTCGACGTGAGAAATGACCCGTACGCCGAGAATTTCGCCGTTGCGGTCGACGCCCATCACCAGAGTAATCGGCCCGGCATAGCCGTCCGGCGCCACGAATTTGAAACATACCGCATTGACCATCCCGGCTTGCTTGGCTAAATACACCTCGATTTGCTCGCTTCCCAGATTGTTGTCGCGGGCATCCAGCATCACGCTGTCCTGCAGCAGATCGTTATCGTGCAATTCGGCCGGCACTACCTGGGCCAGATTGGCCTGCAAATCTTCGCGCAAGCGCAATTCGATCACGCCGCGGGTCGCCAGGTCGGCAACGCCCAACAGAATCGCAGCCAACAGCGCAAACCCGGCCAACACGCCGGCCTGAAATTTAACTTGCGGCCTTAATTGCTGCAAATTATCGGGTTCCAGCCAAATCGCCAGTTTTTGCCTGAACCAAGCCCAACGTTGCCGCGCCGATTCTAAAAATTCGCCGGCTTTGAGCCCGGTTTGAGGTTTTGCGGGTTCGGAACTCATGGCCGGCCTCAGGAGCTGGAAATATCGAGCGGTTTGCCGTTACGGTAACGGCCGTAGATCCGCGGACGGATGTAATGGTCGATCAACGGCGTCACGGCGTTCATCAACAAGATTGCAAAGCCGGTACCTTCCGGATAGCCGCCCCAGGTGCGGATCACGTAAATCAACATGCCGCAACCGGCACCGAAAATAATTTGGCCCAACGGCGTATTCGGTGACGTGACGTAGTCGGTGGCGATAAAAAACGCCACTAACATCACCGCACCGGAATTCAAATGCACCCAGGGCCCCAGATAGTGCTGGCTATCCAGTAAATGAAACAGACTCGACAACAGAAAAATGCTCAGCAACAGCGATACCGGAATATGCCATTTGATTACGCCCTGCCGCATCAGCCAGATGCCGCCCGCCAAAAGTAGCAGCGACGAGGTTTCGCCCAGACTGCCGCGCTCCCAGCCTAAAAAAGCCAGAAAACCGGAATAATCCAACAAACTGCCGGGCAACAACCGGCCTTGGGAGAATTCGGTTTTGACGTAACCCAAGGTGGTGGCGCCGGTCATGGCATCGGCATTTTGCAAGCCGCCGAAGGTGATACCCAAACTATCGATCATCCCCGGACCTGTGAACAACGGCGACACGTTGGCCCAGGTCGTCATCTCGATCGGAAACGAAATCAGTAAGGCCACCCGCGCCAGCATGGCCGGGTTGAACAGATTTTGGCCCAAGCCGCCGTAGACGTGCTTACCCAGCACGATCGCGATGGCCGCGCCGACCACGCCTATCCACCACGGCGCCCAGGGCGGTAAGGTCATGGCCACCAGCAAACCGGTGACAATGGCAGAACCGTCGCGCAAAAACGGCGTGGCGGCAACGCCCTTCAGTTTCAAACTGAACGCTTCGAACAAGAGTGCCGCGGCTACGGTCGTCGCCAGTAAGTAAAGGGCCGGCCAACCGAACAGAAATATGCCGCAGGCGATCGCTGGCGCCATGGCCTTAATCACCAGCCACATGATCTGGTCTACGCGGCGGGTGGCCACAACGTGCGGCCCGCTGATCGGTTTGCTGCTCATGCGGTCTCCTCGGCGGCGACGCCCGGCGCGGTTTTTTCGGTACCTTCGGCTTTAGCTTGCTGCGCCTGCTGCTGGGCGGCCAATCTGGCGGCACGGGCTTCGGCGGCGCGCTCGGCTTCGGCTTCGGCTTCCAAGCGAATGCGTTCCATCCGGTTGTTGCGGTCTTCGATCAAACGCTTGGTTTGCTCGGCTTTATGCTCGGCTTGTTGGCGCTTGACCAGTTCGCCGGACGCAAACTTGAAGTAGTGCACCAACGGAATGTTAGAGGGACAGACGTAAGAACAACTACCGCAACTGATGCAATCCTTCAGACCCAAATCCACCGCCGCATCGAGTTGGTTGACCTTGATCCGGCTGGCCATCTCCAACGGCAACAAACCGACCGGACAGGCCGTCACGCAACTCGAGCACCGAATGCACGGTTGCACCTCCGGCTCTTCGATATCGGCTTGCGACAATGCCAGAATTCCGTTGCAGGCCTTGACCACCGGCACCTCGGCGATCGGCAATGCGTCGCCCATCATCGGCCCGCCCATGACCAGCCGCGCCATTTTGGCTTTGTCCAGGCCGCAATAGGCCAATACTTCCGACATCAGGGTACCGATCGGCACTTCGACATTCTGCGGCTGCGCGACCGCCGCGCCGGACACCGTCACCACCCGGCTAATCAAGGGCTGGCCCAAACAAACGGCTTTATAAACCGCGTACGCGGTGGCAACGTTATGCACTACGACGCCGATGTCGGTGGCGCGGCCGTCGGCCGGAATCTCCTGGCCGGTCAGATAGCGCAGCATTTGCCGATCCCAGCCCATCGGATAGCGGGTAGGCACTTGCGAGACGACGATATTGGCGAAGTCGCGGCTGGCCTCGCGCATCGCCGCAAAGGCTTCCGGCTTGTTGTCTTCGATCCCGACCAAGGCTTTGGGCGCATCCATCCCGCGCAACATCAGCCGGATGCCGGCCACTATTTCCGCCGCCCGCTCCTGCATCAAGCGGTCGTCGCAAGTCAGATAGGGTTCGCATTCGCCGGCGTTGATCAGCAGGGTATGGATTTTGTTCTTCCGGCCCAGACTCAATTTCACCGCCGACGGGAATACCGCGCCGCCCAGACCAACCACGCCGGCCGCACCGACCCGCAGGCAGATTTCTTCCGGATCGAGCTGAAACGGGTCTTCTGCGACGTTCAACTCCGCCCATTGTTCGAGTCCGTCGCTTTCCAACACGACGGTGCGGATCGGCAAGGCCGACGGGTGCGGCGCCGGAAAGTCTTTGACATCGACAATGGTGCCGGAGGTTGGCGCATGTACCGGCGCCGAAATCGTGCCTTGACTGTACGCCAGCAATTGGCCTTTCAACACCTTGTCACCGACCATGACCAACGGCTCGGCCGGCTTGCCCACATGCTGCTGCACCGGAATATACAGTTTCTTCGGCAACGGAAAATCGGTCGCAATCGGTAGCGCCGAGGTCTCGGTTTTGTGTTCTTCGGCGTGAATACCGCCGCGCAAACGGGGATTTTCGAACAATGCGAGCATAGGCTTCTCCGTCAGGCCGCCAGCGGTTTAGGCCAGCGCCAATTGCGCAGGGTCACTTCGATCGGATACATTTGCAAACATTCGGTTGGGCAGACTTCGACGCATTTTTTGCAACCGATGCAGGCATCGGCAACCACGGCATGGATTTGTTTCGGCGCGCCGACGATCGCATCGGTCGGGCAGACTTTGAAGCAGCGGGTGCAGCCGGTGCAGGTTTCCTCGCTCACCCGGGCCACCATCGGCTCCTGGTCCTGAGTCTGGCTCAAATCGACTTCCACGCCCAGCAACTTGGCCAGTTGCTCCACCAGCGACGTTCCCCCCGGCGGGCACAAAGTCACCGGCGCCGCGCCCGATACCACCGCTTCAGCCGCGGGCCGGCAGCCCGGATAACCGCACTGTCCGCATTGCGAACCGGGCATCAACGCCTCCACTTTTTCGATCAGCGGATCGGCCTCTACTTTCAAATACTTTCCGGCAATCCCCAGCGCCAGCCCCAGTAACAGTCCCAGTGCAGTCAGAACAACGATGGCGGACAGTACGTACATAATGCGCCTCTTATTTAGTATAAAGACCCGCAAACCCCATAAATGCCAGCGATAAAATGCCGGCGGTAATAAAAGCGATAGGCGTCCCCGAAAAAAGCGCCGGTACCGCCATGAGCGCCAAGCGTTCACGCAGACCGGCGAAGAGCACCATCACCAGGGTAAAACCCATTGCCGAGCCAAAGCCGAACAGCAGGCTTTGCACGAAATCGTATTTCTCCTGGATGTTGAGCAAGGCCACACCCAGCACCGCGCAATTCGTCGTAATCAGCGGTAAGAAAATCCCCAGCACCTGGTACATGACCGGGCTGGTTTTATGAATCACCATTTCGGTAAATTGCACCACGGCGGCGATCACCAATATAAATCCCAGCACCCGCAAAAAGCCGATATCGAACGGTATCAGCAAGCGGTGTTCCAACACCCAGCTGGCGGCGGATGCCAGCGTCAACACGAAGGTGGTTGCCAAACCCATACCCAGTGCCGTGTCGAGCTTATTGGACACGCCCATGAACGGGCATAATCCGAGAAACTTGACCAGCACGACGTTATTGACCAACGCCGTACCCAATATCAGAAGTAAGTATTCGCTCATCGCCTTAAACCTGGTGTTTTGCAATGTAATCAGCATCAATTGTGCCAACGCTGCAAAGGCCCGTCAGCTCACCGTTTTAGTGCAAAAACCGCAAAATCGGCCCCACAAATTTCTGTGTCAAAAAACACAGAGGCAAAACAACCGGGTTTAAAATTGTCGCAAACCGCACAAATCGTCAGGATTTATCGAGCGTAGGCAGGCAAATTCGTATTTGGCGCCCAAATTGCATGTGTTTTGTGGACTTCATCAATCAGACGAGATCTATGCGCATGAGCAAATCGACTCCAGACTTTCTGCAAAGCCAGATCGATAGCGAAACCGCCGAACTGCTAACGGCCGCGCCCGGAAGCAGTCCGGCAGTAGCCGTTGCCAAAACGCCGAGCAAAACGCTGCCGTTTTCGTTGTTCGTTAAGGCCGTCGAGCAGGCGCCGGTGGCGATTTCGATTACCGACAAGAAAGCCAACATTCTTTATATCAACGACGCATTCACCGAAGTGACCGGCTACAACGCGGCGGAAATTCTCGGTAAAAACGAATCGCAACTGTCCGACAAGTCCACCCCCAGACAAATCTATTACGACTTGTGGCACACCATATCCCGTAAACAGGTCTGGCATGGGCAATTAGTCAACCGGCAAAAGATGGGACAACGTTATCTGGCCGATTTGACCATCGCACCGATGCTGGACGAAAGAGGCGCGATCAGCCATTACATCGGCATGCACCGCGACGTGACCCAGGCCCACTACGCCGAACAACAGGTCAACAACCAGAAGCAACTGATCGAATCGGTATTGAACGCTTCGCCGGTAGCGATGGCGGTACTGGACAGCGACAAACGCGTGGTACTGGACAACCAAATGTACAAGATGCTGATCAGCGAATTGGACAAAGACGAGCCCGCCCTGTTTTTTCTGGATGCGTTGGAGCAGGAAATGGGCGACTTGTGGAGCGCCGACATCAACCGCCACCAGGGTTTCGCCAACCGGGAAATCCGGATCGAAGGCAGCGGCTTGCGCGGGGCTCGCTGGTTTTCCTGCTCCGGCAACTGGTTCATCGAAAACGACGTCTGCGCCGACAGTTTTTTTGCCCGCCAATCCAAGGATTATTTGTTGTTGACGCTCAACGACATCACCACCTTGCGCCGGCAACAAGAAAAGTTGCAGATTCAGTCGTTACGGACCTTGCTTGCCGAAGAGGAACATATCCGCAGCATACGCGAGACCTTGCTGGGCGCGATGCACCAAATTCGCCAGCCCTTGAATCAAATCAATGCAGCGATTCAAATCATGGGCCAACGTAACGACGCCAGCAACGGCCCGTTACGCGAATTACTCGGCCAAGTGCAAAAAATGGGCGAAGAAACCCTGGAAACGCTGCAACGTTGCGTGCCGGAAATCCCGGAAGCGGCGGTGGTACCGGTCAATCTGAACCAACTGCTGCACGAAGTCATGCTGTTACACAGCAATAAATTCCTGGCCAACGGCGTCGTGGTCGACTGGCTGCCGAATCCGGTATTGCCCAATGTTCTCGGCTCCGAAAACAAATTGCGCATGCTGTTCAAACAACTGATCGATAACGCAGTAGATGCGATGAACCGCGCCGGCAGCCGCGAACGGCTGATCAAAATCACGACGGCGACCGACCGCGACTGGGTCAACGTCACTATTTCCGACAGCGGGCCGGGGATTCCGGCCAACCAGCGCAGCAAGGTGTTCGAGCCGTTTTTCACCACCTCGCAAAACCTGAAGAGCGCACAGGCCGGCATGGGTCTGGTGATGGTCAAGGAAATCGTCAATCAGCACAGCGGTATGATCGAAATCGATCCCGATTACCAAAACGGCTGCAGTTTCAAACTCGGCTTTCCCTGTCAAAAAAATTCCGCCATGGTGAGCATCCATGACTGAACGATTATTACTGGTCGAATCGGAGCTGGATACGCTCTACATGGTCAGCCAGTTGCTGAACAGCACCCACGAGTTACGCAGCAAACTCAAAGGCATCCTGGAGATTTTGCACAAACGTAGCGGCTTGCGCTTCGGCATGATCACCCTGCGCGACATCGAAGACGACAGCATGGGCATCTGCGAGATATACGGCGAAGGCATCGACCGCTCGGTACGTTACCAGCCCGGCGAAGGCCTGGTCGGGGCGATTTTGGATGAAGGCAGCACGATTGTAGTCGAACGCATCGCCGACGAACCGCGGTTCCTGAGCCGCTTGGGGCTTTACGATCCGGACCTGCCCTTCATCGGCTCGCCGCTGGCGGTGGAACAAGGCGAAGTGGTCGGGATTCTGGCCGCCCAGCCCTGCGACGCCACGTTTCTGGGCGAACGCGCCCGCTTCATGGAAATGGTCGCCAACCTGATCGCGCATAGCGTCAACATGCTGCGGGTGATGGAACGCAAACAAAACGAGCTGTTGAATGAACGCGATTATCTGAAGCAGACCCTGGTCAAAAACTATCGCTTCGAAAACATCATCGGCCACTCCGAACCGATGTTGAAGGTGTTCGACATCATTCGTCAGGTGGCGAAATGGCATACCACGGTGCTGATCCGCGGCGAATCCGGCACCGGTAAGGAAGTGGTCGCCAGCTCGATCCATTTCAATTCCGCCTGCGCCAACGGCCCGTTTCTGAAGCTGAACTGCGCCGCGCTGCCCGACACCTTGCTGGAATCGGAATTGTTCGGCCATGAAAAAGGCGCCTTCAGTGGCGCGATCGGCCAACGCAAGGGCCGCTTCGAGTTGGCCGACGGCGGCACGCTGTTTCTGGACGAAATCGGCGAGATCTCGGCGTCGTTCCAGGCCAAGTTGCTGCGAGTATTGCAGGAAGGCGAGTTCGAACGGGTCGGCGGCGTGCGCACGCTGAAAGTCAACGTCCGCATCATCGCCGCGACCAACCGCAACCTGGAGCAGGAAGTGGCCGACGGTAATTTCCGCGAGGACTTGTATTACCGGCTCAACGTCATGCCGATCAACATGCCGCCGTTGCGCGAGCGGATCGAGGACATCCCGGAACTGTCGGCCTTTTTATTGAACCGGATCTCCAAACAACAAGGCGGCCGGCCGCTGGAAATCAAGGAAAGTGCAATCCGCATCCTGATGAAACACGACTGGCCCGGCAACGTCCGCGAACTGGAAAACCGGCTGGAGCGCGCCGCAATCATGAGCGCCGACGGCACTATCGACCGCGACGTGATTGCCAGCACCGGCCTGGAAAACGAAATCGGCATCAGCCGCACCCCGCAATCGATCAAGCATATCGATCTGCACGACGAGAGTATGGACGAGCGGGAACGGGTGATTGCCGCGCTGGAGCAAAGCGGCTGGGTACAAGCCAAGGCGGCCCGCTTGCTGGACATGACGCCGCGGCAAATCGCTTACCGGATCCAAACCTTGAATATCAACGTCAAACAAATCTAAGCAGGCTCGAAAACCCGCAACAGCAGGCCGGCAGACTGCCGGCCCGAGCCTCCCCGCAGCCACAGCTTTCCTGCCGAAACCGGATACTCTCCGTGCGTATTCCCGATAGCAGCGGTTCGGCCTGACGAATCGATCACTCCCGGCAAGCTTGCCAGGGTTTGCCGAATACTAGCCGACGCACTGCCTTTGGCTACAGCATTCTCGTCCCCCTGCCCTTCTGCTATAGTCAGAAGCATCCGTTGAATTGGATTTGGCCCATAAAGCCAAACAATAGGCGGACCTGATCTTTAGAAAACCTAGTCGCAATTAATACAGAACTGATGAAGTGGCCCAATAACCCGTTCCAGATTACCCACGCCGACCATAATACGATCGTTTCAATGGAAGGCATTCGTGGCTTTGCGGTATTTTTGGTTTTTCTCGTGCATTACACGACGCTGGCAAAACCCTGGATCAATCCCGGCAGTTTCACTTACGCGGTTGCAGCCTATTTACAAAGCGTAGGCAATATCGGCGTCGACTTATTTTTCGTGTTGAGCGGCTTCCTGATTTACGGAATGCTGATTAAAAAAAGAAAGCCTTTATTAAACTATGTCAGGCGGAGAATTCAGAGAATTTACCCAACGTTTACCGCCGTATTTATTATTTATCTAGTGCTGTCGATAGTTTTTCCAAACGAATCCAAAATACCGTCCAGTCCGGTCCACGGTACGATTTACGTTATTAAAAACTACTTATTGTTGCCCGGCCTGTTCAACATCCAACCCATAATAACCGTTGCCTGGTCCTTAAGTTACGAATTTTTCTATTATTTAATCACGCCTTTAGTTATTTTTTGCTTCAATCTCAGATCTTGGCCCCACAAATTTCGGGTCCTGTTATTTTTGTTCGTCAGCGTTTTAATGTTCGTTTACTTCAGCCATTATCCCAGGCATATACGTCTGCTAATGTTTATTTCCGGGATACTGCTTTACGAAACGGTGAGCCACTATCCGCTGCGAAAGTCGCTATACCTGGGCCTACCGGCTCTGATTATGGCGCTCGGTTCCGTTGCGATCTTGCAAAAACTAAATATCGACGACTATTGGCGCTACCCGATTCTATTCGTTCTTTTTTATATTTTTTGCTTGGAATGTTTCAGCCCGCCTAATTTCAGCGCAAGGTTGTTTTCTTTGGACCCTATTCGCTGGCTGGGCAATATGAGTTATTCATACTATCTCATGCACGGGCTGGCGCTAAAATTCATATTCCTGATTGCCACGCGTACCTATCCGCCGATCAACGATCACGCCTGTTTATTTTGGGTATTTCTGCCGGCAGCGTTTTGCCTGACATTAGTGCCATCGGCTTTATTGTTCGTTTACGTCGAGAAACCCTATTCATTGAGTCCAAGGTCAGCCTGACGCCCGTCGATGACCCTCCGCTTTGATCCTGCTCAAACCGGTTCTTCGACCACTTTCCGGTAATTTTGCAGCATGGCGTAATACGGGTGTAAAGCGATCATCAACGCTCGGTAAAGCGTAAAAGCATCGGTCGGGTCTTTCTGTTTCAGCTCGGCGATTTCAGTCAGAAACCGGTACAGCATTTTGACGAAATTCTCGATCGTCATCGCCAGCCAGGCATCGTTGGTGATCCATTTGTCGATAAACTCGTCCAACCGGGCGAAAGTCGTCTTCAACAACGGGTATGCGGTTTGAGTTTCCTTGAATTCCCGCAGCAGCATATAGTCCACATACGCCCGCTCGGACGTCAGCCGCGGCCGATTGGTGATGCCGAGGTAGCTGGCTTTGTAATCGGCATAGGCAGCATCGTACCGATTGCAAAACTCGGTCTCGTTGTCTATCTCCAGCCAAGGCGCCAGCACGGCAACCGTTTCGGCGAAGCAATCGCGTATCGAATTGCCTATTTTGTCGAGTTGCTCGACGAAGGCGGGTTTGGCCAATTCGCCCTTGATCAGCGTTTCAATTGCAGCCAACTCGCTTGCCGTGACGCAAACCGTGGCCAGTTCCTTGGTTAATTTAAGTTCTAGTGCCATAGTGCCGTTACCCGATTCCGCTACCTGAATAAAGCCGATGCATCACCGCGCCCTGCCCCGTCAGGCAGTCAAATCGACGATTTCGGCAACGCAGGCGTTGTCTTTGACGGTGTGCAGCGCGTTATCGAACACCATGGCCGAGCTGTATAAAGCGCTTTTGACGATGATGTCGCCCTTGGTATCTTTGATGACGAAGAAGGTATCGCCCTCGGGCACCTTGCCGGCGGCGATCTGCTGGCTCATCAGCGAGCCGGTCCGGACTTCCTTAATCGCCTCCAGCGCTTCGTCCTTGTTGCCGTAATCGGCGCTCATCAAAATCAGCTCGCCTTTACCGTTTAAAAAATGAAAGAAATACTGGTTGTCGTCGTTGGTTTTCAGTTCGAAAGTCGCTGGCATGGGCTGCTCCAAAATTTAAGGCTGGGATTAAACGGGTCGCCGATTAAAATTCAGCCCTTCGCTGGCTTGAATACCGTTGCAGCAAACCTACTGCCGGACAATCGAAGGGTTGCAGGCTGCCCTCAGTAGCCGACAGCAAGCCTTATGCCAATAAAAACCCTTTTAAAATCAGTCGCAAATCCAATGTCATACCTCACATTGTCGGCTTTGCCACACAACATCGACGCCGATTTATTCACTGCTACAGTGAAATGTTCCGCCAATATAAGAAACGGCTTGGCAGCATGCGCCAGGCATCGGGCCGATTACTCAACGTAAGCATAACGATCTAACCCGCCGCGGCGCTCCGCATCGCAAGCTTCGGCGTTAGACGCAGCACCGATTCGGCTTTATCATGCCCCCTCCGCCAATCCGCAAAATCGCCCATGACCGAAGCTACCATCACCTGCCCCAATTGCAGCACCGCCGTGCCGCTGACCGAATCGCTGGCCGCGCCACTGATCGCCGCCACCCGCAAGCAATTCGAAGCACAGCTCAAACAAAAAGACGCCGACATCGCCCAGCGCGAGCAAGGCCTGAAACAGCAACAACAGCAGTTGCAGGACGGCCTACGCGAACTGGAAAACCAGGTCAAACAGCAGGTCGAAAAACAATTGCAGACCGAACGCCAGCGGGTCGTCGAAGAAGAAAGCCGCAAGGCCAAACAGGCGGCCGCCGCCGAGCTGGAGCATAAAAACCGCGAACTGGCCGACCTGACCGAAGTATTGAAAGTCCGCGACGCCAAGCTCGCCGAAGCCCAACAAGCCCAGGCCGAACTGATCAAAAAGCAGCGCGAACTCGACGACGCTAGGCGCGAACTGGAACTGACCGTGGAAAAACGGGTGCAGGACAACCTGAGCCAAGTCCGCGATCAGGCCAAACGCGAAGCCGAGGAAGGCCTGAAACTGCGGGTGCTGGAAAAAGACCAGACCATCGCCGCGATGCAGCAAAAAATCGAGGAACTGAAACAAAAAGCCGAGCAAGGCTCGCAGCAATTGCAAGGCGAAGTCCAGGAGCTGGAGCTGGAAAACCTGTTGCGCGCCAAATTCCCGTTCGACAGTATCGAACCGGTCGCCAAAGGCGAATTCGGCGGCGACGTGTTGCAACGCGTCGCCGGCCCTTCGGGCACGCCGGCCGGCAGTATCTTGTGGGAATCCAAACGCACCAAAAACTGGAGCGACGGCTGGCTGGTGAAACTGCGCGAAGACCAGCGCGCCGCCAAGGCCGAACTGGCCGTCATCGTCAGCCAGGCCCTGCCCAGGGACGTGGAAACCTTCGACGTCATCGACGGCGTCTGGGTCACCGGCCCGCGCGCCGCGCTGCCGGTCGCGACCATCTTGCGCCACACCCTGCTGGAAATCGGCCTGGCCCGCCTCGCCGCCGAAGGCCAACACGGCAAGACCGAGATGGTCTACCAATACCTGACCGGCCCGCGTTTTCGGCAACGGGTGGAAGCCATCGTCGAAGCCTTCTCGACCATGCAGGAAGACCTGGACAAGGAACGCAAAGCCATCCTCAAGCAATGGGCCAAACGCGAAGCGCAAATCGAGCGGGTCATGCACGCCACGGTCGGCATGTACGGTGATTTGCAGGGTATCGCCGGCAAGTCCTTGCAGGAGATCGAAGGCTTGGAGATGCGGGCGTTGGGGATGGATGAGTTGGATTGACCGACTTGCCGGCCCGATCGCAGCAGACTCTGGTTCCCAAGCTCCGGCTTGGGAACCCTGACCTTGGAAGCTCCAGCTTCCAGTCTGATTGTGAATAGGAAGCTGGAGCTTCCGAGATAGCATTCTCAAGCCGGAGCTCGGGAACTAGAGATTTGACGTCAATTCACGACCATGTTTATACTTGCGTTTAAACGTTTGGGAGCAGTCCATGACCGAAGCTATACTCGACATCAAACAATGGGGCAATAATCTCGGTGTGCGCCTGCCGGCAGCCATAGCCAAGGCCGCGCATTTGCACAACCATCAACGGGTAAGGATTTCCGTGGAAGACGATAAAGTAGTCATCACGCCATTGGCCGAAGAAGTTTTGACGTTGGAGCAGCGCTTGGCCCGCTTCGACCCCGAACGGCACGGTGGCGAGGCGATGGCGAACACGCAAGCGATAGGCGCCGAACGTTGGTAGCCCGCAAGGAAACAGCGATTTGGGTGCCGGAACGGCAAGACATCATCTGGATCGATTGCAATCCTCAGGTCGGCCAGGAAATGCGCGACATCCATCCGTTTTTGGTGCTTTCGCCGCGCATTTTCAATGAAAAAACCTCGCTGGTGATCGGGCTGCCGATGACGACCGCCGCCTACAATGCCGACAATCCGTTTGCGGTGGCTGTCGACAAAGCCGGCGGCCGTAAGACCGGACAAACCAGCTATGTGCTCTGCCACCAACCCAAATCCTTCGACTGGCGTTTGCGCCAGGCCAAACCGCATCCTCTCAAATCCTTGCCGGGCGATGCGTTCGCTCAGGTTTGCGAGCGGTTGAATCAGATTATTCAGATTGCAGGTGATGATGAGAGAGCCTAAGCGCTCTAGGCTCTGGTTCCCAAGCTCCGGCTTGGGAACCCCGGTCTTGGCAGCTCCGGCTGCCAGTCTGGTTGTGGATGCTTCCGAGATAGCATTCGCAAGCTGGAGCTTGGGAACTAGACAGGTCTAAGCGTGGGCGCCAGAACTCCAAGCAGCTGGCTGAATGCTGCCCCAAAGTACAACTTCGTCACGCAGTTTTTATCAGGTAAAATCTCACTGCCACACCGGCCGCAAGGCCGGGCCGGAAAATCACGGAGCTTGACCCAAGCTGGCCGGATTGCAAAACCTGACGCAATTGACGGTTTCCGGTGGTTTGCGTCGTTTACCCAAAACACGCAATGACCTTAAAGGTCAAGGATCGAACATGAGACAATCGTTCTCAAGCAAGCAAGCAAGCAAGCGAGCAAGCAAGCAAATTAATTATCCCGATTAAGTGCAGCCCTTGGCTAGCGCTGGCCTATCGTGCGGTAGCGGCATGCACGAACGTGCAATCTGCTGGCAAAGGCTGTCTGCATCGCCGCACTTCGAATACAGTCAAAAGCGCTATTACCCTGTTATTGCTATCGGTTTGTTTCATGAACACAGCCAAGGCAATCAACCCTGCCGATCTTCCGCCGTTTATAGAACAAGAAAAACTTATAGAAAGCTATTTAGAGTCAGAGCAGTATGATCAGGCGGTTCAAAGCATCAGTGATGCCTTGGAATATGTTTTTTCAGAAAAGGGTTTGCATGATTCTACCGTTTATAAGCCAGGCTACCTTATTACACGCAACCTTACTATCCGTGGGAACCAGCAGTCTCCCATTTATCCCCAACTAATGCCAATCGTTAACAGATACCGCAATGAGGTCATGACAATGTTAATTCCTCAAGCGGGTAACGAGACTTATAGTCTGAAAAGGATGCTTATGATTGAACTTGTTGCACAACTTAACAAGTACCTTGAAAGTTATCGAAACATCGCTTTGGCTAAAGCACTTGCAGATAGCGCTACTGATTTTAAGGATTTTAGTAGCGACTTCTCACACTCATTGGACGAAAATGGCGCCTACCCCCTCCTTCAACGATATTTAGGCAAAGATGCGCTTGAACATAGGTTTGATTACGATTTGAAACTCGCTATAGAAACAAGCGATGAGGCGAATCAATATTCAGGCCGGAGGCGTGAAATGTTTATGGGGGCAGCAAAGCTGACGCTTTCTCAGGCGGTAAATATCATCAAATACCTCGAAAACACCGGTGACACTAAACTGGCCAAAAAATTAAAAAGCCGATTAATTGCAGAATGGAATGGCCCGGAGGCTGCCGAGTTGCTGGGGCCATTAAGTGGCAATGAGGCTTCCCCCACCGGTATCAGCAACGTCGCGGTTAAAACCTCAACTGCGGGCAGTTGCCCAAGCAACCTCCGCCACTTGGCGGGCAAAATCCCTAATTACTCGTCCGCGCTGTTAGGGAACGTCAGGCAAGCGATGTTGGACCTGAATGTGGCGGCGGAGGTGGCCAGGGCGAAAGCCCAAGGCGTTAGCAGGCAGCAATTTGTCAGTTCCTTGCAAACCACCGCCAGCAGTATGGCCAACGACGCACTGAATTCCGCCAATATCGCTTCCGATTTCAGCACCAGCCTCTCGGCCGGCACGGTGATGCAAAAAGCCCGCAATGGTCAATACCCCGCCAATCTGCAATGCGATGGTGCCATTTCCGCCGTGGATTCCGCCATCTGCAACACCATCAATTTATTGATCGGCGAAATGGGCAACCTGGAAGTTGCCAAGCTAGCCGCTAACTGTTGGTAAGCTGGGTATGGGTCGTAGAATGGGTAGAGGCAACGCCGAAACCCATCAAAATTAAAGTAACAAGACCCAACCCGATTGATGGGTTTCGCTAGCGCTCTACCCATCCTACAAAATTGGCCTGCTTTCCGTTTTACGACGGTTATGTAATCCTGGAAAACCACTTGCACCTGATTGCCGCGTCGCCGGATTTGAGCCGGGATATGCAGCGGTTTAAGGCTTATACCGCAAAGCAAATCATTGCCTATCTGCAGCAAAGCAGCTCGGAGCGGGTGTTGGAGTTATTGGCGTTGCTGAAGCGGCCGCATAAGATCGAGAGCGAGTATCAGGTCTGGGAGGAAGGTAGTCATCCGCAGTTGATCGGCAGCGATGCGGTGATGCGGCAGAAGCTGGATTACATCCACCGCAATCCGGTTGAGCGGGGTTATGTGGATTTGCCGGAGCATTGGCGCTATTCCAGCGCGCGAAGTTATGCTGGGTTGGAAGGTTTGATAGAGGTGGTTCGGGACTGGTGACTGGGTCGGGAAGCTGGAGCTTCCGAGCGGTGGCTTCCCAAGCTGGAGCTCTCATCGTTATACACATCTTTGTTTGGTAAACGTCTTTCCGGCGGGGATTGCCGGAATCCAGGCTGCAAGGATCGCTTGAAGCTGCCGTCCATGCCACTGGATGCCCGCGTCCTGCGGGCATGACGGCACTTGTGTATAAGGATGAGAGCTGGAGCTTGGGAACCAGAGGTTAACGCTTCTCCGAGCTGTTTGTCGCAAACTCATCCCCCTGTCGGCCGGATTGTCGGCAAAATCACCAAGCGCAAGCCCGCAAGGCCCAGATCACTCGGCTGCTTTTTAAGCCGGCAGCGAATCGGCATTGACAAAACCGGCGAAATTTCAGGCTTGTCGGTATCTGGAAAGATTTCCCGCGCCCGGCGCGCATCGCCGCCGTTCCAAAACAGCGAGTGGTTTACATTTTGCTTCGTTAAATGGACACCGTAATCCGAGGTTAAACCATGAACAAAATTGGCATTTTCTACGGAACCGAAGAAGGCATGACCGAAATGATGGCTCAAGTCATGTATCGCGTGCTGGGCGATGATATCGCCAGCGAGCCGGTAAACGTGAATCAGGCGTCGGTCGCCCAGCTGTTGAGCTATAAAGCCTTGATTTTGGGGATGCCCAGCTACGGGGTCGGCGAAATCCCCGGCCGCACCACCGGTAGCGAAGAAGGCAATTGGGAAGAGTTTTTGTTCCGGCTGGACGAAGCCGATCTGTCCGGCAAGCGTATCGCCTTGTTTGGCTTGGGCAATCAGAAAAAATACTACGATCGCTTCGCCGGTTCCTTGATTCATTTGTACCACTACGTGGCCGGCTACGGCGCCGAGGTGGTCGGCGCCTGGAGCACGGCCGGCTATCACTTTACCCATTCCAACTCGGTGGTGGACGGCAAATTTGTCGGCTTGGTTCTGGACCACCACAATCAACCCGAGATGACGAAATCGCGGATTCTAGATTGGCTGGATCAAATAAAACCAGCGCTGCTGGAGAAGCTGAATTAGTAATTCTTCTATTGAATAGCCTTTCGCTTTTATGCCCTTGGGCTCTGAACCTGCGCAAGGGCGCACTCAATAAGGCTTCAAGCAGCGAGCCAGATGTCGAATGCCACCGGTTCGCGACGCGCGCCGCTGCGAAAAGGCACGACGCTCTATCAACGCTGGCGAGTACGCGAAACCGTAATCAAGCCGCCTGATCCACCAACTCCAAACCCCTGAACACCGAACAACGGATAAACACGTCCAGCGTCGGTGCCAGTTGTTTTTGCAGGCAGAACTTGGCGACCAGTTTGGTCAGGCCCTTGATGTCGCGACCGGAGGCGCCGGGGAACAGGTCGACCAATTGTTCGATCAATTCGTCCGCGACCGGCAGCGCGAACTGTTCGGTCATCACTTTCCAGATTTTGCGGCGGTCGGCGCTGTTGGGCGAGTGGTAGCGGATCATCGCGATGCAGCGGGAAATTATGGCTTCGTCGATGTCGTCGACCCGGTTGGTGGTCAGGAACAGCAGGCCGTTGAAGTATTCCAGCACCCGCAGGAACACGCCGACCACGGCATTGGAGGCCAGGTTGTCGGCGCGCTTCTTAATATAGACGTCGGCTTCGTCGATCAGCATCACCGCGCCCCAGCGCTGGGCGCGGATCAGGGTTTCCTTCAAGGTTTTCTCCATTTCGGCGACGTTCAAACCGAGCTGGCCGGAATGCACCCGGTACAGCGGCCGCTTGATGATTTCCGAATAGACCTCGGCGGTCAGCGTCTTGCCGACCCCGGCCGGTCCGGCGCATAGCACCGTGGTGCCGCCGGATTTGCCTTCGACAATGTCGTCCATCAGCATGTCCATTTCGGCGGTGAGGATATCGATCAAATCGGTTTGTTCGGGCGGCAGAATCAGTTTTTGTTTCAGTTCCGGCTGGTAGACGTAGGGCTGTATGTCGTCGACGTGGACCCAAACGTGGTGGTGCAATTCCAGATGAAACAGCAGGATGTAGCCGTGTACCGGCAATTCGGTGAACAAGCCCTTGCCGACCTCGGCCTTGGCTTTTTCCATCTGGCTCTCGGTTTTGCTGTCGTAGCGCATGCTTTTGCCGGCCTTGCGCAGATAGGTGCCGAAAATGTCGCCGGAGGCCTCCAAAGTCAGCGCCCGGTCGCTGAGGATGTTTTCGTCGTTAACCAAGCGACAGGCGCCGCCGCCGGACGACAGCACCACGGTATTCTTGCGGGTCCAGTCGTTGCTGCGGTGGCTGGCAGTCGGATCTTCGGCGTAGATGCCGGTGCCCCAGCCGGAGAATTGCTCGCCGTAACGGCCACGCCAGTCGAAATAACGGCCGGCGGCTTCGTCGTAGCTGGCGATCAAATCGGCGGTTTCCTTTAAATAGCCCTTGCCGGCGAAGATTTCCGGGATGGTTTTATGGTCCAGGTCCTTGCCGCGGATGATCAGGGTTTCGATGGCGATCTTGCCCTTGCTGTTGGCTTTTAACTCGATCAGGATGCGGCCGGCTTCTTCCTCGCCGGGCGGCGTGTAATCGACCCGGGTGATCAAATAGGCCAGGGTTCTACCGCCGTGTTCGACATGATACAACCAGCCGCGAATCGCTCCGTCCAGTAAGTAGCTGGCGATGTCGGGCAGCAGTTTTTCCAGATCGTCCGGGCCGTAGCGGCGCTGGTCGTCGCTCAAGGCTTGCTGCAAGGCGGTCAGCAGTGCGGCTTGTTGTTGCAGGCTCTCGCCTTGCTGGGCGTAAATGCCGGCCAAGGTTGCCATCTCGGCGCTGCTGAGTTGGTCGTAAAACACCTGCGCCTTGCTGCCGAAGCGCAGTTGCTCGCTCAGTCCGTTCAAACGCGGGTGAGCGGCCAACAGTTGCTGCAAGTGCGGTTTTTCGATGGATAATTTCATGCATCACTCCTGTGACGGTAAGGCAAGACAAAGTAATTCGGATAAATGCAGCGGCTTGCTGAAACCGCCGCCGACGATTTGTTCGCGGCAGGAAAAACCGCTGCCGACCAGCAGCGCGTGGGGCTCGGCGCGCAGTGCCGGGAACAAGGCCAGTTCGGCCATTGCCTGGGCGTCGGCGTAATGCTCGGCTTCGACGCCGTAGTTGCCGGCCATGCCGCAGCAGGACGCTTCGATCAATTCGAACGACAACTCGGGGATTTGCTTCAGAATTTTGCGGACCGATTTGATCGAGCCGACCGCTTTTTGGTGGCAATGGCCGTGCAGCAACACGCGGGATGAGTGCGGAATGGCTTGAAAGGCCAAAGTCCAGCGCTTGGCGCTTTGCTCACGGACGATGAATTCTTCCAGCAGCACGACTTTTTCGGCTAATTTCCGCGCCGATTCGCCCAGATCCAGTTTCAGATATTCGTCGCGCAGGCTCAGAATGCAGGACGGTTCCAGGCCGACGATGCTGCGGCCGGCATCGATGTGCTCGCCTAACGCGGCCATCATCCGGCGTGCCTCAAAGCGGGCTTGTTCGAGCATACCGTTGGAAAAATAGGTGCGACCGCAACACAGCGGCCGCTGGTCTTTATCGTCGGCTGACGGCGTCGCGACGTGGACGTGGTAACCGGCCGCGCTTAACAGCTTTTTCGCTGCGTCGGCCGAGGCCGGATTGAAGTAGTAATTGAACGTATCGACCAGCAATACCACTTGCCGGTCGCTCAATTCCGGGTGCAGAGCCAGGCTGGTTTGTAGCGGCACATGGAACGGCCGCTCGGCCGGCAGCGGCAATTCGGCCTTGGCGCTGATGCCTAATGCGGTTTCGGCCAGTTTGGCCAGCAGTGGCGAGCGGTTGCGCCAAGCGATCAAACGGCGCAGCAGCGGGAATTTGAGCAAGCGCGGCAAATGCCCCCACAATTTGCGGCGCAACGGCAACCCGCGCCGGGCGGCTTGTTGGGCCAGGAATTCGGCCTTGATCGCCGCCATATCCACTTCGTTTTCGCATTCGCGCTTGCAACCCTTGCAAGCCACGCACAAGTCCATTGCGGCAACCAAGGCCGGATCGAACAAGGCCTCAGGATTATCGGCGTTCAGCGCGGCTTTCAATAACTTGACCCGACCGCCCGGCGACAAATCCGGATTGGCGCTGACCCGAAAACTCGGGCACATCACGCCCTTGTCGGCCTGTTGCTGGCATTGCTTGCTGCCGATGCACACCGCCACCGCCTTGGCGAAATCGGCGCCGTGCTTGGGAATGTCGGCGTAGGCGTCGCCCATGCCGGCGTTGCGGTAAGACGACCAGTCGAGAAACAGTTTCATGAAGGCTGAGCAAGTTAAAACTTCGCTCAAGCAAAATCGGCGCCAGCACCGGTTGAATCCGGCGTGGCAGCGGAAATCGGCACCGACGCCGATGCTACCGCCGCGCGTATCGCCTAGCGCCCGGTTTTCGGTAGCGAAGTCCGAATGTCGCAAATCCGACAAAGCCTACCGTCGCCGCAGCATTTACCACAGCAAATACGCGATTAATCGGCAGCAACCCGGAGAATTCGGCGGCGGATATTCCGGCACAATATTTGCGGAAATGTGGCTTTTGGTTTGTGAGGAACGAAACGTGGAATTGGATAACTGTGTTTGCCGCTATTTCATCAGCTATAGCGGGGTCAAATTACCGCTGAAACCGGTCAACGAACTGCCCGATGAAAGCCATCTGGAAAACCGCAACACTTACTTCCGCGGCTTTTTCGACACCGACCAACGCCTGCTGTTATTGGAAAAACTGGTCTATGGCGATATCGAACTGCGCCATCGTTACCGCTACCACCCGAACGGCGTTTTGGCCGACGCCGAAATTACCGATGCGGACGGCGAGATCGCGGTATTGAGCTTCGACCAGAACGGTACTGCGATGGAAGACCAATCGGCTTAACCGGCTTTTACCCACGCCGGACAAGGACTGCTTCAGTCCCCCGCACCATTGTAATTAACCCGGCCCTTAAATACCGTCCGCCTTTGTCCCCCGGAGGGTAGCAACGGAATACCAGTAAGAATTAGGGCCAGGCTAACAAAAGCTTGACGATCAATGCCGATCCAGTTCTTTAGGCTGGTCGGCACCGTTGAGCGCCTTTTCAATTAACGCAACGCTACCGCGTACCAACAACGCGAACAACACTGCCGGCACAACAAAATCGATCGGTAAAATGCCCGCCAAACCGGCCGTAGCCAGTGCCGCGATCGTCAAACCGAAACTTCCGGTATTAGCGATTTTCATGTTGCCTCCCAGACCGTGATTCGGTCGCAATGAAAATACGCTTTCACTATACCGGTGCATTACAAATCGACAATACACGCTATGTTCAATTGATTGTTTTGATTAATAAAACAGTGCAAAAGGTAAGTGTATTACCCAAGCCAACGCGAACGGCGTCAGGCCGGCAATGCTAACTATCGGTGATCAGGGATGGCCGTTCAGGCATTGCTGTTCGTCGTGCGGCAGACCGGCGGCGAGCGTTCCGGCCAGATAGGCCGCGATCGCTTGCAGCGGCGAGGTTTCGCTGGTGGTGAGCAGTTCGGTATTGCGTTCCGCCAAGCGGCGAATCACGCCGTCGCCGGCCGATGCCGCGATCGCCACGTCCACATCATGCAGCGGATGCCGGTTGCCGTCGCCGCGCACGTGCCATTCGTGCAGGCCGCCGAATTCGGTCAAATTCAGCGTCCAGGCCAGTTCCACCCCGGACTCGGAAGCGACGTAGACCCGCCAATTCGCCGCGCGGCCGGCGTGTGCCGCAATCGTGCCGTCTTGATTCACTGCCACCGCAATAATTTTCTGTGTCATCGTGCGCTCACCCCTACCAAGAAAAATCCGCCACTCTCCGAACGCCCGGTTGCGGGCGCCAACGGAAAAACCAGCCGCAGATTACCGATTTAACCTCACATAAGGCAAGGAAATAGTGCTCGAAGCGGAACTGAATTTCAGCAAAGCACCAGGCCTGTGTCCCGTTTTGTTACAAGCCCAGGCGGATGCCGATGGTCCCGATGTAATTGTCGAAATAGGCGTGGCCGAGCAAAGCGTCGAAATTGGCGTAAGCCTGCCAGCCGTTGGGCATTACCGCGACCAGGCCGCCGCCGACATGGAAAAAATCCCGGTCGGGCCGGTCGGTTTGGAAACCGAACGTGGTCGGCAGCGCGCGGAAATCTTGCGCGAATTGCACGTAAATCGTGCGCTGGCCGTTGTCGTATTCGTGGGTCCAATCGGCGTTGACCTGCGGCACCAATACACCCCACGAGGTACTGATTGCATACGATGCCTGGGCGCCGACGCTGGATTGCACCGAGGTCAGCCGGTCCGCCAGATAGCGCAGTTCCAGGCCGGAGCTACCCTGCTCGCTATACGCGTCCATCGCCGCGTGGCGGTAGCGGACCGTGGCGCGGGGACCGAGAGTCAAACCGCCTAGCGTCAAGTCGTAGCCGGTAGACAGATTGCCCTCGAATTGGTCGGCACCGGGCGTTCCGCTGATCGCACCGCCGAAATTGGTGTTGTCTTCGCGCAAGTAATCGCGGCGATTGGCGTTGCTGCCGTCTTTGCGCAGGTATTGAAATGACAGGTCGGCGAAAAAGCCTTGCCAGGGAAACAAGGAGGCGAACAAGGTCGGCCCGTAGGAGTCGGTGTCGAAGCCGCCACCGTTAAGCTGGTCGCCGTGCCAGCGCGAGTAATTGACCGCCAACCCGGCCACGGCCCAGTCGGTCGGCATGGTGTCGAGACCCAGGCTGAAGCCAGCCTCGTTGGAGACATATCCCCGCTCCAATTCGGTTTGGCGCCGATCCAATGCTCGGTAATCGGCGTTGAAAAACAGATTCACGCCGGGTAACAAGGCCATCTCGCCGTCCCCGGCAGCACCGCCCTTGGCGACATCCTGGCCGGCGTCCGCTTGGCCGCGGCGTTTTTTCAGGACGAGATCGGCTTGGCCGAGGGCGGAAAACGCCGCGCCGGCAGCCGAACTTCCCGCCGCGCCGCCACCGGGCGCACCGCCTGGCGGCGGCGGATTCCCGGCCGGGATGGTGCCGCATAAACTGGCCAATTGCGGACCGAAATTCAACGGCTGCTGACCGCCGCCCGTCTGGCGCGGCGAACTGCCCACCAATTGCGCGCAACCGAGTTGGTTGCCGTCCTTGGCCAGCAGCGCGCGAATCTGTTGATCCAACGACGCGGCGTCAGCCGGGATGGTGGCGACCGCCAACAGCCCAACGGCGGCCAACCGATACGGATTTTTCAATAAAGGCGGTTCATTGGCGCGGCAAACAGCCGCCGAACCGTTGAAGGCAATCGACCGCGCGTCCGCGCGTCCACTCGGTTGCGGCATCAGTTTGGAATGCTTCATCTGGTCTGACTTTCCGGGTTGCAAGGGTTAGGCCCAGCCGAATTCGCTGCGGCAATGGTCGAGAATAATAGCGAATTATGTGATGCGGATAACATATTTTTCAAGGATTCGCCGGCCCGGCAGCACTAAGCCGCGGGGAAACTCAAAACCGCCTTCGCCCCGCCGCCCTCGGCGTTGCCGACCTCGATTTCGCCGCCGTGCAACACGGCCACTTCGCGGACGAAGGCCAGACCCAGACCGGTGCTTTTGCGGCCGGTATCCGGCCGCGGCAGCGAGTAAAAACGTTCGAACAGGCGCGGCAAGGCATAATCGGGGATGCCCGGACCGTGGTCGCGGATACACAAGTGCGCGCGCTGGTTTTCGCTGCGGCCATCGATTTCGATCAGCGAGCCGGCCGGGGCGAAGGCGATGGCGTTATCCAGCAGATTGGACAAGGCTTGGCGCAACAGGAATTCCTCGCCCAGCACCGGCAACTCCCCGGCACACTCGAAGGCGACGCCGAGCTGCCGTTGCGCCAGCGGCGCGGCTTTTTCGGCGGCGACGGCTTGCGCCAACGCGGCCAAATCCAGCCGCTTGGGTTCGGCCAACTGCTGGCGTTGCTCCAACGCCGCCAATCCCAACAGGCGTTCGATCAATTGGTCCAGCCGTTCCGCCTGCTCGCGGGCGTTGCCGGCAAAGCGGCGGCGCTCGGCGTCGGGCAACGGGTCTTCCAGCAATTCCGCCGCACCGCGGATTGCCGCCAGCGGGCTCTTCATTTCGTGGGTCAGAGTTTGCACATAGCGTTCGACGTATTGCTTGCCTTCCAACTCGCGGCGCATCGTTTCCAGGGTTTGGGCCAAGGTCGCCAATTCCACGCTGTGCAATTTCGGCGGCGTGGCTTTGCCGCCGGAGGTCACGGCACGGGCGTAAGCCACCAACAAATCGATCGCCCGGGTCAAACGCCAGTTGAACACCGCGCCGAACAACAGCGCGCCGCCGAACAACCACAGCGCACCGCGCTGGACCGCGGCCTTCCCGGCCTCGACGATGGGTTGCAGCAACGCGGTCGGATAAGCCACCGTGACGACGCCGATCAATTTTTCGCCGTCGCGCACCGGCGCCGCCACATGCATGGTCGAACTGCGCTTGTCGTCGGGGTCCGATTGACTGGAACGGGCGCCGTAGCGGCCTTGCAAGGTCAGATAAACGTCGTTCCAGCGCGCGTAATTTTCGCCGAGCGCGCTGCCGGCCGAATCGAAGCGGACGATGCCGGCGGCATCGGTGACGTACACCCGGTAATCCAGACTTTGTTTCGGAAAGCCGAATATCGTCGCCGACACCGGCCGCTTGCTGTAGCGCCGCACCGCGTCGGCGAATTGGCCGTCGGCAATCGCCCCCCGTGCCAGATCGGGTGCCGCGAGTTCGGCCAGCAGGTTGGCGGTGTCGACCAGGCTGGCCTCCAGCGCCATGCGCACGCCGGGGCTGATTTGCTTGACCACCAGCAGCAACACCAATTGCCCGGTGACCGCGACCAGCAGGAAATAGCCCAAAAACAGCCGTACCGACAATTTCATCGGCTTTCCAGGCTGTAGCCCAGGCCGCGATGGGTACGGATCGGATCGGCGTCGGCGATGGCGCGCAGTTTGGCGCGCAAGGTTTTGATATGGGTATCGACGGTGCGATCGAACACGTCGCCCGGATCGCGCCAGACCCGTTCCAGCAGTTGCTCGCGCGAAAAAATCCGCGTCGGGTGTTCGATCAGCAGTTTCAATAGCAAATATTCGTAGCGAGTCAGTTCCAGCAAGCGGCCGCAATAACGGATGCGACCGGCCTGGCCGTCCAGCTCGAAATCGGCGTTACCCGGCTGGATCGGCGCCGGCTGCATCCGGCGCAGGATGGCGCCGACCCGCGCCGCCACTTCGCGCGGGCTGAACGGCTTGGTCACATAATCGTCGGCACCGATTTCCAGGCCGACGATGCGGTCGATCTCGTCGCCGTGCGCGGTCAAAAACATCACCGGTATTTGCGAAAACCGGCGCAATTGCCGGCACAACTCGAAGCCGGAGCCGTCCGGCAAACCGACATCCAGGATCGCCAGCGCAAACGACTCGGCTTGCAAGCGGGCCAAGCCGGTTTGCAGCAAATCGGCATGCTCGGGCTGATAACCGTTTTGGCGCAGCGCGTAAATCAAAGTATCGGCAATTGCCGGTTCGTCCTCAACGATCAAAATCCGCTGCGGCCCAATCGACTCGGCCATCAGTAACTCATGCAGGCGGCGCTCAGTACCCCGGCCGCCAGCGAAAACCCGGCCAATACCACCGCCGGACCGATTTCGTCGCCGGCGATGCGTTCGCATAAATCGGCAAAAGCCAGACGCACGCCGACGAACACCAAGGTTTGAACGAAAAAGGCGACTCCGGCCCAGATCAGCATGTCGGTAAAGGAAACGCTGTTGGCAATCGCCCCGGCCAAGGCCAGCGCAAACCCGAGCACGGCACCGGTGAAGGCCAGCGCCGGCGCGGTTTTACCGGCGCGGATCAATTTGAACTCGGCATACGGCGTGATCTGCAAATAGCAAAAACCGAACAGCGCGCTGAGCGCGACAGCCGCCAGAAAATGCAAAACAAAGCCGTTGGCTGCGGCCGCTAACTCGGCTAAATCGATGGTGGGCATAATCAGTCCTCGACGAAAAAATGCGGTACGAACCGGCTATTGTTGCCGGTGATTTCGGTTTTGTCCTCGCGAATGCCGATACCGGCCGGCTGGCCGGCGACGACCCAGGAACCGATCACCGGATAGTTGCCGGCGAACTCGGGCAGCGGCGTATAACGCTGGTAGATATAGCCGTCGTCGCCGTACAGGCCGGCGGACTCGACGACGCTGCTGCCGCGGCGGATTTCGATGTTAGCGCCTTCGCGCGAATACAGCGGCTTGCGTACAAAGTCGCCGAGCATGGGCTTATCGGCGAAGCTGGCCGGCAGCAAGTTGGGGTGGCCTTCGAACAATTCCCACAAGATCGGCAGAATGCCTTTGTTGCTGAGGATTTGCTTCCAGGCCGGCTCCAGCAGGCTCGGATTGGCTTTGGGCAGATAGGGGCCGAATTCCTCGCGCAGCAGCCATTCCCAGGGGTACAGTTTGAATAGACTCCGAATCGGCCGATCCTGCAAATCAACGAATTGTTGCGCCGCCGCCTGCCAGCCGATGTCTTCGATCGCCAGCCAATGTGGGCGAATACCGGCCTGCAACGCAGTGTCCATCAAATAGGCGACATTGCCGGCATCTTCGTCGCTGTCGGCGACGCCGGCAAAATAGACCTCGGCGTGGCTGTGCCGATAGCCTTGCCAGAAGGCGATCAGTTTTTCGTGGATGGAATTGAACTGATCGGCCTGCGGGAAACAATCGGTCAGCCAGAACCATTGCACGACGGCCGCCTCCGGCAACGCGGTCGGCGTGTCGGCATTGTATTCCAGCAATTTCGGCGGCCCGCTGCCGTCCCAGGCCAGATCGAAGCGGCCGAACAAACTCGGGTCGCCGCGTTCCCAGGATGCGGTCAGATAGGGCGCGGCCCAACGCGGAATCCGCAGCCGCTCGAACCAATCGCGACGGATCACTTGTTCGACAGCTTGCAAACAAAGTCGATGCAGTTCGGCGGTGGCGTCGTCCAGCACGTCGATCTGGCTGCGGCTGAAGCGGTAGCAGGCCGATTCGTCCCAATAAACGGCGCCGTCTATGGTATGGAAATTCATGCCGACCGCTTCCAGCCGTTGCCGCCAGTCGGCGCGCGCTTGCCGTTCCAGGCGTTGCATCTCAGCCGCCGAAAAAGCCGTGCGAACCGCCGAACGAGCCGAAACCGCCGCGGCGGGTGCCGCTGTGGCCGTCGTCGCTGCCGCCGCGGTAACTGGAACCGGAACCGCCGCCGTGGCCGCCGCTATGGCTGTTGTCGCATTCGACCGGATTGCCGTTGGCGTCGGTGCAATCCTGCCGAATTTTGAAATCGCCGGGCTGGCCGGCGTAACCGGCCAAGGACAGGCTGCCGAGCAAAGCCAGCGAGACCTGCAGCGAGCGGCGCGGAATCGGCGGCACGCTTTGACCTTCCGGGGCCACTTGCAACAACTGCTCCCAATCCGACAGCCGCGGATAGAAATCGCGATGGTAAACGCCGCCGACCAACAACAGCATGTAAAAATCCAGTTTGTTGCCGGTTAACAGGCACAGCGGCAAACCCAGCCAGGCTACGCCGTTCGCCAGCAAGGCCGAGCGTAAGGCCAGGCTTTGGCCGCGCTGTACGCGCTGGTTGTAATTGCGCTCGGCCAACGGCAGGCGGGCTTGCAGACGCAACAGCGGATAGGCAGCCAACGCTGCCGCAACGAACAATACCCGAATCGGCCAAATCGACGCCGCCGGCGCATAACCGTTGAAGACCGGGTAATGCCAGGACAGGTAAGTGGCGTAGACGACATACACCAACAAGTACAAGATGGTCAGGATGGTAATGAAACGAAAGCTGGCCACCGCCTTTTCGAACTCGACGCAAGCCGCGCTATTGCTGCTCGGCGCCCGCATAAAATCGCCGATCCGGTAAATATTGCGCCGGTAGGAATCCAGCCACAGTCGGTGCTCTTCCGACAGATAACTACCGTTTACAGTGACCGATTCGCGGCTATTTTTGTCGGTGCCGTGAAAAAAATACAGCGATTCGATGCCGTCTTGTTTGTTTTGTTTTAAGGCCAGAGAGTGGGTCGGAATTGCGGTTTCTCCAAACCAACCGCGCTTGACAATTTTATCGGGGTAGAACGTGAACCAACGCGTATTCAGAATCTGGCCGCACCATCTGAACACATACACACTAAACAGTACAAAACTCACTTCCAACAAATAAAAGTTACTGCTCAAACCCACCCAAACCAGCACTAACGCCAGGGGCAAGCCCAAACACAAAACCAACAGCTTTTTCCAAAAGCGATAGGTGACGGTCAGTTTTTTATTCAAAGACGGCGGCATGGCTGGCGAGGGTTAATAAAGTCGGGTAAGCATAGTTGCGAGATCGCAATTTGTCCGCCATCCGCAACCCGACACAGGCAGGCGCTCCGTCTGCTCAGGCCTGCGGCAAACCGCCGCGCAACAGGGCCTCGAAATCGGCGATCGGCATCGGCTTGCCGAACAAATAACCTTGAAACGCATCGCAACCGTGCTGCTCCAGAAAGGAACGCTGCGCACCGGTTTCGACCCCCTCGGCAATCACATCCATCCCCAGATTTTTCGCCATCGCGATGATGGTTTGCACGATCACGGTATCGTCGGGGTTTTCTAAAATGTCCCGGATAAAACTCTGGTCGATTTTCAATTGCGCAATCGGCAGCTTGCGCAGATTGGACAGGGACGAATTGCCGGTACCGAAATCGTCCATCGCAAAGCAGACGCCGAAATCGCGTAGCGCATGCATTTTGACGATGGTGTCGTCGATGTCGTCCAGTACCAAACTTTCGGTCAATTCCAATTTCAAATGACCGGGTTTGATTGCCGCATCCCTGACGATACGCACCACCTTGCCGACAAAATCGGCCTGGCGAAATTGTCTGGGGCTGACATTCACCGCCAATTGCAAATGCCGGGTATTGGGATTGGCTTCCCAGCGTTTTAACTGCCGGCATGCCGTTTCCAACACCCATTGGCCGATCGGAGTAATCAAACCGATTTCCTCCGCCAACGGGATGAAATCCTTCGGTGGAATCAAGCCGGATTCCGGATGCAGACAACGAATCAGCACTTCGGCGCCGGATACCTCATGGTTTTTACCGACCTGGGGTTGGTAATGCAGCAGAAACCGGTTTTCGGCCAAGGCCCGGTGTAACTCGGCTTCCAATCGCATTCTGGAGTTAATATTGGCCTGCATTTGCGGATCGAAAAAGCGCACGGTGTTTTTGCCGGCCTTCTTGGCTTGGTACATCGCAATATCGGCCTGCTTCAACAAGGCCTCGATATCGAATTCGTGGTCGCGGAATAATACGGCGCCGATGCTGGGCGAGTTTCTGTATTCGTGTTCTTTCAACAAATAAGGCTTGGTCAGCCTTACCAGAATCTTGTTGGCAACGATCTCGGTTTGCGCCGAAGCATCGAGTTTGTCGTCACCCAGTTCGCTCAACATCACCACAAACTCGTCGCCGCCGAGACGGGCCACCGTATCGCCCTCGCGCACGCAACCCGACAAGCGCCGGCCGACTTGTTGCAGGAGCAGATCGCCCATATCGTGGCCCAGCGTGTCGTTCAACATCTTGAAATTATCCAGATCGATAAACAACAACGCCCCCGGTCGGCCGCTGCGAGAACTGATCGCCAAACAGTGCTTCAAGCGGTCTTGCAATAGCCGCCGATTCGGTAATCCGGTTAAAGCGTCGTAGAACGCCAAACGTTCGATTTCTTCGGAGGCGGCTTTCAACTGGCTGATGTCGATGAAGCTGGCGACATAGTTTTTTAGATTGCCCTCCTGGTCCGTGACCGCGGAGATGGCCAAATGGATCGGGAACAAACGGCCGTCGATGGACCGGAGAATCGTTTCCCCTTCCCAGGCCCCATCGGCCTCGACCGCATCCCACATCGCGGCGTAATCGCTAATCCGCTGTATATCCAGTTGTAAATCGCGCGGATTCTTACCGACCACGAATTCCGCCGGGTAGCCGGTAATCCGGGAAAAAGCCCGGTTCACCCGCAAGATATTGTGGGCGGAGTCCAGCACCAAAATGCCTTCCTGCGACTCGAACGCCGTCGCCGCGATTCGCAGCTCCGCATCCAGCAAACGCTGCGCCTTCAAGGCCTGGTCCAGCCGGCTTTTTTGGGCCAGCCCCTCGGGCAGCGTTATCGCCAGCATATTCGCCACACCCAACTCGACGTGGGTCCAGGGTGCGCTGCGGCCGCGCCATAACTCGCTCCAAACCTCGAAAGACTTGCGCGGCGTCAGCCGATAACCGCCGGCCTCGTCCGCTACCAGACCTTTCTCGGCATGACCGGCCCAGTTCACCGTGCGCGGCTTTTCCACCCGAAACCAGACAATCCCGTTTCGGACACCTCCGGACAACGGGGTACACAGTACACCGGAGGCGATATCCCGGTAGTTCATCGCCGGCGGAAAATGTTGCTCCAGATGGTCGCAACTGAACGAGCTGGTGCCGGACTTGCCGCTCAACCATTGCAACAGGCCGTCCAGTTGTTCGGAATCGGGCGTCAGGCCGTGGCAATGGCGCTTGCCTTCGACCAAGGCAACGACCCCGTCGGCATGCAACAACTGCATCAACTCAGGCAGCAAGCGCTGCAAAATGGTCTCTTCCTGACTGGTAAAGATGTAGTTCAGCAGTTCGCCGATCAAGTGGTTAGCGCTCGTGACGTGACGGTGCTGTTCTACCGCTTCTATGCCCGAAAGCTTGGCCGAGGTCATCCGGCTGATAAAGGTCACGGCCTCGCGTTCGGCCAGCGACACCTGCTTCGGCGCGTGGTGATGGCAGGCAATCAGCCCCCACAGCCGGCCATTTTGCATGATCGATACCACCATGGAGGCGCTTACGCCGATATTGCGCAGGTATTGGATATGGATCGGCGACAAGCAACGCAGAGCGGAATAAGTCATATCCAGCGGTTCGGCCGCCAAGGGATTCAGCGCCGGTAGCAACGGCACCGGGTCCGCCTCGATATCCGCAACGACGCGCACCAGATTCAGCGTGTACAAACGCCGCGCCTGAGCGGGTATATCACTGGCCGGAAAATGCAAACCCAAATAGGAAGGTGCGGTTTCGATCCGGCTTTGGCTGATCACTTCGCCGTTCCATTCGGAATCGAAGCGGTAAACCATCACACTATCGTAGCCGCACAGCGTCCGCACCAGGATCGCCACCTGATCGAAATAGCGTAAGTATTCGCGGTCGGTATCGATATGCAACAGGACGTCCTGCATCTGCAACAACAATTCCGCCAAGCGGGTTTCTTTATGATCGGTCTGATCCGCCATCAATTCGACGGCAAAACCACCGTTGCTCAGATAGACATGCGCCTGTAGCTCCCGCGAGGCCCCGGCCACGACCACGCTGAGTTTGCCGGCCGCCGTGTCGCGGCCAAGTGCGACCTCGGTCAATGCCTGCAATTGCTCCGCTGCCCTGGCGCCGCCTAAATCGGCAAATGTCAGACCCAATGCCTGTTCGGCAGACACCTCGAAAATCTGGTCCAGATTCACGCTGGCTTGGACGATTTGCAGCGCCGATGCCGGATCGAGCACCAACAGCACACCGTGCGGCTGAATCTGGCCGATCTGGTGGATGGGCTCGGAAGCACATTTCTGCAATGCCTGCTCCAGTTGCTCGCGGGTAATGTTAGTCATGGTTGCCACTCCCGCTCCCGAACTCCGCCACTAACGCGAGATCGAACTGTTGTTTAAAAAAAGCGAATATCCGTTTGGCGGCAAGCTGCGCCGCTGTGACTTGTGCGGTGTCGGCGGCAATCGATTCGGCAAAATCGATAAAGCCGCGCCACATGCTTGTGGTGGCGGCGCCGTAACCGGCATAAAAACGGGCGCCGGCATCGGCCGATAGCCCCAAATTTTGACCGAGACACTTGGCAATCATTTGGCCGCCCAACGTGGACCCTTCGACCACGTAAAGCGCGCCGACGTAGTCGCCAATGCTGTCAATTTGCGGAAGCGGCAAATCGGCGGGTTTCAGCAAGGCCGAGTCAATCCCGAAGTGATCTAAATCGGCTTGCAACCACGACAGTTTGGCCCTGGCCACATAATCCAAACCGGCAAGTTGACGCTTGGAAAATGCGGCGAGGCCAGGCTCCAAACCGGCGTAAGTCCGAAATAATGCCTGCAGTAACAATTGGTATGTGGCTAAAGCATAGTCCGGTCTAACCAATCCCGCCAATAAAGCATGCCGGTTTAGCTGGTCGTGTTGCATCCCGGTCGCATCGCGCAGCAAAGCACGTACGCCACCCTGGTCGTTGGAACCTGATTGCGGATTGGTTACGTTCATTTGTGAGCATGCCTAGTGCTAAGTGCGTAAGAGTTATCCTACAAATATACCATTCATTTCCAACCCTTCCAGGGTGATCCCCAGACATTAAACGCTACCGTATAGCGCCAGACCGAAGCGGCGCCGTCAGCCGCGGTTCTGCAACAAGCCGGGATTGCCGCCGATCGCGGCGGTGTTGATACTGACGGTTTGCTCGACCGCAAACCGCAATAGGTAATTCGGCCCGCCAGCCTTCGGCCCGGTGCCGGACAAACCCATCCCGCCGAACGGCTGCACCCCGACGACCGCCCCGATCATATTGCGATTGATGTACAAATTGCCGACTCTGGCGTGCCGCGCCACGTATTGCATCGTCGATTCCAGCCGGGTATGCAGCCCCAAGGTCAGGCCGTAACCGCTGGCGTTGATGGCGTCGACCACCTGCTCCAACTCGCCGCTGCGGTAACTGACAATGTGTAGAATCGGCCCGAACACCTCTCGCTCCAGCACGGAGAGGCTTGGAATCCGCACCAAAGTCGGCGAAAAAAAATAGCCGGCCGCACACTGTTCAGGCAGCGGGACCCGGAACAGCACACTGCCGACCTCCGCCAGGTATTGCATGTGTCGATGCAATGCAGCCAAGGCGGCAGCGTCGATGATCGGACCAACGTCGGTCTCGAACTCCCACGGCGAGCCCAGCCGCAACAAGCGCATCGCGCCGATCAGGCGCTCGCTCACTGCCTCGCAGGTCTCCTCCGGCAGAAACAGCACCCGCAACGCCGAACAGCGCTGGCCGGCACTATTGAAGGCCGATTGCACCGCGTCCCGCACCAGCTGCTCCGTGTGCGCGGAACTGTCCGCCAGCATCGCGTTGAGTCCGCCGGTTTCGGCGATCAGCGTCGCAATCGGCCCCGGCCGCAGGCTCAATTGGCGGTTAATCAGATTGGCGGTTTCTACCGACCCGGTAAAGGCAACGCCGACCACGCGCGGGTCACTTAGTAGCTGCCGGCCGATGCCCTCGCCGTCGCCCGGCAGCAACTGCAACACCGGCTTCGGCACGCCGGCCCGGTGCAATAGCCTGACCGCAGCCATGGCCGTCAACGCAGTTTGTTCGGCCGGTTTGGCGATCACGCTATTGCCGGCCAGCAAGGCCGCGGCAATTTGGCCGACGAAAATCGCCAGCGGAAAATTCCACGGGCTGATACAAACGAATACGCCGCGGCCGCGATAACTGAACCTATTGTCCTCGCCGGTCGGGCCCGGCAGCGGCTGCGCCTGGCCGAACAAGGCTAAGGCATTGGCGGCATAGTAACGGCACAAATCGACCGCCTCGCGCAATTCGGCCAAGGCATCGCTCAAGGTGCGACCACCCTCGCGGATGCATAATGCCAGCAATTCGCTGCGGTGGCGCTCGAATAAATCGGCCACCGTTTGCAGGCAAGCGGCGCGTTCGACCACGGGTTGTAAGCACCAACGCTTGAATGCCGGCTCGGCGCTGGCCAATGCGGCGTCGATCTCGGCCGCGCTACTGGCCAATACTTGGCCGACCACTGCGCCCCGATCGAACGGGCTGTAAACCGGCTGGCCGCTACCGCTTATCCGCTTGCCGTCGACCAGCGGACAGGCCTGCCAGACAGTTGCGGCGTATCGGTCCAGTTCGCTGCGCAGATGCTGAAGGACGGATGGATCGCTCAAATTAGTACCGGCGGAGTTGCGCCGCTGCGGGGCAAACAGGTCCGGCGGCGCTACCAAATTCGGACCGGCCGCGACCTGCAAAAGCTCGGCCGGATCCATGGCCAATTGCGCGGCCGGAATCTGCGGATTCTCGACCTGATTGACGAACGAACTGTTGGCGCCGTTCTCCAACAAACGCCGGACCAGATAAGGTAACAAGTCGCGATGGGCCCCGACCGGGGCGTAAACCCGGCAGGCCAATTCCGACCCGGATTGTGCGAGCAGCGTGTCGTACAGCGCTTCGCCCATGCCGTGCAGGCGTTGAAATTCATAGCCGGGATGCGCGGCGCCGGCCAAGGCCCGACTCGCCGCCACGCTGTGAGCGTTATGGGTGGCAAACTGGCCGAAAAAACAATCCGGCCGCGCCAAAATCGCCTGGGCGCAAGCCAGATAGGACAAATCGGTCGCCGCTTTACGGGTGAACACCGGGTAATCGTCCCAGCCGGCCTCTTGGGCTCGTTTGATTTCGCTGTCCCAATACGCACCTTTCACCAACCTGATCGGAATCCGGCGCTTGCCGCAAACGGCCAACGCCGCCAGCCATTCGACCAATGCCAATGCCCGCTTTTGGTAGGCCTGTACCGCCAGCCCGAAACCCGACCAGCCGGCCAATGCCGGGTCGTTAAATACCGCAGCGAAAATGTCCAACGACATTTCCAGACGCTCCGCCTCTTCGGCATCGACCGTCAGACCGATATTCGCCGCCCTGGCCTGCTTGGCCAGATTCAACAGCTTTACGCTGATCGCCGCGACCGCATGGCCTTGCTGCAACACTTCGTAGCGCGGACACAAGGCGGACAATTTGACCGAGATGCCCGGATTGCGCAACAAACTGCCGCCCGCAACAGTTGCCAGCACGGCTATGGCCTCGGCGTAGCCGGCGTAATAGCGCTCGGCGTCGGCGTCCGTCAGCGCCGCCTCGCCGAGCATATCGAACGAATACAGGTATTGCGGACACTGGCGAGCCCGGTCCAAGGCCGAACCGATATCCTCGGCGATGACGAAATGTTCTGCCAAGATGCGCATGGCCTGGGCGACCGCAGCGCGCAGCAAGGGCTCCCCCAGCCGCTCCAGCAGCGCCGCGGCCAGGTTTAACTCGGAATCGGCACGCTGAATCAAGCGCTCCATGCTGCCGCCAAGTGCCAAACCGCCGCTGGCGAGGTTAATCAGCCAGGAATCGCTGTGTCCCCAATGCCGGCGCCAATCGCCGCCGGCCAGTTTGTCCTGCAGAAACCGGTTTTGGGTGGCCGGGTCCGGGATGCGCAGCAATGCCTCGGCCAAGGCCATCAATTGCAGGCCTTCATTGCTCTGCAAACCGTATTCCTGCAAAAAATCCTGGAACAAATCGGCGCCGCTTTGCCGGTTACGCACCTCGGTAATCAAGCGTTCGGCATCGGCGCTGACCGCCTGCCGGCTGTAATCGGCCAGCGCAGCTTGCAGCTCGGCGACCAGTTCGGCCTCCGCAAGCGTGTAAGATCGGCGCATCCGCGCCCTCAGCCCGTCCAGCTCCTGTTCCGCCTGCATCGCCCGCCTCCCGGATTGTTTTGGTCAAATCGATGTCTCCGTACTATGACACTCCCCGCCGGGCCCGATTGTCAATCGGCTGATAAGGCCGACCCGGAGCGGCTTGTTGGATCGAACCGGGTCTGCTACTTTTGCCCGACACAGCCAATTTAACCAGGAGACGTTATGGCCGGCGGAATCGATTTCACGATGGGGTTTCAAACACGAGGCGCGCCACGCAAAAGCTCCGGCGACGACGGCTACCGGATCTACATCCTGGGCAATTTCTCCGGCCGTAACGCGCCGCCCTGGCCGCAACGGCCGATTCGAAAAATCGACGTCGATAACTTCGAACAGGTGATGCGGCAAATCGCGCCCAGCATCGCTCTCGGCCCCGATTCGGTTTTGGAGTTTACCGCCGTTGAAGATTTCCACCCGGACGCCTGGATCGGCAAAATCAAGCTGTTGGCAGACCTGCAACAATTGCAGCGGGAATTGAACAATCCGCATACGGCCGAAGCAGCGGCCGCCAAAATCCGCGCCTTCTTCCCGGCGACGGCCCCAGCCCCGGCCGCCACCGAAACCGCCGACGAAAGCCAGGCAGACCTGTTGGAACGCCTGCTGGGCAAACGACCCGAAGCCGCGGCGGCCACCGACTCGGTGGAGCAAATGATCCGCGGCATCGTCGCCCCGCACGTGGCAAAGTCGGTTAGCGCCGAACACCAGGCATTGGCGTCGGTGGTGACGGCGACCGTCTCGCAGTTCGTCGCCACGCTGTTGCACAGCGCCGATTTTCAAGGCCTGGAAGCGCTGTGGCTCGCGTTGCGCGATCTGCTAAACGAAGACCATGCCGAACGGCAGCAACTGTTTCTGTTGGATATCGGCCAGGACGAATTGGCGCAAGCGGCCCAAACCGAACCGGATATCCTGAAACAAAAGCTGACGGCGCATCTGCAGACAGCCGACGGCGAACAACCGCTACTGTTACTGGGCAATTACCAATTCAACGCCGACAGCCAGGACCGCGCGGCGCTGCGCTATTGCAGCGAACTGGCCGCACATTGCCACGGCAGTTTTCTGGCCGGCGCCGGGCACGAACTGGCGGCGGCCCTACTCGACCCGGATTCCACGCCGAGCCAACAATGGCCGGAGATCTGCCGGGCGGTCGGCGGCGAGCGCTTGATCCTGGCCTATCCCGGCGTACTGCAACGCCTGCCTTACGGCGCCAAGCGCGACCCGCTGCAAAGCCTGGATTTTGAAGAATGCGCGCTGCCGCCCGATCCGGCGGAACTACTGTGGAGCAACCCGGCCTTTCTCGCCGCCCGCTTCCTGATCAGAGCCGAACACGCCACCGACGAACACACCGGCTTTTTCGGCGACGTACCGGCGTTCAGTTACCCGCTGGAAGGCGAAAGCGTGCTGCAAGCGGCGACCGAAACGGTATTAACCGAAAAACAGGCCCGCCAACTCTGGGACCGCGGCCTGATGCCGGTCGTCAGTTTCCGCCAGCGGCGGGGCGTGAAATTATTGGATGCGGCGGCGTTGGTTTGACGCCGGCTGAACAGAGCTCGAGGCGCGTCGCAATATCCAACGGATAGAACGAATCCCATAATCTTTAGGCCAGACCGGCGCTTTAAAGCCTGCCGGGCCGATTCAAAATTTTGGCAATTCGACGGTAGGCAACCTAACCTTGGGCACCTTGCCGGGACTCGGCGGCGTTAATTCCAAAATGATTTTGCAGCCCAAAAGTTTTACCCGCGACTTGGGGCAAACCATGCCCGACGGACATTGAATAATCTGGTAACTGACACGTTTAAGAAAATCGGCGCGAGTCAAAGTAGCGCTGCTCCAACCATAGTATCGGGCCAGATAAGCGTTATTCCAACTGGTTGCGGTTGCCCGTAGTTTGACCTGCCCGGCCGCCGCGCTACGTAAAATATCCAGCCAGCTTTCGAGTAAATGGTTTTGATAAGTTTGATTCATCTCGACCGGAGCCCACAAAATGCCGGCACCGGATTCGTCACCAAAGCGTGGTGCCCATAGATGAGCCAACTCCCACTGATCGCTAAAACCGAGTTCATAACGTTGAAAATAATCGGTACGGCCCTGCAGGTTTTTCCGCTTAATAGGCGACTTAAGCCAACCAACAATTTCGAAAACATTACCCTCGCTTTCGGCAGCGCTGGCGTATTTTGCGACACTGATAATGCCACCGGTGCCGGCCGTTTTACGCTCGGCGTGGAGCAGATTACCTGTAAATTCGATCATAACGACTAATCTCAAAATGCCATTTCAATTTGAATTAAAGTTTAGCGCAATATCACTTCAAATGACATACCGGAATACCCGATGAAAGCTCACACCCCGCCCGGAATTCACGACTGGGTAAATCAAGTTAAACACTAGTCATATTCGCCCTTTTACCAATCGATTGAGCGAAATGTCTACTTGTTAAATTGGGCAGAAATCGATGGGAATTTTTATCAGTTTGAGTAATCGAAAACAATACAGCGCCCGTTAGCCATTACGATTATGGCCTTGCTAACGGAGCATACGCTGGTAGAATGAGATTTGTAAAATTAAGCACATCAATATCAAAAATTATCAAGCAACACTACAATTTTAATAAAAAATAAAAGGTAGGAAAACATGAAAACAATAAACGCCATTTTATTATTGGGAGGATCAATATTATTAACCTCCTGCGCCGGCATTAAAAAAGAAGAGCCTCAAATAAGTGATTCAAAAGCTAACAAATCAGTTCAACAAGTCATAGACGAGTTAGGTTTAGTCTATGTCGAAGAAGGTGCAAACTCGATTATTACCTACGACGAAGTGAATGCCGCACAACAAGCTTGGTGTGATGCCTTGGTAAAAATAGGAAAATTAAAGGAAGAAGGAGGAGATTATAAGGCGTATGCCGAAAAAGTTCTGTCAGACGCCTATAACTACGATTACGGAAAAGTGTTTTTTAAGCCTACTTTGGCTTTCGGTGACCAAACATTTAGAAATAACAAAAAAGGCGCATTGGCCTATTTCGTTGGTGGCGATCCTGATTATCCTAACGACAAAGGTTTCGCCCTTCAGCCTTGGGTCAAAGCTCGATACGATAACGCAGGCAATAATAATGAAGGTATACAGATATACGGCTCTGTCGCCATAACCATGGGTAATGTATGGGTCACCGACAAGACCGGAAAAGAAGTAATGGTAGATAAAACCTGGGTTTTCAAAAAAGGTAAAGACGGTAAACTTAGAATTATTGTCCATAAATCGGCCTTACCTTATTCACCGTAACAACTTAGCCTTATTATCATCGTGTATTTCGGTCCGTGGCGTTTTCGCGCAAGTAAAACGCCGGATGGTTTCGATGTTTTGGCGGATGGTAGCCATCGCTACCAATCCGCCTTACCGTCTTCGGTGGGAATCCATACCGTTTTATGAAGGCTTAATCCATTTCCGCGCCGGAGCTTGGGAATAATAAAGACCGCCTCCGACAGACATTATGCCAATCGCATCAAATTAACCATCCGGCACCCAGGTAATTACTTTTCAGCTCGCTGACAAAATAATATTGCATCTCGCCAGTCCAAACCCTTGCCTACCGCTTGTTGGAAACAATCGACGGTGTTTTTTGCGTTATTGGCGCCTGCACAGAGATTGATGATATTTTGCCAATCCCAACTGATCCCTTTGCCCCAGTTTACTCTGCCGTCCAGCACACTGAGATAGCAGGCGCCGGGCTCGGCCGGCTTGGTAGTCCCGGCACAAAGTTGTTTGATGTTTTTTGGGTCCCAATTCATATTCTTCTCGTCATTCCAAGGTATTTTGCCTTGAACCGAGTTGAAGCATTCCGTCTCGTGATCGCTAGCTTGGGCGGATATTGGAGTAAAAGATAGCGTTATTAAACTAACAGCGACCGCCAATTTTATTAATCGGCATTGGGTAATTGATGTTTTCATGTATCACTCCCGGCAATTCTTAATTATGATGGAAAGGTAATCAAATAATAACGTCATATTTTCAATGAAAAGCCGCGAAATACTCCGGCTATTTCGTTCTGATTGACGCAATTGAATATTCCATGAAAACAAAATTTGTCGAGTATCTGAAAATTTATTAATACCTGTTTTTTAAACATCCAAAAATATCGGCGCAAACATGCAGCCAAGCTCAACCGCTTGACTGATAAACGCTAAATCAAAATCTATTTTGATTCAGCGCATCGTTCCAAAAATAGCGGGCCAGTTCACTACCGGAAAACCGAGCCAGCGAAAACTCTTCAATATCGACCGATATTCGAGATTATGCGACACGTCTGGCTCGTGGTAGCAAATCTCGTCCGGCGAGGTTTTAGCGCTTGCCGACTCATTGCCTTCACGTCGCGGTGAGAAATGAGCGCAAAGTCTATGCCTTCCCCCTTGCAGCAACCGTTCCAGCGCTGCCCAATTTTCGCCGCCGATGACGACGGTGTGATAAGACTTGTTCATGATGCCTCCCACTTGATCGGCAGATTCATACTCAGTCCTGTGTTGATCATCACGATTTTATGGCGGAAATGCCGCCGTCGACATGCTGGATTTGCCCGGTGATCCAGCGCGCCTTATCCGACAGCAAAAACAAAGCCATTTGCGCAATGTCCTCCGCCTCGCCCAGACGTTTCAGGGGATGGCGGCCTGCCGCAGCCTGCCTCTTGGCGTCTTCTTTGAGTAAATTGGCTGCCAACGGCGTGTCGGTCAGTGAGGGCGCTATGGCGTTGACTCTAATTTTCGGCGCCCATTCGGCCGCCAACGCCCGAGTCAGCCCTTCAACCGCGCCTTTGGCCGCCGACACCGAAGTATGAAAAGGAAAACCGGTTTGTACGGCCACGGAACTGAACAACACCACCGACGCCGCTTCCGCCGCTTGCAGATTTGCCTGATACCGCTGCAGACACCGCACCGCCCCGATCAGATTGAGCTGCATATCGGCGACAAACTCCTCGGGTTGGATGCGGGCAAAAGGTTTCAGGTTGATGCTGCCTGGACAATAAACCAGGCCGTTCAGGGCACCGTCGATATCGGGAAGTGGATCGCTCGAAACATCGCAGCGGTGATGGGCGAAAACATCCGCAACGGTGTCGGCGCGCGATAAGGAATGAACCTCGAAATCCGCCTTCCCCAACCGCGCAATAGCGGCGCCGATTCCGCTGCTGGCTCCTACAATCAAAACTCTACGCATCGCCACCCCTCGATTGAAGCGTTAATTTCCGTGGAGGTGGGGTACTAGCGATTTGTTGTTGTATGCGCTGTGACAGACTAAGTTTTTCGATCGCTAGTCCCCATGCTCGGAAGGCTACCGCGGCGATTCGCTTAGTCAATTCAATCGGAAAAACCAGGTTGAGAGCTTAGCCCCGCAAAGGCGGAGGCGGGTTCGGCCCCGAACCCGTTGGCCATGCGCCCTGGATTTGCAAACCTCGACTACCGACGATGGATTGCGGCAGCCGAATCAAACTCGCCGCGGCAAAATCTGCTCAATCTCCCTATCGGTCAACACGATCGGATTAGCCTGCATGCCGCCGCCGGTTGGCGACGATGTGGGAGAAGTCGGCTGCGGGGATGCCGTAGACGCCGCGGCGGTCAAATGGCAGGGTATCGCGGGCTTGTTGATCGTCCAGAACCGTAGGACGTTTTCGCGATAGCAAAACCGGGGGGGCCTGTCGCTACTGCTCCGAATACGCCTTACGGCCTTGAAGCCGGCCGGTACGGGGCACAAGGCTCGTCACAATATCCGATGGATATAACGAATTCCATAATCTGTAGGCCAGAATAAGCCGAACGGCGTTTCTGGCGATTTAAAGCCCGCCGGAAACGCTAACGCTTATTCCGGCCTACTGGGCTGGGGAGGTCGAGGTTTTGGCGGATTGTCGCTACCGCTCCGAATCCGTCTTACGGCCTAAACGGCATTGGGATACGCATCGCATACCATTAAAATGACGTTATGGTGGCGAAAGCCAGAAGGTACGCGGTGCGTACCTACTTGGCTTAGAAGTACTCTTGTGGCTAACGCAATTTACGCTTTGTCAACTGAGCCAAATCATACGTCTGATCTTCCGGAAGTCGAATTGGAATGAGCCTGTGATTGAATTTATCCTCCCATTCTTCCACTCTTGGCCGATTGATATTTGCTTTCTCGGAGACGATTGCAACCGCGCATTTCCTACTCGGATTGCCAGCTTGGCACAAAACTTTATAAACCCAGTGTTCAATTGTTGTTTCGAGTTGTTTCAAAGCGGTCGGATAATTGTTACCTTTAAGCTCAACTAAAAACGCATACCGTTTTCCAGATTGCTCGTAAAAGTACAAACAATCGCAACGCGCTCCAATGGAAATCAAGCCAGAGGATCCATTGTTTTTGGTTTGATCGTCGACTCGAATTTTCATAGCGCTACCATTCCCTGAAGGCGACAATTTAACACCTTTACCTTTCTCCTGAAAAAACAAACTATCGTGTTCGCAATCCAATTTATCTAGTATGCCGAGGGATTCTCGAACTTTTACTATCATTTTCTATGCTCCCATTCGATATCGCGCATAGTTTGATAAAGATCATTGATTCGATCGAAAGGTTCAGTAAATTCAGCTTCATCAATTAAACCAGATTCCAACAAAATATCTTTAACTAAGCCATCTCGACCAAAGTGGTAAGCATGCACCGGCTTATCAATCGCTATCAAATCCGGATATTCAGTTTTAAGTTGACTGACTTCTTCATCTTCAGGAAAATTTTTTATCAAATTACTGAATTTAATTAAATTATTTACGCAGGAGAGGATATAAGGACTGTGAGTAATAAGAATTAACTGGAGACCTTGATTAACGGCTTCAGCCAGACCACTGATTAAACTTCTTTGTGCTTCAGGATGTAAGTGTGACTCTGGTTCATCAATAATCACCAAACTATTCGGCTGGACCCAATGCCAAAAACCAAGCAATAACGGCGATGTTTCGGTTACCATTGAAGAGGCGAGATGTAATCTAATCTTACCGGAAGCAAGATCGCTATTGATATGGAACTTAAAATCTAGCAGCGAACCACCTTCTGGTTGTTCAATCACAATTCGGTCATTGTTGTACAAGCGTTTTTGCAAATTAACACCAATTTTTGATAACGAACTGTTCGTTGACACATCCAAATCATATAATCGGCCAAGAAAATCTTCCGTGGGCTTGTCGAATCGAATTAACTTTCCAGCCTTACGCGTCTGAACACCTTTGCTAGCCAATAGAAGCTTATCGGAAACATTTTCTAAGCCAACGGATTCATCGGCCCTAGCACGGTAGATTTCTTTATAGGTCAGCATAAAATTTGAGCGTGCAGCAGGAAAATAATCAGCAAGTCCTCCTCCCACTCCCCAAAACAAGTGCCATAACAATGCAAATGGTACTGATTCAGGCGATATATCATTCCGAGGTGTTAATAAAGTTGTACTGGCTTGCGCATTTAGCCATGAATTAACTTGTTCAATAGCTAAGTCAATTATATTCCGTAACTTATCATCAGATAGCTCAGGGATATTTGAGTAGAAAATTAATGTATCAGAAAAAATATTACTGTCGTCATTAAAAAAATCCGCCAATTGTTCCTTAAATAATTCTGCATGCAAATTAGCCAAATCAGACAATATCTTCCGCAAATCGACTGGTTTAAGCTGCTGTAAATCAGAAAAAGCATCTTGAAAAGTTGACAGACTTTTCCCAAAAACCATTTGATAAAACCGATCGGCATTTTTGAAAAAACTGCCTGTTATAGTTTCATGTCTCTGCAAGCCATAAAGCACTTTCGCCAAATAACTTTTACCGGTACCGTTGGGACCGACAAACATTGTCAATCCGCCCAACTCAATGGTAGCGTCTTTGATCGCACCTAAATTCTTTATAGTAACTGTCATTTCTATCTCGAAAAATAAGTTTCATCCCTAACAGGCTGGTGAAATACTCTTTTTACAACCAATCAAACCGATATTTAGGGCCGTAGGCTGGGTAGAGCAACGCGAAACCCAGCAGACGTCTTGAAACAACCGGGTTTCTTTGCATTCAAACTACTGTTTTATTATAACGAAACTTATCCGCTTCGAAGCTAGGTTTCATTATCATTCAACCCAGCCTACTTCTGCAAACCCAGCATCGGCCTAATATCAAATCGCGGACATTAATAAAATCAGAGCGACTGACGTTTAAGGGTCCGCAACCAGCCGACCAATTCCACTCCGAATTTTAATCAAACCCTTCTCGCCAAGATCTCCTCAATCTCCGCATCCGTCAACACAATCGGATTGGTCTGCATGCTGCTGCCGCGGGCATTGGCGACGATTTGGGGGAAGTCGGCTGCGGCGATGCCGTAGGCGCCGAGGCGGTCCAGTTGCAGAGTATCGCTCCATTCGGCCAACAGTGCGATCAAGGCGTCGCGGGCTGGTTGGTCGTCCAGGCCGGGTTCGCCGCTCAGCAGGCGGCCGACTTGGGCGTATTTGTTCAGGGCCGGACTGGCCGGCTCGCGGGTTTGCAGCGCGCGGATGTTGACTGCGGTGGCGGCGGCAACCAGCGTGCCGCAGACCACGCCGTGCGGGATGGGGAAGAAGGCGCCGAGCGGCGAAGCCAGACCGTGTACCGAACCCAAACCGACTTGCGCCAGCGTGATGCCGGACAATAACGCCGCGTAAGCCATCGCCGCCCTGCCCTCGCCGGCTTCCGGCTCCACACCGCGCCAGGCCGGGAAGAAGCCGTCTTTGACCGCCTGCATGCCGCTCCAGGCCAGCGCGTCGGTAAGCGGATTGGCCTTGGCCGAAACATAGGACTCCAGCAATTGGGTCAACGCATCCATGCCGTCGGCGGCGATCAGTTCCGGCGCGCAGGTAGCCAATAAGTCCGGATCGAGGATGGCGTATTCCGGCACCAGGCATTCGTCGCGAAACGATTTTTTGAAGCCTTCCGGACCTTGCACGCTGAGCACCGCATTCTTGGTCGCCTCGCTGCCGGTGCCGGCAGTGGTCGGCACGGCGATGAACGGCGTGCTGGGGCCGCGATAGGTTTGGTTGCGGCCGACGCCTTCCAGATAATCCATCACCGAGTCGCCGCTGGGCAGCAGGCCGGCAATGGCTTTGGCCGCATCCAACACACTGCCGCCGCCGATGGCGACGACGACTTCGATATTCTCACTGCGAAAGCGGCCGACCGTGTCGTCGATCAATTGCGGCGACGGTTCGCCGGACACCGTGCTGTGCCGCCATTCGACGCCTTGCCCGGCCAGCGCCTCGGTAAAACTTTGCCAACGCGGCGTGCCGAAAAACGACTGTTTGCCGGTCACCAACAAAGCCTTGCGGCCGTAACCGGCAATTAAAGCCGGGGCTTCGTTTAGGCGGCCGCGGCCGAACAAAATCCGCGGCAGGCGGGCGATGTAAAACGGCTTGAAACTCTGCATGCTTAAGCCTCCGGAAACAAGGCTTTGTAGGGCACGCCCTGACGCGGCTGGGCCATCCAGTCGGCGACCGTGTCGCGCCAGGTCAGATAGTGCGCAGTCTGTTTGTGCGCCGCCGCGCCTTCGGCCGTGGCATAGACTTCGTACAAGATAAACTGGCTGGGGTTGTCCGGCACTTGCAGTACATCGAAGCGGCGGTTGCCGGCTTCCTGCACTGACGCTAAATGGTTCAAACGAGTGGCGGCGATGAAGTCGTCGATATGTTCGGGTCTGACGTGAACGTGGACTAAAGTGACATGCATAACAGGATCTAAGTTATCGGTTAATCGGATTTGTCGCGCTGGGCCGAGCCGGCTTCTACAAGCCTGTCCGTACCTGGCCTGCTTGGGATTTGCTCGGTTTCGGCGAACACGCCGGTACCGGAACCTTCGGCCCAGGCCGCTGCGGCAACCGCAACGGCCCCGGCTCTTGAATTTTCCGGCCTAGCGCATAGCCAGTAGTGCGCGCAGCACGTCTATCCGGCTGATCATGCCCGCCAATGCCCCGTTTTGCATCACCGGGAAACTGCGGGTGGACGATTCTTGAAACTTGGCAGCAACATCGACCAAACTGTCGTCGCCGTTGACGAGTTGCGGGTCCTTGGTCATGTATTCGCCGACCGTTCCTTCCAAGGTCTGGTTGTAGGCCGAGCCGACGAACACTTTCATGCCGTCTTTTTCGGAAAACACGCCGACCAATTTGCCGCGCTCGTCCACCACCGGCAAACTGGTGATTTTATGGTCCAACAATTTCTTGACGGCCTGAGTAATCTCGGTTTCAGGAGTGACGGTAATCATTTTGGTCGACATGTAATCGACCACCGCAATTTTGGCTAACATGGTAAACCTCCTGCGCTTATTATTGTTGTCGGCAGAATGCCGGCGCCGGCTGAGCAAGCCCGAATCGGCTTCTGTACCGAGAGCGATTATTATCAATATTCGGCCGGGTATCCAGCATTATTACTCGGCCCAAATCGGCCGGCCCTTTTCGCATCGACTCGCCAGCATCGGCGGCATCGATAATCCGGCTGCACGCCGGCCATAACCAGCAGCGGACAGACCCTTATGCCCGAATATCGGCCGCCCGGCCCTTGCCACACGTCTTTCGCTCCGCCGCTGCCGGCAAGGCGTGGCGTAACCGGCCGATTACGACGCGGTGCGGTGCTGGCATGCCTAATTGCCCTGCACGATGCCGCAGCCAAAGATTGGTTTGTCGGGCCGAACCGGCCGCTGCAACGGCCCAGTCAAGCGGCCGCAGTGGCCCAGGACGGCGACACCGTCAATATCGATGCCGGCGTTTACCGGGCCGACGTGGCGGTGTGGCCGCAGCATCGGCTGAGCTTGCGCGGTGTCGGCAGCCTGGCCCGGTTATACGCCGACGGGCAAAGCGCCGAAGCCAAGGCCATCTGGGTGTTGAAAGGCGATGGGATCGAAGTGGCGCAAATCGAATTTGCCGGTGCCGCCTCGCCGGCATTAAACGGCGCCGGCATCCGCTACGAAGGCCGTTCCTTGACCGTCCGCAACTGCCTGTTCCACGACAACCAGATGGGCTTGTTAACCGGCGCGAACCCCGAGCGGGAAGTGACGATAGTGGGCTCAGAATTTCGCGACAACACCGTCGACTACCGGCTGTACGGCAAATTGGGCCACAACGTTTATATCGGCAATATCAAACGCTTTACGTTGCTTAACAGTTACATTCACGACGCCGCGACCGGCCACAACGTCAAATCCCGCGCCCGGCAGAATTTCCTGTTTTACAACCGTATCGGCGACGAAAAACGGGCGTCGAGCTATTTGGTGGATTTGCCGGACGGCGGCGAGAGTTATTTGATCGGCAACCAGCTGTATCAGGCCGCCGACAGCGAGAATCCGGCGATGGTAGCATTCGCCGCCGAACATAACCAGACCGAGCCGCACCCGCTGTATCTGGTGAACAACACGCTGGTCAACGCCAAACCCGGCAGCTACTTTCTACACAATCACAACGTCGCCGCAGCGGTATTGGTCAATAATCTGTTGATCGGCCAGACCTCGACCATCCTCGGCCCGCACCGGCAAGCACATAACCTGTGGGCCGACGGCGAGCGTTTCGGCAACGGCAACCGCTTCGACTATCGCTTGCGAACCGGCGCCGGCGCGATCGACCAAGGTAGCGCTGCCGGGGTTTCCGCAACCGGCGTGGATTTGACGGCCCGATTCGAATATCGCCATCCGCTGGGATTGGTGCCGCGGCCGATTCAAGGCTCGATCGATGCCGGCGCCTACGAGTTCGCCGGCAACCGCTAAAGCCTTTTAAATTACGCGGTTTTTCGGCACAATCGTCCGGTCCATGCACACTACGCCGTGAGGTAACCGTCATGCCGCAACAACGCCGCCTCTCCAGACTAACCCAAGCCCTACTCAGCCTATCGCTGCTGCTCGGCGTCGCCTCGGGGGCGCCGGCTGTAGCGGATCCGGCCAAAACCGGCTACGAGGTCGATGGCCGGACTTCGGCGTCGGTCCTGGCCGCGAAACGCGCTCATACTCCGAGCACACGCGACGAGACCGGTTTGGCGGTGTATTCCGGCATTTTCGTCATCGGCTTGATCATCTTTTTCGCTCAGCTATTGAACGCCAAAAAATAAGCCGCGGCCGGCGAGTCACAGCCGGTTGGCGGCTTGCACTTCGGCGCGGTGCAAGGTGTGGTCGATCCAAGCGTTGATGTCGCGCCAGATCACCGGCGCCTGCAGGTCGCGCAGCAACATGTGGTAACCGTTTTGGTAATAAGCGACGGTTTTGTTGTCCGGCCGGCCGGACAATAAGCCCTCGACGAACAAATTGGTCGGCTCCGCCGGGACGATCTGATCCTTTTGGCCGTACAACAGCAGCGTTTCGTCGTCGAGTTTTTCCGCAGCGCCCAGGGCGTTATCCATCAGATTAGTCAGACCGTAAATCGCATCGACCCGGGTTTCCTTGATCACCAACGGATCGCGCCCCAAGGCCCGCAACATCTCGATATTGTCCGACGGCATGATCTTCAGGCCCTTGCCGGTCAAGGTCATCCACGGCACGGTGTGGTACAGCGTCCACAGCAGCGAGGTCTGGTACCAGGGCATGGTATCCCGGCCCCAGACGGCCGGGGCCGCCAGGATCAGGCCGGCCACCGCCGGTTTGCCCGGCCGGGTCATCGCGTTGACCACCACCGCACCGCCCATGCTCTCCCCCAACAGGTAAACCGGCACGCCCGGATGCCGGGCCTGCACCAGCCGGGTGAATTGACCGAGGTCGTCGGCATAGGTATCGTCGCCGGCCCAGCGTCCCGGCGTCCGGCTTTCGCCGAAGCCGCGCTGGTCGTAGGCATAACTGGCAATCCGCTGCGTTTGCAGATATTCGGCGGAGGTCGCGAAGAAGCGCCGGTAATCGTTGAAACCGTGCAAGGCGATGACGATTGCCTTGGGCTGCTCGGCCGGCCAGACGCTTAACGCCAACGCCTCGCCGTCGGCGGTGACGAAACGGTTATCCTCCAAGCGGGCGCTACCGACCAGCGGAACCGGGGCCACCAGCGTCGGCGCACAACCGCTGGCGACTAACACCAGAAAAAACGCCGACAACCAGCGGCGCATCAAACCGGACAAGGGTAAAACCACAGACATAAATCAACTTCCAGCCTAGGCCAAACAACAGGGCTACAGATTAATCTTTTTAGCCGCCACGGCAAGGACAATGCCGATAAAAATAAGTGCCGCGGCGGCCAAAGCCAAAGGCTGCAAGATTAGCGCAGTTGGTATTTTTCGATCCGGTAGCGAACTTTTTCCCGCGTGGTTTTCAGGATACGCGCCGCCTCCATCACGTTGCCCTTGCATATCTCCAGCATCCTGCGCACGATCTCGCTTTCCATGTCTTCCAGTCCCATGCTGCCGTCAGTGGGGAATTGCAAATCCAGACGCGTATCGTCGTCGGCCGCACCAGGCTTGGCCGGCATAGCGTTAGGCTGAAAATCGGCAGCGGCCGCGCCGCCGGAAAGGCCTTCGTTGGGTAGCCACTGTTCCGGCAAGTTCTGGGACGCCGACAAAATCACACTCCGTTCCAGAACGTTGCGCAATTCTCTGACGTTGCCGGGCCAGCTGTAACTCTTCAGCAACTGCCAGGCTCTGGCCGAGACCTGGCCGACTTTTTTACCGGCCTGCAAATTGAATTCGGCGATTAGCGCCGGCACCAAGTCGTCCAGGTCGTCGATGCGTTCGCGCAAGCTGGGCAGACGCAATTCGAACACGCTTAAACGGTAGTACAGATCGGAGCGGAAACTGCCGTTTTTGACTTCGTCCTGCAAATTGCGGTTGGTGGCGGCAATGATGCGGATATCGACGCTGATTTCCTTCTCGGCTCCCAAGCGGCGCAGTTTACGGTCCTCCAACACCTTGAGCAATTTGGCCTGCAAATCCAGCGGCATTTCGCCGATTTCGTCCAAAAACAACGTGCCGCGATGCGCTTGTTCGATCAAGCCGCGATGCCGGGCTTTGGCGCCGGTGAATGCGCCAGCTTCGTGGCCGAACAATTCCGACTCCAGCAAATCCTTGGGCAACGCCGCGCAATTTAACTCGATCAGCGGTTCCTTGGCCCGCTCGCTGTTGTAGTGCAGAATTCTGGCGGCCAGCCCTTTGCCGGTGCCGGTTTCGCCGGTCAGAATCAAGGCGCTGTAAGGCGCTTGACTAAGTTGGCGCAGCATGTCGCCGGTCTGCCGGGCGACCGTGCTGCTGCCGATAAAGGTGTCCGGCGCATACCGCTTGCCGGCGTTGACCGATTCGGTGGATATGCGCCGCTGCGCCTTGGCGCTCCGCAATGCGCTGCGTACCACCATATCCAGCTGCTCCTGGACGCAAGGCTTAATCAAAAAGTCGAATGCCCCCAGCCGCAATGCCCGCACCGAGTCCGGCACGTCACCGTAACCGGTCAGAAACACCCATTCGCAATCGGAAATGTTGCCGCGAGTCTCTTCCAACAAGTCCAAGCCGCTACCATCCGGCAAGCTCAGGTCGGACAAGATCAAGGCCGGCCGCAGATCCGGGTTGAAAAGGATTTCGCGCGCCTGCCTGCAATCGGCCACCCACAGCGCTTCGAACCCCAGACGCGCATAATAGCGCTGCAATTCCGTACCCAGTAAGACTTCGTCTTCGATGATTAAAATAGTGTCATTCATGGTGTGGAGTGATGCAGTTGAGGATAATTTCGACGCAGGCGCCGCGTGGCTGCCGGTTATACAGTTTGATTTCACCTTCGAGGTTACGGACGAAGCGCCTGACCATAGACAGCCCCAGGCCGGTGCCGTCCGCCCGCTGGCTGACGAAATCGCGGATGCCGTTTTCCAGAAACTCTTGGGGAAAACCGTGGCCGTCGTCGCACACCGACAACGTCATGCGGCGGCCGTCGGTCACGGCCGAAATGCCAATTTTACCGCTATTACCGTCCATTGCCTGCTGCGCGTTGAGTATCAGATTTAGTAAGGCTTGGCGGAACTCGGTATCCGGCAAACGACAGACCAGGCCCGGACAACCCCGATATTCCAGACTTATGGATTTCGGCAACTGGTACCGAGCCAACATCAATAACTCGCTGACGGCTTGGTCGACCAAAATGGCCCTGAGCGGCTCCGGCTCGTGGCTGGCGCCTTGCAAACAGTGGTTAAGAGTGCCGATGATGCGCTCGATTTCATTGATCACCAGCCCGATGCGCTGGGCGGCATCGGGATGCACCTCGCCGCTTTGCAATTGGCTTTGCAGATTGATGCAAGCCATCTTGATTCCGGCCAACGGGTTACGCAATTCGTGTACCAGGCGGGCGCCGATCTCGCCCAACGCGGCGAATCGCTCGGTTTGGGCCAGATTGCGTTGCTGAGCGATCAAAGTGCCCGCTGCTTGCTCGACCAAGGTCTCCAAATTCTGCCGGTTTTGGATATGTTCCGCCTCCAATTCCGAGAGCCGCACCACCATGCTGTTGTAGTTGGCAAAGATAGGCTCAAACGCCGGATCGATCCGGTCCAGCGGGATCTGTTGGTAGCGGCGTTCGCCGAGCAATTCCATCATGTAACCCATTTGTTGCAAGGGCTGAAAAATCCGCCGCCGCATCAGATAAAACAACAAGACTGCGCTCAAAGGCAAAGTTAGCGTGATTGCGATACCCAATTCCACCTCGAATCTGGCTGCCGCCGCGATCGATTCCGTCAGCACGCCGTGGGCGGCGGCTTCGTCACGAAAAATGCCGCGTAGTATTTTCAGCGTCTGTAACAAGCGTTGCTGTGGCTCCGGTGTTGAAGAGTTCAGCGCTTGCCACGCAGCGCGCAGGCCGTCCGGCGTGTTGGCCTCCAAGTGATTACTGCGCTGCAACAACTCCTGCAAATAGTGCTGCAAGCGACGTTGGATGGCCGGGCCGACCGGGCCGTTTTGCCTATCGATTCCGGCCAGACTTTCCTCGGTATCGAACAATGCGTTCTGCAACCGCTCCAAATGGGCGACATGCTTGGGCAGCGGCAAAATTCGCTGGTAAGACTGCCACGCCATCGCCAATTGAATCATCAGCGAAATCATCAATAAGCCGCTCAGTAACGCAACGGTGATCCAAATCGGTAGATTGGCTTCGCGCCGGTCTGCCTGCATGCACTGCCCTCCGCAAAGTAGCGTTTGCGCTGCCGCCATTACTCGGTTCGAAGTTGAACCGGCGGCAGCGGCGAGATTTAGGTTTAGTTACGCAAGATGAATGCCGCTCCCGAGAAGTGACACATTTGCTGCCTGTCGACCCGGTATAACACTGTTGCCAGCACATCGATCAAAACGACAACGGGCCGATTGGGGAAAATTACCGCTAGTGTTGGCTGATATTCACCACCAGCGACGGATCAACGAAGCGTTGGGGAAGATACGACAAGACTAATCGGCAGCATCGTCGAGCCCGCGCTCGGGAATCGCCAAATCCAGGCTCTTCGCCAGATAGTGGTACAACAACAGCATCGCTGCGGCCGAGGCAATCGTTACCGCTACGTAGTGCTCCATGTACGCCACCATGATCAGGTTGATGCCGAGAAAGATACCCAGCAGCCGAAACAACCAACCGGTGGTGATACCGGCCAGAAACGTCCCCAAAGCCAGTAACAGTAACAAGATCAAACCGGTCGCCTGATTGTCCAGACTGCCGATTTCGCGCAACTTGAACGTCAGAAAAAACGCGGCCAGCACGCCCAACCAATGCTGGGTTTGCCAAAGCAGAATATCCCGCAACGACTTGCCGCTATGGCGAATGGCTTGCCATTCCAGGAAAATACAGGCGGCGAAATACACCGGAACCATCCCCATCCAATACCAGTGTGCCGGGGTCTCGAACGCATCGGCGATACCAACCCCCAGTATCGATAGAAAAATCAATACCGCAAAAATATAAAAATCCAGGCGTATTGTTTTTAAGCTTTTAATCACCGCCGTTTGAGATAGGTTGAATGGTAGGTTCATGATGTGCTCCTGATGTTGACTAATTGGTTGTGCGGTCAACCAGCGATATCCGTGCCAGCAACCGGCATGTATCTGCTATCCGTGCTCTCCAATCCGCTTCGAGTTCGGACTTGGCACGGAGATTTCATATAAAACTGCAAACCGTCCCCACTACGACCGGTTAGAAACAGGAGAATGAAGATGAAGAACAAACACTATGTTGCCGCGATGTTGGCGACCCTTTTGCAGGCGGCGAATTGCTTAGCAGCCGATACCAACGCTATCCCATTCGATCAGTTACCCGAACCGGTACAGAAAACGGTGTTGGAGATACTCGACCGGACCCAGATCAGTAAAATCAGCCGCATCACCGATAACAATCTGCTCAGGTTCGAGATCGAAGCCGATAAAACCGAGAACAATCAGGAATTGATGACTTGGGATATCGTTGTTGCCGCCAGCGGCAAATTGATGAAATTAAGCAAGGAAGTGCCCTATTTCGCGCTGAGTTATCCGCAAATGCAGACCATAGAAGCGCAGTATCCGGGAATCAAAGTCACCGAGACCGAATCGGTGGATGTGCATTTCTACAATGTCATCGGCGACGTCAACGGCCGCCCGGTCAAATTCAAACTCTACGAAGACGGTTTTATCGAAGAACAACCCTAATCCCGAGGAACAGACCATGCCGGAACCGAAAAACCGCCATTTACCGATTAAAACCTTGCTACTCGGCAGCGTGTTTGCCGGCCTTATCTATTTTTTTCATCCGGAAGTCGGCCGGGTCAGCTTATTGGTGGATGGCCAACCGGTCGCCGACCCGTTATTCCGGCTAGCTGCGGTGCCGATCCTGCTCGTGGTCACGGGCTTGATCGGCGTCTTGGCGCTAATGGCGTTGTTCGGTATGGGTATGATGATTTTTTTCGCCGTATTGGGATTTTCCGCAATAGGCATTTTCCTGCTCGCCCCCTATTCCTGGCCGATCTTGCTACTGTTCTGTTTAATGCTGTTCGCCATGTCGTGGCGCGACACAGATGGGGAAGGAGGCTAATCTGCGTTGGCTATGAAAAAGGCCGAATGGGTAGGCCAAGATAAGCGGTTGCATTTCCGGCTATTTAAAACTTGTCAGAATTCCTTCCGCTTATTCCAGCTGACGGGGCTTCACCGCAAAATCAAGATGTTTGTTCGTATATTTTCGATTCACGTTTGCTCGGAGCGTAAAAGAACCCTTTCGACTCAAACTTAACCCCATATTGGTAATAAAAATCCCACGCCACTTCCGCCGCCTCAATTGCGATATCCACAGCTTTAGCCGAAGAATGGGAACTACGCCAGGAATCTAGCTTGGATTGAGGGATGTACTTGCCAATCAACAGGTCCTGCTCTCCGCTCCAGCCAGGCTTATTGTCAATAATTACAGACGTTGGCCCTGTTGCACTGGAGTTGATCGCGGGGCCGTAATAACCGCGAAGTTTTACTCCAGCCTTTCCGCTGGAAGATAAGCCTCGACCCAATTCTTTGAGTCCGTGGGCGCCATAGCAAGCGAGTAGGTGAATGGCTTCGATTTTGGCGGGTAAGTATCGGCCAATCTTTTTTCCGAGATCGGACCAAGTGTAGACATCCCAGTTTGGTTTGGTTCCTCGTTGGATGGCAATGCCGCTAAAGTCAGAAATACCGTGTCCGACGATATAAAGCGTTTCTCCAGAAGCCATACTTTGCAACTGACTAAGGTTTGACATATCGAGAATGGTGAATGAGTGGGCGAGAGCGCCGGTCGCGGCGGGCGCAATGGCTTTTCGGACTTGGTAGGCGTTGTACAACTCAAGTTGCATCGCAAACTCGATATTGCCCCACATAATAAAATCCAGACATTCGCTCATGTCGTTGATCGTCAGCAGTATCATAACAACATCTCCGGAATTAGAAATTCGACTAGCCGATAGTATCATTCTTCGGCAACTTTGCCATTTTATTCTTCCGTCCATGTGTAAGGACACACTCGATCAATCTCTATTGATCGAGACCGCCTATTCTTCTTCATCCTTCACCGTCGGCGGCTCGATTAACTCGCCGTCAAAATTGTTTTCCATGATCGTCGGCTTATACCCTTGAAAAGGATCGGCGGCGGCTTCCAACGAAAACGGCAATGCCGAAATTAATATCAAGGCCGTGTATTTCGCAATATTGTGGATTGGATTTTTCATTGCTTACTCCTTTAACTGGCTTACGGAATCGAGCTTTTCATTTCAGTTTCGAATTCGGCTCTGATCGCATTTCAGCGATTTCCATGCCAACACTTACTAAAAGCCGGAAACGGTAAGCCATGTCTCCTTTCTCCTGACACCAATTTAAATACCTGAACGACGCGCCAGGGCTGGTATAGCTCGGATTGGCAAACATCAACGTTCGGAGGATTCTCAAAGAACCCGAACATTTCGCTACTGTACGATCTCCACCTCCCTGCTCCTTGTTTGCTAAGCAACTGGGCAATATTCCCCGGATTGACGATTGCAATTGGGTAATTTTACCCATCTGGCAAATACACCAATCCAAAGCACTGATTTAAAACAATAAAAATATGGCACCAAGCTTGCATAGCTTTAACAAAATGCGCTGCCAGTCAGATAGGAACTGATATTACCAGCGTCAGATAAAAAGTTTACTCAGGCAGGTATTCAATGATTTACCACCGCTGCAGAAAAATTCGATGGTTAAAAATTGATTATTTCGAATTTCCGTATCGGTATAGCCGTTAAAAGTACGGCCAATTCAATTTTTTTAAGGTTTTACCGAAATTACCCATGAGACAACTCCTATGACAAATAAAACTCATGTCTTACTGAGCCTACTTGCAATTCTATTAACCGCCTGCCAGCCGGAGGATACCGAGTCTCACGCAGAAAAACCGAAATTGGAGGCAACTACTCCAATCCGGGAAAGCACGTCTGTTACCAAGGAATACGTATGCCAGATTCACGCCTACCGCCATATCGAAGTTCGCGCGCTGGAAAGAGGCTATGTCCAAAGTATCTTCGTCGACGAAGGCCAATTGGTCCGCCAAGGCCAATCGATGTTCAAGATTATGCCCAATATTTACCAAGCCGAATTGTTAAAGGCTCAGGCAGAAGCCAATAACATGAATATCGAATATCTGAATACTAAAGGGTTAGCCGACCAAAAAATCGTTTCGCCCAACGAATTGGCTCTCGCTAAAGCCAAATTGGACAAGGCCAACGCCGAAGTGAAACTGGCAGAGACCCATTTAGGATTTACCGACATCAACGCTCCATTCGAAGGCATCATGGATCATTTGAATGTCCGAAACGGCAGCTTGGTCGAGGATGGCGCTTTACTCACCACCTTATCCGACATTAGCAAACTGTGGGTCTATTTCAACGTCCCGGAAGCCGAGTATCTGGATTTCAAAACCCATAAAAATGACGAGACTATCGTCAAAGTCAAATTAAGAATGGCTAACGGCCAAATTTATAACCAGGACGGCGTGATCGAAACCATAGAAGCCGATTTCGACAATACCGCCGGCAATATCGAATTCCGTGCCACCTTTACCAACCCTGACAAACTACTCCGCCACGGCGAAACCGGCACCATATTAATGAAAAAACCCTATAAAAACGCCCTATTAATACCGCAAAAAGCCACTTTCGAAATTCTGGATAAAACCTACGTTTACGTCGTCAACGGCGACGGTAAACTCGAGCAAAGATTAATTAATATCGAAGCCGAATTACCGCATATATTCATTATCAAAAACGGCTTGAAAGACGGCGAAAAAATATTGTTGGAAGGATTAAGAAAAGTCCATGTCGGCGATCAAGTCGAACTCAACTTATTGCCGCCGGAAAAAGCGTTCGCCGAATTGCAGTTATACACCGAATAATGCCTTAGCCAGGGAATTACTATGTTTAGCATATTCATTAAAAGACCGGTCATGGCGATCGTGTTGTCGCTCAGCTTTCTGTTCATGGGCTTTTTGGCAATCCGTACCCTGCCCGTTTCGCAATTTCCGGATATCGCTCCGCCGCGGGTAACGATTTCCTTGTCCTTCCCCGGTTCCAGCGCAGACGTACTGGTCAAATCCTCGCTGATTACCATCGAGCGCGCCATCAATGGCGTACCCGGCATGAAGTACATCGTCTCGGACGCCACCAGCGCCGGCGAGGCCACGATACAGGTCTTGTTCGAGTTAGGCGTCGATCCGAATATCGCCATGGTCAACGTTAAGACCCGCGTGGATCAAGTGATGAGCCGCTTGCCGAATCTGGTGCGCCTGGAAGGCGTGGTGGTCAACTTCGTCCAGCCCAGCATGTTGATGTATGTCAACCTCTACAGTAAGGATAAGAACGCCGACCAGAAATTCTTGTTCAACTACGCCTACGTCAACGTCATCCCGGAAATCCAACGCATCTACGGCATCGCCCAGGCGCAAATCCTCGGCGCCCGCCAATACGCGATGCGGATTTGGTTAAATCCGGACCGGATGAGGGCCTATAGCGTTTCGACCGAAGAAGTCATGGACGCGATCGCCAAGCAAAGCATCATCGGCCGGCCGGGCCGCATCGGCCAAAGTACCGGCATGGCCGCACAATCCAAGGAATACGTGTTGATTTACCAGGGCTGGTACAACACGCCGGAACAGTATGCCGACATCATCATCCGCGCCAACTCGGACGGCGAAATCTTGCGTTTAAAAGACATCGCCAAGGTTGATCTGGATAGCGAGTTTTACAACATTTATTCAGACAAGGACTCTTTCCCGTCCGCATCCATCGTCCTGAAACAAAACTACGGTACCAACGCCACCAAGGTCATCGAAGACGTCAAGGCCAAATTGGAGGAATTGAAAAAATCCTTCCCGGAAGGCATGGACTACGAGATCAACTACGACGTGTCGCGCTTCGTCGAAGCCTCGATTCATAAAGTGTTGCACACCTTAGGCGAAGCCTTCGTATTGGTGACCTTGGTGGTGTTCCTGTTCCTCGGCGACTGGCGCTCGACCTTGATTCCGATTCTGGCGGTGCCGGTGTCGTTGATCGGTTCGTTCGCGGTGATGTCAGCCTTCGGTTTGTCGATCAACTTGATCACGCTCTTTGCGTTGGTGCTGGCGATCGGCGTGGTGGTCGACGATGCCATCGTCGTGGTCGAAGCGGTGCATGCCAAAATGGAAGCCGAACACCTCAGCCCTTATACCGCCTCGCGGCAGGTCTTGGGCGAAATCGGCGGCGCCATCGTCGCGATCACCTTGGTGATGGTGTCGGTATTCGTACCGCTTGCCTTCATGAACGGCCCGGTCGGGGTGTTTTACCGGCAGTTCTCGATTGCGATGGCCTCCTCCATCGTCATTTCTGCTGTCGTCGCCCTGTCGTTGGCGCCGGTATTGTGCGCGATGATCTTGAAAAACAGCCACGACCAGCCGAAGCGTAAAACCCCGATCACGTTGTTCATTGACGGATTCAACTATCTGTTCGAAAAAGTCACCGGCCGTTACGTCAAACTATTGGATGTGGTGGTCACCCGTCGCATCGTTACCGTTGCAGTCTTGGCGGCATTCAGTTTTGGGATATTTACCGTCGACAAGACCTTGCCGGCCGGCTTCATTCCCGGCGAAGACCAGGGCATGATTTACGCCATCATCCAAACGCCGCCCGGTTCAACCATCGAAGTCACCAATAAAGTGGCGCGACAATTGGAGGAAGTTGCCGAAAAAATCGACGGCGTGCAGTCGGTATCGTCCTTGGCCGGCTACGAAGTATTGACCGAGGGCCGCGGTTCCAACGCCGGTACCTGCATCATCAACCTGAAGGATTGGACCCAACGCAAGGTGTCGGTACAGGACGTGATTCGGCAATTGGAAGAAAAAACCCACGACTTCGGCGCGGTGATCGAATTCTTCCAGCCGCCGGCCGTACCGGGCTACGGCGCCGCATCGGGCTTGGCCTTTCGCTTGCTGGACAAGACCACCGGCACCGATTACTTCCAGTTCGATAAGCTTAATCAGGAGTTCATGGCCGCCCTACGCAAACGCCCGGAATTGACCGGTCTGTTTACCTTTTATGCAGCCAACTACCCGCAATACGAGTTGAAAATCGACAACAAACTGGCGATGCAAAAAGGCGTCAATATCGACAAGGCCATGGAAAACCTGGACATCATGATCGGTAGCACGTACGAACAGGGCTTTATCCGCTTCAACAACTTTTTCAAAGTCTACGTGCAAGCCTTGCCGGAGTTCCGCCGCTTCCCGACCGACGTCTTGAACTATTACGTGAAAAACGACGCCGGCGAAATGGTGCCCTACTCGGCCTTCATGACCGTCATTCCGCAACAAGGCCCGAACGAATTGACCCGCTACAACCTGTATAACTCGGCGGCGATCCGCGCCGAACCCGCGCCCGGTTACACCAGCGGCGACGCGATCAATGCGATCAAGGAAGTCGCCAAAACCACCTTGCCGCAAGGCTTCGATGTGGCCTGGGAAGGCTTGTCCTTCGACGAAGCGGCGCGCGGCAACGAGGCGCTGGTGATCTTCGTCGTGGTGTTGGTGTTCGTCTATCTGGTGTTGGCAGCCCAGTACGAAAGTTTTGTGTTGCCTTTGGTGGTGATTTGTTCCTTGCCGGCAGGTATTTTCGGCTCCTTCCTATTATTAAAAACCATGGGCTTGGCCAACGACGTCTACTCCCAAGTCGGTTTGGTGATGCTGGTCGGCTTGCTCGGTAAAAACGCGGTGTTGATCGTCGAATACGCGGTGCAGCGCCAGGAGCAAGGCTTATCGGTGCGGGAAGCGGCCATCGAAGCCGCCAAAGCGCGGTTCCGGCCGATTCTGATGACCTCGTTTGCCTTCATCGCCGGTCTGGTGCCGCTAGCCTTCGCCACCGGCGCCGGCGCGGTCGGCAACCGCACCATCGGCACGTCCGCTTTAGGCGGGATGCTATTCGGCACCCTGTTCGGCGTGGTGCTGATTCCAGGGCTTTATTACATCTTCGCGAAATTGATCGAAGGCAAACGCATGATCAAACACGAAGACGTCAATCCCTTCACCGAAACCTATCACTACGGTACCCAAGATGCTGACGAATAAAATCAATGTTTTGCTAGTAACGGCCTTGGCAACGGCTATGTTGCAAGCCTGCGGTATTCCGGACATGACCAAAAAAACCGCAGATACCCAATTGCCCGAGCAATTCAAAACCGGTGTCAACGAACAAACCAGTTCCGCCAACGTGAAATGGCAGACATTTTTCGACGATCCAAATCTGCGCAGTTTGATTGACACCGCAGTCGCGAATAACAAGGAAATCAACACCGCGCTGCAGCGGATCAGCATGGCCGAAAACGAAATCCAGGCGCGCAAAGGCGAATACCTGCCTTTCGTCAAACTCGGCGCCTCGGCCGGCGGCGAGAAAACCGCGCAATACACCCGCAACGGTGCGGTCGAGGAAAACCTGCCGATAGCCGAAGGCCAGGCCTTCCCGGCCTTCCTCGGCGATTACCAGTTCGGTTTGTTCTCCACCTGGGAAATCGACATCTGGAAAAAGCTCAGAAACGCCACCCAGGTGGCGGTGTACGAATACATGGCATCCAGTGAAGGTCGGAATTTTCTGTTGACCAATCTGGTCGCCGAAGTCGCGCATTCGTACTACGAATTGCTGGCCTTGGACAACCAATTGGAAAACTTACGGCAAAACATCGCGATTCAGCAAAACGGCTTGCAGGTGGTCACGCAGTTGCAAACCTATGCCAGAACCACCGCACTGGCGGTCAAGCGTTACGAGGCCGAGGTAGCAAAAAACCAAGCCCGGCAATATGAAATCGAACAGCAAATCACCGTGGTCGAGAATCGCATTAACACGCTGCTTGGTAGAACGCCGCAACCGATAGAACGCGCCTCAAATGGCTTAATGGACATCAAGCCCAAGGTATTGAACGCCGGAGTGCCGTCGGAGTTATTGCAAAACCGGCCCGACATCCGTAAGGCTGAACTGGAATTGAAAGCCGCCGATTTGAACATCGACGTGGCCAGGGCCAATTTCTACCCATCGTTCGGCATCAAGGCCGGTGTCGGCTTCCAAGCGTTTGCGTTGAAATACCTGATCAATACCCCGGAATCGTTGGCGGCGATGGTAGCCGGCGAACTGGTCGCGCCACTGGTCAACAAAAACGCAATCACCGCCGAATACAAAAACGCCAACGCCAAGCAGGTACAGGCGGCCTACGAATACGAGCAAAGCATCATCAACGCCTATGCCGAAGTCGCCAACCAGCTATCCAATATCGACAAATTGGACAAAAACTACCAGTTAAAGCGCCAGCAGGTGGATTCCCTGGTTAAATCGATCGAAGTCGCCAACCAACTGTTCATATCGGCCCGGGCCGATTATCTGGAGGTATTGTTGACTCAGCGCGATGCATTGGAAGCCAAGAAGGAGTTGATCGAAACCAAGCAAAAGCAAATCAGCGCGATGGTTGATCTTTATAAGGCGTTGGGCGGCGGCTGGCAAAGTTAGCGCCGCTTAACTATCACCTGGTCGGGTTACTACAAGCGCATATTACAGTGGCCCTAAAATTTCTTGTTCCCGATAGGGGTAGGCTAAGCCTTCAAGCTTCCCCTCCTTCCGTTTTGCCGTACCAGTACAAACGTACTGGTACAAATGTGATCTTGCTTTACGATAATTTTTTTGAAAAATTGAGATTAGGTTGAAAACAAAGAATTAGGGTTATCGACTCATTACTGCCTATGGTTGTCGCACTGCAATGGTAGTGCTGGTGACGCCAATTAGCGCAAGCATGATCGGAGGAATGAAAGTCGAAACAGTGTTGCGATTGTGCATCGCTAATCACACCAATTTTGGGCAATTCAGTTAGGGAGCTCTGATTGATTCGTTATTTCAAAATTTGTAACTATTTAAATCAATAACTTGCAATTATTAGTCGTTTGAAAAAATCGACTTAATCATAGGTTACCTAGGCATTTTCAATGTGTAAATTCAATTCGCTTTTTATTTTATTTATAGGTATTAACTCCTTGCTGAACGCTACTGATGCACTTGCATATAGTATTTGCGTCAAAAATTATTACAAAATACCAATAAGTCTTGATGAGGCAGGAAATATATTTTTAAGGATAAATAAAATACTTGAGCAGCAAAATCATGAGAACTGTCACAATACTTATTTTGATAAAAATATTGAACCTGTATCATTTTATGATTATGAATTGCCTTCAGTAATTGCCAGCAAAGAGGACTTCGAAAAGTTTACGGGAAAATCGTGCATACATATTGTTAATAAAATTTTATGGTGTGGTGATGGGATGGTATTCCCAACTGGTGGAGCACTTGGTTGCGCACCTATTTCTGGTAACGGAATCGTTGTAGTGCGAACTTATACAGGATTGAGTTCTACTATTACTTCAAAAGTTGAGCCAGTAACTTGGCTGCATGAGTTTGGACATACAAAAGGCCTGCTGCATAATACAATTGATTTTCTAGATGTTATGACGCCAGGTATTTCACCGAGCACTACAAACTTGAATGAACATGAATGTATGATTCTATCTGGTAATCAGTCAACAGGCGCAGCCATTCCTGATTTGTCGTTAGAAAAGAATTCGCTACCGGCAGGGCCAGGTTGTGAAACGGCAATTGGTATTGTGTCAGTTGAAGAATTTGTAAAGACCCCAATACTTGGGTCATACCCCGTAACGACAGCTTCGCTTTATTCCGGGGATTTAGATAAGGTTGAAAAATTAATTATTGATCCAGAATACTCTGAATTTCGACCGAATATAACTGCTCTTCTTGGAGTAATTGGGAACAAAGGTACCGTCAGATTATTAGCTGGGATAATTGACTCGCCTTTTGTAAAGAAACCATCAGATGCAGATATTGATACTCTTTTAGCTGCAGAAATAGCGATCGGCACTATTGTATATCGTAACAACTTACCGGAGACGGATGTGCAGGTGCTATTAAGAGCTGCTAATCCTGCTTTTTGGTACTCCAAGTTGATTTCTTTCAATGGGACTGGCAATCAAATTTCTCAAGATAACGTTCTGGATAATCAGGGATTATTGCCTGCAGAAAGAGGTCAGTCAGACAGAATGTCGCTTGATGACCAAGATATAGATAATATTGTGAACATGCTTACTTCACAGGCGTTAAAGGGGTATGCAATATCTGGATCTAGAAGTGTCAAAAAAGAATTAAATGCGTTTAAATCGGCAAGCAATAACGCTGCAATTCCGGATGAAATACGTAATAACTATAATAATAAAATTGATGAAATTATTGAATTGCATAAAAAAAGCAATCTTGATGGAGCATTAAGTACATACTATTAAAACCATTGAACAGTAATAGCAAAAATCCATGTTTTTTCTTACCAGACTTTGGGGAGCAATATGTCAACAGCGAAATTTATTTTCTCTACAACAATTCTAACTACTATATGCTCTTTTACTTCAGGGTGCACAATTCTACTGCCGGCACATACTAGATCAAACGAAAGGTTGGGCGAAAGATTTGCGTTAACTCTACTTGACAAAGCAAAATACTGTAATCCAGTAGCAGCACAGCCTTCGGAAGTTAATGAGATTGCAGATTTTTGGAAGAATTATGAAACTGCTTATGGACCTGGCACGAAAATAACTGCCTGCTCCGCATTAACGCTTGTCCAAAAAGATATTGGTAAATGTATACCTATACCAAAGGCTGGAGCTGCTGCCGCTGCGATACCAGCACTAGCTCCTCTTGCTACTGCGGCCATTGGTTTGGCAACAGATTTTTTAAAACAAAAAATGGAGGAAGAAAAAGGACTTTATACGGCTCAATATACAGCGAAGTTAGTTGATGACAAATTCTGGACTGTTAATCCTCCAAGATTCCCACCAAAGGAATATTGCAAACTTGATGATGGCACCGCTGGTGAGAGACAAATTACTGAATATCCACTATCTCCAAACTACATAGGCTTTAAAGCTGAACGCACAATTAGCAATACGGCGACTCCGGCAGCGAAATTTTATTATGGATTTAATTTATCTGGAGATGGAAGATTTATGCAAATCAGACCACTATACCTAAATATCGCTTACGCAAAAGCAAAAGTTCTTAGTAATGAATGGTTCACTTGGCTGCCACCAGTTCCTTTAATTATGAAATTATTTAAAGTGCCGGATGAAAGTGTTGATGTTGAACTCGCCGTGTCTATGGAAGCATATTGGATAGAGAAAGGGAAAAGTTTTGATGGCCCCAAAACAATAGCGGCATTTAAAACAAGCGCGGATGGATATAGTATGAATAATGCCAAAGGAAAAGATAGTACTGCAATATTAGGCCCCAATGAGCTTAACATCGACCCGGGCTGGTTATTTGCGCCACCTATATCAGGTGAACTTACTAACTACAGTTACAATGCTAAAGCAGGAAATTTTAAACTTACACTTTCAGTTACCGAGCGAGATACTTCTGAAGCCACTAAGTTTATAGGGAAGAGCGAAGAATGGTTATCAAAAGGTAGTGAGCAATTAACGAGTTCTATAGAAAAGTAATATTAGATGATCAAAGGCGACCGCTAGTTACTGGTTATCAGGCTGGTGAAAAACTCGTAAATCCAAGTAGTCGAAGTCAGATAACTGCCGTCAACTGGTAAAATGAGGGGTAAGAGTTTTTGTGTAAACGATCATGATCTGCACTTATTCAACGGTCATTGTCAAATGACTATCTTGCCCCCTTAAACCGGTTGGCAAAGTTGGGCTGACCATTCCATTAGGTCTCGCAATCAAGCATTTTTGTTAACCATTGCTAAATCGAAATCCGTAAGGCTGCTCGCCGGTAGGTAATCGATTCAACTACCTCTCAACCGGTGCGGCAACCATTCGCAAAAGCACGTATCCAGTTCCGGCCCGTCGCCACGGCCAAAAGCCAACGCCAAAATATGCTCCGGCCCCGGATAGCTTTGCGCGAATTGCCAAGCGGGGGCCTCTTCCGCGCTACTAGGACGGAAATAGATGGTTTTATCCTCGCCAAAAGCAAACCCAAACCGGTCCAGCTCTTGCGACAGGCCGGTGCCTTGGGCTTTGATGTAGGCTTCCTTCAGCGTCCAGAATTTCAGAAACGCCCAATTCCGTTCCGCTGCCGGCAAACGCCAGAGATATTCCCGTTCGGCTACGGTCAGTACCTGGCCGGCTATCGCCGCCAGATCGCCCAAATCGCGCCTAGCCTCGACGTCGATTCCGCAATCCGCACCGCAATTGACCACTAGCGCCGCCAGTCCGCGCGCGTGGGACAGGTTGAAGCGGACGTCGGCCATGCCCGGTTTGCGGACCAATTCCGGGCGGCCATAACGATTGGCGGTAAACCGCAATTTGTCCGGCTCGGTATCCAGATAAGCGGCCAACACGAATCTGACCATGGCGTGAGCCACCAGATACAACTGGCGGTCGCGCTCGAAATAAAACTTCCGCCACTTTTCCAGCTCGTCCTCGGCCAGCAGATTGCGGCAAATTTCCAGCGTCTCCGGATCGGCGAAACGCTCGGTCCAGGCCAGCCAGACTTGCGCCCTCCCCGGCGTTGGCGCCGGAACCAACGGAAACCGTTGCCTTAAATCCGCGAAATTCGGCAGAGCGCCAGACCCTGCGTTATCCATGCTCATCTGCCGGCGCTCAGTCGAAGTAATATTTCACACCCAGGAAATAGATATTGTTCAGATAACCGCCGAACTCGGTATCGCTACCGCCCAGATTGAATACCAGATTGGCGGCCAGATTGACCTGTCCGAACAGGTTGTACTCGACAATCGGTACCAGTTGTGCGCCGCCGTCCTGCAGGTTTTGCGAATACAGCACATTAAGGCTGAGGTCTTCGACGATTTCGTGCACCCGGTAATTGGCGTAGAGGTAATGCTGATTCAGCGAGCGGATTTGCACCGACGAGGCCTGGGCCAGGGTGCCGGCGGCCAAGCCTTGCAAATTGGGGTCGGCCCCCAGCAGCAACCCGGCCGCGTTCTGGGCCATACGCCGGTAAGCGGCGCTGTCGGCATTGTTGTAACCTTCGTTGCTGTGACGGTATTCCAAATTCAATACGTCGCCGTTGTCGAAGGTATAGGAACCGCCGGCCAGGAAGTCGACGAACCAGCCACGGCCGTTGCCGTTCGGCGCCAATTCGTAGCCCAGCGGCGAATCGGATGCCTGCGGATACAAGCCGTAGCTTTTACCTTTCATGCCGACGTCGAAATACAGCAGCGTCGAATCGTTCAGCGTCCACTGGCCGAACATGCCGCCCTGGGGCAGGCCGTCGTTTTCGCGGTAGCCGGCAATCGCGCTCAGCGAATAATCGTCGCCGCGGTGGTCGTATTTCAGCGCCACGGTTTTCTTGAAATCCGGCGTTTCCAGCGTCGACCGGCCCCGAGCCAGACTGCCGATCAGCGCCAGCGTGTTGGAATAATCGTGAAAATACTGCAATTGCACGAAATCCTGGGCGCCGGGTTCGATGAAGGGATTGGTCTGGTTGCTGTTCGGGAAGAACGGGTTGGAGGGCGACGCGAACAACGACGGCCCCCAATACAGCAATTCGCGGCTATAGGACAGGCTGAGATCGTCGGTCGCGTATTGAGCCAGCCAATCCTGGAAATAATGCTCGCCGGCCACGACGTTGCCGCCGTCGGCCTGATTGCTTAAAAAGTAACCGAAGCGCGGGCTGAGCTTGGCGCTGAAGCCGCCGTAACGGGCGGTGAATTTCGACCGCAGCCGGGTACCCTGCTGAAAATTGTCCAGTTGCGCCAGCTGGTTGTCCGGATTCAGATTGCTGTTCTTGGCAATATCGTAAATCGCACCGAAGCTTTGCAGCATGAAGCTGTGTTCGAACTCGAATTTGTCGGCTGCGGCGGCGATGCCCGGCAGCGATACGGCCAGCAACGCCGGCCGCAAGCCGCGCAGAACATTCCCCGAAGCCATCGGCCGTTAGCGGCTGAGCAAGGCCCGCAAATCGAAACGGCTCGGCGGCACCGCCGCGGCTTCGACTTTGTCGTAAACCAACACGGTTTTCTGGCCGGTTTGCACCTCGTCCTGAATTTCGATTTTGCTGACGAAAGGCTGGTTCTTGCCGGCAACCTCGACCCGGTTGGCATATTCCATCAATGCGGTTTTGAAATGCTTGTCGGAAACCGTCATGTATTCGGCTTTCAATGCCAGTTGGCTGTCCTTGGCGACGTAATATCTGATCTTGTCGTAGGCCACGTTGGCATCCTTGGCTTTCAAGTCCAGTACGTAACACGGCTGCCCTGCCACTTCCGCTTCGCCGGCCGGGGTCGCGTCGTAATCGCGACTGTAATTGGTGGTGGCGACGTCGCCGTTGCTGGCCTCGCCGAGCAGGCGTTGCCGCGGCGAAATCGGCACCGGCTTGCTGACGTCGGGCGACAGGAACCACATATTCCGGTTCTGCATCAGCATCATCTTGCCGGCGGATGTGGCCGGTTTCAGGAAGGTAACCAACGAGTTGTCCTGGTCGGCCTCGATCTTCAGCGTGTAGCTTTTATCCTCGACATTGTCCTGGTAGGCGATGACGGTACTGGTCATGGTAATACCGCCGATCTCGCCGCCGCGGGCACGGTCGCTGGCTTTTAAAAGCTCCAGCGGCGTCGGGTCTGCGGCCGCAGCCGAAGCCGCCAGCATTAATATTGCAAATAAAGGGGTGCGGACGAATTCAAACATGGCCCAGGGCTCCGACAATGGTTTTTTGCGTGGCGTGGCGGGCCGGGAAATACGAAGCGACCGCGGCCAACACCGACAGAGTGAATAAAGAACCGAACATGTTATTAAACAACAATTCGATCACCAGCGCGGCTTGTTCCGAAGAATCAGGCGGCGAATAAGTAATCTGCGCCAGATTGATGCCGGCACCGATGGCATAGGATAGCGCCATCCCGGCCAGCGAGCCGACGAAGACGATGATGACGCCTTCGATCACGAACAGGCTCTTGATCGTCATCGAGCGCATGCCGATCGCGCGCAAGGTGCCGATTTCGCGGGTGCGTTCGGCAATCGCCATCGTCATGGTATTAACCACGCTGGTCATCGCCACCATCACCACTACCACCATGATGAACAAATACATCATGTCGAACAGGCCTTTGACTTGAGTGTAATACACCGACAATTCGCTCCATTCCTTGATGTCGGCGTCGAAGCCGGCAGCCTTGAGTTTTTCCAGCAACACCGGCTTTACGGCCGGAATCGAATCGACCGAATCCAGCAATACCACGACCCGGTCGGCGCCGTCGCTGCCGTACAACTTACGGGCCAAGGCCAACGGCAATAGCGCGAACTTGTCGTCGGTGCCCATCGAGCCGGTGTTGGCGATTTCGCCGACCCGGAAATCGACCGCGTTGACCATGCCGGACAGCGTCGACGCCATCAACACGCCGTCGCTGCCCTGCTGCAAGCCCATGATCTTCGCCATCTTCTGGCCGATCACGGCGGCATCGTCCTGGCCCGACGTCAATTTGCCGGGCAGGTGGGCGTATTCGGCGCCGCGCAGCGCCGTCTGGTCTTCCGCCGATATCGCTTCGCCGATGAAAATATGCGAGGTGGTGCCGTTACTGACCAAGCCGCTGACGGCCAGCCGCGGGCTGACCAATTTCACGCCCGGCACCTCGCGGACGGTGCGGGTCACCAAGTCCAGCGCGGCGGCATCGAGTTGGAATTTTTCCGGGTCCAGCGTGCCCTGGTCGAAGAAGCCGCGGCGCACCACGGTCAAGTGGCCCAGGCGTTCGCCGACGATGGCCTGGTCTTTCAGAATCCGGTAGACGTAGGTGAAATAACCTTCGAACAAGCTCAGCGCCAGAAAGCCGATCGCCACCGACAGCACGGTGACCAGACTTCTGCGCCGGTTTTTCATGACGTTGCGCGCCGCCAGTTTGCAGCGCATTGCGAGTGACATGGACATCAGGAGGCCTCTTTTAAATAAGTATTGTGGCGGTCGTCGACGATCCGGCCGTCTCGGACCTGGATCGAGCGGGCCGCGTAGGACAGCAAATGGGTATCGTGGGTGGCAAACACAAAGGTGACCTTGCGTTTCTGATTCAGCTTTTGCATCAACAAAATGATCGCGTCGCTGTTGGCCGAATCCAGATTCGCCGTCGGTTCGTCGGCCAGCACGATATCCGGATCGCCGATCAAGGCCCGGGCGATGGCCACCCGCTGGCGTTGGCCGCCGCTCATTTCGTCCGGCCGTTTGTGCAAATGCCGCTCCAGACCCAGTTCCGCCAGCAGATCGCGCGCCCGGCGCCGCGCCGTATCGTCGGCTTCGCCGCGGATTTGCAGCGGCAGCATCGTGTTTTCCTGGGCCGACAACACCGGCACCAGATTGAAGCTTTGGAAGATAAAGCCCAGATGACGGCTGCGGAAATCGGCCAGCCGATTGTCGTTCAGCCCCAGGACTTCTTCGTTTTTGATTGCGATCCGGCCCTGATCCGGCCGGTCCAACAGGCCCATCAGGTTCAATAGCGTCGATTTGCCGCTGCCGGAAGCGCCCCAGATGCAGGTGAACTCGCCTTGCTGGATCGACAGGTTCAAGTCCTGCAGCACGTTGACGGCGCCATCGCCGTGGCCGTAGGACTTGGTGATATGTTCCAATTTGATGATCGGTTGCGTCATAACTAGTAGTCTCGTCATTTTAAAAGACCGGTTCGTAACCGGCTGCGGCAGGAGTCCGCGCCATCGGCAGCAGGATATCGTTCTTGATATGCTCGTTGACGATGTCCTGAAGCGCGCCCAGCACGGCGGCGCGGTTCTCCAGTAAAAAGAAGTGGCCGCCGCCGAACAGGCGCTGCTCGAAGCCGGCCGCGGTTTTGTCGCGCCAGGGCGCCATGTCCTCGCCCGGCACCAGATGGTCGGCCATGCCGGTGAAGGCCGCGATCGGGAATTGGGCCGCCGGTTGCGGCGCGTGGCGGTAAGTTTCGTGGATGCGAAAATCGGCGCGCAGCATCGGCAACAACAACTGCATGGTTTCATCGTGTTGCAACACCTCGTCCGGCGTGCCGCCGTAGCGTTGCAATTCGACGATGAATTCACTGTCGCTCAGCGTATGCAACACCCGGTTGCGGCTGCTAAGCTCTGGCGACCGGTAGCCGGAAACGATCAGTTGTTTCGGCGGCCGCACCCCGCGGCGCTCCAGCTCCAGCGCCACCCGGTAGGCGATCAACGCCCCCATGCTGTGGCCGAACAGCAGATAGGGCCGGTCGATCCGCGCGATCAGCGCCGGCAGCAAGCCGGCGACCAACGCGTCCAGATCGCCGATCGCCGGTTCGGCGATGCGGCGTTCGCGCCCCGGCAACTGCGCCGCCAGCACGTCCGCGTTATCCAGCGCGCCGGCCCAACTGCGAAACACGTTGGCGCCGGCCCCGGAATACGGAAAGCAGACCAGCAGATACGGCGCGCGGCCGCCCAGATTAAAGTCGGTAAACCAATTGTCGGTAGTCATCGCTATGTCTTGGTAGTAATCAAATCAAGCCGGTAACGCGGTCGGCGCCCAGCGTCGGGGATCGAAAAAGGCCTCGCTATCGTTGGCCGGCGCAAACGCGTTGCGGTTCAGCGCAATCGGCCGGGTGTTGACGATAAACGGATGGTTGAAATTGGTTTCGCCGTTGGCGCCGACGCTGCTAGGCAACAGGCGGGTAATCAACGGCTTGTTCCATTTGATGGCTTCGGTGCAAATCGCTTCGATCAAGGCCGCGATCTGGCCGACGCCGACGTCCAACGCCAGCGGCACCATATCCAGACCGCAGCCGCACACCGTAGAGTACAGCAGCAAATCCTTGACATCGACGCTACCGTTGCCCACCGCCCGCGCCAGATGGCTGTCTTCCAACACCGACAGCATGGTGCCGTTGTAGCCGACCTGCGGAAAATCGGCCAAGCCCTGCTTCAGCAAATTGTTCACCGCATACAGCGAAAACAGGAATTGGAAACTGCCGACCGGACTGCCGGCCAGCGCCTCGATCGCGCTGACGGCGCTGGTGTCCTCGCCGGGGTAAGGTGCCAGCGAGAAATCGATACCGCGAAAACCGACGCCGGTTTCGGCGGCCAGCGCCTCGGCGCAATCGGCCGCCTCCCACGCCGCCCGCCGCACCTGATTGCGGAATACCGCCAGTTTCTCGTCGAACGGCAAGGGCTGCGAAAACGCGGCGTTGGCCAGTTCCGACAACTCCAGCGCAATGCTGAATCCGGCCTCGCCCTGGTGCCAGGACGCCGGAAAAAACGGCGTACTGGCCTGGACGTTTGACATCACCGCAAACCGGAAATTGGCCTGATGCTGTTGGTCCAGCATGGCCAGTTCCCGCACCACCGCAGCGGCCCGGCGCAACGCGCCGCGGTGCATGCCGGCCGCCGAACTGACCAAAGTATTCATGAATACGTGGCGGGTGGCGCCGATCACGGCCGGCACCAGCGCCAGCAATTCCGGGTCGTCGGCCGCATCGACGAAAAACGGGCCGGGCATGCAGAACCAGATATCGCCCAATGCATTCTCCATCCGCACCGCAAATTCGGCCACGGCATTGGCCCGAATTCGGCGGCCTTGCAGCAAGCGGTCCAGCGGTTGCCCGGCCAGCCGGAAACAACGCGCCCGCAGGCCGCTTTCCGCCAAACGGTTGCCGGCCTTCCCGAAAAAGCGCCGCGCCGCTTCCGCGCCGCGCTCGGGCTGATCCGGGTCCAGGTTCAGCCCCAATGTCACGGTGCGCACCACCGGCGACGGCGGCCGCGTTCCGAATTCTTCCTGAGCAGTCATCGGTTTCATAGCGTTCTCAAGCTCAACGGCCGGATGTCGGGCCAATTTCGATTGACATAGTCCAAACAGTTTTCCCGGCTGTCGGCAGGTTTGACCTGCTGCCAACCGGCGGGCACCGGCTTGAAAGCCGGCCATAAGGCGTGTTGCTGTTCGTGGTTGCAGACCACGACGAAACCCGTTTCCAATTCTTCAGCCATAGCGACCATTCTCCAATTCTTAATTTAAGTTCAATGCCTGCGGGCGACCGCTTCGCTAAAACCAGCCGCGGCGTTTAAAGGCAACCTCGCGGCCTTCGCTAACGAACAAGCGCTCGATGTAACGTTGCCAGGCCAAGCGATCGATCTGCGGCGCCGGCAGATCCAGCTCGGCCAGCCGGCGCAGGGTTTTCGCCTGGCCGATCTGCAACCGGCCCTTGTCCGGCGCGGCGTTGTCGGTATCCCAATAAAACAGGTAGGGCGCGAACGGCAACGGGGTTTCGGTCGAAGCCTGCTTGACCCGGTCTACCCAATGGTCGGCGCGGATGCGTTTCAGGCCGACGCTGCCGGCCACGTGCTGGGACAGCAATTTGCTCCAGTCGTAGCTTTCTTCGCCCATCAAATGGAATATTTCGCCGCCGCCGGGCTGTCCGGCCAAGGCAATAATCGCCCGCGCCGCGTAATCCACCGGTATCGCCTTTTCGACCAGCGGGTAATCCGGATAGACCCCGAGCTGGATGCAGGTGCGCAGATACAAGCCGATAAAGTCGTCGTCGCGGCCGGCACCGCTGCGGCTGTCCACCGCCACCCGGCCCAGACGGAAAATCTGGATCGGCAGGCCCATGCGACCGGCTTGCCTGACTGCCGCTTCCGCCACCCATTTGCTGGCGTTGTAGCCTTCCAGATCGGTAAAGCCTTCGCCGGCCAGATCGGTGTCTTCGTCGACTTTCCGCCCCGAGATTTCGGTGTTGAACACGCCACCGGTCGAGACGTAGGCGAATCGTTTCAAGCGGTTGTAGGCAGCCAATTCCAGCAGGGCCTTGGTCGAACCGACGTTGGCCGCGGCCAATTGGCCGTAGCGCAACACGTGGTTCAGATGCGAGCCGTTATGCAGAATCAAGTCGATTTCCGAGGCCAGGTAATCGCGCACCTCGCCGCTCAAGCCGAGGTTGGGCTTGGCCAAATCGCCGACCACCACTTTGATCCGCGGCGCATAGCCGTCCCACCACAGGCCGTATTCCTCCAGATTGGCCCGAATCCGACGCAAGCCGTCTTCGGCCGAGCCGGCGCGTACCAGACAGTGCACCGTGGTACCCGGCCAGCGTTCCAGCATTTGTTCCTGCAAATAAGCGCCGACGAAACCGGTAACACCGGTCAGCAACACGTTTTGCATCCTGCCGCTGGCCGGCGGCAATGGCGTCGGCAGCGCAATGGCGGATTCGGTTTCCAAATCCACCGGCCGCGGCGGCAACAGAATCGCAGTGTCTTCCGCTTCGGCTTGGGTGTCCGCCCCGGCCGCATCCAGATAGGCCGCCATGCTGCGCACGGTCGGCGCCACGAAAAAGTCTTTCAGCGGCATCGAGCGCCCGCTCTGCTCCCGCACCTGCGCCATCAAGCGGGTCGCGCTCAGCGAATGGCCGCCCAGTTCGAAAAAGTCGTCGCTGACGCCGACCGTGTCGACGCCGAGAATCTCCTGCCACAATTCGACCAGCCAGCGCTCGCGCTCGGTTGCGGCCGGTTCGCAAACCCGGCTCGCCGGGTCGGCCGCGCCCGGTAACGGCAGCGCCCGGCGGTCGATCTTGCCGTTGGTCGTCATCGGCCAGACATCCAGCACGATTACCGCCATCGGCACCATGAAATGCGGCAAGCTTTCCCGCAGCCTTGCCATCAGCTCCGCGGCCAAACCGTCGGCGCCGGCTTCGCACAGCACGTAGCCGACCAATTGCCGGTTGCCGGCATCGATATCGCGCACCAACACCAGCGCGTCGCGCACCCGCTCGTGCTCCATCAGCCGGGCTTCGATTTCGCCCAGCTCGATACGGAAGCCGCGGATTTTGATCTGGTTGTCGATCCGGCCCAGGAATTCGATGGTGCCGTCCGCCAGCCAGCGCACCAGGTCGCCGGTGCGGTACAAGCGCTCGCCGCTTTCGGGCCGGAACGGATGGGCAATGAATTTTTCGCCGTTCAATTCGGGCCGGTTCAGATAACCGCGGCAGACGCCGTCGCCGCCGATACACAATTCGCCCGGCACGCCGAGCGGCACCGGCCGCAGTTTGGCGTCGAGAATGAACAATTCGGTGTTGGCCAAGGCGTGGCCCAACGTCAATTTGGCATCGCCCGGCCGGTAATCGGCCGCCATGCAGATCACGGTGGTTTCGGTGGGACCGTAAGCGTTGAAAAAGTGCCGATTCGGGCTCCAGGCTTCGGCCAGCGCCTGTTGGTAGCCTTCGCCGCCGACCAGCAAATGGTCGAGGCAGGCCAGTTTCGCCGGGTCGAGATAGGCCAATAACGACGGCGGCAACAGCGCGTGACTGGTCGTCGCGGTAGCGACGAAATCGGCCAGCCGGTCCGGACTTTTGATCACGTCGTCGGCGGCCATGCACAAGCAACCGCCGTTGGCCAAGGCCACCGCCCATTCCCAGACCGAGGCGTCGAAACTGAACGAGGCGAACTGCAACATGCGGCTGCCGCCGCGAAAATCGAAGCGATTCGCCAACGCCACGCTGACCAGCGCTAGGTTGCGGTGTTCGATCAAGGTTCCTTTCGGCCGGCCGGTCGAGCCGGAGGTATAGATCACGTATGCCAACTGCTCCGGCAGCATGCCGGCGACCTGCGGTTCTTCGACCGATTCGCGGCCGATCGCTTCCCTCAAATATTCGCCGTCCAGCGCCAGCAAACGGATGCCGGCCGGTAGCGGGATGCGTTCGGCGATATGGCTGTGGGCGATCAACCAGCGGCAATCGGCATCCTCCAGCATGAATTGCTGCCGGTCCGCCGGATAGTTCGGGTCCAGCGGCACATAGGCGGCGCCGGATTTCAACACCGCCAGAATCGCCACGATCCAGTCGGGGCTGCGCTCCAGACACAAACCCACCCGCAATTCGCTGCCGGCGCCCAGCCGGATCAGGAAATGAGCCAGCCGATTGGCCCGCCGATTCAACTCGGCATAACTGATAACGCTATCCTGGAATAGGACCGCCGGAGCTTCCGGCCGGTCGCTCACCTGCTCCATGAACATCTCCGGAAACAGGCGACTGTCCAAATCCAGGTTTGGCCCTTTACCCAAAGCCAACATCTCGGCCGCCCCACTGCCGTCCAGCAAATCGTAATCGGCCAGCGCCCGGTCCGGATCGGCCACCAGTTGCGGCAGCAGCACCGCGAACGATTGCGCCAGCCGCTCTACGGTTTCCGGGCGGAACAGCGCGCGGCTGAATTCCCATTGCCCGCTCAGGCCGTCCTGCTCGTTGAACACCACATACAAATCCCAGCGCGCCACCCACTCGCCGCTATCGACCAGCGACATATCCTCGTAAGCATTACGCAACGCGAAACAGACCTGGAAGAACGGGTTGTAGGCCGCGCTGCGCGCCGGTTTCAATTCGTCGACCAGCATTTCGAACGGCAGATCCTGATGTTCGTAGGCCGCCTGCGCCGTTTGTTTCGCCGCCGCCAGCAAATCGTTAAAGCTGTGGCCGGCGTCGATCCGGGCCCGGATCGGCAAGGTATTGACGAAAAAGCCGATCACCGGCTCGGTCTCTTCGAGATGGCGGTTGGCGATCGGGGTACCCAGCACGAAATCGTCCTGGCCGGACCAGCGGTACAACAACAATTCGAAGGCCGCCATCAGCGCCATGAACAGCGTCGCTCCCTGCTGTTCCGCCAGCGCTTTCAAGCCCTGGGCCAGTTCCGGCGCGTAGCGGTCGCGGACCATACCGCCCTGCCAGGACAGTTGCGCCGGCCGCGGAAAGTCGTACGGCAGGCCGATGGTATGCACCGCGCCGTCCAGCTCGCCGCGCCAGTAGGCCAGCTGGGTTTCGCGCAGCTCGCCAGTCAAAAGCTGGCGTTGCCACAGCGCGTAATCGGCGTACTGCAGCGCCAGTTCCGGTAGATCCGGCTCCGTGCCGTGTCGGTAGGCGGCGTAGGCCTGGCGAAATTCGCGCACGAAAACATCGGTGGACCAGCCGTCGGTGACGATGTGGTGCAAGGTCGCCAACAACACTGCATTTTCCGGACTCGAAAGCAGCCGGTAGCGTAGCGGCGGCGCGGCGGCCAAATCGAAGGTCGCCTGCGCTTCCGCTGTGGCCAGCTCGGCCATGCGCAGCTCGCGTTCCGGCTCCGCCAACGCCGACAGATCGTCGATGACCAGCGGCGGCACGAAATCGGGCAAAATCTGCTGGCGCGGTTCGCCGCCGACGGCCGGGAAGCAGGTGCGCAGCGATTCGTGGCGGCGGGTCAGCCAGGCCAGAGCCAGGCGCACGGCTTCGACATCGGCCGCCGCATCGAGAAACACCGCGTTGGGAACGTTATAGGCCGGATTGTCCGGCGCATATTCCTGCACGAACCAAAGCCGGCTCTGGGCGTAGGACAGCGGCAAGGGCTCGGGCCGTTCCTGCCGGACCAATGCCGGATAAGCCGGCGCGCCGCCCGCTTGCCGGTTGCGGATCAATGCGGCCTGACCGGCGATGGTCGGCTGTTGAAACAGTTCGGACAGGCCCAGCTTGACCTCGAACAGCTTGGGAATCCTGGAGAACACCTGAGTGATCGTTAACGAATGGCCGCCCAAGGCAAAGAAATTGTCGTTGACGCCGATGTCGTCGCGGCCCAGCACTTTCTGCCAGACGCCGAGCAAGGCCTCTTCCACCGCGTCGGCCGGCGCTTGCGCCACCGCAGCCTGCAACGCATCGGTTTCTTCCGGTGCCGGCAGCGCGGAACGGTCGGCCTTACCGTTGGCGTTCAACGGAATCGCCGCCAACAGGACGAAGACGCTGGGCACCATGTAATCCGGCAGCCGTTGCGCCAGATAAGTCCGCAACTCGGCGCGGAACTCGGCCGGCTCGGCGATAGCCGCCGCCGGCACCAGGTAGCTAACCAGTTGTTGGCGGTCGCCGCCGCAGACCACGGTCACGGCGTCCTGCACCGCGGCGTGGCCGCGCAGTACCGTATCGATTTCCTCCAGCTCGATCCGGTAGCCGCGAACCTTGACTTGAAAATCCACCCGGCCTTTGACGACGATGCTGCCGTCCTCGCGGAAGTAGCCCAAGTCGCCGGTGCGGTACAGGCGTTCGCCGGCAACTTCCGGCTGCGGATGCGGAATGAACTGGCTGGCGGTCAAGCCCGGATTGTTCAGATAGCCGACGCCGAGCGAGACGCCGCCTATCATCACCTCGCCGGCGATGCCGGCCGGCAGCGGATTGTTGAAGCGGTCCAATACCAGCATGCGCACGTTGGGCAGGTTTTTGCCGACCGTGACCGGCCACTCCGGATGCTCTAACTCTTCCCGGCTGAAGCGATGGGTGGTGCAAAGGTCGGTGCATTCGGTCGGGCCGTAGGTGTTGACCAATTCGCAGCGGCTGTGTGCCGACAACAGCCAAGGCGCCAGCCTGGCCTTGTTTACCGGCTCGCCGCCCAGCAGCAAGTAGCGCAGCGACGCCAAGTCGCGGTAATCGACGTCTTCGCCTTCGGCCAGCGCGTAGCCCATGCTCGGCGTGCAGTTGATCCAAGTAATGCCCTGCTGCGCCACGCTGCGCCGCACATAGTCCGGATCGAAATGATCGCCGACGGCCAGATGCAATTCGCCGCCGGTGAGCAAGGCGCCCCAGACGTTTTTCTGCGCCAGATCGAAGGTAATTTTATTGATCAACAGGCATTTGTCGGCGCTGCCGAAACTGAATTCGCGGTTCCACCACAAGATGAAGTTGATGAAACTGTCGTGGTAGACCCCGGCGGCTTTGGGCTTGCCGGTGGAACCGGAGGTATGGATCACGTAGAACAGTCGCCGGGTATCGACAATCACGGCCGGCGCAGTGTCCGGCTGGCTGCTCCAATTCGCCCAAGTCCGGTCCAGATCGATAATCTGCAGCCCGTCCGCCGCCAGCGCGTCGCCGCGTCCGCCGTGGCTGAGCAATTGGCTAAAGCTGAGATCCTGCAACATACCGGCCAGCCGGGCGGCGGGCGCCTTCGGATCGAGCGGCGCGTAAGCATTGCCGGTTTTGACCACGGCCAGTATCGCAATAATCAGTTCCGCCGAAGGCTCCAGCAATAGCGCGATTTGGCCGCCGGCCGCGGCACCCTGCGCCAACAGAAAATGGGCCAGGCTATTGGCGCGCCGGTCCAGTTCGGCATAACTCAGGCGGACGTCGCCGACCGCCAGCGCGGTCCGCTCCGGATGCAATGCCGCCCGCTCGGCGAACAACGTGGCCAAGTCCCGCTCGCGCGGAAAATCGGTCGCGGTCGCGTTCCAGGCCGCCTGGCGCAGGCGTTCGGCTTCCGCCATCGCGCTGAGCGTGGCCAGCGGCCGCTCGGCATCCAGCAGCATCTGGTCCAGCACGGTTTGCCAGTGGTCGAGGAAACGCTCGACCACAGCCGGCGCATAGCGGCGCGGATCGAACATGGCGCGGATATTCATCTCGCCTACCGGTTCGACCACCAGCGTCAATGGATAATTGGTCTTTTGCGCCACCGCGACGTCGGGCAATTGCACCTGGCTGGACTGCGGAAACGATTCCACCGCCAGCATCGAATCGAACAGCGGCAGCCCCGGCCCGATCGGGCTCCAGGCCTGAATCTCGACCAGCGGGCTATGTTCGTAGCTGCGCAAGGCCAGCAAGCCGTCCTGCAACTCCCGCAGCCAGGCCGCCACCGGCTGCTCGGCGCGGATGCGCACCCGCAACGGCAGCGTATTGATGAACAGGCCGACCATGTGCTGCGAGTTTTCCAGTTCCGGCGGCCGGCCGGACACGGTGCAGCCGAACACGACGTCGTCCTCGCCGCTGTATAAAGCCAGCAAGTAAGCGTACGCGCCCTGAATCACGCTATTCGGCGTCAAGCGCGCGGCGCGGGCGAATTCGCGCAAACGCTCCGCCCGCGCCTGGCCCAGTGCCCGACGGACCACGGCGTAGTCGCAGTCCGGCTCGGCGCCGGGATTGCCCTCGACCAGACCAAGCGGCGTCGGCGCAGCAAAGCCGGCCAGATAGCCGCGCCAGAAAGTCTCGGCCGCGGTCCGGTCCTGTTGCCCCAGCCAACGCAAGTAATTTTTATACGGCGTACTGGCCGGCAGTTCAGGCTCGCGCCCGTCCGCCAATGCCATATAAGCTTGCAGGGCCTGATCCAGCACGATAAACGCCGACCAGCCGTCGAGCAGGATGTGGTGGTAGGTCCACAGCAACACGCTCTGCTCCGCCCCGGTTCGAATCACCCGCAAGCGCAGCAACGGCGCCTTGGCCAAATCGAACCCCGCTTTGGCATCCGCAGCGCGCAGCGCTTGCAGGCCTTGCTCGCGTTCCGCCTCGGCCAGATCCGCCCAATCCAGGGCTTCGACCCGGATTTCGGCTTGGCGCTGCACCACCTGCACCGGCTTTTCCAGGCCTTCCCAAAAAAAGCCGCTACGCAGGATGTCGTGGTGGGCGATCACCCGGTTCCAGGCTTGCTGCCACAGGCCGGGGTCGACGCCGAACGGCACGGTTTGGCTGAACTGTTCGACGTACACCCCCGAGTCGGGGCTGCTCAGGGAATGGAACAGCATCCCTTCCTGAATCGGCGTCAGCTTGTAAATATCGGCGATGTTGGCGCGATCGATGGTCATGGCTCTATCAACTCGTTATTCGATGGTTTGGAACAAGGTAGCGAAGTCTTCTTCGGACAAACCGGCGTCGCCGAAGTCGGCGGCGGTAAATCCCCGGCCCTGGGCCTGTTCGGCTGCTGCCAAGTAGGCCATCACGGTGTTTTCCAACGCCGTGCTTAGTCGCGGCAATTGCTCTACCTGTTCGGCATCCACAGCCAACCGCAACAGCAATCCGTCGACTGCCAGACAGGCGCTGACGGCAAAGGCCTCGCCGGCGGCCAGCACGGCCTCCGGTTCGAACCGGCCGCAATCGCATTGGCCCAACCAGGTGAAACGCACCACCGGCAACGGCAACCCGGAAGCGGCCAATTCGAAACCGAAACCGGCGCTGGGCGCCTGCTTGCGGGCAGCTTTGGCCAGGGTGGTCGCCGTCAATGCATCGCTGTCCGTTTCCAGACAGAGCGGATAGCTGTAGCGCAATACAGCACCGGATTCGGCAACGATATGGGTTTGCGCGTAGCGGACCGCGACCGGCTCCAGCGCAAAACATTCGCCGATGCTGGCCGCGAATGCCGCCAGCAGCAGATCCTCGGCATCCAAATTCAACGCGGCGCGCAGCCGTTCCAGGCCCTGGAGTTGGTCGGCCTCGATCCGGATTTCGGCCGCGGCGGCGCAAGCGCCGGTCGCTGCCAGCGCTACGGATTGGTCCGGCACCGCGGCATAGCCGGCGCTCTCGGCCTGAGCATCGCGCTCGCCGGCGGCGGCAGCCAAATCGGCGGCGGCGGCCGGACGCCAGGGCGCGAGCGGCGCCGCAGCGGCGCTACCCGACAAGCGGGCCAGCACGGCGGCACCGATTTGGCTCAGCCCGGCCGCATCCAGACCCAATGCCGGCCGGGCTTGTAACGCCAACGCACGACCATCGGCCACCACCCGAAATGCGCCGTCGTCGCCGGTTTCGTCCGCCGCGTCCGCCGCCAGAATTGCAACGGTTTCCGCCTGCGCCCAGCTCGGAGCATCGCCGTTAGTCTCGATCCGGGCCAGCAGCAGCGGGTAGTCCGCCGCCACCGCCGCCAGCGCCGCGGCCAGATCGTCGGTAGTGGCCGCGGCAGGCAGTTCCAGGTGCAGGCTGTCCCAGCCCCGGCCGGCCGCCAGCAATTCGCGCTGACCGAAAGTCAGCCAGGCCGGTTCGGCCGCCGCCGGCGCCGAAGCGCCGATCGCGGCCGCCAACGCGGCGACAGTCTGGTGTTCGAACAACTGGTTGGGTTTCACGGTCAGGCCGAAGCGCTTGGCTTGCGACACGACTTGTATCCCCATCACCGAGTCCACCCCCATGTCGAAGAAATTGTCGTGGATGCCGACCGGTTCGATACCCAACACACCTTCCATAATGCCGACCAGGATTTCTTCGGTGGGATTGGTCGGCGGCGCGGCATCGGCGTCCTCGCGCTGCAGTTTCGGCTTGGCAGCCGTTGTTCCGGCTTCCTCCGCGGCGCGTTGCGCCTGCATTCGTTCCAGCAAGGCATCCAGCGGCTGCGGGCTGATCACCCATTGCGGCGAGGCGGCAGAGGCCAACGCCCGTTGGAAGATCTCCAGGCCTTCGGCGGTGGACAAGCTATCGTCCTCGCCGTGACTGTCGGCGGCGGTGGCCGGCGGCAAGGCAAAGGCGCCGGCCGGCACTTTCTTCAACGTAAACTCGTCGATTTGAGCCAGACGCTGCCCGGCCATGTCGTACAAGGCAATGTCGAAACTGAGCGATTCGCGGTCGCCGCTCAGGCCGCGGAAACAAACGTGGCTGAGAAATTCGGCCGGCAGCGGCGCGGCGATCGTCAGCCGGCCGTAACCGAACGGCAGGTATTCGCCGTCGATATCCAAATCCAGCCGCCGCAACAGATGGCCGGTGATCGGACCGCTGGCCATGTCCAACAGGCTGGGATGCAGCATGAACTGCGGCAGATCGTCGGCAAAAGCGGCCGGCAACTGCAAGCGGCCCAACAGATGGTCGCCGCCGCAGCGAATCTGGCTTAGCACTTGCCAGCGCGGCCCCAGGCTGAGGAAGCCGGAATCGTCCTGCACCGCCTGCGGCCGGCCGTCGCTGAAATCCAGCACCTCGCCGCTGCAGCTTGCCGCCAATGCCTGCGGGTCGATCCGGGCCACCGCCAGCTCGGCGGCGTAAATATCGCCGGCCAGCAGCGGCGCCTTGACCCCGGCTTCGCGGGTGTAGACCTCGAAGCCATAGCCGCCGCCCGGCAACGCGTTAAAGTCGCAATGCACTTCGGCCATGTCCAGAGCCGGCACCATCAACGGCCGGAAGAAATATAAATTATCGATCGCGACCTGTTCGGCGCCGCGGTAATCCTGGAACGCCGCCCGCACCATTTCCACCAGGCCGGTACCGGGCATCGTCGCCACGCCTTCGATCCGGTGCTCGAGCAGCGCCCAATGGTCCGGTTCGCGCAGCCAGGCCGCGTAGCTGGCGTGTTGCGCCGATTTTTCCCGGCACGAGTGCAGATAAGGATGAGCCAGGGTCTTGCCGGCCGGCAGCGGCGGCAGTTCGCGCCGGGCGTACAAGCCGGCATCGACCGCCATGCCGGTCTCGCGCCAGCCGCCGAAGTTCAACGACACCACCTTGCTGGCGCCGAAACCGGCGCGGGCATAGGCGTCCAGCACGTTGTTGGCGGCGGAATAATCGACTTGGCCGATACCGCCGATCACGGCAAACAAGGACGAAAACAGCACGATGAAGCCCGGCTCGGTATCGGCGGCGCGGAACGCCTGCTGCAAGGCCAGAATGCCGCGCACTTTGGGCCGCAATACGGCTTCGGCCGCATCGCGGGTTTTCAGTTGGATCAGGCCGCCGCCGGCCACCCCGGCCGAATGCACCACCCCGGCGATCCGGCCGTATTTGTCCAGCAACGCCGCAACCAGTTCGGTCATACGCTCGGCGTCGACCACGTCGCCTTGGCAGATTTCCACTTCGGCGCCGCGGGCTTCGATCGCCGCCAGTTTGCGGATGCGATCGGTGGTCCGGTCCTGCGCCTCGTGTTCGGCCAGCCAACGCGGCCATTCGGCTTTCGGCGGCAAGGCCGAGCGGCCGAGCAGGACGATGTGCTTGGCACCGCGGGCGGCCATGTAGTCGGCCACGGCCAGACCCAGCCCGCCCAGGCCGCCGGTCACCAGATAGGCGCCGTCGGCGGTGAAAACCAGCGGCGCCGGGTCGATCCGGGTCGGTTCGTAGTGCGCCGCCCAACGGTAACCGTGGCGGCAGGCGGCGAAATGGTCGGCCGGCGCCAGCAGCGGTTTGGTTTCGCCGCGCAGCCGCGCCAGTTCCCCCACAGCGCGGTCGGCGCTGACGGCGATGGCAGCGGCGCCGACCAGATCGTCCGGGCTGAAATCCAGATTGCGGCTCAGGAATTTGCGGTATTCGTGGCCCAGGCACAGATGCACGCCAAGCAACGCCGCCTTCAGCGGGTTGACCGGCTCGGCCGGCAACACGTCGTGGATTTCGCTGGACAGCGTCAGCAACGGCAGGCGGCGGTCGCCGGCCTCGGCCGAAAACTGCTGTGCCAGAAACACCAGACTGTGAAAGCTGCGCTCCAGCCAATAGTCCTCGCTGTCGAGTCCGGCCGCGGAGCGCGGCGTGGCGCACAGCGCATGCACGATTGCGGTAGGTTGAGCCTCGGCGAACACCGTCGCCAGCCGTTCGAAGTCGGCCGCTTCGCCGATATTCAAGCTGTACCCGCTTTCGCCGTCGTCGGCAAAGCCGGCGCCCGGTGCGACAATCACCGCGCTGCCGCCGGCCGCCTCGATCCGCTCGGCCAGGGCCCGGCTCAGCCCGTTACGCTCGGCGACGATCAACACCCGCTCGCCGGACCAATCGCCGATGTCCGGCAGTCGGCCGGGCTGGCGTTTCCAGGACGGCGCGTAAAACCATTGCGCCGGATCGGCCAGACGTTGCGCCGGGTTTTCCGTGCCGGCGGCGCCGGCTTGCGGCGGTTCCAACCAGTGGCGCTCGCGGGCGAACGGATAGGTCGGCAGCGAAATCCGCCGTCCCTGGTTATCGCTATCGACCCGTTCCCAATCCAGCTCCAGCCCGGCCGCCCACAAATCGCCCAGCGCCTGGCGCAATACCAGCGCGTCGGGCTTGGTTTCCTTGGGGTGGCGCACGGTTTGCACCACGGCCGCCGCCGCTTTGGCGGCATTGATCGCGTGTCTGGCGAAGGTGCTCAACACGTTGCCGGGGCCGATTTCAATGAAATAACTGCCGCCGCCGGCCAACAAAGTCGCCATACCCTGGCGAAAACGGACGCAGCCTAGCAAATGCCGGGCCCAGTAGTCCGGATCGCAGGCGTCGGCGGCGGCCATCCAGTCGCCGGTCAGGTTGGAGACGTAGGGCCGGCTCGGCGCTTTGGGCGCCGCCAGCCGCACCGCAGCGGTAAAATCGGCGATCATCGGCTGCATCATCGCCGAGTGAAAGGCGTGCGACGTGAGCAACGGCCGGCAGGCGGCGCCGGCCGCTTCCAACCGCTCGCGTACCGCCGCAATGGCGGCGTGCGGCCCGGACAACACGCAGGCATTGGGACTGTTGACCGCGGCCAGACTGACCTCGCCGCCGACATAAGCCGCTGCCGCCGTTTCGTCCAGCGACACCGACAGCATGGCCCCGGACGGCATGGCCTGCATCAGCGCGCCGCGCAAAGCCACCAGCCGCAAGGCAGCATCCAGCTCGAACACCTCGGCCAGGCAGGCTGCGACGTATTCGCCCAGACTGTGGCCGATCATCGCGTCCGGCTCGATGCCGAGCGCCTGCATCTGTTTCGCCAGCGCATACTCGAAGGCGAACAGCATCGGCTGCGCCAAGCGGGTCTGCCCCAGTTGTTCAGTCAGCGCCGCATCGGTCGGATCGGCGGCCAGCACGAAATCGCGCAAATCCAGCCCCAAATGGCTGCGCAGCTGGTCGCAGCAGTCGTCGAACACCTGGCGGAACACCGGCAGATTTTGGTAAAGCCCGCGCCCCATGGTCAGATACTGGCTGCCTTGGCCGGTGAACAGGAATACTTTCTTGGCGTCGGCCGGCAGCGCCTTGGTTTTGGCGGGATTGTCGCGAATCGCGGCCAACCCCTGCTGCAAGGCTTCCAAACTATCGGCAGCGACGGCGGCGCGTACCGGAAAGGCTTTGCGGCCCTCTTGCAAGGTAAAAGCCACGTCGTCCAAATCGACGCCGGGTTGGCGGCGCAAGAAATCGTCCAGATTTGCCGCGGCCCGGCTCAAGGCCTTGGAAGATTTGGCAGACAACACGAAGCTGCGCAATTTTGCGCCGGAACGGGTGACTGGCTGCGGCGGCGCTTCTTCCATGATGGCATGAGCGTTGGTGCCGCCGATGCCGAACGAGCTGACCGCGGCGTAACGGGTACCGGCGCAATCCCAGTCGCGCAGGGTGTCGTTGACGAAGAACGGGCTGTTGGCAAAATCGATGCGCGGATTCGGCGTGCCGAAATGCAGGCTGGGCGGCAGCGTGCGGTGCCACAAGGCCAGGGCGGTCTTGATTACCGAGGCGACGCCGGCCACCGGCGCCAGATGGCCGACATTGGTTTTCAGCGAGCCCAGCGCGCAATAGCCGGTGCGTTCGGTATGCTTGCGCCAGGCCCGCGCCAACGCGGTGATCTCGATCGGATCGCCCAGCGGCGTCGAGGTGCCGTGGGCTTCGACATAGCTGATCTGGTCCGGATCGACCCCGGCATCGGCCAAGGCCCGCTCGATCACATGCATCTGGCCGTCGATACCCGGCGCGGTGTAACCGGCCTTGAAGGCTCCGTCGTTAGTCACCGCGGTACCGCGGATCACCGCGTAAACCCGGTCGTGGTCGGCCAACGCGTCTTCGAGGCGTTTCAACACGACGATGCCGACGCCGCCTTCGCTGAACACAGTGCCCTCGGCCTTGGCGTCGAAGGTGCGCAACAAGCCGTCCGGCGACGCCATGCTGCCTTCCTGGTATTGGTAGCCCAGGCCGCCGGGCACGGTCGCCAGGGCGCCGCCGGCCAGCGCCGAGTCGCATTCGCCGGCACGCAAAGCCCGGCAGGCCAGGTGGATCGCGACCAGGGAGGTCGAGCACGCGGTTTGCACCGTGATCGACGGCCCGGTCAGGTTCAGTTTGTATGCGGTGCGGTTGGTGATGTAATCCGGTTCGTTGCCGATGCCGGCGATCAAGTCCTTGGACGACGCGAACATGATGTCGCGGTTCGGGAAAATGTTATTGAAGAAATAGCGCGACAAGGCGGTGCCGGCATAGACGCCGACCGTGCCGGGGCAGTCGTCCGGGATGTAACCGGCGTCTTCCAGCGCCGCCCAGGCGCACTCCAGGAACAAGCGCTGCTGCGGATCGAGCAGCTCGGCTTCGGCCGGGGTATAGCCGAAAAAACCGGCGTCGAATTTATCGACGTCGTCCAGGTAATAACCGGCGGCCACCCAGGAGCCGCCGGCCACTTGCTTGCGCACGTAGGGAATCGAGGCGGCGTCGTGCGCGGCAATCCCCTGCTGCACTTCTTCCTGAGTGTAATGCCGCAACGCGTCGCGGCCGGCAACCAGATTGTCCCAGAATTCGCTGACCGAATTCGCTCCCGGAAAACGGCCGGCAAGGCCGATGATGGCAATGGCGCCCGAGTTGGCTTGATTTGCTTGCATGTGCTTTGCTTCCGTTGTCTATGTTTCGATGAAATTGGCGGCAGGCGGGCTTATTCCGCGCCGCTGCGGCGGCGCGGCGCCCGGCCGGAGCGTTCCCGTTTCGCGCCGTCTGCGGCGGCGGACGGTGCCGCGGCGCGCGGTTTCGGTTGCAGGTAGTCGACCAGCGCGGCGATGGTCGGGTAGACGAAAAACATGTCCAGCAACGGCACGTCCTTGCTCAACAAGGGCCGCAGCCGGGTATGGATCTTGATCATGTCCACCGAGGTACCGCCCAGGTCGAAGAAGTTGTCGCCGGGGCCGACGCTGTCCACGCCGAGCACTTCGCGCCAGACGGCGCAGATTTGCCGGGCCAGATCGGAATCGGCCACCGCCACCGCGGCGACGGCCTCGACTTCCTTGCGCGGTTGCGGCAGGGCTTTGCGGTCGAGTTTGCCGTTGGCGGACAGTGGCAATTCGTCGAGGCGGATAAACAGCGACGGCACCATGTAGTCGGGCAGTTTCTGGCTCAGGTAGTCGCGCAAGCGGCTTTCGAAACCGGCGTCGGAATGCTGGAACCGGGCTTGCGTCAGTTGCAGTTCGCGCAGTTCCGCGTCGCCGAGTTCGACGCCGCCGACCAGCGCGTGCAGATAGGCCGAACGCTGTTCCAGCTCGAACAGCGGCCGGGCCCGTTCGAAATCGAAACCGCCCAGCTGGCAGGTGGCCAGACCGAAGCGATGCGCGTCCTGCTCCAGAATTTGGGTGATCAGGCCGCTCTCGATCCGGCACAGGTGCATGGAATCCTGGCCGTACAGCGGTTCGATGGCCTCCAGATTGGCGACCAGGAACAGGTGGAAGGCGGCGCTGTCGACCATCGCCGCGTTCCAACTGCCGTAATACGCGGCGTCGATCCGGCCGTTACCGGGCAAATGCACCAGACGGTGCTGGTCCGGATCGTAGTAATACATGCCGCCGGCCAGGCCGGCGATCCGGCCCGGTACCGCATAGAGATAGAGTTGCACCGGATACAGCGAACCCGCCGAACCGTAGCGGTATTTCGGGGTGGCCGCAGTCGGATCGCGGCGCAACCGGCTCAACAGCCGGCCCAGACTGCCGAGATCGACGGCGGTGTCGGGAAACAGCCGCTGCGAGCGGCGGCGATAGCCGGCGTCGCTCGCCTCTGGCTCCGTTGCCAGCGCCACCGCCTCTGCCGCGGCGTCGAAGCGGCGCAGGCCGGGTTGCGACAGGCGGAAGCGGATTTTGTCGTTGTCTTCCGTTTTGGCCGCGGCCGGCGCCTCCGGATCGCGCACGTAGTAGGCAATCAACTGCCGGGCCCGGCCGCTGTCGCCGGTGACGGCGCATACCGCCGCCTTGACGCCGGCAAAGCGCGCCATATTGATTTCCACTTCGCCCAATTCGACCCGAAAGCCGTTGATCTTGACCTGGAAATCCTTACGGCCGAGAAACTCGATGTTGCCGCAGGGCAGCAAACGGCCGAGGTCGCCGGTCCGGTACAGTTTTTCGCCGCTGCGGGGATGAGTGACGAATTGGGCCGCGCTGCGCTCGGCGTCGCGCCAATAGCCCAACGCCACGCCGATGCCGCCGATGTACAGCTCGCCCGGCACCCAGACCGGACAGGCTTGCATCTGCTCGTCCAGCACGTGAAAGCTTTGGTTGAGCATGGCCTTGCCGTAGGGAATGCTGCGCCAGTCCGGGCTGAGCTCGCCGATCGGATAGATGATGGACCAGATCGAGGCTTCGGTAGCGCCGCCCAGGCTGAACTGTCGCGCGTTGGGGCAACTGCGCCGAATCGCCTCCGGCAGCGGCAGCGGAATCCAGTCGCCGCTCATCATCACCAGCCGCAGGCTGGAATTCGGCCGCCGCGCCACCTCGTCCAGGTAGGTGGTGTAAATGTCCATCAGTGCCGGAACGGTGTTCCAGAGCGAGACGCCGTGGCGCTGCACCATCTCGTCCCAATGGCCGGGGTCGCGCTGGCGGTCGGCATCCGGCAACACCAGCGTGCCGCCGGCGCCGAGCACGCCGAAAATGTCGTAAACGGACAGGTCGAAATTCAGCGCCGACAAGCCCAATACCCGGTCGTCCGGACCGACTTCAAAGCGCTGGTTGATATCGACGCAGGTATTCAACGCACCGCGGTGGTCGATCATGACCCCTTTCGGGGTGCCGGTGGAACCGGAGGTGTAGATCACGTAAGCCAGATCGGTCGGCTGCCGCATCACCGGCAGCGCTTTAACCGGTTGAGCCGACGCCGCCAATTCGGCGACCGTCAGCACTTCGATACCCGCCGGCAGCCGCAGCCCGGCAGCGGCATCTGCCGCCACCACCCGCTGCAAGCCGGATAATTCGATAATCTGGGCGATCCGGTCCGGGCCGTAACCGGGTTCGATCGGCAGATAGGCGCCGCCGGCCTCGAGAATGCCCAAGGCGGCCACCACCTGCCAGCGGCCTTTCGGCAACAGGATGCCGACCAGCTCGCCGCTACCGGCACCGCTCTGCCACAAGCGCTGCGCCAAGCGATTGGCCAGCCGGTACAACTCGCCGTAACTGAATTCGGCCTCGGCGTCGATCACGGCAATCCGCTCCGGATTGGCGCGGGCCTGGCGTACGAAAGGTTCGTGCAGCAATCCGGCCGGCACCGGCGCCGCGGTGGCGTTGGCTGCTGCGATCAGTTGCCGCTGCTCCCGCGGCAGCAGGTCGAGTTCCGGCCGTTGCCAGAGCATGTCGTCCTGAGCCAGGCCGCCGACCAGTTGCCGGTAGGCGTCGAACATCGCTTCCAGGAAGCCGTCCGGAAACAGGCCGCTCACCGAGTCCCAATCGTATTCCAGTTTGCCGGCGTCTTCGGTGACCTGATGGTCCAGCCAGACCTGCGGCGTCTGCGTGATCGTGTAATGCACGTCGCCCAGCCAGGACATCGCCGCCGGCGTATCGTCCGCCGGGTTCGGTTTGATCGCGCTGGTAAACACCACCGGAAACAACGAGGCATTGGAGTCACGGCGCTGCTCGGTCAATTCCCGCAGCACTTGCACGCCGCTGACGTAGCGATGGTCCATGTCGCGCCATAACTGCGCCTGCACCGACTTGACCCGTTCCGAAAATGACGCCGGCCGGGAATAATCCAGCTCCAGCAGCACCACCGACGTAAAGTCGCCGACCAGCGCGTTGACTTGCGGATGAAACGGCAGCCGGTTGAACAGCGTCAGATTCAAGGTAAAACGTTTGCGGCTGCTCCAGCGGGCGACGACGGCGCCGTAGGCGGCCAGCAGCACCGCCGACGGCGTCACGCCCAGGCGTTGGGCACGGCTTTTGATTTGGCCCCAGCGCTCGGCGTCCAGGCTGGCGGACAGGCGGCGGAATTGCGGGCGGGCTATGCTTTCCGGGGCCACGGCCAGCGGAAAATCCGGGCCGGGCGGCAGGTCCTTGATTTTTTCCCGCCAATAGTTGCAGGACTCGCGGTAGGCTTCGGTTTGCTTCATCAATTCCAGACCGCGGACGTAGTCGGCGTAGGACAGTTCCAGCGGCGGCAATTCATCGCCCTGGTACAACCGGCGCCATTCCTCGCTGAGGATGTCGAAGCTCAAGGCGTCGAAAATCAGCACGTCTATGCTCAGATGCAGCCGCACCACGCCGTCAGGCAATAAGCTGGCGCGAATGTCGAACAAGGGCCACACCGCGGTATCCAGTACCTGGTGCGACATTTCCTCGCGGACTTGCTCCAGACTGGCGTTGCTCTCGTCTCCGGCGACACTGGCGTCCAGCACTTCGAAGCGGTATGCGGGGACCGTTTTTAAAATCTGTTGGCGGCCGTCGGGATTGACGACGGCGCGCAGCATGTCGTGGCGCTGGATCAAACGGTTGAAAGCCGTTTCCAGCCGCACCAGATCCAGGCCGCGGCAGTCGACTTCCATGTAGCCGTGGGCGGCGATATTGCCCAGATCAAATGCCGCCTGCCGGCCGACCCAATACGCCTGCTGAATGTCGGTCAGCGGAAACGGCTCAAAGCGGGTCTCGCCCATCGGCTGCAGTTTCGGCACGTAGAAGTCGGTTTGGGCTTGGGACCTATCGTCCTGCGACCGTTGTTGCAGTCTCGCCATCAGACTCTGGCGCTGTTCGTTGCTCAGTTCGGCGATCAGTGATTGTGTGTTTGCCATCTCGTTGTCTCCAGTTAACCCGTTGGCTCAGGACGCGGCCAATTCGGCGCCATCGCGCACCAGTTCCGCCAGCAGCGCCTGCAAATCCGGCGAATCCTGCAATGCGTGCTCCAATACGGCTTCCGCCAGTTCGGCCACGGTCGGGTGTTTCATGATGTCGGTCAGCCGTAAGCGGCAGCCGTGGCGGCGATTGATTTCGTACAGGATTTGCGTCGCCAGCAGCGAATGGCCGCCCAGGGCAAAGAAATCGTCGCCGATATGGATGCTGTCCAATTGCAGGTGCTCGGCCCAGATCGCGGCGATTTCGCTTTCCAGCGCGTTGCGCGGCAACTGTCCGCCCGGCGCGGCCTCGGCCGCTTCCTGACCATGGGCCAGTTGCGCCAGTTGGCGCCGGTCGATCTTGCCGTTCGGGCTCAACGGAAATTCCGCCAATCGGATGCAGACGCCGGGTACCATGAACGCCGGCAACTTGGCCGTGGCGGTTTGTTTCAGCGCGTCGCCCAGCTCGGTCTCGGCGCTGTAGAAAGCCAGCAGGCGCTGGCGGCCGGGTTCGCCGTCGGCGATGACCACCGCCCGCTGCACGCCCGGCACTTGCGCCAGCACGGTTTCTATTTCGCCCAGCTCGATGCGGTGACCGCGAATCTTGACTTGAAAATCGGAGCGGCCCAGGTATTCGACCATGCCGTCCGGATTGAGCCGGCCCAGGTCGCCGGTGCGGTACATGCGCGCTCCCGGCGTTGCCGAAAACGGATCGGGCAGGAACGCGGCCGCGGTACCGACTTGGTTGCCGAAATAGCCCCGGCACAAGCCGTTGCCGGCCAGATAAATTTCGCCCTTGCCACCGGCCGGCACCGGATTCAGATCGGCGTCCAGCAGATAAAGCTGGCTGCCGGCGATCGGCCGGCCTATCGTCACCGGCCCCTGGAACCCTTCCGGGAAACGGACGAAGGTGCTGTAAGTGGTATCTTCCGAAGGGCCGTACAGGTTGTAGACCGCCACGTCCGGATAGTGCTGCTGGATGCCCTGCACCAGGGCCAAGGGCAAGGCTTCTCCGGCCAGATTGATGGTGCGCACCGATGCCGGTACCGCCCGCTGCCGCAGAATTTCTTCCATCGCCGACGGCACGGTGTTGATCAAGGCGATATCGTCCTGGCGCGCCAGTTCCGGCAGGTGCAGGATGTTATCCACCATCACCACCTTGCCGCCGTGCGCCAGCGGGTAAAAGATTTCGTAAACCGACAGGTCGAAGCAGACCGAAGTCGAGGCCAGCATGCCGGCGCCGGCCGGCAACGCGAATTCCTGCGCCGCCCAGTCGATCATCGACGCGGCATTGCGATGTTCGATCGCCACGCCTTTGGGCAGGCCGGTGGAGCCGGAGGTAAAAATGATATAGGCCAGATGTTCCGGGCTGACCGTGCTGGCCGGCGCCGTGTCCGGGCACGAGGCCAGGCGCGGGTCGGCCGGGCTCAGCAGCGGCGCGGCATTGGCGGCAGCCGAGATGGCGGCATCGGCCGTATCGGCGATCAACAGTTTGGCTTCGGCGCAACCCAAGATCACGGCCCGACGTTCGGCCGGATAGTTGGGATCGACCGGCACGTAACAGGCGCCGGCCTTCAATACCGCCAACAAGGCCACCACCAATTGCGGCCCGCGCGCCAGGCATACCGCCACCCGGTCTTCCACACCGACGCCGTGCTGTTGCAGCAGATGCGCCAGCCGGTTGGCCTGGGCGTCCAGTTCGCGGTAGCTCAACTCGGTGTCGTGCCAACGCAGCGCAATCCGTTCCGGCGTGAGCTCGGCCTGGTCCGCAAATAAATGGTGCAGGCAGCGGTTGTCGTAGGCGATGGGCGGATTCATGCCCAAGCCCTCGCGTTCTGCATCCAGCAGCAAATCGATGCCGCCGAGCCGGGTGTCCGGCGCCGCCGCCAGTTGCGCCAACAGCTTGGCGTAACGCGCCAGCAAACGTTCCGCGGTGTCGGCCGCGAACAGCGCGGTGTTGGAGGTCAGCACCAGCACGGTTTGGCTGGCGTCGGCCACCACGTCCAAGGTCAATTCGTATTTGGTGTGGGCGCTGGGCGGTACCAGCGGCGTGAAACGCAAGCCGCCGCCGGCCAGCGCACCGACCGCCTCGTAATTGAACACCGCGCTCACCAGCGCCGGCCGGCTCGGATCGCGTTCCGGATTGACGGCGCGCACCAGTTCGGCGAACGGAAAACCGCGGTGCTCGAAAGCTTGCAGAAAGTCGTGCTTGGCTTGTTGCAGATAGTCGGCGAACGTGGCCTGGCTATCGCTGTTGCCGACGATAGGCAGGACGTTGACGCCGAAGCCGATGAAGCTTTCGCTAGGCCGGTCGCCGTGCATCGACACCGGCACGCCGATCACCGAGCGCTGCTGGCCGCTCAGACGGTTCAACAGCAAGCGGTAGACCGCCAGCATGACCATGAACGGCGTCGCATTGCAGCGCTGGGTCAGCGCTTTCAATTGGGCCGCGACCTCCGCATCCAGCACCAAACAGGTACGCTGGGCGGCGAAGCGCTGTTCCGGCGGCCGCGGATAATCGGTCGGCAAATCCAGTGCCGGGACGCCCTGGCCGAACTGCTGCAACCAGAACTCGCGATCCTGCGGCCGTTGCGCGGCAACCCGGCGATTGGCTTCCGCCAGCGTCACCGGCCGCGGCAGCGCCAGCGCGCTACCGTCGCGCAGGTGGCGGTAGAACTCGACGATTTCCTGGATCAGCAAGCCGTAGGAAATGCCGTCGATAATCATGTGATGGGCCAGAAACAGCAACCAATAGCGGTCGTCGCCCAGCCGGGCCAGAAAGGCTTTAATGAGCGGCGGCCGGGTCAGATCGAAAGGTTCGGCGCTGCGCGCCAACACCCATTCCCGAGCCTTGGCTTCGGCCAGCGCCGCCGGCAAGTCGGAAAAATCGGCTTCGACCAGCGTCGTATCCGGCTCCTGGCCGATAACGACCTGGCTGCGGTCTTCGCTCAATGCGGCGCGCAACGAGTCGTGCCGGGCCACCACGCCGCGAAAGGCCTGCTCCAGTTTGTCCCGCTCCGGAGTTCCGGCCAGCTCGAACAGCACCACTTCGTTGTAAGCCGCCTGCACTTCCTCGCTCAATTCCAGATGCACCAGGATGTCCTGCTGCGCGCCATTCAGCGGCAATGCGGCCGGCGCCTGCGGCAGCCGCGCCGTGATAACCGCCTGATAACCGGCATGGACTTCGGCGGCGGCTTCGATGAAGCCGGCGCGTTGCAGCAAATCGGTCCAGGCGGCGGCCGGCAGCAACGGATAGTCGGCGCGTAACGTGCTGTCCTGAAACGCCCACCAGCCGTCGGTCAGGCCGAAGATCAAGTCCAGCCAGGGCTGGCGACCGACGCATTCCAACAACAACAAGCGGCCGTTCGGTGCCAGCAGGCTGTGCAGATGGCTCAGGGTTTTGCCCAGATCGGCGGTCGCATGCAGCACGTTGGAGGCCACGATCAAATCGAAACTTTGCCGGACAAAACCCTGCTCGGCCGGGTCGCGTTCGATATCCAAGGTGGCGAATTCGAGCTGCGGGTAGGCGGCGAATTCGCGCTCGGCGCGGTGTAAAAAGGCGCTGGACAGGTCGGTAAACAGATAGCGCAGGTCGCGGCGGCTCAGGCCGGGCAACAGTTGCGCGGTGGCCGAACCGGTGCCGGCGCCGACTTCCAATACTGAGGCTTTGCCTGAGACGTCGGCAACGGCAGCCACCGCCGCCCGCGCCAGAGCCACATTGGCCGCGGCAGCGCCGGGGGCGTGGCGGTAAAGCCGTTGCAGCAAGGCGTAGTTTTCACCGCCGAACAGCACTTCCGCCGCATCGCTGCGGCCGCACAGCACGGCCGGCAACGCGGCGGCACACTGCAGCAATAAGTCGACTGCGGCGGCGTCGGCCGAACTGCGCGCCTCGCGTTCCAGATCCGCGGTCGCCACCGGCAGCGATTGCAGCAACTCCCAGTCTTCGCCGACGGCGCGCAGCCAGCCGGCTTCGTTCAACATCGCAAACAGACGGCCGAACAGGCGGCGGCGCTTAGGCGCCACGCCAATAGCGCTAGCGGCGCGTTCGACCTGGCAAACACCGCCGACTTGGCCCGGCAAGGCATGCAATTCCCGCAAGGCCTGAGCCGCCAACGCGGTCGCCAGTGCATTTAATGCCTGGGCGCCAGCTTCGCTGCCGGCCGTGTCGCGGCTGGCCGGCATTGGCGATCCGGCCGGCGGCGGGAAGAAGCCGCCTTGGCGCAGGGCCTGCGCCGATTCGCGCCCGGCGCGGACGATAAAGTCGACGTCGGCCTCGCTATGGGCGCTGCTGAGGAAGCAGGTGTGGCCTTCCCAGATATACACGCCGCGCAGCGTCATGTGGTAGAAAAACAGATTGGCTTCGATGGGCTGGAATTCGACGCTGTAATTGTCGAAAAACACGAAGCGGAACAAGGAGCCGGCGTGGTTGACCCGAATCGCGAAACCCTCGGCGGCGAAATAGTCGTTCAATTCCTGTACCAGCCGCGCAGTCTTGGCGGTGATGCCGGCTTGCAAGGCCGGGCCGGCATCGCGCAACTGGCGCAGTACCGCAACGGCGGCGGCCATGGTCAGCGGATGGCCGCTGAAGGTGCCGGCAAAGAAAGTCGCGGTGGCCGCCGGATAAGAGTCGTCGTCGAATTGCCAGGGGCCGCCGTCGATTGCGTTCATGAAGCGGGCGTTGCCGGCGACGATGCCGATCGGCATGCCGCCGCCGGCCACCTTGCCGTAAGTGACCAAGTCGGCGCGGACGCCGAAATATTCCTGGGCGCCGCCCGGCGCCAAACGAAAACCGGTGATGATTTCGTCGAATATCAACGCGCAACCGGCGGCGCTGGCGATTTCCCGCAAGCGCTGCAGAAACTCGCGCGGTTGCAGGCCGGGCCGCCGGCTTTGCACCGGCTCGACCACGATGGCCGCCAGTTCGCCGGCATGCCGCTGGATCGTTGCCAGCGCGGCCTCGTCGCCGTAGGCCAGCACGATGGCGTCCTGCGCTACCGAGAGCGGCACGCCGGGCGCGATCGGCAAACCGCTGCCACCCTCGCCGCCGGCCTTGACCAGCATGGTATCGGAATGGCCGTGGTAAGAGCCGGCAAAGCGGACGATGCGGGTGCGACCGGTGACGGCGCGAGCCAGCCGCACCGCGGTCATCACCGCTTCGGTGCCGGAATTGGCGAAAGCCACCCGTTCGCAACCGGTCAGATCGCGCACCAACTGCGCCGCCTCGCCGACCAGAGGGCTTTTCGGCCCGACCTGGATGCCGTCCGCCAGCTGGGCGGCCAGGGCTTGCTTGACCAACTCCGGGTTGTAGCCGAGCAGGCTGGAACCGAAGGCCATGGTCAGATCGACGAATTCGTTGCCGTCCAGGTCGTAAATCCGGGAACCTGCGGCGGTTTTGACTACCAGCGGGAAGATCATCGCTTTGGTCGCTTGGCGGAAACCAAGCGAACTGCGGTAATCGGCGAACACCTCGCGGTAGGTTTCGGCGTAACGTTTCGAGCCGGCGTGCTTGGCCTGGTAGGCGGCGGCCAGTTCGCGCAGATGTTGCTGTTGCGCCGGGTTCAAGCCTGCCGCCGCGGCATTGCCGGCGGCCGGCAACGGCGTTGCCGGCCGCAAAGCCGGAGTTGCTGCCGGCACCGGACTGGGGCTGGATGCCGGCACGACAGGCGCCGGTTGCGACTGCGAAGAGACGCCGCCGCGCAACAAGCCGAGTTGGTCTTGCACCAGGCGGTTGAACGCATCCAGTTGCCGCTCCAGCAAACCGTGCCAGTCGCCTGGCGCGGCGGCGCCGGGTGCGGCAAACGGCAACGGCGCCTGTTCCGATTCGGCCGGCGCCGGTAATGCCGCGGCGGCGGCCGGCTCGGCGTCGAGTTTCGGGCTGGCGGCGGCAATCGCCGGCGCCAGCGTGTCGATGCTGGACAACTCGGCAAACAGGCGCGCCATCCCGATGTCGACCGCATAACGTTCGCTGACCAGGCGCAACAGTTCGGTCAACACCAGCGAGTCGGCACCCAATTCCAGGAAACTGCGCCGGTTGTCCAGTTCACCGGCCGGGCGTTTCAGCAACAGGCCGAGCTGGCGTTGCAACCAGCTAGCGACAGCCGTAGCGGCAGCGACGTCCGCTGTCTCGGCACCGGCCGGCGAAGTAACGCCCTGCTCTGCCAGCCAGGCGGCCAGCGCCTGCAGGCTACGCAAGTCTTCGAATAAACTGTGAATCGCAACTTGCACGCCGAAACGGCCCTGCACCTGACGCAGAAACTCCACCAGTACCAGCGAGTCGGCGCCCAGTTCCAGGAACGAGCGGTTGGGGTCGATGTCATCGGTTGCGCATTTCAGCAATGGGGCTAGTAAACGGGCAAGTTCGCCGGTCGTGGTGGTGGCGGTCGCGGTCGTCATGGGTGTCCTGGTGGTAGGTTGGAGCCAAAAACGGCTGGGTTGAAACGGATAGCCGGGCAAATCGAGCTGGTCGAAGGTTTCGCCGGCCCAAGCGGAGCCGAAATCGACGCGGTAACCGGCGCGCCACAGCTCGGCCAGGGCCGAATTCAGCGCCAGCCAGTCCGGGCGCTGCGCATCCAGGCTCGAGACGACGGCCGGGGCCGGGTCGAAGCGACGCAGCATCGGGGCCAATGCCGGTTGGGCGCCGATCTCCAGAAAGGTGCCGACACCTAACGCCTCGGCGGCGGCGATGCATTCTCTAAAGCGTACCGGTTGGCGCAGATGTTCGACCCAATAGTCGGCGTCGAAGCGCGCTACCGGCGCCGCGTGCAGGTTGCCGATCACCGGCAGCCGCGGCGCTTGCCACGCCACCTGATTGGCGACGGCGCGGAATTCTTCGAGTATCGGTTCCATGTCGGCGCTGTGAAAAGCGCGCTTGACCTTCAACGGCAGCACGGCGATACCCGCAGCCTTGGCGCGTTCGGTCAGCGCTTCCAGCGCCGGCAGCGGACCGGAGACCGTGACCTGGGCCGGGCCGTTGTCGGCCGCCAGCGCCAACGCCGGGTCGGCGGCGATCAGTTCCAGAGCGGCGGCCTTGCCGGTCAGCATCGCCAGCATGCCGCCGCGGTCGGAACAGCGCTGCATCAGTTGCGCGCGCAACACCACCAGCCGCAAGGCATCGGCCAGCGACATCGCCCCGGCAAAGCAGGCGGCGACGTATTCGCCCAGACTGTGGCCGACCGCGACGGCCGGCGCCAGGCCGCAGCTTTCGAAATAGCGCGCCAGCGCATAGCCGACCACGAACAACGCCGGTTGCGCGGTCGCGGTTTCGGCCAGATGGTCGTGATCCAGCGCATCCGGGCCGAACAACAACGGCGCCACCGGCGCCATTCCGGCGCCGCTCAATAACAGATCGCATTGGTCGACCGTGGCCCGGAACACCGGCGCATGCGCGTACAATCCGCGGGCCATGCCGGCATATTGGCTGCCCTGACCGGTGAACAGGAAGGCCAGCGGTTTCGGCGTACCGGCGACAACCGCCGGCCCAGCCTGACCGCTTTGCGCCAGCCGGGCCAGGCCGGCCAGCAATTCGCCGCTGTCGGCGGCATGCAACACGCTACGGTAAGGCAAGCCGCTACGGCCGCGGTTGGCCTGATAACACAGGCTGGCCCAGCGCTCGGCGCCGGCTTGCAGAAAATCCAGGTATGCCGCAGCCAACGCCGCCAAATCGGCCGGCCGCTCTGCCGACAACAACAAGGCGTAATGCGAACGCTGCGGCCGCTTAACGGCGGCAACGGCCGGTTCCGCCCGGCGCAGCACGACGTGGGCGTTGCTGCCACCGAAGCCCATCGACGTCACGCCGATGTGGCGTAGCGGCTGTTCTGTCGCGAAAAGGCGCAGCTCGGTATTGACCGCCAGCGCCTTGGCATCGAAGCGGATGTGCGGATTCAGCGCACTGAATCCGGCCAGCGGCGGTACGGCATTGTGTTGCAGGCACAACACGGCCTTGATCAGGCCGGCAATGCCCGCCGCAGCTTCGAGATGGCCGATGTTGGCTTTGACCGAACCGATCAGGCAGGGCCGCTCGCGGCCGGCGCCGACCACCTCGGCCAGGGCGCCGGCTTCGATCGGATCGCCCAACGCGGTGCCGGTACCGTGCGCTTCCAGATAATCGACCGTATTCGGCTCCAGTTTGGCGGCGGCATAGGCCCGGCGTAACAAGGCGCGTTGGGCGACGCCGTTCGGCGCGGTCAGGCCGAAGCTGTGGCCGTCCTGGTTGATCGCGCTGCCAGCGATGTACGCCAGCACCCGATTGCCGCGCGCGGCCGCCAGCGTTTCCCGGCGCAACACCACCAGCCCGACGCCTTCGCCGCGCACGTAACCGTCGGCTGCGGCGTCGAAACTGTGGCAGGCCGCCGTCGCCGACAGCATGCCGGCCTTGCCCAGCGCGCGAGTCAAGGCCGGATTCAGCATCAAATTGACGCCGCCGACCAGAGCGGTGTCGCATTCGCCGGCCAGCAGGCTTTGGCAGGCCAGGTGCACCGCCACCAACGACGAGGAACAGGCCGTATCCACCGCCAGGCTGGGACCGCGCAAGTCCAGAAAATAAGAAAGCCGGTTGGCGGCGATACTGGCGGCGGTACCGGTGCCGGCGTGGCCGTCCAGGCTGCTGTCGCTGCGCCAGGCCAATTGGCCGTACTCCGAACCGCTGATGCCGATGAACACGCCGGTAGCGGAGCCGGCCAATTCCTCGCGGGAAATGCCGGCCTGTTCCAGCGCGGTCCAGGCCGCGGTCAGCAGCAAGCGCTGCTGCGGATCGAGTATCTCCGCCTCTTTCGGCGAAATATGGAACGGCGCCGGATCGAACAGGTCGATGCCGTCCAGCCAGCCGGCGGCGCCGAGCGCGTCGACATCGTCCACCAAGCCGGCCAGCAAGGCCTTGCGCTCGGCGGGTAGCGGCCGCACCGCGCTGGTGCCGGAGCGCAGTAAATCCCAGAACGCCGCGGTGTCGTCCGCCCCCGGAAAGCGGCAGGCCATGCCGACGATCGCGATGTCGGCATTCGCTTCGGCGCCGGATTCGCTGGCGACCGTCTCGGCTTCGCCGCGGCACAAATACTCAACGACCCGGTCGATGCTGGGATAGTCGAACAATAAATTGGCCGGCAAGCCGCCGCAGCCGAAGGCTTTTTCCAGTTCGTCGGTCAGGCGCACGGATAAATTGGAATCCAGACCGAATTCGCCGAACGCGGCATCGCAACCGATTTCGGCCGGCTCCAGACCGGACACTTCAGCTACCCGCTGCCGCAACCAGGCGCGCACCGCCTCGGCGTCGGGCCGGGTTGCGGCGGCGCCGGATTCGGTTGGCGCCAATTGCCGTTCCAGATTGCGATTGATCCATTGCGCCAACGGCTGCAAGCTGCGTTGCAGGAAACCGCGCTTGGTTGCCGCGCGCTGGATTTTGCCGCTGGTGGTTTTCGGGATCGCACTTTCCCGCAACAGCGCGATGGCGGCGGTTTGCAGCTCGTGGCCGTCGGCCACCGCCTTGCGGATGGCCGCGAACAATTCCTGCGCATGCTGCTCGGGCTTGAAGCGGCGCGAGGTCTCGGCGACCACCACCAGGCGTTCCTCGCCGTCGGCGGTGACGGTAAAGGCCGCGGCGCCGCCCATCTTCAATAACGGGTGGGCCTTATCCACCGTCCATTCGATATCCTGCGGATAATGGTTTTGGCCGCGGACGATGATGACATCCTTCAAGCGGCCGGTGATGTAGAGTTGATCGGCGTATAAAAAGCCCAGGTCGCCGGTGCGCATCCAGCGCCGGCCGGAATCGTCGCCGGCCACACAGGCGTGAAAGGTGGCCTGGGTCTGCTCCGGATTTTGCCAATAGCCCGGCGATACCGCACCGTTACGCACCCAGACTTCGCCGACCCGGTCGGCCGGGCATGGCGCCAGGGTATCGGGGTCGACAATCAGCAATTCGGTATCGGCAATCGGATAGCCGCTACCGGCCAGCGACAATGCCGACGGCTCGTCGGCGCTGGCGAATACCAGCCGGTTGCGTTGCAATTCGGCGGCGCGGACCCAGACTTCTTCCGCCGCCGGCCGCTCGTGCCGGTGCTGGCCGCTACCGGCGTAGTGCAGGCCGGTAACGATACAAGCCGCTTCCGCCAATCCCCAACTGGGGCTGAACACGCGGAAATCGAAGCCCGCCGCGGCGAAGCGTTCGGCGAAGGCGCGCATGGTCTGCATCCTGACCGGTTCGGCGCCGTTCAGCGCGTGTTGCCAGCGGCTCAGGTCCAGCCCGGCCAATTGCTCGTCGCCGACGCCGTGCAGGCACAGGTCGAAGGCGAAGTTCGGGCCCATGGTATGGGTGATGCCGAAGCGGCTGATCGCTTCCAGCCAGCGCGCCGGCCGTTGCACGAAGGCGGCATTGGGCAGGATGTAACAGGCCATGCCGCAATAGACCGGCGTCAGCAGGCCGTAAATCAGGCCCAGATCGTGAAACGGCGGCAGCCAGGTCAACAATCGGGACTCGGCGCTGTGGACCCCACTGCGGTCGAAGTACTGCATGTTACACATCAGGTTGGCGTGGGTCAGGATCACGCCCTTCGGCAACGAGGTCGAACCCGAGGTGTATTGTAAAAAAGCGATATCGTCGGCTGCGACGTCCGGTTTACGCCATCCGTCAGCCAGCCCGGCATCCAGGGTATCCGTCGCCAGCCAGCGCATCGCCGCAAACTCGGGCAGGCTGCCGAAATGTTCTTCGGCCTTTTCCTTGACCGCCTGCGTCGTCAACACTGCCACCGGTTGCGCCGAACGGGCGATTTCCAGGACTTTTTCCAAGGTTTGCAGCATGCGCGATTGGCGCGGCGGCGGTAACGGGATCGCGATGTGCTTGGCGTACAGGCAACCGAAATAAGAGGTAATGAATTCGATACCCGGCAAATACAACAGCATGACCCGCTCGCCCTCGGCAGCGATGCCTTGCAAAGCCGCGGCCACGGTTTTCGCCTTCAAGGCCACGTCTCGAAACGACAGCGTTTCCGCCAGGTCTTCGCCGTCGCGCAGGTAGTGATAGATCGGAAAATCGGGTTGGGTTTCGGCACGGTGTTCCAGCAAACCCAATAAATCGGCAACCGGCGCCGCTGCGGCGGAATCGGCATTTTTTTGCTCGGCTCCGAGCACGGATGCAATTGAATCGCTAGTCACGGGTTTCACTCTTTAAGGCTCTCTTCGTTTCGAATCGGGGTTGTTTGCTGTGCAAATTCAGCGTTAGCCGATGCAGCGTTACGATATTTTTTTTGGAACTTTGAATCAGTAACGGACTTATCCCAAATAACGTGAAATTGTTCACAGACATATCCGAAAGCAGCATAAGCAGGGACAGGAATCAGCCGCACCACCGGCTATTTTTGGCGGTCGCGGCCTGCGGTGTTGTCGTTACGCGCCATCGGTTTCCGCATTGCGCCCGGCGTCGCCTGGCTAGACGCCGCAATCATGCGACAAAAGCCAATCCAGCCCCGCGACATCACGGCGCGTTCCGTAAAATTGGTCACTATTTCCCGCACGTTTCCGGTATTTTCTGGATTTTGTCAGCACCTTATGCAATTAACGCGATAAAGAATAAGGGAGGTATGTTACGGCTCAGTTAAACTTGAAAATAAATCGGCGCCGTAGTATGGCCGCAGGACGATTGCGGGTTCGCGGGGGCTGAGCCGGCGTTGAAGCTGGGGAACGTTAAGCTAAGGGTTACCGGTGCCGACGGTCCTCCGCTTTATGCCTTACCGGGCAAGCGGGAGTGTGGAAACGGTGGAGATGAAAGCCGAACAGATGACGCCGGTTACGGCAGCTTCAAGAGCGGCGGCGTTGGCCGGCAATCCAGTAAACCAGGCCGCCCAAGGCATTCCAGATCAGGAAATAGGCTTGCGTTTGCCACGGCAGGCTGACGAACAGATAGCCGCAGCCCAGAATGGCGAGGGGGCCGGTCAGCCAGGGCAGCGGCGCGCGGAAGCGGCCCGGCGGCGGCGGACCTTGCCGGCGGGCGATCAGCATGCTGGCGGCGACCGCGCTAAACGCCAGCAAGGTTCCGGCATTGGCCAATGCCGCGATCTCCGCCAGCGGAAACGTGCCGGCGATGGCGCCGACCAACAACGCAGTAAAGGCCGTGGCGCCGGCCGGCGTGCCGCGCCGGGAAATTTTGGCCAGCGCGGCCGGTAACAGGCCGTCCCGCGCCAGCGCATAGAAAATCCGGCTTTGGCCGTAAAAGAACGCCAGAATCACGGTCGGCAATGCGACAACGGCAGACAAGCCCAGAAACCGCGCCGCCAATGGTTGACCCAGTTCGCGCAACACCAAGGCCAACGGCTCCGGGCTGGCAGCGAACCGTTCGTAACTCAGCGCCCCCAACGCCGCCAGCGCGACAGCAATGTAAATCGCCACGCAGACCAACATCGAACCGACGATACCAAGCGCCAGATCCCGCTCCGGATCGTGGGCTTCTTCGGCCGCGGTAGCGATCGCATCGAAACCGTAAAACGCAAAAAAGATGATGGCCGCGGCGACCATCACACCGCGCTCGACGCCGTCGGCGCCGGTTTGTTTGGCAAAACCGAACGGCATGAAGGGCTGCAGATTGACCGGGTCGAATTCGCGCGCCGCCAACACGACGAACAGCAGCAAGGCGACCAGTTTCAAGCCCACCAGCAGTGCGTTGAAAGTTGCGCTTTCCCGGGTGCCGTAGATCAAAGCTGCCGCCACGGCGGCGATGATGGCCACGGCCGGCAGATTGGCGCTGCCGCCGGCCTCGGGGCCTTGCATCCAGTGCCACGGAATCGCCAGCGCGTCGTGCAGCAACGGTGCGGCATACCCCGACCAACCGACCGCGACGGCGCTGACCACCAACGAATATTCCAGAATCAGGCTCCAGCCCACCAGCCAGGCGATCCGCTCGCCGATTACGAGCCGGGCATAGGTGTACGCGCCGCCGGCCTGCGGCATCGCAGTCGCCATTTCGGCATAAGCCAGCGCCGCGCAAGCGCAGACCAGGCCGGCAAACACGAAAGACACCACCACGGCCGGACCGGCCTTGCCGGCACCGACGCCGATCAAGGTCAGAATGCCGGTGCCGACGATGGCGCCGACGCCGAGCGCGAGCAGATGGAACCAGTGCAGGCTGGGCCTCAGCCGGTCCGGCGGTGGGGCGATGCCGGTCGATTCCGATATTTTCTCAGCGCGCCGCGTCATACCTCTACTCCGCTGGATTAGCGCCGGCCTGACCGCGAATCGCGGCCTGCAAACCGGTCAGGCTGTCCTGACTGACCTGAATCAAACCGCGGTGCGGCCGGTCCAGATCGAGAATGATGAACACTAACACCACAATCAAGCCGACCATGATATGGGTGACGAAAGAAGCACGGTGGCCGGACAGGCCGGTGGCGTAACCGACGATAGCGCCGGTCATCAGGAAAGTAGCGTACAGTAGCAACAGCACGAATTCCGGGACGTGCCGGTTCATCTCGGCGTCGCGCTTGCCGAAATTGTCGATCATCTCGTTCAACGCCGGAATGAACAGGCCGGTCGTCACCGGGCTCGGTGCGACGGCGTTAGCCTGGCGGGCATATTCCCATAGTCTGGCCTGCATTCTGCCGGCTTCGGCGATCAAGGCGTGGCGCCGAGCCCGTTCGGTCAAATCGACGTTACCGGTCTGCACCCGCAAATCCAGGTACTCGCGCAGTAAGGCCAAGCTATGCCCGCGGTGCGGTTCCGCCAGTAATTGCGCGCGCAAATAGGCGGTGCCGATTGCGTTGGCCTCGTCGACCACCGCCTCGCTGCGGCTATCGTAACGCTGCAAAGACAACGAAAAAGTAAAACCCAACAACAGCGCCAGGATGCCGACCAGCGATGCCGAGGTCGCGTTGACATGGGCCTTGAAGTCGTCGCGCACCGTCGGCATGATGCGCAGACCCACACGATAGCCGATCTCTATCGCCAACAACATCGACAATAACAACAACAATGCGATCAGCAGACTGCTGACGTCGTACATAATTTCTTGCATAAGCCCAAACCCGAAATGGCCGAAAGCCTTATTTATACAGCTTCGGCGCTATCCGTTCACGCTTTTGTCGGCCAGCGAGCTTGCCGCTGCCGCCGCCGCGATCAAGCCAGGTTAGCCGCAGCGGGATTCGACTGCGGCTACCACCTTCTCGGCCGGCTCAATCGCCTACCGTGTAGTCGCGCGCTTCCATCATGTTTTCCAGCATACCGAACAAGCGTTGCGGCGCAATCAAACAGCCCGGCGCCGGACCGCGCGGCAGGATTTCCAGCGTCACGTCCTGGCCGGCCGCGCGATTCAGGGTCTGATAGGTAAAATAGTCCACCGATTCCGGCACCGGCTGCAACCCCTCCCAGTCGCCGTTGGCGGCAGCCTCGGCAAAGATTTTATACGGCCAAACCGGCAGCGTGTCCCGGCCGGCCACGTCGCGTAGCACCGGTTGCCCGGCGTCTTTCAGACACCAAACTTCGTCGGTCTCGAACACGCGGTACAAAAAATACTCCAGCAATTCTTCATCGGACATCTCGGGAACGGCAGCAATTTCGTCTGAGTGAGGTTGGTAGCGCATCGCAATATTCCAGGCAGTGAAAGATACTCCGGAACCAGCAAAAACCACACCAGATAGCAAGATCGTGCAGACCGGGTTTCACCGTGAGACCTAAACGGCTGGACCAGCCCAGCCGGCCTTGACGGTCGACAAAACCCAGCTCTCTTGTAGGAAATGCGACAAGACGATCCCGGCATGACCGGACCGCGTTTTGCGAAAAATAAATCGGCTTTCTTTCGCTGGCTCCGCCTGAAACGCCGCGGCCAACGGGCGTCGGCAAACTTTGCGCCGGCCGTTTCCGGTCCCGCCGTGCTCCGCGACCAAGACGTGGCATGGCGCTTGCTCCGAGCCAATCGCACCCGAACAGTGTCGGAGCGGAGTCCAGCCAGGTCATTCCAGGCCGTTGGCGCGGGATGCACCGGTCGACAACATTCGGGCCCAACCTGCAATCCAACTTACTTTTATGAGGTACAGACCATGGCTGAGTTTTACGTCGAAATCAATGCTCAAGCAAACGGAGATCATCTGGTTCACAACGCGGCCTGCACCCTGTTGCCGGCCAAGGACAGCATTCGCTACTTGGGCTCTATCGCCAGTTGCGCCAGCGCGGTCAAAAAAGCCGCCGAATCGTTCCGCCAAGTTAACGGTTGCCCGCAGTGTGCCACGTCCTGCCACGTCGCTTGACGTTTCGCATTAACTGAAGCCGACGCCGGATTTCCCGGCAGCTGCGGCGGCCGGGAATCCTGGCGCACTCCGCGAGCCGGCGGCGGCGCGTGTATTTCGCAGTCAACAGGGCTATACTCAGCTCTCCTAACAACGTAAGGAGATTGAGCATGAAAAAATTGGTTTCAATTCGGGCACTGACCGCCAGGATCAATCGGAAGTTGGCTAAGGAATCGAAGAAATTACAAAAATACCAGCCAAGGTTAATCAGCGACAATCCGCTGGTCGAATACGCGGTTGTCGACCTGAAAACAAACGCGATCTTGAACTTTCACATGGCCGGCGAAATTCAGGAATTCGCCCGAGAATTGGGTTGTTTGAGTTTTCTGGAAGACGTATCGCTTGAGGCCGAAGGCTTGGCGACCTAACGCCGGCCAGGCTTAACCGGACGGAAGCCAGACTTCCAACCCGAAGTGCCCAGGCAAAGCTTGGGCACTACCGCAAAATCCAATCCGCCAGCATCAAGCTCCTGCCTCAACGATCCGCTTGATCGCCGCCAGACCCTGTTCGAATTGGCCGCCCACCATCTTGTCGCAGTTCATCACCAGATTCATCGCCTTACCGACGAAATTGTTGCGCCCGGACATGGTCCAGGTCACGACGGTTTCGGTACCGGCGCTGTCAAAGCTGAATTCGGCAATATTGCTGGCTTTGAAGGGCTTTACAAAGTCCAGACTAAAGCGGATGAAGCTGTCCGGCCGGCTGTCGACGATGGTCATGCTGCCCTGCCCGACCTTATTGTTGCCCGACCAACGCATCGCCGCGCCGACGCCGGCGTCGGGGCCTTCGAAACTGTTTTGCGCATTCGGATCCAGCTTGGCCCAAGGCGACCAGGCATCCCATTTACGCAATTCGTTGACCTGGGCAAACACAAGCGATGCCGGTGCCGCCATCGCCAACGAACGGCTGACGCTGAAGCTATCCGGTTGGCGCGTGGCGATAAAGGCAAAAGCCGCCAACGCCACGGCGACCAGGATTAAGACGATTTCCAGCATAAAATTCTCCTCAGATTCTGTTTCGGGAATTCCTGACCAAGCCGCCGGCAACGCATCATCCATTCGCTTTCCGCCCGCTCGAGCCAGCGCCGAGCCGGTTGGGCGACAGGCGGTTTGCGGTTTTTTCTGCCGCGTACGCCAATCGCCTTATACCACGTCGTCCGCTCATCGTTGCCGGCGAGAAGCAAAGTCCGCCATTCTCTGGACTCCAACCGCCGATAATTGGGCCGATAGTCAACCGGCTTGCGTAAAGCGTTACTAAGAACCTTCGCTGGCGGCTCCGGATTGGTCGCCAATCCACGCCGCCGCCGGATCATCCAGGCGGTTGCCGTAATCGCGATTTCCACCGCAAACGACCGATGAAATAGAAAGTTCAGCCACCACGGCTGATAAACCCGATCCACCAAGCTCAGAGAATACGGCTTCAATACGAACGGCGCCAGCCAGTAAATATTGCTGGCGATGTAATCCAGCACCATGTGCAGGAAGCCGTTGCCGGCAAATACCAGGGCCAGTATCGGCAGGCGCCGGTCCGCGCTGCGCCGGTAGTAAACCGCGGCCGCCGCCACCAGCAACAACCAAGTCAGCGGAAAATGGCTGAAATAACTGTGGTGCGGGTGCATGCCGCCGTCCACCAGATAAAAGTAAATCATGTCGAAATCCGGCGCCACCGCACCCAACATGCCGCAGCGCAGATAGGTTTTACAATCGACTTGCTGCCCGCGAACCAATGGAAAAGTCAGTACCGAAACAATGTAGCCGGCCGGTAAATGGGCGATCAGCATGATTCCCTCCCGCTTGCACCGGCGCCGGTTTCGGCCAACCCGTACCAATCCAGCTTGCGGGTCGCCAGCATCGCGATGCTCAACACCGCAAACAACAGCAACGAACCCAGCATCAGCGCGTTATCTTCCGATTCCAGCAAGCCGTACAGGCTGGCGAACAAGGCCGCCAACAACACGCCGGCCGCGGTGCCGCGCGCCGCGCTGAGCAACACCGCGCTCAGATAGACCGCAATCAGCAGCACGCAAGCTCCGCTGGCCAGGCAATACGCCGCAGCGAACGGCAAATGCTCCGACAGGCTGAGCAGCAACAAAAAGAACATCGCCAAGGCCAGCCCGACCAAGGCGTATTGGGCCGGATGGATCGCCAGTTTTTTCAGGAGCTCGAACAGAAAAATCGCGGCGAAGGTCAGACACACGAATAAAAAGCCGTACTTGGCGGCGCGATCGGACAAGGAATAAACGTTGATCGGTTCGATCAGGCGCACACCGAAACTGTCGTAGCTGGCGATATGGCGTACCCCGCCCAGATTGCGGCCGACATTCGAAGCCAAAGCATCCACGCTCCAGGCCGCGCGGAACCCGTCGGTGCCGGTCTGCTGGCTGCTCGGATCCGGCAAAAACCGGCCGAAAAAGCTCGGGTGCTGCCAGGTCGAGGCCAGCTCGACTTGGGTATGCTTGCCGGCCGGGACGAATTCCAGGGCTTCGATGCCGCGCAGCTTCAAATCGAAGCCGAACGGAATCGAGATCGGACCGAATTCGACCGGCATCGGCTCCAGATTGGCGTGCATGCCGCTGGCATCCTCCAGCGGCAAATTCGAACCTTGTTCGAAGGCATAGGTTTTGCCGGCCCACTCCACACCCGGCGCAGCCAACACCCCGCGCATATCCGACAAGGCGATGCCGATATAAGGCGTGCCGAATTGGATGCGGCCGCCGTGCAACGGCGCCGGATTGCCGTAGCCGCCGGGCAGTTTGATCTCGCCTTTGCCGGACAGATTCACCACGTAAGAACGGACCTCGAACAGGCCGCGACGCTTGGTCTCGGTGGCCAGCTCGCCGGTCAGACTCAATTGCTCGGGTAAAAAGTGTAAATAGCGCAGCTCGCTACGTTGCTGCACCTCGCGCACCGCGGTACGGTCGCGGATGGTTTCGGAGACTTCGCTCCAAATTTCGTGATAAGGCACCACCAATACCGGACCGAACAGCTTTTGCGGGCCGGCCGAGCTGGCGGCGATATCGTTTACCGCCTGCAACTGCCGGTTCTCGCGTTCGTTCGCCAGGTCCTTGACCATGCCGATCGGGATCAATAACAGCAGCGTCAGTACCGCCATTGCCGCCGCTTTTTGCCAAAGTTTGTTTCGCATCGTCGTTCTCCACAGGTTTGAATACGCGACCTAGCATGGGCCCAAGCGGTGAAACCTTGATGTGGGGATCGTGAAGCGGAGGTGAAGTCTGCTGACTTTCGGGATTTAGCCGGTTAAATTCGTCCCTGGCCGGACCAGCCAAATCCTTATGGCCGGCCCGGCATCGGCTTTTGGCTGCGTCCGCTCGATGGCGCAGCCGAAAACCGCTCCCTTACTCAAACTCGCGCCGCTAATCGGCGGAACAGACCCAGCCTTGAATGCAGGCTTCCATGCAGGCCGGGGTAGAGGTGAACAAACAGAATTTTTCGATCGGGTTCAGATCCGGCACCGCATTCAAATCGGCGACGATGGTGTTTAATGCATCCAGCCGCCCCAGGCTGCGGGTCCGTTCCCGGCTGTAATATTCGGTATTGGGCAGATTGTTGATACAAGCCTTTAATTCCGCAGGCGTCGACGCGCTAAGCACGCAACTGCGTTCGTACCGGGTGATCGTCGGCAGCCGGCCGAATAGTTTGGCGATGTCGGCCGGCGCCGAAACCGCTAAGGCACTGGCGCATACGCCGCATACAAGCAATAGATAAGTTATCCAAGTCTTCATTTCGTGTGTCCTCGGTTGCGGTTCGGGGCGGAAGCGACACCCGGACCGGTTCTGATCAGGAACGTGCCCCCTTCGGGCAAGGCTTCCGCTCCGGAACCTGCTAAGCTGCCTGCGATACCGCCTCGCAGCGGCCGCGCTGGGCCAGGGCCTGCAAATCGATCACCCGGTCCACCGAGGCGATGGTCTCCGGGCGGTGGGCGATGATGATGCGGGTCAGCTTCAATTGCTGAATCGCGCCGTTGACCAAGCGCTCCCGCGCCACGTCCAGATGGCTGGTGGCCTCGTCCAAAACCAGAATCTTCGGCCGTTTGTACAAGGCCCGCGCCAGCAGCACCCGTTGTTTCTGGCCGCCGGACAACACGGTGCCCATATCGCCGATCAGCGTGTTGTATGCCATCGGCATCGCCACGATGTCCTGGTGTACCGCCGCCAGTTGGGCGCAAGTTTCAATCCAGGCCTGGTCCGGTTCCGGATCGAAGAAACAGATGTTGTCGGCGATCGAACCGGCGAAGAGTTGATCTTCCTGCATCACCGCCGCGACCATGTCCCGGTAGTCACGGTTGTCGATTTGCGGCAAGCGCACGCCGCCGACCAATATTTCGCCGGAGCTCGGCTGCAACAGGCCGAGAATCAACTTGGCCAGCGTGGTCTTGCCGTATCCGGACGGACCGACGATGGCCACCGATTCGCCGGCCTGGATGTCCAGACTCAGATTGCTGATCACCGCCGGTTCCGACGGCGCATAGCTGAACTCCAGATCGCGGATTTGCAGCGAGGCCGGCAAGTCGCGCTGGCCGCAGCCCAAGCCGGCGCGCTCGGTGTCGGCCAGGGCGATATCGGCCACCCGCTCGGTGTGCAGGCCCAGCATTTTGAATTCGATACTTTTCTCGATGAAACTGCCGACCCGGTGGGTGAACTGGTCCTTGAACGACATGAAGGCAAACAGCATCCCCACCGAAAAACCACCGTCCAGAATGAACAGCGCGCCAAGCCAGACCACGGCGATGTTTTCCAGGCCGAACAACAGGCTGTTCAGCGCCTTGTAGACGATGCCCAGCTTTTGCACGCGAATGCCGGCGTTGAAATGGTCCACCATCAGATTCTGGTAACCGACCTTGCGTTGCAACTCGCGGTTGAACAACTTCACGCTCTGCATGCCGCGCACGGTTTCCAGCAGATTGGTCTGCTGTTTGGCGCCGCGCAGGATTTGTTCCTCGGTCGCCAGCCGCAACGGCGTAAACAGGCTCAGCCTCAATAAGCCGTATAACGCGGCCGCCAGGCAGACGATGGCGGCCAGTTTCCAGCTATAGATCAGCATCATCGCCAGCGTGGCCAGCGCCATCGCGCCGTCGACGATGGCTTCCAGGAAGCTGGTGGTCAGCGTGCGTTGGATCACGTTCAACGATTCGAAGCGGGAGACGATGTCGCCGAGATGGCGCTTTTCGAAAAAACTCATCGGCAACTGCAATAAATGGCCGAACAGATTGCTCAGCAATTGCAGATTGGCCGAGGTGCTCAAGACCAGGACCACCCAGGAGCGCAATGCGGTAATCGCAGTCTGGATCAGAAACAGCAACAAAAAGCCCAAGCCCAGTACGGTCAGCAGGTTGTCGTCGCGGGCCACGACCGCGTTATCGACCACCAATTGCATAAAAAAAGGCGCGACGATGGCAAACACTTCAATGGCCGCAGCCAATAAAACGATTTGCCAGATCGCGCCGGCGGCCCCATCCAACTGGCCAATCAGGCGGGAGAGCTTGATTTGTTGACGTTCGGTTTTCGGCGTAAAGCTTTGGGTCGGCATCAGTTCCAAAGCGATGCCGGTGAAATGTTTGGAGATTTCGCTAAACGGCAGATTCAGCACGCCTTTGGCCGGATCGTGTATTGTCGCCAGGCCGCGCTTGACCTGGGCCAGCACCACGAAGTGGTTGAAATCCCAATGCAGGATCGCCGGCAGGCTCAGCTTGCTCAGCTCCGGCAAATCGACTTTGACCGGGCGCGAGGCCAGATGCAACTGGTCGGCGATGCGGATCAAATGGTTCAAGGTCGAGCCTTTCAAGGACACCGAAAACTTGCGGCGTAAACTGGCGACGTCGAGCCGGTGGCCGTGGTAGGACGCCACCATCGCCAGACAGGCCAGCCCGCATTCGGCGGCTTCGGTTTGCAGAATCGACGGCGTTTTCTTGCGGCCGGAAAAATCCAGCATGGCTTGTATGCTCATGGTTACACCCTTCCGGCAATGCTATAGAGCGGTTCGAAAATCCAGTCGATCAAGCGGCGGTGGTCCAGCCAGATGTCGGCATCCAGCAACATGCCGGACTGCAACGGGATCTCCTGGCGGTAGGCCTGCACCGACTGTTTGTCCAGCACGACCGTGACCCGGTAAACCGCTTCCTGCAAGGTCACCGGCAAATCGGCGTCCTTCGGCGTGATCAGCGTTTTGGCGATCTCGACGATGCGGCCGCGATGGCTGCCGAAACGCTGGTACGGAAAGGCCTGGTAACGGATCGCCACGGTTTGGCCGGTCTCGACGAAACCGACCGCGCTGGACGGCACTAGGAGTTGCGCCTGTAACTGAGCCCCAGCCGGCAAGATCGACAGCAACGGATTGGCGGTGCCGGCATTCTGGCCCTGTTCGGCCAGAATCGCGGTCGCGGTGCCGTCGTGCGGCGCGGTGATGACGATGTTGCGCCGGGATTCTGATTCGGTGATGTTCTGGGTCAGGGTCGAGATGTTGCGTTCGATTGCCGCCCGTTGGTTTCTGAACTTCATCTGGCTGCCGTCCACTTCCAACTGGGTGGCGCGGATGTCGCGCTGCAACGTCATTTGGATGCGTTGCAAGGCCTGCAATTTGGCTTGGTGATCCAGCCATTCGTCCTGTTTTTGCTGGGCCTGTACCGCCGAGACGAATTTGGTTTGGAGCAACTGCTGGTAGCGCTGCAACGTCGCTTCGGCGCCGGCCAGGCGTTGTTGTTGGGTAGCGATCTCGCTGTTGACTTGCTGCAGTTCGCGTTGCATGCCTTGCCAGCGGTCCAGCAAGGCGCGGTATTGAATTTGGTCGATTTGTTCCTGCTTGCTCAACTCGGTTTCCAGGCTTTCCCGCCGCTGTTTCAGTTGTTCGATTGCGGCGGCCTGGGCCTGTGGCGTGTCGCGGGAACTGCTGTCGGTGGACAATACGAACAAGGTATCGCCGGCTTTTACGGTTTGGCCTTCCTTGACGTGCTTCTCGATCAAGGTGCCGGCTTGCGGCGGGTAAACCTTGATCAAACCCATACTCGGCGCCAAATAACCGCTGACATGGGATTTGCGGGTGTATTCGCCCCAGAAGGCGAAGGCGATCAGCAGCACCGCGCTGCTAACCGCCAATGCGGTAAGTAAGGAAAACGGCAAAGCTTCCACCCGTATCACCTCGCCCAAAGGCTTGTCTCTTTTGTAATCCAAGGCTTGTTGTCGAAATAATGCCGGTTTCATGCTGCCGTTCTCCTCTCACCTGTGCTGTGTTAAAGACCAAAGCGCTCAGATAACGCCGTAATCGGCCGCCAGCCGCATCTCGTCGCTGGGTTTGAGGTTATTGGTCACCACTTGCGGACATCTGAAACAAGCCGCCTTCCCCTCCTGGTTCCACCAGCGGCAATCGGCGCGAATCGCGCACACCGGCAATTGCTCGGTAACCGACGGCGTAAAGCGCACGACTTTTTCGGCCAAGCGACATTTCGATTCTTCGGCGGCAAAATGGCCGCATCCGCTGCAGGCGCAAGGCGCGGAGAACCGAAACACTTCGGCCGGCGTCAGCGGGCCGGCCATGGCCAGCACCTGCTCGGTGACCGGTTGCGGCGTATTCAGATAGGCCATTTCCGGCTGTTCCGGGGTACCGGCCATAACGCCGATGACTTGGGCTCCGTCCCATTCCGGCTGCGCGCTGGGGCATAACACTGCGTTATCCGAGGCCATGGCGCGCTCAACCCAGCCGGGTTGCTCCTTGGATACCGGCCGCCAAGCCGCCGGCGGGGTTGGTGGCTAGGCCGTTGACGGCTTTGAATTGGTCGAACCTTGGGCCGCCGGCGATGATGCCTTTGCTCAGCACCAGGCTGACCGAGACGCCGCCGCTGACTTGCTCCAGCTCGGCGGCGCTCAATTCGGTGCCGGCCTCGGCGCGGGCCTGCAATGCGCGTTGCTTGCCTTGTTCGGCGAAAGCGGATAAGTCGTCGGCGGAAATCCGGGTAGTTTTATTTGACATGATTGTTCTCCAGACTACGGTTGGAAAATCCCTAGCGCGCCAGAACGTTCTGGACCAAGGTTTTAACGTTGATCACGCTGGCGCCCGGATTGATCACCGGCCAGAATTTGCGCGGAAACTGGCTCAAGTCGCCTTCCGGGCCGATCAGGCCACCGGATACTTGGGCCTGCTCCTGTAGGGTCAAGACTTGCAAGTCTTGGGTAAACGCGGGTTGTTTTGACATTTTCTTGCTCCTTAAGACTGAATACACCGGACCGGATCGGTCGCGGACGAAACGCGGAGCGGAAACGACCGACGAGCGACCGTCACTCCGCCATTCCCCGCCGCAGGCCAGGCCATGGACGGGTGCCGATACTGTAGGCAAGGCGGCTGGTGCCGGGCAGTGACAAATTGCACGGCCGATGTGTGGAGTTATTAACCTGGGGAGTCTCAGCGTTAGGTAAGCGAGTTGATTCGGTTACAGCTTGCCTGGTTTTGGCGAAAATCTGCTAAGCGGCCCAGTTCAGCGTCAGCACCTCCAGCGCCATTTTCGACAGCTCGCTAAGGCGGCGGCGTTAGCTTAGCGGGACAAAAAAAACAGCGCCGCGACTTGATTCACCGGAGATATGTGAAATACTTCACAGGACAAAGCGCTACGGTGCCGGCGCATTTGCGCGGTAAGCCCCGGCCGACTCGGTTTTTCACCCGGCACCGCTGCCCAAACTAAACCCATGGCCGTTTGCCGGAATTCACCTTTAAGGCCTGCTACCGCCCGTCAACCAAACATCAGAAAATGTAAAAACGCCGTTATGCAATCCGAAGTTCTCGCTTGTCTCAACCAAATCCCGTTTTTGGCCGGCATGCCGGAAGAAGCGCTCAGCGCGCTGGCCTCGCGGGCCAAAGTCGTCAAATTTCCCAAGAAAGCCCTGATCATCTCCGAAGGCGACGATACCTGCTCGATGTATATCGTGTTGTCCGGCAAAGTCCGGGTGTTCAGCAGTAACGAAAAGGACAAGGAAGTCACTTTGCTGATTCAGGAAGCCGGTTCCTACTTCGGCGAACTGGCCTTACTCAGCAACGAGCCGCGTTCGGCCGGCGTGGAAGCCATGGATAAGACGGTTTGCGGGGTCATTTGCAAGGCCGACTTCATCCACTGGCTGAAACAATACCCGGACGCCGCGATCGAGCTGCTTGGGGTGTTGGCGGAAAAAGTGCGGGCATTGACCGAGAAAGTCAAACAGATGGCGCTGTCCAACGTCTACGAACGCACCATCAAGATATTGCAGGACATGGCCGAAAAGGACGGAGACATTTACGTGATCCACAACCGGCCCACCCAGCAGGAACTGGCGACCATGGTCGGCTCGTCACGGGAAATGATCAATAAAGTAATGAAGGAATTGACCAAGGGCGGCTACGTCAGCGTAGACGATAAAACGCTGCGCATCCTGCACACCCCGCCGGCATCCTGGTAGCCGGCAAACTCGCCGTTCAGTCCCCGTTAATCTGGCCGCAAGCCGGAACTTGATCCGCTTCCAAACAGCGTAACCACACCGGCGGCGAGTTAATTATTACCTTGATAATGTGACCACTTCGACTATATTGCAAAGAAAACGCCACCTTGGAGAAATAATGCGTTGTCTTGTGATTTGGCTCATGTTTTTATTTTCGCAGTTATGTTCTGCGGAAACAGCCGCCTTCGCGGCGTGCAGCCAATCGGCATCGGCCACGTTAGTCTCGCTGCAGGGCAGCCTTTATTTCGATCCCGATGGCCACGGCCGCTGGCAAGCGGCGCAATTGAACCAAGCGCTTTGCGAAGGCAGCCGGGTCCGGGTCGAAACCGATAGCCGCGCCAGCTTGCTATTGCCGAGCGGCATTACCTTACGTTTGAGCGGCGGCTCGGTCTTGACGCTAAATCGTATCGGTCAGCAAAGCCCGACGCTGTTGGACATGGCAAAAGGCTTCATCCATTTCATCAGCCGCACCCCAAAACAACTGCAAATCACCACGCCGGTGGCAAACGCCGGCCCGGAAGGTACCGAATTCGCATTACAAGCAGACTCGGCGACGGCTTCGCTGTGGGTCTACGAGGGCGGCGTACGCTTTTTCAACGGTCAAGGCGAAATTCGCCTGCACCCCGGCGAAGCGGGGCAAACCCAGCTCGGGCAAGCGCCGCGAGCGCAGCTGGACATCAAACCGCGCGACGCCGTGAATTGGGCGCTCTACTATCCGCCGTTGCTGGATTATCCCAGTCACACTCAGCCGGTCGAGCCGGGTTTAAGCGCGGCAATTGCCGACTTTCGCCGCGGCCGAACCGACCTGGCATTAACAGCCTTATCGGCGTTGACCCCGGCGCAGCAAACCCCGCAGTTATTGAAAGCTCGCGGTGCGATGCGTCTCAGCGTCGGCCAGACCGATGCCGCGCTACAGGACATCAACACCTTATTGGCAGCCAACCCGCGCGACGCCGACGCCCTGTCCTTGCAAGCCATTCTGGCGCTGAGCCAAAACCGCAAAGCCGAAGCCGACCGTCTGGCCTCCCAGGCGGTGGCCGCCGATGGCGGTTCGGCCGCAGCGCATTCGGCCCTGTCTTACGTGCAACAAGGCCGCTTCGAGCTGGAACCGGCCCTGGCATCCGCCGCGCGCGCCGCGGAACTGGCGCCGCACGATGCCCTGGTCTGGGCCCGGCTGGCCGAATTGCAACTGGCGCTGGGCCGGCGCGGTGAGAGCCGAGACTCCGCCGCCAAGGCCTTCCAGCTCGATCCGAATCTGGAACGTACCCAGACGGTGGCCGGTTTCTCGCACCTGTTCGATACCGAAATCGATCAAGCCCGCCGCAGCTTCGAAACCGCAATCCGCTTGGATTCCAGCTCGCCACTGGCGCGGCTGGGTTTGGGACTGGCGAAAATCCGCGACGGCGACCTGGAACAAGGCCGCCAGGAACTGGAAATCGCAGCGGTACTCGACCCGGAAAACGCACTGATCCGCAGCTACCTGGGCAAAGCCTATTACGAAGAACGCCGCGACAGCCTGGCCGCCGACCAGCTTGAACTGGCCAAGGAACGCGACCCAAACGATCCGACCCCCTATTTTTACGACGCCATCCGCAAACAAACCACGAATCGGCCGATCGAGGCCTTGGCGGATATGCAGCAGGCCACACGACTGAACGATAACCGAGCTGTATACCGCTCTAAACTGTTACTGGACGAAGATCTAGCCGCTAAAAGCGCTAGCTTGGGCCGCATCTATAACGACCTGGGTTTTCAATGGATGGGCTTGGTGCAAGGATGGCGCTCCGTAACCGAAGACCCGAGCAACTTCTCGGCGCATCGGCTACTGGCAGATAACTACGCTTCAGTACCGCGCCACGAAATCACCCGCGTCAGCGAGTTACTGCAATCGCAATTATTGCAACCAGCCAACATGACACCCATCCAGCCCGGCTTGCTAACCAGTAATCCGTTAGTACTCGAAGGCTTGGGACCAACGACACAATCGTTTAACGAATTTAACCCGCTATACACCCGTAACCGCTTGGCCTTGCAGTTATCGGCAATTGCAGGCGGAAACAATACCTGGGGCAACGAAGCGATACATTCCGGCATTTGGGACCGCTTTTCTTACAGCCTTGGTCAGTTTCACTATTCGACAGACGGATTCCGGGAAAACAACGATGTCGAAACCAACCTTTATACCGCGTTCGCTCAATTCGCTCTCACGCCCTCGACCAACATTCAATTCGAATTCCGCGATAACAACACCGAATCGGGCGATATATCCTCTCAATTTTTTGCCGCCGATGTCGATGAGGCTTTGCGCCAAAACAACCGCACAACCAGTGCAAGAACCGGATTGCATTACCAAATCGATGCAAACAGCGACTTCCTTGCATCGTTAAGTCATTTAAAAAGGGAAACCAATCAGAATTCGCGTCACATTTTTACCGATGAATTCGGTTTTTTGCAGGATAAGAGCCGAACAAATCGAGTCACTGCAGAGGCTTTCCATATCGAATCGCAATATCTAAAACGTACAAAATATTCAAATTATGTTTTTGGACTGAGCTATCTTGGCCAAGATCAGAATATTTATATTGACGAAGCTAATAAGGCTTCGATTTTCGGTTTCGAATTGCCTTGTATCTGTAATACTTTAATCACAGACCGAGGTGGAAACTTTATCAACTCTTATGTTTATTCCAACGTCAATTGGTTGAACTATTTACCTATCACATTAGGCGTCAGCTTCGATTCAATGGATAGCCGTTCCTTCGGCACCGTCAACAAAGTAAATCCGAAAGTTGGCTTAAAATGGAATTATGCGGAGCAAAGTACATTACGCGCTGCCTACTTCACCAGTGTAAAACGGCCCCTAATATCCGATCAAACCATCGAGCCGACGCAGATAGCGGGCTTTAACCAATTTTTCGACGACATTACGGGTTCAATGTCTGAGAGATACGGAGTTGGCATTGACCATCAACTGACTAGAAACTTGTTTGTTGGCGCTGAGACATCATGGCGTAACCTGCAAGTACCAATAGGAGAACCAACCAAAAAAAGGCAACGCGAACATCGCGATCACGGCTATATTTATTGGGCTATAAACGATCAGTTTTCTGTCAATTTCGACATTAATTACGAAACAGTAAACCGCGAGCTCTTCGACAGCACAGATCTGACACCTGGATCGATCAAAACTCTAAGAATGCCATTGAGTGTTAATTATTTTGCGCCAAACGGCATTTTCACGAAATTCACCGCGACCAACGTTCACCAAACCATCGATAAGCAAACCGGCTTAGCGATAAAGGGCTTACAACCTACAATGCAAGAAGGTACTGACGATTTCTGGACGATTGATGCACAGTTCGGCTATCGTTTACCAAAACGTTTGGGCATCGTATCGATCGGGGTAAAAAACCTATTCGACGAAAAATTTAATTACCAAGAATTTTACTTCCAAAACGGAGTTAATAACCCGATAATGCCGACTTTTCAACCGGGGAGATATTTGTATACTCAAATTACAATCGCATTCAACTAAAAATTAGTCAATAGAATAACAGGTGACATATTTATGGAAATTTTAAGAAAGATTTGTGGTATTTGGGCTCGACAAAGTGAATCATTCAAATTGCTCACTGTAGCTCTAGTTGTTGGTATAGCAACATTTACGTTTACACCTAAGACTTTAAACTTAGTCACGTTAAATGAATACAAAAATCCAACCACCGGCGAATCGGCCGAACCAGTACCTTGCACAGTAGAACCGGGCGAAAAACAATGCCGAATTTTTAAAGACGAATTCGTAACCCAAGAAGTTTATACTTCGACGCTCAGCCTAAAAGCGGGAAGCACCACTTGTTGCTTGACTACAACCTCCACTACTATCGGCGGTGAAGTCAAAGTTGGAACAGAGTCGTGTTGGACTATTCCGCAAACTCTACCGAATTGCCCTAGCGGTTATAAAAAAAAATAAGAATTTAATATTTTGATCTGGACATGCCAGAAATTATTTGCTGACTTAGATTCCTCAGCTGGCTTCAAACAGTTTGATAAAAATTTTTTGAGCTGGCGCCTGAGGAACGCCATATGAGCACTTCAAAAACTTGCTCAATGGCATTGCAATAACCGTAAAACAACATGTGCTCCGCTCGTAATATTTCTCTGCGCGAAACACGACAACCACCGCGATGCCCCAGCGCCTACTCAGGCTGTTAATAGTCGCTGCAATCGCCGGTTTGATCGCAGGAGCCGTTTCTAGCGCGACCGATCTCGAACTCTCCAGCCAAGACACCCTCTTCCGCTGGCGGGGGCCGTTGCCGTCACCTGGGCAAGTCGTCGTCGTGGCGATGGACGAGGTTTCCGAAACGCAGTTGGGTGTCGGCCAGGATCTGACGCGTTGGCGGCCCTACCATGCCCGCTTGATTCGGCAATTGCAGCAGCAAGGCGCCAGACTGGTGATTTTCGATTTGCAGTTCATCACCGCCAACCCGGCGGTGGATCCGGACTTGGCAGCCGCAATGCGCGAAGCCGGCAACGTGCTGATCGGGGAATGTATCCAGAAATTCCGCCACGGTACTGCCGACTTTTTCGGCCGCGAAGAATGCGCGGAGGCCAACCGGCAAACCGTCATTGCCCTGGAAGGCGAGGCGGCCGGGGAGTTGCCGGAACAATTGGTGGCAATGCGTAAAATCAGCGCGACGCCGGCGATCGGGCAAGCGGCGCTGGATAGCGCACCGTTTTTCCTGGTCAACGATGCCGAGGAGGCCAAAGTCCGGGAGGTGTGGACCTTTTTCGACGCCCTGGCCGATGCGCCGAGCCTGCCGGTACTGGCCTGGGCTTACACGTTACAACCTTTCGCCGACTGGACCGGAACCGGCCAAACCCTCTCCGCCTGGCTGACCGACCGCCGCCGGGATTGTCTGGCCGATGCCGGTCATGCCGCGCGTAGCGGCCTGGGGGCGAATTTCGATAAGGTGCTTTGCGACGGCGACAGCCGCTACCTGAACTATTACGGCCCGCCCAAGACGCTCCGGATGGAGTCTTACGTCGATGTCTATTCCGGCCAAGTCAACGACCTTCGCGACAAGGTGGTGTTCGTCGGCCGCGCCAACCGCCAATTCTCGCCCGGCAAAACCGATTTTTTCCCGACACCGTTTTCCGATTCGCACACCGGCAAAATGGCCGGCGTCGAGATCATGGCGACCCAATTCGCCAACTTGAGCCAGGGTGCCTTCATCGAAATGCCGTTACCGTTTTGGTCGGTATCCGCCATCTTCGGCTTGGCTATCGCCGGCTTGCTGAACAGCCGCAGCAAACGCCGCGGCTTGTTTGCAAGCCTGCTGTTGGCCGCGGCTTATGCCGGCTTTGCCGTTTATGCCTTTGCCGCGCGGCATTGGTGGCTACCGCTGGCGGGACCGGTATTGGTGCAACTGCCGGTGTCGTGGTTGCTTGCCTTGGTCTGGTCCCGAATCGATTTGCTCTGCGAGCGCAAACGCCTGCTGGCATTCGTCCGCCAGGTGTTTCCGCAATGGGCCACCTTCGTCCCGGCTGCGCCCGGCGACTGGAACCCGGATCGGCATTTGCCGCCGACCCGCCCGGAACGGGATGTCAGCGGCTTGTGCCTGGCGACCGATATCGCCGGTTACACTGGCATTGCCGCCCAGCATTCGCCGCATGAAATGTGGCAATTGTTAAATGCCTACTATCAGGTACTCGGCCACCCGGTCATTTCCCATGATGGCGCGATTGCCGACGTCACCGGCGATGCCATGATGGCGGTCTGGTTCGAATTGGCGCCGGCCAAACAGCGGCTGTTGGCCTGTCTGGCGGCGCTGGAAATGGCAGAGGCGGTCGCAGCCTTCAACAAAACCTCGCCACTGGCGGCATTGACCACCCGCATCGGTCTGCACGAAGGCCCGCTGACTCTGGGCCGGCTGGAAACCGGGCAGACCAGCCATTACCGAGCCATCGGCGACACGGTCAATACTGCGTCCCGGATCCAAGGCGTCAACACCCCGCTGGGTACGCGTATCCTGGCAACGTCGACCATCACCGCCGGGATCGACGGCGTTCTCAGCCGCCCGGTGGGCGCGTTTCGACTGGTCGGCCGCGCCGAACCGGTGGAATTGACCGAAATCGTCGGCCATGGCGAGTCGATTCCGAACATCGTGCACAGCATCTTCGCCGATGGCCTGGCCGCGTTTCGAGCCGGCCATTGGCCGGAAGCGGTGCGGGTGTTACAAGCCGTTTTGGAGCTCGACGCTAACGACGGCCCCAGCCGTTTTTATCTGAAAAAGGCATTGGCCTACCGGCAACACCCGCCCGAGGTTTGGGACGGGGTCATCGACTTGGACAGCAAATAAACCAGCCCGCCGCCGACACACCGGCCGGCCAAACAGTCTATTTCCCGCTCAGCAGCAGCAAAGCCAGCACAAAGCTACAGACAAAAAAGAACAACGCCGCACTCTTCCAGAACAATAACGGATTGCGCTCGACCAACGGGATTTTGTCTTCGGCCTTCAAGAATTGGGGATTCGGCGTCGCCAGATCGTGCAGAAACTCCGAAAGCTCGTCGTAACGCGATCGCGACTGGATGCTAGTGGCCTTACATAACGCACCGTCGATCCAGACCGGCACCAGCGGATTGCGCCGTATGCTCGGAACGTACTGCAAGCGCTCCAGATTGGTCCGGTTGGGTTTTTCCGGCAAGGTACCGTACGGCAACTCGCCGTTCAGCATTTCGTAGCAAATCACGCCCAGCGAAAACAGATCGGACTTGACCGTGCCGCGCTGGCCGAGGTGGTATTCCGGCGCCGTGTAATTTAACGTGCCGAGGATATTTTCGTCGCCGGCATGATCCAGCGGCGTGATTTCGGCAATCCCGGCGATTTTAACCGAACCGAAATCGATGATTTTGACGCTGCCGTCGGCGGCAATCATGATGTTTTCCGGCTTCAAATCCTGATGCAGCATTTCCATGCGGTGAAACGCGCGCAAGCCTTTGGCGATTTGCTCGACTAAAGCCCTGACCTGGCGCACCTCCGGTTTCGGATTGTCCGCCATCCAGTCGCGTAAGGTGCAGCCGTCGATATATTCGGTCACATAATACAGGCAGGATTTGCTGCGGTCGGTTTCCAGCACCTGCAGCACATTGGCGTGCTGAATCCGTTTTCCGGCCCATTCCTCGTGCAGAAAATGCTCGATGTAATGGGTATCGTCGTCGTACAGCACCGAAGGCGTTTTCAGAATCACCCGCCGGTTGTGCAAAGTGTCGTAAGCCCGGTAGATCTGGGTGCGCTTGCTGGCGTGCAATTCGGCTTCGATCCGGTAGCCGTCCAGCAGCATGCCCGGCTCCAGCGGCGGCGGGAACGGCAAATGGCCGTTATGGCGCAGCACTTCGTCCTCCCTCAGCAACGGCAGGCTGTCGACTTCGACGATCTGGCAGGTGACGTTATCGTCGCTGCCGTTCGCCAAAGCCGCAGCCACCAGATTGCGCGACATTTGTGCCAAATCGACCGCTTCCGCCAGTTGTGCGCGGATCGCCGCCTCGCCGACAAAATCGTGCAAGCCGTCGGTGCTGAGCAGGAAACGGTCGCCCTTCTCCAGCGTCAGCGATTTGTAATCGATCTCCAGATGCGGCTCGATGCCCATCGCCCGGTTCAGATAGCTCTTATCGTCGCTAACCCACAGCCGGTGGTCGCGAGTGAGTTGCTCAAGCTGGCCCTGGCGAAACAGATAGATGCGCGAATCGCCGACGTGGAAAAGATGCGCGGTATTGGATTTCAGCACCAATACGCTCAAGGTGCTGACCATGCCTTTGACCGAGGCATAACGCATCCGGCCCTGACTGTGCAGCCAGGAATTGGTGGCCGACAGGATTTTTTGGCCGGCCTTGGTCACCGACCAGGAATCCGGCGTGCTGTAATAATCCTCCAGAAACGCGGTGATGCAGCAATGGCTGGCTTCCTTGCCGGCCTCGCTACCGCTCATGCCGTCGGCAATCGCGACGGCAATGCCTTTTAAGGTCAACTGCGGTTCAGCCGGCACCAAGGCGCCCCAGAAATCCTCGTTGTCGGCTTTAACACCTTTGTCGCTGGCGGCACCGATGCGCACCGTTAAAGTTTTGACCATTCTGCGGGTTTAACCTGGTTCGGAGACAAGCCCGTCAGCAAGCCGGACTGCGGCCGAGTTCGGCCAGAGCCTGTTGCAGTTTGGCGCTGACCAGGGCTTGGTGGTGGCGGCGCAATACCGAATCGGACGGGCACGGCGCCAGGCCGGCCTGGATTTCGCTATTGATTTGCGCCAGAAAGTGGCGCCTCAACACGGCATCTTCCGGCAGACTGCGGCTGCGCGCCGCACAAACCGCTGCCCGCTCCGGCCCCGCTTCCAGCATTGCGGCCGACTGGCGGCAAGCGGTGCGCCAACAAAATACCATCCCCAATGTCACGGTCGCCAATACAGTTTCAATCACGTCGAATACTCCTAAATCACAAGTCACAAAATGGCCGGGAGCCTCCGGCCGCTCAGTTCAGTTCGATCATCGCCACGCTACCGTCTTCCATGACTTCCGCCATATGCCCGGCCGGCTCCTCGATGAATTGAACGCTTACCGCCACCAATACCGCCGTGGCGGCGATGGTCAGGAAGAAGATTTCCGGCGTCACGAATGACAGCACGGTCAAAAAAGTCACGCCGCCAACGTTGCCGTAAGCACCGACCATGCCGGCGATCTGGCCGGTCATACGCCGTTTGATCAGCGGCACCATCGCGTAAACCGCGCCGCAACCGGCCTGAACGAAAAACGAGCATAAAAAAGTGGCGGCAAAAGCCAATACGATCGGCCAATTCGAGTCGATTTGCGACATTGCGGCGTAGCCGACCGCACAGCCGATCACGCAGATACTCAAGGACAATTTGCGGCCGTATTTATCGCTGAGCCAACCGCCGCCGGGCCGCGCCACCAGATTCATGAAGGCGAAGCTGGAGGCCAGCAGGCCGGCCTGCACCGTGGTAATCCCGGTATGTTTAAAGGTGTCGTGGAAGAACATCGGCAGCATCGAGACCACCGCCAATTCGGAGCCGAAGGTTACCAGGTAGGCTAAATCCAAAATCGCGACCTGCTTGAATTTATAGTGGTGTATCGGTTCTATAGGCTGCGCCAAGTGCTCGGCGTTGATATGCACGATTTTGTAGACGTTGAAGGCAAACAGCGTCCAAATCACGACGTAGGCGGCGATGGTTGCCGGCTCCGACAGCAACTTCATGCCGGTCGGCGACAGCTTCCAGGCCAGCAGGGTCAGAGCCGCATACAGCGGTACGCTCATTAGGATGTACAGTGCCAAGTCGGCGTAGCTGGTGACTTCCATCGCCCCGGCCTTCTTCGGTTTGAAATAGGTCGAGCCTTTGGGCGTATCGCTGACGCTGAAAAAATACACGACCGAATACAACAAGGCCAGCACGCCGGTCGCCGCAATCGCGTAACGCCAGCCGTCATCGCCGCCGAAGGCCAGCGCCAGGGACGGCAATACGATCGCCGCCGCCGCCGAACCGAAATTGCCCCAGCCGCCGTAGATGCCTTCGGCGATGCCGAGCTGCTTGGCCGGGAACCATTCCCCCACCATCCTGATGCCGATCACAAAACCGGCGCCGACGAAGCCCATCAGAAACCGGGCCAGCGCCAATTGCTCGAAATTGTCGGCGGCGGCGAACATGAAACAGGGCACGCTGCCGACGGCAAGCAAGGTCGAATAAGTCCGCTTCGGCCCGAATTTGTCCACCAAAATGCCGATCGCAATCCGCGCCGGGATCGTCAGCGCCACGTTCAGTATCAAAATGGTTTTAGCCTCGGCCGGGCTGAGCTGCAAAGTTTCGGAAATCGCCAGCATCAGCGGCGCGTGGTTGAACCAGACCACGAAGCTGATAAAAAACGCCAGCCAGCTCATGTGCAAAATTTTCATTTTGCCGGCAAAACTGAACAAATCGAGGTTGCTTGATGACATATAAAACCAAAGAACAGAGTGAATGAAACTATCGTGCGGCCGCTGCCGGCGATACCGGGCCGGCCAATGCCGCGTGTGAGTGGGTGGCTTTGTGCAGCGCCAAGCTTAAGCCGAAAACCAGCAGCGCCAACAGCAACGCCAACCCTTTCCAGAATGCAAGCGGGTTGCGTTCGATCAGCGGCGGCCGCACCCGTCGTAAAAACGCCTGGTTGGGTTGGCGCAGATCGTGAACGAATTCGGCGATGTCGGCGTAACGCTGGGCAGGATCGGGATGCAAAGCCTTGCGCAGCGCATCGTCGACCCACACCGGAATCTGCGGTTGAGCGTAATGCAGGTCGTCGTAACGCAATTTGGATTGCGCCTGCCGGCTGCGGCATTTGGCGACTTCGGCACCGTAGGGCAAGCGGCCGCTCAACATCTGGTAGGTAATCGCGGCCAAGGAAAACAAGTCCGAACGCGGCGTGCCCTGCTCGCCCAGAAAATATTCCGGCGCCGTATATTGGGCCGTACCGAGAATGTTAAGCCCGGCCTGTTCCGGCAAAAGTTCGGCGACGCCGGCCACCCGCACCGAACCGAAATCGATGATTTTGACGCCGCCGGCATGGTCGATCATGACGTTCTGCGGCCGCAGGTCCTGGTGCAGCATTTCCAGGCGGTGAAACGCGCGCAAGCCCTTGCCGATCTGTTCGACGATGGCGCGCACCGCTTCCAGCGCCGGTTGCGGGTGGTCCAGCATCCACTGCGCCAAAGTACGGCCGTCGACGAATTCGGTCGCGACGTAAAGAAAATTGCGTTTGCGGGTCGGCGGGCACGGTTTTAGCACGTAAGGGCTGTCAATCCGGCGCGCAATCCAATCTTCCATCAGAAACCGCTCCAGATAGGCAGGATCTTGGCGCAAGTCGATCGACGGCGTCTTCAGCACCACCTGGGTGCAGCTATCGTTATCGAACGCCAGATGGACGTGGCTGCGGCTGCTGACGTGCAGCTCGCGTAGTACCGTGTAGCCATCGAATTCCATCCGCTCGCGCAACTGCGGCGGCAGCGGCAACTCGGCCAAGGCCGGCAATACTTCGTCGGCTGAAGGCTGCGGCAATTGCTCGACGCGGACGATTTGCACGGTCAGGTTGTCGCCGCTGCCGGCGGCAAGCGCAGCCTCGGCCAGCGCTTTGGCGGCGACGTCGAGATCGCTGCCGGCGGCGGCGATGTGCTGATCGAACAACTTGACACCGGTGAATTCGTAGACGCCGTCGGTAGCCAACAGGAATAGATCGCCGTTTTCCAGCGTTTCCGCCCGGTAATCGAGTTCCAGATGGCTGTCGATTCCGAGCGCCCGGCTCAAATAGCTGGTTTCCGGCGAGACCCACAAGCGGTGGTCGTTGGTCAGTTGCTCCCATTCGCCGCCGCGGCAGCGATAGATCCGGGCGTCGCCGACATGAAAAATATGGGCCGTGGCCGATTTGATGACCACAGCGCTGAAAGTGCAGACGTAACCGCGATCCTTGTCATAGCAATAGCGGCTGTGGCGGGTTTGCGCGTAAAGCCAGGAATTGGTCGCAAACAAGACTTTTTGCGCCGATTTCTTTACCGACCAAGCCTCGGAAGTGCAGTAATAGTCCAACAAAAACCCGGTTACCGCGGCCTGACTGGCAATATGGCTGACGTCGCTGCTGCTGATACCGTCAGCCACGGCGAATGCGATGCCTTTTGCGCTCAATTGCGGCTCTTTGGCAACGTAAACGCCGTGGCAATCCTGGTTCAGCGGCTTGCGGCCGCGGTCGGAATATTGGCCGACGCTGACGGCCAGTCGTCCGGACATGTAGGCTCCGGCTGCGAATCAGTAGCTCTTGTACGGCAAAAACTTACCGCTCATGACAATCCTGACCCGGTCGCCTTTCGGGTCCGGCTCGCGCTGCAAATCCATGCTGAAGTCGATCGCGCTCATAATGCCGTCGCCGAATTCCTCGTGGATCAGCGCCTTGAACGTGGTGCCGTAAACGTTGACCAGCTCGTAGAAGCGGTAAATCAGCGGATCGGTCGGTACCGCACTCGGCAGAGAGCCTTTGTAAGGCACCACTTGCAGCTGCTCTATCGCTTCCGCCGGTAATTCCAATAATGCCCCTATCGTCGCGGCTTGTTCGGCGTTCAGAGTCATTTGTCCCAACAGCGCCGCGGTGGTCCATTCTTTGCTCATGCCGATGGCCTCGGCCAGTTGCGGCCAGCTCAGTTGTTTGCGCAGTTTTTGGGCGATAACCAATTCGGTGACTTCGTTACGGTTCATATTGCGTTCTCCTTGTCTAATAAATGCGGGATGAATGGCCCGCCGCAGGCGGGCCGGAGCCGGCTTAGTTAGCAGCGCGTTTCGGCGCGGTTCTGACGTGAGTGGAATACAAGGTCAGGCCGGTGAATGCCAGACCGCCGACCAGGTTACCCAGCACGGTCGGAATTTCGTTCCAGACGAAATAGTCCATAATCGAGAAATTGCCGCCCATGATCAACCCGGACGGAAACAGAAACATGTTGACTACCGAATGCTCGAAAGTCATGCCGAAGAACAGCATGATCGGCATCCACATCGCAATGACTTTGCCGCTAACCGAGGTGGAAATCATCGCCCCGACCACGCCGGTCGACACCATCCAGTTGCAAAGCATGCCGCGGATGAAAATGGTAAACCAGCCGGCCATGCCGTATTTGGCATAGCCCAAGGTTCTGGCCTCGCCGATGCCGGCCAGCTTTTGGCCGACCGCATCCGGCGGTACCGAGAAGCCGTAGGTGAAAACAATCGACATCATTACCGCAACAGTCAGCGCACCCAAAAAGTTGCCGACAAAGACCAAACCCCAGTTGCGTAAAATGCCGCTCGGCGTGACTCCAGGCCGCTTGTCCAGCCAGGCCAGTGGTGCCAATACAAACACGCCGGTCAACAGATCGAAACCCAACAAATACAGCATGCTAAAACCGACCGGGAACAAAATCGCACCGAAGATCGGCGAACCGGTCTGCACGGTAATCGATACCGCGAATACCGCGGCCAAGGCCAGGATCGCGCCGGCCATGTAAGCCCGGATCAAAGTATCCCGGGTCGACATGAAGACTTTGGATTCGCCGGCATCGACCATTTTCGTGACAAATTCCGCTGGAATCAGATAAGACATAATTCACCTTTGAATTGGATTAGGTACGCAAAACCCGGACGTAACAAGGCAAATGCCCGGATGGATGTTATGGAGCCTGATCGCACAAGCCTCCGTCCCCGACAACTGACGCCGTTATGCGCCGATTGCAGGACCTGAGACTTCAAGGTGGGAACAATGGCGAATAGCGGGGGCCGCCCGCAAATCGCGAGCCGCTTTTCAACGCCGTTGTTGAAGGGGAATTGGTGCCACATTGCACCGGCCAGATGTGAAGCAGAATTAATGCCAACCCTCGTAATACTGCCAATTGCTTGGCGGCCTACCAAGCCAACCCAGCATTGGCCTCGCAAGCTCGCACCAACTCGGACCAAGAGCGCACCAAAACCGACACAAAGCGGGGTCGACCAGGATTTGGCCAGCCGGCCCGATTTACAAGGCTGCCGGCAGCGATGTCGCGGCGGCTAAAGCTCATCATTCCACACAAGTGCCGTCATGCCCGCAGGACGCCGGCATCCAGTGCCATCGACGGCAACTTCGAGCCCTTGCAGCCTGGAGTCGCTTCGCGGTTGGCTCCGGCACAAATCGGTCTGGAACAGATTTACATTACCCTGTCAGGCAGGACAGCCTGACATGAATTCCTGCCGGAATGACGGTTACAAACAACGATGTCTATAACGGCTAACGCGTCGCCGCCACGGCGCGCACGGCAGCGGCCAATTCGCCGGCAAAGCGGCTCAAACAGGTGCTCTGTGCGGCGACAATGGCTTCGGCGCCGCCTGCCGCCGTCTCGCTGCATTCGAAGCGCTTGCCGGCCAGATTCCGCTCGCCCTGCTTCAATTGCCACTGTGCGGACAGTACGCTGCGTCCGGCGGCGGTCTGGTGCAATTCCAGAATGTCGAAGCCAAGTTGATAGTCCAGCCGCTGCCGCGCCGGCCATGGGTAGCGCACCACTTGCTCGACGCCGAGCCGGATGGCCAAAGTCTGACTCAAGGTCCGGGCGATATTTTCGTCCAGCCGTTCCGCCCAGCGGTTGTGTTCGTCCAGCCGGTACTGGTGATCGCTCAACGCCGTGACCAATTGCGGCCGGTCCAGATAGGCCGGCAAGCGGATCGGCCCCAGGCCGATCACCGTTCCCGGCGCCAGCGCCGGGCCGGATTCGCTCGATGCGCCGCTATCGGCCGTCAGCATGTAAAACTGTAACGGCGCACTGCCGCAAGCGGCCAGTCCCGCAATCGCCGCGGCCGCCAGCGCCGGGTAAATCCATCGCCTGCCGATCATCGCTTCTGCCTCCGTCTATTTGCCGTAAATGATTGCATTCGGCTGCCGCTCCAACGATTCGCCCAGGTCTTTCAAGGCGCGGGCGGCGTTGCGCATTTCCTGCATCGCCTGACTTAACGGCGCGTCCGGCGCTGCCATCGCCTCGACCGCAGCCAGCGTACCCTGCGAGGATTGCATCAACTGGGTGGCCGTATTCAAACTGGTTTCGACGGCCTTCAGCACCGGCAACAACTGCTTGTTCAATTCCTGCAAGGTGGTGCGGGTATCGCTCAACGCGCCGTTGGCGTTGGTCAGCAACGGTCCGGTCTGGCTATTTAAGGTTGTCATCAATTTCTGGGTTTCCTGCAGCGATTTGGCCAAGGCCGCCATCGATTTGCGGGTATCGTCCGATTGCAGCAACGTCCGCATCTCGATCAAGGTTTCGGACAGGTTTTTCAAGGTTTCTTCCAACGGCAACTGTTTGGCGCGGTTGATGATTTCGTCGGCGGTATTGCGGATTTCGTCGACCGTGGTCGGTACGCTGGGCAATTCCGGCAGATTTTTGTAGTCCAGCTTGACCAGATTCATCGGCTTGTCGGCATGAAAATTCAGGTCTACATACAGCAAGCCGGTCAGCAGGCTCTGGGTTTCCAAACGGCCTTTCAACCCCAGGTCGATCAGTTTTTGCGCGGCCTGGCGGTGTTGCTTATCGGTGTGCGCGCCGCTCTGCAGCCCGGAAACGTCGCGCAGCAAGGCCGGGTCGATTTCAATCACCACCGGTTTGAACACCCGGCCGGTGGCTTCATCCATCACCAGCGAAATTTCGCTGACGTTGCCGATATTGACCCCCTGCAACTTGACCGGGGCGCCGACATTGAGGCCGTTCAGGGCCGAATCGAAATAAATCACGAAGCGGTTCTTTTCCTTGAAAAACTGGCCGCCGCCGAACACCATCAACGCGACCACCAGCAGCGTCAAAGCGCCGACCAGAAATATCCCGATTGCCAAAGGATTGGCTTGTTTACTCACCTATCGCTCCCTATCAAATGTTTGCTGCCGTGGCGGCCGTCCTGCTCGCCGCGGGTCAGGAAGCGGACGATACTCGGATCGGTGGATTGTTCCAAGAGCTGGCGCGGCGGGCCGCCGGCAATCATGGTGTGGGTCTCGGCGTCCAGAAATACCGAATTATTGCCGATGGCGAAAATGCTATCCAGATCGTGGGTGACGACGACGATGGTCGCCGACAGCGCGTTGCTCAAACTCAAAATCAAATCGTCCAGCAGCTTGGCGGTGATCGGGTCCAGCCCCGCAGACGGCTCGTCGAAAAACAGAATTTCCGGATCCATCGCCATGGCCCGCGCCAGGCCGGCGCGCTTTTGCATGCCGCCGCTCAACTCGGACGGATAATAATCCTCGAAGCCGGCCAAGCCGACCAAGGCCAGTTTGTAGGATACGATTTCCCGAACCTTCTTCGGTGGTAGCGTGGTGGCTTCGGTGATCGGCAAGGCGACATTCTCGGCCAAGGTCATCGAACTCAACAGCGCCCCGCTTTGAAACAGCACGCCGGTGCGGGATAGTATCCGCTCGCGGGTATTCGGATCGGCTTGCCACAAGCCCTGCTCGCCGTAATACACATCGCCCTGGGCCGGCGCCTTCAAGCCGATCATGTGCCGCAACAACGTGGTCTTGCCGCAGCCGTTGCCGCCCATCACCACGAACACGTCGCCGCGGTTGATCGTGAAATTCAGGTCGCGCTGAATCACGAAATCGCCGTAGGTCATGGTCAGGTCTTTGACCGTGATGCAAGCTTCGGCCATGGCTAGATCCCGAGCCGGTTGCAAATGATCGTCATCACCGAATCGGCCACGACGATGAAAACGATGGCGGTGACTACAGCCGAAGTCCCGGCCTCGCCGACCGCCGAGGCGCTACGGCCGCACTGCATGCCGCGCATACAGCCGGACAGCGCGATCAGGATGCCGAACACCCCGCATTTGACAAAGCCGATGGTGAAGTCCTTCATTTTTACGGCGCTGGCGGTGCGATCCACATACTCGGTCAATGAGACGTCGAAGAAATTGACGGTCACCAGGCCGCCGCCGATGATGCCCATCAAATCGGCGTACAAGCACAGCAGCGGCATGATCAGAATCAAGGCCAACATCCGCGGCAACACCAGAAACGCCATCGGGTCCAGATTCATCGTGCGCAAAGCGTCGATCTCGCTATTGACGTGCATCGTTCCAAGCTGCGCGGCATAGGCGGCGCCGGTGCGGCCGGACATGATGATCGCCGTCATCAGGCCGCCCATTTCCCGGGTCATGCCCAGGCTGACCAGATTGGCGATGTAGATTTGGGCGCCGAACAACGAAAGCTGCACGGCGCCGACGAAGGCCAGAATCAGCCCGACCAGCAAGCTGATCAAGGTGACGATAGGCAAAGCCGACGGCCCGCATTCCTGCACGTACAACCACAAGTCCTCGCGGCGGAAGTGGGCCTGGCCGCGCACGGTCGCCAGCGTGCTTAACGCCATTTCGCCGACAAACAACAACATAGCCCGGCTTTCGCGTAGCGCGCCGAGCCAGGCCGCATGCATGGCCTCATGCCACGAGACCGATTGTTGCTGGCGGTGGGCGTCGATCCGTTCCGGCACCGCGGCGGCCAGCGCCAGCAGGTTTTGGATCGGCAACGGCAATGTGGTTTTATCGACCGCGACACCGCAGCGATTGGCGCAATCGAGCAGTTTGACCACTTCGGTGACCAGCATGCTGTCCCAGCGACCGAGGCCGGCCGTGGCAAAAACCAGGCTCTTCAGTGCGGTATCGGATTCAATTTGCATCAACACCGGCTCCAGCGGCGGCACCGGCGCGTCCAGCACCCAGTCGCCGCCAATCGCCACTTCCAGCGTCTGCTGGCGGCGGACGGTACTGATTGAGGCGCCGGCAACGGCGTTAACGATTAGGGGAGAATTATCGCTTTGTATCATTCCTTGGCTTACCGAATGGAACGGGAGACCAGTATGCGCACAAGCCCGGAACAAGGCAAGGGCCGCGCAGCAACTCGTCGGCATGCAGCCGCTTCAGCAATGCATTGGAAGAACCGGTAGCCGGCTAGCCGATGTGCTTAGGTTAAAGCACAGAGCAGATGGTTCAAGCCCTGTAGCAGCTGGCCATGCCTGCGACCCAAAGCGTTTGCTCGCGGGCATGGCCCGCTCCTACAAACCACAAGCGGCCGTTGTTAACGCGAACCCACATTCTCCGCGAAGCCGACGCAGTTCAAGGTTGGGCGCATCTGCGCGGAGAGCTCGTTAACCGGCCTGCCGATCCCGCGAAGACTGACTGCACAAGCAAACTTTGGGAAAGGAGAGTCCGAGTGTTGATCAGGGGTTTTCGATCTGTTGCGGTCTATCGCCTAACGTGATTCAATCACAGCGATTGAATTGTTTTCAGCCATAGTCTGCCATCATTGACGATATACAGAACAGAAAATTATATGAGTATCAATATCTTATATTTTATAAGGCCGTTTTTTCGTAGTTATATGGAAGCTATCTAGTTGCTAGTTAGGCCTCTCAATCCTGTGAGGAACACGAATGGCTATTGAATCTCCCATATTTCAAAGCTCTATGGAGCTTCTTGGGCACTCAATCACTCATTTCAATGGCACGAGTGAACTAGACCGCAAGCTGGTAATTCTTCACCTGTCGAATGCCGTTGAGCTTCTGCTAAAGGATATGGTCCTTGATAGTGGCGACTCAATTTACAAGAACCCGAAGGAAACAATCACTATTCATGGGTGCATCGAGGCGCTTAGCGCAAAGAAGCTGACCATTCCATACCTCAATAAGCTAGAGCTGCTTATTGATGAGAGAAATGCGCTGCAACATCGGTTTGGCTCCCCAAATGAATTGACAGCAATTTTTTACATGACCGTTGCCCAAGAATTTTTTAGGACTGTGCTCAAAGAGCACTATGGTCAGGACTTTGACGAACTCCTACCCCAATTTGCCGAGAGCAAGGATCTAGTTGCGCTCAAGATGCGTGAGCCGTCGAACGACTCCGAGCTAGAAAACCTAAAGAAACTTGGAAAGGTCCATCCTCTGGGCGCGCTACTGTCTGCTATCGCCTATTTAGAGCGGGCGATTCTTAGGTTTGGAGCCAAAGTTGGTATCGGCGAACGATTTAGCCCATCTATGCCAGTTTCTGGCCGGTACCTTGAAATACATGGCATAGAACTACCTCAAGAGCTAAGAGAACGACTCGACAATTCGCGCCGATTAAGAAATTTGGCAGCACATGGAAAAGCGGAACCAACTCGGGAAGATGTTGTAGCCACTGTTTCCACTATTGAGGAAATGGAAAAATTTCTTTCCTCGTTAGATTTAGATCGCACAAGAGAGCAGGTTTCTCTCGCTCGAAAGAAGAGGGAGGAAGAACGGCCCACCTACGATAATAGCAGAGTCTTGTTACCACCAGATCAATGGATGCATGAAGTTTTGAAAAGCTTTCTTATGACAGAGCCTGCGCTTGGAAAGCGAAAATTCATGATTGAGGTTAGAGACCAAAAGGTTTCGGTATCTCAGCTTCCAGAATCCCTTCCTGGCCCAGCTCAAGCGTTTGAGTACAAATTCACATTGAATGAGCGTGGCGACAATATTTCTAGCGAAGCAGATCGCATCAAAGGAGAAATTCTCAAGGAATGTCTAACTCGGTAAGTTGGGCTCGCGTAGGTTGGGGTGAGGTACGAACCCCAACATTTTTAACCGGTTTCGCCTTTATTGGTTATTGATGGTTTTATTGGTCGCGATGTCTCGCTGTCATGGTCGGTTGGTGGCGGAACGGCTGTCGTGTTGGGGTTCCTGTCGTCACCCCAACCTACGCTCCCCAAATCGTTTGTCGTTTTCGAGGGAGGCGATGCCCCAATCGGCTGGCAAGGCCGTAAGGCGGATTCGGAGCACTAGCGACAATCCGCCAAAACCGAAACCACCCGGCGTTTTGCTATCACGAAAACGCCCTACAGTCCTGGCGCAGGATTATGTGTTTTGCTAGCGTTAAAGCCGCTGCCTTATTGTTGGGTAGTTGATCGGCGACGGAGGCAGCAAAAAATGTTTGGCATAGAGAATCGAACCGTTTTCAAGCGAGCAAGCACAGCCGGCCAAGACCGCACAGGCTCGCCCGCGCATGGTGAATCCGCCGTGATCGCTAACCCGCCGCTCAACATCGCTCCTTTCGGTCGCTGGACGCTGCACCATCAAGTCGCGCCGGGCCGGTTAGCTCTGGGTTGGACATCATGAAACGTATTTATTCAGCTTGGGCGAAACACGGCTCGTCGCTGCCAAACTGTCTGGCAGAAGGCCTTGACCCGCCGCGATTCAAAAACGGGGAGATTGATCCTGATTGCCAGGTGCACCTCTGGACTATAGAAGTTGGGTCTCTTGAAGAAGCATTAGCCATTAGAAATCTTAGATGCGGCTGGGAGCCGTATACACCCGAAGGCGAGGCGGAACCATGCCCAAGGTGTGGCGCCATGCACTATTCAATGGGTAGCGGTCAGTGTTGGCAATGCGATCATCAGTGCTAGGTGTGTGTCGCGCTTGACCGGAGCGCGGTTTTATTTTTCAGCTTTACGTTAGGCGATATGGCAGCGCCTTCTTTTAACCTGCCATAACAATACTTTGAGGAGGGAGCATGCCCACTTTAGTCGAGACTGAAAAAGATAAATCCAATAAAACAGTCACTACTGTTATCTACGCTCTGTACGCCGCATCGCTGTTGCTTGGCATTACGAGCATCGTCGCCATCGTCATGAATTACGTCAAAAAAGATGATGTTGCGGGCACATATCTGGAAAGCCATTTTCGTTGGCAAATACGTACCTTCTGGTTCAGCTTGTTGTGGGGCATCATTGGCTTCGTTACATTCTTTATTGTCGTTGGCTGGTTTGTGCTGATTGCCGATCTTGTCTGGTTTATCTACCGTATTGTTAAAGGATGGCTACGCCTCAATGAAGGAAAACCAATGTATAGCGTCTGACCCGATCGTCTACTCGGACAGTAAAAAGCGGCGCGACTTCGTTGCCCCGCTGTTTTACTGCCGGTTGTGGCAGACATTAAACTAGCCGTCATGTCTTTCGATTTTTGGTGGCTGGCGCGTTTCGTAGACGAAGAAGAGGTCGGCTCGGTCTCAATCTCGTTTGCAACGGCAATGGCGGCCGGAGGGCCATCGGCGGCGGGTCTGCTGGCAATTCGGCGGTGGATTCAGAACGAACCATGCACCGCAGCGCAAAGCTACATGAGTTTGCCGCCAAGTGTTAAGCAGGCTTTTGGTGGTTGGTATAAGGATTTCATTTGGGCTTTCAATCTGCCGGGATTTCAAGTTTTTGGTGAACAGGTAGCAAGTCAGCTAACCGAAGACAACTGCTGTCGCTTCATTTCAATTCGCCGCTGTAGCCCCGCCGCAGTCTTGTGGCAGGCCTTGGGATACGAGAGAGCTAGTCGTCTTCCCGGCATTTACGGGAACCTGTTCATACCGGCAAGTGAAGTGGCAACCGCCCTCAGGGTTGTTAAAGAAACCTATGCCGGACTTGACTTGGATCAGGCGACGGCACGTGCCCATGCTTGGATAGCGGATAGCAACAGCCTAGAGCAGACCAGAGAGGTAATAGAGTTATTGCCGGTCGCGCTGACCGAGGCAGCGCAGCGGGGCAAGGGTTTGGTCGTCGTCGGGAGGCCGCAGATTTAGGCATCTGCGGGTAGCTCAAAACCACCCGGCGTTTTGCTATCGCGAAAACGCCCAAATCAATGGAAGAGATTATTTCATGCAAGCCAAAACTCGGTAAGTTGGGCTTGCGTAGGTTGGGGTGAGGTACGAACCCCAACATTTTTAACCGGTTTGGCCTTTATTGGTTATTGATGGTTTTATTGGTCGCGATGTCTCGCTATCACGCTCGGTTGGTGGCGGAACGGCTGTCGTGTTGGGGTTCCTGTCGTCGCCCCACCTACGCTCTGAATACCGGTAATAAATAGGGCCGGGTCAATAATCGTCCGGGGAAAGCGGTGATGACCAACCCGCTCGCGCCTATAAAACCTTGGGCGGCTAAAACTCGTGCAATACTTTTGCCCGACAGTACAGAGAACGGGATTGAGGAGGTCCTTGTGAAATATTACGGCCAATGCTTATGCGGCGCGATACGCTATCAGCTTGCAGGCGATCCCAAGCTAGTCGCCTTGTGTCATTGCAAGGACTGCCGGAGAAGCGCCGGGGCGCCTATGGTGGCATGGGCGATGTTTCCTGAGTCAGCCCTGACTGTAACAGAAGGGCAACCAAAGACGATCAATTCGTCAGGTACCGCGATGCGCAGTTTTTGCGCCGAGTGTGGGAGCGGCCTGTTTTACCGCAACGCCGCGATCCTTCCGGAGTTAGTCGATGTACAGACATCGACTCTCGACGACCCTGACGCCCTTGCACCTACAATGCAAATACAGGTGGCGGAGCGGCTCGTATGGATGAAACATATTCATGAGCTGCCAGAGTTCGAACGCTATCCGGTCTAAATCGAAGTGTCTGTGCTGACCTCCAATTCGGATGCACGAGGCGCCGTTTCCGCCAGGCACCTCAGCACCGAATCGGGATCCGCTCAGAAAATCGGCAAACTGATCTCCAGACTGCGCTCGGCCAGCCAGACACAGGCCAGCGCCGCTATCGCCGCCGAGCCCCAGCGCAGCGCCGACTGCGAATAGACCGCAAACCGGCCGGCATAAACCACCAGCGGCAAAACCGCCGCCACCGCCGCCAACTGCCCGGCTTCGACGCCAAGGTTGAAACCCAACAGCGCGACCAGTTGCGAGCCGCGTGCGCTACCCATATCCAACAGCACGCTGGCGATACCCATGCCGTGAATCAAACCGAAGCCGAATGCCAGCCAGGCCCGGCGCCGAGACAGCAGCGGATAGATATTGTTCAGTGCCGCCAACGCCACCGATGCGGCAATGGCGGATTCCACCCAACGCGCCGGCAAGGCGATGACGTGCAATGCGGTCAGGCTCAAGGTCAAAGAATGCGCCAGCGTAAATGCGGTCACCACGGCGGCGGCGTCCCAGGCCGCCGTGCGCCAACTGCCGACGGCGCGCCAGCCGGTGCGATCCCAGGCCAGTCCGGCCGGCAGCAACAAGCTCAACAGAAACAACAGATGGTCGTAGCCGATCAGGATGTGCCGCATCCCCTCGCCGGCAAAACTGGCCAACACCGGCCAAATGCCGGTTTGGCTAGCCCTGTCGAAATCGATGCGGTGCGCGTCCGGCCCGAACACGGCCGGCTGATCGCTGCCGGCCCAACTGAACAGGCCGCGGTGCTGAGCGTCCAGATCGAAAAACAAGCGGTAATCCACCGACCAGGGCCCGGCCGGGTCCGGGCAGGCCAGCGCAAAATTCAGCACGGCATAGTTGCCGTCGCTATGGCTATCGACCTGCAATGCCCCCGGCTGCAACGCGCAGGGCTGGCCAGCGCTGGCGACGGTCAGACGCTGCAAGGCATAAGCGAACACGGCATCGCCCAGCTCGCGCAATTCGCCCCAGGTGATGGCGCCGTCGCCGTTCGCATCCAGGCCCAAGGCATAGTCCAGGTCGCGCAAGGCAATATCCCAGCGGCCTTGCCGGTGGGCACTGTCCAAACTCAAATAACTGTCGCTGGCTTTATGCGCCATGGCCGGGGCGCAGCAACACAGCCATAAGCAGAGTACGGCCCAGTTTTTCATACTCCCTCCTCGCCGAAACGGGCGATCAACGGTTGCAAGCGGCTGTCCTGCATACCGCTGGCAGCCAGGAAATCCAGCACCGGCCGCAACTCGGTCCGGGGTTTGCCGGCGGCCAGCGCCGCTTCCAGCAAGATCCTGGCGTCGCGCGGCTCGCGTTGAACCATCCAATTGGCTCTGGCCAATGCGAACGCCGCCTCGGCCTCATTGCGCAGCTGCAATCGAAAGCGGGCTTCGTCGGCTTGGTGGCGGTTGTCGCCGCGCAGCCGCAACGCGGCAAACCGGGCCTGCAACGCTTCGGTATGGGCATTGCTATCCCGCTGCGGCAAATGGCGTTCGGCCAGCGCCAGCCGTAATAACAAAGGGTCGGCGCGGCTGCGGTCGGCCAATAAATCGACCACCTCGGCGTAACGCTGCCGGTCCAACAGAAAATCGGCATAAGCGGCCAGCAGATAGCCGTCAGCCTCGGCTGCAGACAGCGCTTGCCGGTAATGGCGCTCGGCGGCGGCGACATCGCCGCGGCGTTCGGCGATTTCGGCCAACGTTACCAAAGCCCATTGCCGGTCGGTTGCGGCAGCCCCGGAAGCATGCTCAAACGCCTGTTGCAACTGCCGGTAGGCCGTCTCGCTCTGCCCGGCCAGACTCAACACCGAATTAATGCAGACGGCGCCGACCAGCGCTGCGGCGGTTTTTGCTAACGGCAGACAACTGCCGGCGGCCGCGGCATAGTCGCCCTGCACTTCCAGAATCGCCGCCCGGGTCAACCAGGCCTGCGCCAGACGCGGCCGGACCGCCAAGGCCCGCTCCAACAACGCCAGCGCCGGCGCGAAGTCGTGCCGGTTTTGCAACAAGGTGGCTTGCAGCGTCAACACTTCGGGATCGGCAGCTGGACCCAGCAGCCAAGGCTGCAGCGCCGCTTCGGCGTAGCCGAAATAGCGCGGATCCGCCTCGGCCCGGCCCAACTCGATATAACGCCTGACCAAGTGCAACACCGGCGGCAAGGCCTGCGGCGCGGCGGCAACTTGCTGGCGCAAGGTGCGCAGTTCCAGCCAGTGACTGCCGCGCGCCGGCAAGGTCTCGATCACCTGGCCGGCGTCGGCCGGCAGGTAGGCTTCAGCCCAAGCGGCCGGCAGCGCCGACGCCAAACCGATAAACAAAATGAGCCATCTCCAACGATTCGCCATGATTGATCTCCGGATCGATGCGGCGGCGGCCAAGCCGCCACCGCTGTTGCAGCTAAGGCTCAGTTGCCCGGGCAATTGCCGGGTAAGTCAGTCAAGGCATTGAAGCAGCCGGCCTCGCCCGGATCGACGTGCCGGCTTTGGCGGCCGCTGTTGGCGAAGGCGACGTAAGGAAAGGTTTCCTGGTAGATACGGTCGTTGCCGTTGACGCCGTCGGCGATGCGGTTGTTGGGAAAGCTGTTGAAGGACGGATTCAATACTCCGGCGACGGCCTGGGCGGCGATGTCGGTGACGTCGTCGGAGACCCGGCGGCCGTTGGGGAAACCGGCATTGTCGCCGGCCAGAAAGCCCATGCGTTGCCGTGCCGCGGCGACGGTCGGGCCGATGCCGGTGTTCAGCCGCAACAGGTCGGCCAAGGGTCCGCTCTGCCCGGCCGCACAGCCGGGGCAAATCGGCGCGGCATAGAACACCAGCGGCGCCAGATCCAGCCGCGGCGGCGCCGGGATCGGTACCGCGCCGGCATAGGCGGCGTTCAGCACCCGCGCCAACAGCGGATCGAGCAGGTAATTGGCGAATGCCGCGTCGTTTTTCGGATCGCTCATGCTGAATTTGTCTTTGTCGCCGGTGCCGATCAACAATTCGTTGATCAGCGGGTTACCCATGCGCTGGATCTGGGTAAAGGCGTTCGCCAACTTGGGTTTGCCGCCCGGCCTGTCGGCATAAGCCTTGGTGCGCGGCCGCGATGTGGTGGCATAGGTACCGATCACGGCCAGCGCATCGCCGGCGGTATGCAGTTTGCCGTCCTGAGTCAGAAGCGCGATCGGCAGTTCGATCGCAATCGAGTTGACATTGAAGCCGGCCACGTCGTCCGGGGCGTAGTTCTTGCCGTTGTCGGCCGCCTGCGCGTCGGAAAACACGCCGGGAATGCCGGAGCCGAAGGCGTCGCCGCGAAAATTGAAGGTATCGAAGGCCGCGCCCAGATCGATGTAAAACGGATCGTCCACCGTACCGGCAAACACCCGGACGCCGCCACCCAAATCGTAGATGCCCTGCCGGGCCAGGTCGGTGTAATTCGGCATGGTGCGCGGCCCAACGTTGGACGGCACCGCGAACAGTTTCTGCTGCCGGCTCAGATCGATGACCTGGCGGTTGGCGCCCTTGCCTTTGATCAAGGTGACGCTGTAGCTTTGGCGCAAGCCCAGGCCCTCGGAACCGGGACCGTCCAACGCGGTGATCGCCGGCGGCACCAGCGGACTGCCCGGCGCCACCGGAGCCGGCGAATTGGCCGGCGCGAAAATGCCGTTGCCGGCACCGACGAAGCCGGTGAACACGCCGGGCAAACGGTTTTCGGTTTTAAAACGAAATTGCAGCGTGACGTCTTCTTCGGCATCGAAGTCGTTGTCGACTTTCATCTCGTAGAGTATTTCCGGATCGAACGGAAAATAATTTGGGCCGTTGCTCGGCTCCAACAAAGGATCGACGTTGAGTATCATCGTCACTTTGCTCGGATCGTCATAGCTGACGAAAGCGTACCAGTCGGTAATGTCGGCCTTGCTGTCCAGCGCCGTTAACGGCGCCTCGCGGTGGTTGGCACTTTCGGCAGCCGGCAATCCGGCCAGCGTGAGAATGGCACCGGCGAGCAAGGCCAGCGGCCAACGCTTACTGGGGGTTGTCGGTTGGATAGGCTGTTTCATAATCGGTCTCCTGTCGGATAAGTAAGCGGATACAAACTTCGCATCAGGCAATACGCGCCGGCATGCCGTTCGGATGCAACGCGGCGGAAATTTTTTCGGCGCCGGTGTCCGGCTGGCCGCACAGGTAGCCCGGCCCGCGTTTCGGTTTGGCGTAGCGGCCGCCCAGCAAAAACAGGCCGGACAACCCCAGCAGCATCAGGGTCGGCGGTTCCGGGACCGTGGCCGCCTGCGCGGTATCGACGTTCAGAATGTGGAATTCCCAGGCAGCAGTGCGGTTGGCTTCGACCGGATCGTTGTTGCTGTCGAGCAGGATGCCTGCGCAGAACCGGCCGTTGGAGCAGCCGAAAGCGGCGGTAAAGTTCGGGTCGGCGTCGCGCAAGAAGCCGTCGGCCAACGCCGTGCTGGCCGAGAAATTGTCGTATTGGGTCAAGGTCGCCAGGTAGTCGCCGGCCGCCAGATTCAAGGCCAGGTAACTGTCGAACTCGCTGTAGTTGAAAACCGTGCCGTTGGAAACCTGGCTGCCGCCGGGGAAGCCGTCGTCCTGTTCCGCTAATTGGTTGCCGGCACTGTCCCACAGACTCAGAATCGGATCGAAGCCGCCGCCGAGCCAGGACGAGGTAAATAAAGTGACGACGCCCGGTGCGCCGACCGTGAAATTGAAGCGCAACACGTCGTTGTCGTTGACGAAACTGCCGCTGAAGTCGAAGTCGGCGGCAGCGGCAGGCCCGGCGCTCAGACTCGCGGCAATCGCCGCCGCGCGAAGAATGGTTTTCATGATTTGGCACTCCAAAATTAGTGGTTGGCAAACGCAAGCCACAACAGCGGCACGGCGTGCGCCGGCCGTTCGCATGGCTTGCAATCACCAATACGCGCCAAATCCGGCCGCGGATGCAGCTAGGCGAAAAAAACTTCGGCCCAAATCCGGCAGCGACCGGTTCCGCGCGGCGACTATTTTTGGAAGCTGTTGCCTTTCAATGACTTGAGCCGGCGGCACTCTGCTGCGGGTTTGCCAGGCGAACGGAACCTGCTTTATAGTGACCGGCAAAACCCGACCGCTCCCCATAGCCTTGTGCCGTATCACGCCCGGTTGCCGACCGCATCGGTTGAATATGCTCACCAGCTCGCACATTTCAGCGCCAATCCACTCCCGCCCTGCATCCAAGCCGGCGTTGGCCGCGTATTTACCGTAACGGAGCAACGGCAATGACGGACAGCGATTGGAACAATGATGACGAAGTGCAGGCGCCGGGCCGAACGACTGCGGCCGACGAAGCGCAATTGCAAAGCTGGATTGCCGCCATCGTCGATCAAGACCAAGCGGCGTTGGAACGACTCTACGATTGCCTGGTCGACCAGGTCTACGGATTGGCGTTGCGGATAACCGGCCGGGTGCAATGCGCGGAGGAAGTGGCGCAGGATACGTTCTGGCAGGTCTGGCGGCAGGCGCCGCGTTTCGACCCGGCGCGCGGTTCGGTCAGGGCCTGGGTCATGACCATGGCCCGCAGCCGGGCGCTGGATGCGTTACGGCAACGCGACACCCAGCAGACCGAATTGGCAGACGATGCCTTGGCCGCCGTCGCCGCGCCGGCAGGACAGATGCCGACCGATCTGCTCGGTGCGGTGCAACAAGGACACCAGTTGCACGCGGCCTTGGCGCAGTTGGAACCGGTGCCGCGACAGTTGCTGGCGCTGGCGTTTTTTAGAGGGCTGAGCCACGACGAAATCGCCGAGAGCTGCGGTTTGCCGTTGGGCACGGTCAAATCGCATATCCGGCGCGGATTGCAGAGCATGCAGCATTTACTGACAGCCGATTTCGGCGAGGTTGATCGAACCGATGATTGAACAGCAACCGCCTCTACCCGGCTCGGAAGACGACGAGCTGACACCGCTACGAAACCTGTTGGCGGAACACATCACGCCGATTGCGCCGGCCGGCGAACGCCGCAACGCGATGCGGCGCGGGCTGCTGGCGCAAGTGGCGACGGCCGTCGCCAAACAGGCCGGTCTGACCACGGTGCGGGCCAAGGACGGCGTCTGGCAAACTTTGAAAACCGGCATCCGGGTCAAACCGTTGTGGGACGGCGGCAGCCTGGGCCGCTCGGTGTTGATCGATTTCGCCGCCGGCGCCAGTCTGATCCCGCACCGGCATAACAGTCTGGAGGAAGGCATCGTGCTGCGCGGCGATTTGGCGATGGGCGATTTGCGGCTGGGACCGCTGGATTACCATGCCGCCGCGGCCGGCAGCCGCCACGGCGCGATCCGCTCCGAGCGCGGCGCGCTGGCCTATCTGCGCGGCACTTCGCTGGGCGATAGCCGCGAGGTGTTGAAAGAAGTGTTGAACGGTTTGCTGCCGTTCGGCGCCGGTCCGTCGCTGACGGCCCATGCCTCTGATATGAACGATTGGCCGGAAATCCTGCCCGGCGTCCGCAAGAAAACCTTGTGGATCGAAGGCGGGCGCGAGTCGTGTTTTTACCGGCTGGAGGCCGGCGCCCGCTGTCCGGAGCACGGCCATGAAACCGAAGAGGAATGCATGATGCTGGCCGGCGATTTGTTCATCGACGACCTGCTGCTACGCGCCGGCGACTACCAACTGGCACCGGCCGGCAGCGTCCACCGCGAGGTCTACACCGATGTCGGCGCCACCTTGTTCGTGCGCGGCGGCCGCAGCGATTGATCCGGGCTTAGCCGATATTCTGGCTGTTCAGATAATCTTCGTAACTGCCGCTGAAATCGACGATGCCGTTCGGGGTTAACTCAATGATCCGGGTGGCCAGCGACGAGACGAATTCTCGGTCGTGACTGACGAAAATCAAGGTGCCGGGATAGTTTTCCAAGGCTGCGTTCAAGGATTCGATCGATTCCATATCCAAATGGTTGGTCGGCTCGTCCAACACCATCACATTGTTTTTTTGCAGGATCAATTTGCCGAACAGCATCCGGCCCTGCTCGCCGCCGGAAATCACTTTCACGGATTTGTTGATCTCATCATTGGAAAACAACAAGCGTCCCAGCGTGCCGCGAATCGTTTGGTCGTCGTCGGATTCCTTCCGCCACTGGCCCATCCATTCGATCAGCGACATATCCTCGGCAAAATCCTCGGCGTGATCCTGGGCGAAATAACCGACGTCAGCGTTCTCCGCCCACTTCACTTCGCCGCTATCCGGCGTCAAATCGCCGACCAAGGTCTTCAATAAAGTAGATTTACCGATACCGTTGGGCCCGATCACCGCCACCCGTTCGCCGACCGCGATCATCATGTTCAGATTTTTGAACAATGGCTCTTCGCCATAACCCTTGGCCAAATCCTTGGCTTCCAATGCCAATCGGTACAATTTTTTGGCCTGATCGAAGCGAATAAACGGATTCACCCGGCTGGACGGCTTGACTTCGTCGAGTTTGATTTTCTCCAATTGCCGAGCCCTTGAGGTGGCCTGCTTGGCCTTGGAAGCATTGGCCGAAAAGCGGGCGACGAAGGTTTGCAACTCGGCAATCTGCGCCTTTTTCTTGGCATTGCTGGCCAGCAATTGCTCGCGCACCTGGGTCACGGCAGTCATGTAATCGTCGTAATTGCCAGGATAAACCCGCAGCTCGCCGTAATCCATATCGGCCATGTGGGTGCAGACGCTGTTGAGGAAATGCCGGTCATGCGAGATGATCACCATGGTCGAGTTGCGCTCGTTCAACACGTTTTCCAGCCAGCGGATGGTATTGATGTCCAGGTTGTTGGTAGGTTCGTCGAGCAACATGATGTCGGGATTGGAGAACAGGGCTTGCGCCAACAACACCCGCAATTTCCAACCCGGCGCCACTGCGCTCATCGGGCCGTTATGCTGTTCCAGCGGAATATCCAGGCCCAGCAGTAACTCGCCGGCCCTGGCTTCGGCGGTATAGCCGCCGAATTCTGCAAATACCGTTTCCAGATCGGCGGCGCGCATGTAATCGTCTTCGCTGGCTTCCATATTGGCGTAGATCGCGTCGCGCTCGGACATCGCCGCCCACATTTCGGCGTGGCCCATCATCACCACGTCCAGCACCCGCTGGTCTTCGTAGGCAAACTGGTTCTGGCGCAGGATGCCGAGGCGCTCGTTGGCATCGAGGCTGACATTGCCGGACGACGGCTCCAGATCGCCGCTCAGGATTTTCATGAATGTCGACTTGCCGCAGCCGTTGGCGCCGATCAGGCCGTAGCGGTTGCCGTTGCCGAACTTGACGGAAACGTTTTCGAACAGGGGTTTGGCCCCAAATTGCATGGTGATATTGGCTGTAGAGATCAAGGGAATGTCCGTAAATGGTCAACAGAATGGCGATTGAGTACCTGAGGCGCGATTGCGCATCGGCAGCGGCAAAACAAAGCGGCGATTTTACCAGAGTTTGACCGGAGCCGATTTGCAATGGCCGTAAAACGACAGCCCGGCGCCTGTTACAATCGGCGCCCAACATTCGCTTCAACAACCTGCAACTGCCCAAGCCGGCGAGGCCATGACCGCATCGAGCAACCCCATTCTGTACAGTTTTCGCCGTTGCCCGTATGCGATGCGCGCCCGCTTGACGATTGCCGCAGCCGGCATTTGCGTTGTGATCCGCGAAATCGAACTGCGGGCCAAGCCGGCGGAAATGCTGGCAATCTCGGCCAAGGGCACGGTACCGGTGTTGCTGCTGCCGGACGGCCGGGTCATCGACGAAAGCCTGGACATCATGCATTGGGCCTTGGCGCAGCACGATCCGCTAGGCTGGTTGTCTGATTCGGATAAGGCCGACGCCGAGCGGTTGATCGCAACCAACGACGGCGATTTCAAATGCTGGCTGGACCGCTACAAATACGCCGACCGCTATCCCGAACACTCGGCCGACTACTATCGGCAACAGGGCGAACGTTTCCTGGCCGAACTGGAGCAGCGCCTGCAACGCAACGCCGGTTTCTGCGGCGAGGGTTTCGGCTTGGCCGACGCCGCGATTCTGCCGTTTATCAGACAGTTCGCCGCGGTGGACGCCGCCTGGTTCGCCGCGTCGCCCTACCCGGCTTTGCGCGCAGCCTTACAACAATTGGTCGAATCCGAGCTATTCGGCAAGGCCATGGAAAAATACCCGGTCTGGCAAGCAACGGATGCGGCCAACTTTTTCGGAGCCCATCCCGACAGGAGCAGCTTATGCTGAAAATCTATAGAAAAGTCGTCGTCATCGATTCGAATCCGGCCGATCCGCGACTACCGCCGCCGCCCAGGTCCTTATCGCAGCGCCTGTCCGGCTTATTGGCGATTCCGGCCATGGTAGCCGGCGCCATCGTCGGCACCTTGGTCTTTTCGGCGCTGTTTGCCATTCTGCTGATTCCGTTGTCGATCGTCGGTTTCAAACTCTGGCGCGCCTGGCGCAATGCCCAACGCCAGCAGGCCGAGCAAACCCTGGACGCCGAGTACACCGTAATCTCCAGCGAGCGCGACGACAGCCGTCCCGGCCGCTAACCGCCCCGCAAAAAAAAGGCCTCTAACCTTGCGGGAAGAGGCCACGTAAGATGCAGAGCATTTACAACGAGGAGGTACTACGAAAATCGGGAAACGCTTAAATCCGGACCGGTTTGGCAACGCTCAGGTTGCTGGCCAACGAGGCCGCGCCGAACAGCAATGTCGACAGCACGAACTCGCCCGACATGAAGCTGAAAATACCGGTGGTGAAAAACAGGCCGGTAACGATGTCTTTGAATTTTGACTGGTTCATTTTTCCGCCTTGACTGAATTAAGTCGAATCGTTGAAGTTGGGTTAACTATAAACCTTTAATTTTTATTTACAATAAGCCTGTTTATAGATGATTTGTTTCTTTATGAGAAACAAAAATCGACACCGACCCGCCCGCCACGACATCGGACGGAAAATGACTGAGCATTTTTCAGGCAATCCTTTAGCCACACTATTCAGGAGTACGCCGCCATGAGCCACCATCTAAACCTGCTCCGCGCGATATTTCAGGACCCGGTCAGCGGCAACTTGCACTGGCGCGACATCGAATCTTTGTTGCGCCACTTGGGCGCCAACGTCCAACCCAGCCACGGCGCGCGCTTTCATGTGGTGTTGAACAACGTCGAAGGTTTTCTGCACCACCCGCACCACAGCGGGGTTTGCAGTAAACAAGAGATTAAACACATCCGCGAATACCTCAGCCACGCCGGCATCAGCGTGGCGCAATACGAAGCGGACCGGCACAAATCCGGTTAAGCGTCGGTTGCCGCGTTCATTTCAAGGATGACTCCACTACCAGCGCGTAAGCGATGAGACTATTCGGAACGTTGTGCCGGCTGGCGTTCATGCTGACGCCGGTGTTAATCGCGCTGGCGATTTACGCTGGGCTGGACGCCAAACCTTTGTTGCAAACCCAGGCTGAATTGACCCCGGAGCAAATCGGCCGCGCCCGGCAATTGTTCCACCAAAACGACCCGCGCCGGCTGCGCTCCGGCACGACCGCCCGCCTCAGCCTGGAGCAAGCCGATCTGGACTTGGCTTTGAACTATTGGGCCAACCAGTTTGCCGGCGCCAGTGCCGCCTTGCAGCTGGAACAAAATCGGGCCCGGATCGACGCCACCTGGCCATTGCCGGCCAATCCGCTCGGCGGCTACTTGAATCTGCGGCTGCAACTGCGGCAGAAAATCGGCTTGCCGCAGATCGAATCGGCTCGCCTCGGCTCGCTACGGATACCCGGACCGCTCGCCGAACTGGCCGTCAAAGCCGCAGTCGCCGGCCTGCCGTTGCCGATCGACCTGAAACTCGTCGCCGGCGTCGTTCAACATGTGCAGTTCCTGCCGCAACGCGCCAGCGTGTATTACCGCTGGCAAGCCGATTTGCCGGGCAAATTGCGCCGCGCCTTGCTGGCCGACGCCGAAGCCCAAATCCTGGAGCCGTACCAACGCCGACTGGCCGAACTCAGCCGCAACACGCCGGACCGCGCCAGCCTGACAGCATTGACCCAGCCGCTGTTTCAACTGGCGCAACGTCAAAGCCGGACCGGCGACCCTATCGCCGAAAACCGCGCGGCGATTTTGGTGCTGACCCTGTATGTCAACGGCATTCCGTTAGCCAAAGCGGTACCTCAGGCAGCACTTTGGCCGCGCCCGGTCCGACACACGCTACTGCTGAACGGCCGCGACGATTTGACCAAGCATTATTTGGTGTCGGCGATGCTGGCGGCCTACTCCGGCACACCGTTGGCCGATGCGGTGGGGTTGTACAAAGAAATTCAGGACTCGCGCGGCGGCAGCGGTTTTTCGTTTCCCGACCTGGCCGCCGACCGCGCCGGCACCCGAATGGGCGAAACCGCCGTGGCCGATCGCAGCCAAGCCCTGCGCCTGCAGCAACGTCTAACCCAATCCGACGAAACCGAGCTGATGCCGGCCACCGCCGACTTGGTCGAATCGATGACCGAAGCCGAGTTCATCCAGCGCTTCGGCGGCTTCGACGGCGCCGCCTACCGGCAAACCCTGGCAACCATCGAACGCCGCATCGCCGAACTGGCGCTGTTCCGGGATTGAATCGGCGGAATTCAGGCAACAAAAAAGGCGGGCCCTTACGGCGCCCGCCTTTTGACTGAAAGCTTAAGCCGATTCGGCTTTGCCGCCCGGACTTAACCCCTAGGCATCGCCCGCAGTTTTTCGACGACTTTGTCGCCGAATTCCTGAGTGCTGATCATCGTTACGCCACTGCCCGGCTTGGACAGGTCGGCTGTCGAGTAACCGTCGCCGAACACGCCCTGCATCGCCGCCCAGACGTTTTTGGCTTCGTCTTCCATATCGAAGCTGTTTTCCAGCATCATCGCCACCGAACCGATCATCGAGTAAGGGTTGGCGATGTTCTTGCCGGCGATATCCGGCGCCGAACCGTGCGACGGCTCATAGTAAGCTTTGTCCGGACCGATACAGGCCGACGGCATCAAGCCCAATGAGCCTAAAATACCGCCGCCTTGGTCGCTCAAAATGTCGCCGAACATGTTTTCCATCACCATCACGTCGAACTGGGTCGGTTTCAGGCACAGCGCGGTGGCGGCGGCATCGACCAGGTAGTTGACGACCTGCACGTCCGGATAGTCCTTCGCCACTTCTTCCATCACCTCGTTCCACAACACGCTGGACATCAGCACGTTGCTTTTATGGATGTTGTGCAGCAATTTGCGGCGTTTTTGCGCCAGCTTGAACGCCTCGTGCATGATGCGGCGGATTTGCTCTTCGTCGTATTCCAGGGTTTCGCGGACATAGCGCTGGCCTTGCTCGTTGACTCCGCGTTCCTTGTTACCGAAATACAAGCCGCCGACCAGTTCGCGGACCATGATCAAATCGATGCCCTCGCCGATCACTTCCGGTTTCAACGGCGAGAAATGCGCCAGCGATTTGGGCAAGGACACCGGGCGGAAGTTGGCGTAAGTGTTGTAACGGCGGCGCATCGGCAGCAGCGCGCCACGTTCCGGTTGTTTTTCGACCGGGATTTTCTTGGATTCCTCGTGGCTCAAGCCGATCGGGCCTTTCAGGATGGCGTCGGCCTGATCGCAGATGTCGATGGTGGCTTGCGGGAAGGCGTCGCCGGTTGCGAAGTAAGCGCAGGCGCCGAACAAGGCCGGCAGCAATTCGAACTGGACGTCGTTGCGCTCTTCGATGACTTTCAAGACTTTGATGGCTTCCGCGGTGATTTCAGGGCCGATACCGTCGCCGGCCAGGACTGCGATTTTGTAGTTTTTCATGGGATGGTGCTGGTTGAATGGATAAATCGATAAATACGGACTGCGATCCGAGCAATAAAGCCCTCGATTTTACCAGATAGCGCAGGTCGTAACGCCCGGAAATAACGTTTGCACACACTGCCGCTGTATTGCCCTGCTTCCGCATTTGATAGGTCAAGCCAATCACCGCCACCGGGCTGCGGCGACAGGTCAATCCAGCTGCCAACCAAACGAATTGCATCCTGTCCGAACGCGACAGGGTCAAAAGCGGCAGGCCTGACTAATGCCAATGTCTAGGCGATGAGGCGGAAATAAGCGTAGGTCAAATCAGCGAATGAAGCCTCTCCACCGCGCGGCGAATGCGGGTGGAGAGAGCCGATGTAGCGGTTTATTTCAAACCGTTTTCAAAGGTGGGCAGGGGCGTTGATTTGCCATTGCGGCCAACGGCCGGCAACTGGCGAATCTCATCCACACCCAAAGCAGGGTCGAGGGCATTACCATTGGTGACCACAAAAGCGTCGCCGGCATGGCCGTTGGGAACGGCGAGCGACGGATGGTCGAAAGGTGCTCTTTCGTAACTGACACGGGCGTCGGTGAAGGTCTTCATGAACGCCACCAAATCCGCTTGCTCTTGCGGCGTCAAGCCCAACGGCTTGATGTCGGGATGCAATTCCGGATTGGCAAAGTTGCCGCCCTGGTTATAAAAGCTGACCACTTGCTCGAGGGTCGATAAACTGCCGTTGTGCATGTAAGGCCCGGTAAACTCGACGTTACGCAAGGTGGGCACCTTGAAACTGCCGTCAACCAGAGCGATGTTTTGCGCCCGCCGTGCCGGCGAGTTGTCCAGGCACAAGCCGTTATCCTGCTCGAATTTGCAAGGTTCGACGCCGAATTCGTCGACAAACCGACTTTGCACAAACTGACGAGTCAGTGAGAGCGTGTTGCCGAACGGGTCGAGTCCGCCTCCACCAATGTCGTAACGGGTTGGTACTACACCGATGTTGTAGAAGCCGGTATCGTAGATGGCGATCTGATTATTTTGCATCAGCATGCCTTCGATAACATTGTTGCTGGTTTGCAATCGCGTGGCATTCGACATGGTGGGGCCTTTATGGCAGGCGTTGCATGCGCCCTTACCGTTGAATACGGCTTCGCCGTTGCGCTCGGCAGTGGTAGGCGCAATCAGGCCACGTTTCCAGCGGTCGAAACGGCTGTCGTCGGACACCAAAGTCTCTTGATACAGTTGTAAGGCAATCCCGAAGTACATCGAGAAATTGGCTTCCATCTGGTTGTAAGGGCCGCTAGGCGTGACGCCAGGGTTAGGCGTACCGCACTGGTTGCCGCAGTCGCCGTTCCAATAGGCCGGTGCAAAAGCCTTTTGGATCAGGGTGCTGTAAGTACCGTTGGTGCCAAGCAAGGTAGGCAACGCCGACAATACGCTGTCGTCAGCAGCCACGGCTTGGAACTGTAACGGTTTTCTGTTCAACAACTTGCGTCCTACATCGGCAAACTTTCTGGCGCGGCAGGCCATTTCAAAGTCGCTACCTACCGGGCCAACCGCTTGTGACGCCATTGAGGCGTTTGTCAGTTTCAGCGGTCTCTTGACCAATTTCGCTGGCGGTGTGTAAGTCACTACCAGTTTCGGCCTTTGTGTTGTGTTCGCCGCCTGAGCGCTGGCGATGGTCCAGTTGTCGGCGTCGGAAGCCCCGGTGACAATCACCCAGCCATAGTTCGGCGAGCCGTTCGACCACGCTTGCAACGAAGAGGTCAAATTATCGAAACTCTGTGTACCGGAACCGCCGGCGGATAGCCTGAATAACGACGTGCTGCTGGCCTCCACATTGTTGGTCGACACGCCACTTACCAGCGAATTCCAGGTCGAGTTGTCATTCCAGGGAACCAACATCTGGTTAATGCTTACGTAGTCGAGAGCGTCGGTTTGCGTCACAAAGACCTTGAGCGAAGCACTTTCGATTTTCGAACCAGGCGGTATTTGACCTTCGCCGTTGCCAAACAAATTGTCGAAACGAATCAAGATGTTTTTTTGGTTGGGCGAACCGTCGTCAACCTGCAGTGAGGTGGCCGCCGCGTAGGAGGTTGATCGACTGAAGGCGTTGAGATAGGTGTCTACGGTGCCGTTGAAATTATTTTGACCTTGTTGAAAATCAGCGTTGCGGCGTTGGTTGTCGTTGATATACACCCCGGCTGCAACATCCCGTGGACCGAATGGCGATACACCGTTGAATTGGTTGTTGGCTCGGCCGTCCCAAAAATTGCGGTAGTTATAGGCCGCATTGATGACGGTTGGCGAGTTTCGCGGCTCGACATTGCGGGTACCGACGCCATTGACATGAAAGATCGGCGACACATCGCGGTCGCAATCCTCGTTATTGCTGTCGGCAATTGGTGCTCGAAACTGGCCGGAGAAAGTGCCCGACGAAGTGACAGTGTCGTCATTAGCCGGATCGAACGGGAAATCGGCTTTGGTCAGGGTGTAGTTAGGCCCGCCCAGTGCGCCGGAACGGGTCGGTTCGAATGTCGTGCCGCTCGCCGCAGCATGGTTCAGGCCGGGCGAAAGTTGGTTTTTCACCCGGTTGTCGCCGCCGGCATGGAAATGGCAACTGGCGCAGGCCATTTGATCGCTGCCGATCCCCTGTTCCCAAAACAAGGCTTTGCCCAGGGCAATTGCCGCTTGTTTGTCGACTACGACTGGCGTAACGATATCGGTTCGGATGCTGTCGCTGCTTACCAAGCCCGGTATGGCTGGCGGCAAAATGCCAGTCAAGGCTTCAGGGGCATTAGGATCGCCGACTATTGTCGTCTCCAGCGAAACATCATCTAACAGCGTACCAATGGCATTCGAAACACCGGTAGCCTCGAAACTTAAGGTGACATCACCCGTGGGGCCGCTGTAATTGAACGGGAATTCCCATGCCGTCCAGTCCAAGGTGTCGCCCACCGAAAAATAACCGCTGGTGTAGTTCGTGGATGTAATCGAGGCCCTTAAACCGCCACCAAATTGAAAGAGGTTTCTGGCTCGCGTATGAAAACGCAGTTTGTAGTTCTGGCCGTTGACCAACTTAACCTTGGTCGACATACTGGAATTGGTCCAGGTATCCAGCTCGACGAAATGCTTGCCACTGCGCGCGCTTACGCCATCAAAACCATTGGTCAAGACTTCCAGCTTATTCTCACCCGCAGTCCAAACCCGAGTTTTAGCGAAATATTGATAGGCATTGTTGGGCATTTGGTCCTGAATCAGGCCGCTGGGTGCACCGGCGCTGGGCTCCAGCGTCGTCCGCTCGAAATCATCGGAAAAGAACACCACGGCATGCGCTGCAGACATGCAGATCGTGCTCAAAGCCAAGGCGAATAGCAGCGAGGGCGCGTCTAGGGTGGCAGTTGATTTTGCCGGCCGCGGCTTGTCGGGCGGCAACTGCTTTAACGGGTTTTTGATCATCTCGTTCTCAAGTCAATTTAAACAATACAAGATGAGCAGCTCGTCGATTGTCTGCTCGACGAAAGTATCAGCAATCTATATGCCGGCTATAGATATTCGGTTATCAGTTAAAGACTTGGCAAGCCATTGGTAGACTTTATTTTTTTAGGGTTGTAAACGAAACCGACATGTCCTGTCGGCAGGATAACTTTCTAAGAATTGCCTATGGAGCCAGTTAGCACTCAATGAATACCCTGCGCCGCTTTGGACGGTTTCCGGACGGGCAAACACCGCCAACCAGTCCAAGACGGTGAAGGTTATGAAATGGGCTTTGTCGGCTTAGCTGGTAAGGTAGCGGCTTCTTCCCATGATTTACTTGTTGCATTGAATAAAGCACGCCTAGTCATCAAACCAATTTATCTGGTATGGTTGTCGGCGAAAGCCTACAAGCGCCCCAGTCAAATCGGTTAGCCGCAGCGCTTTCACATAACCATAACGTGGCGGCGACCATTGCACGCCACGAATCCAGAATCATCCGTCAAAAACCGAGGCTTATCGTGAAAACATTAGAAGAATTCAAAAAATTTATCTTGAAAGGCAACGTGGTTGATTTATCGACCGGTGTGATTATCGGTGCCGCATTTACCGGCATCGTGACGGCGTTTACCAAAGGTATCGTCGAGCCTATCCTGGCATTGGCCGGCGGCGGCCCGCAACCGAAATTGACGATTCCGATTATGGAAAAAATGGTGGAAGTGACCGAAAAAAATGCCGCCGGAGAAAGTGTCACCCATATGGTCAACAAATTGATCGAGTTGGATCTGGGCGGGATTATCGGCGCTGTTGTCAGTTTCCTGATCACCGCGGCGGTGGTATTTTTCGTGATCGTTAAACCGATGAACAAATTGGTGGAAATGTCCAATCGCAACGCACCCGCAGAACCGACTCCGGAACCGGTCATTCCCGAAGACGTTAAATTGCTGACCGAAATCCGCGATTTGCTGAAAAAATAAACCCGGCCCTACGGAAGGGGTTAACCACGCAACCCCTTCCCCTCTAAACCTTGTAGGTCGGGTTAGCCTAGCGTAATCCGACGACTCTCCGCACCCAGTCTGGTCGCGCCCGCCGACCATCAACTCAAGGCATACGGTTGCCTCGCCCCTCTGAACCGTTTCCGGGTTCAAACCGATCTTACCGACGATTTAACCGAACGAACCTTGGCGGAAAAGGATTGCGCAGTTCACATCGCGGCCGGGAGGAGTAGAATTAGGCCGCCCAGGAACGGAGGATAGAACTATGGCACTTGCCGAAAAGTTAAAGTTGAGCTGCGCCGAGTATCTGCAAGGCGAAGAGGCCGCGGCGGTAAAACACGAATATTTGGATGGCGAGGTCTGGGCCATGGTCGGCGCCAGCGATGCGCATGTTTCCATTGCTATGAACCTGGCCTTCCTATTGAAACAAGCGCTGAAACAGTCGCCTTGCCGGACTTATATTTCCGACATGAAAGTCAACGTCGCCGCGGCCAACGCCTTCTTTTACCCGGACGTACTGGTGAGTTGCAATCCCAAAGACCGGGACAACCGTTTGTTCAAACAACACCCGGTATTCATCGCCGAGGTATTGTCGCCCTCCACCGAAGCTTTCGACCGCGGCGCCAAGTTTGCCGCTTACCGCCAACTCGACAGCCTGCAGAGCTATTGGTTGATCGACAGCCGGACTCAGGCCATCGATTGCTTCAGGCGCACCGCAGACAACGCCTGGCTGTTGCACAGCCATACCGGACCTGGCGATAAACTGGCAATTCCAGAGCTGAATTTGGAACTGGATTTTGCCGAAATATACGCCGACGTCGCGCTGGATTCCGAGCCGCCGCTGACGGCAACCCTCGGTTAAGCCGCTAAGCCAAGCCCGCCCTACCCCGCAAACACCGACAACACCTGCAAAAAACTGTCCTCCAATTCCGCCTGCAAATGCAATCTCTCGCCGGTCGCCGGATGCGTAAAAACCATCTCGGTCGCGGCCAGCATCAAACGGCCCTGGCCGAAACGTTCCGCAAAATAACGGTTATGGCGGCCGCGGCCGTGATTGGCGTCGCCGATGATGGGGTGGCTGATGTGCTTCATGTGCCGGCGCAATTGATGTTTGCGGCCGGTTTCCGGGTAGAGCTCGACCAGGCTATAGCGGCTGGTGGCGTGGCCTTCGATGGCGACCGGAATTTCCGTTGTCGCCAGCCGCCGGTAACGGGTGCGGGCCTCGCGTTCCGCTTGCGGCTCGCCTTTCAGCCGGCGGTCTTCCGGTTCGTCGCGTAACGGATGGTCGATCAGGCCTTGTTCCGGCGTCCAGCCGCGGACCATGGCTTGGTAGGTTTTGCACACGTCGCCGGCCATCAGCGCTTTGCCCAGGCTACTGGCGGTTTGCGGGTCGCGGGCGAACACCAGCAGACCGGAAGTGGGTCGGTCCAGCCGGTGCACCGGGTAGACGTGTTCGCCGCCGTTCAAGGCCCGGGCGTATTGCAGGGCAAATTCGGTTTCGTGCTTGTCGATCGGGCTGCGGTGCACCAGCAAGCCGGCCGGCTTGTGCACCGCCAGCAACCACGCGTCGCGGTAAATTTCGATGAGAGGATTGTTTAACCGCACGGAACGAGCCGGCCGGATACGCGAAGCGAAGCCTACGCCTTTGGGCTGGCAGCCATCTCGTGCAATTGAATGTTGATCAATTTGATCGTCGCCAAAATGCCGGCAAACACTTGGTTGACGTGGACGCCGCGGGTCTTGCGCAACTCGCTGCCGCAATCCCAGGTGATTACGCACTCGGTCAGCGCGCTGGTATGGCCGCCTTTCGGGATGCGGATTTCGTAATCGGCCAGTGTCGGCAGCCGGTAATCGTACTTTTCCAGCACTTTGCCGATGGCATCGATAAAGGCGTCGAAGCCGCCGCTACCGGCGCCGGTAGCCTGATGTTTTTCGCCTTTGACGTCCACCCGCAAGCTGACGGTAGACGGCAAGTCCAAGCCGCTATTGATCGCGCAAGCCAGTAATTTGATGTGTTGGTAACTCTTGCTTTCCAGCACGTCGGCGATGATGAACGGTAGATCGTCAGTGGTGATGGTCTGCTTGGAATCGCCGATGCTGACGATGCGCGCCAGCACTTTTTTCTGGTCTTCTTCGGATAAATCCAGTTCGAGCTGTTCCAGATTTTTCTTCAACGAAGCCTTGCCGCTCATCTTGCCCAGCGCGTAACTGCGGATGCGGGAAAAGCGTTCCGGACCGAGTTTGGTTTTGTACAAACCGCCCTTCTGGTCGCCGTCGGCGTGGATGCCGGCGGTCTGGGTAAAAACGTCGGCGCCGACGATGGGTGCGTTCGCCGCGACCCGCTTGCCGGAAAAGTTTTCCACCATGTCGCTGATCCGCACCAGATGGCTTTCGTCGATAGCCAACTCCAGTCCCATCTTGTCGCGCAACACCACGGCCACTTCCGCCAGCGAAGCGTTACCGGCCCGTTCTCCCAGACAATTGACAGTGCAGTGCACCGCGCTGATCCCGGCCCGAACCGCCGCCATCACGTTGGCGGTCGCCAAGCCGTAATCGTTGTGCGGATGGAAATCGAATTGCACTTCCGGATAACGTTGGCACATGTCGCTGAAGCTGGCGTACACCTCGTCCGGCGCCATCACGCCCAAGGTGTCCGGCAACATGAAATGGCTGACCGGGCTTTGCCGCAGCCGATCCATCAAACCGTAGACGTAATCCGGGCTGTTCTTGTAACCGTTGGACCAATCCTCCAGATAGACGTTGACCTTCAAACCTTGCTCATGGGCATAGCCGATGGTTTGCAACACATCGGCGCTGTGCTGGTCCAGAGTCTTGCCGAGCTGCTCGCGGCAATGTTTCTCGCTGCCCTTCGCCAATAGATTGATGACTTGGCCGCCGGTGGATTTGATCCAATCCACGCTGCGGGTATGGTCGACAAAACCCAGCACTTCGACGCGCTCGGCAAAACCTTCCTGCCGCGCCCATTGGTTGATCAGCGTCACCGCTTCCTTCTCGCCTTCCGACACTCTGGCCGACGCCACCTCGATCCGGTCGACGCGCAGGTTTTGCAACAAGGCTTTGGCAATGCTGACTTTCTCCATCGGCGTGAAGGCCACGCCCTGGGTTTGCTCGCCGTCGCGCAGCGTCGTATCCATCAATTGAATGTGTCTGGCCGATGTAGACATGGTTTTCGTCGGTGTTGGTCGAGGTATTGCGCCGGGCGGCGAAACGCAATTGCGCGCCTATCGCCGCCGGGCTTGACCGGTTATTGTCCCTCAACCGGCACCCGCTTTGCAATTTGCGGCCTGCACCCGGCCGTCAACGCCGGGTATAACGATGCTTGACGCCGACCGGAAAATACTCGGCATCGCCGAAGCCGTGCAGCGTGATCTGTGGCAACTGGCGCTCGGCCGGCGTGTAATGGGCGAACTCGCTGTTCAAGCGCAGCAATTGAGCTTTGACCGATTCGGCGATGGCCGGCACCATCTCCGCCGCCGGCTCGACGCCGGGCAACAGTTCCACCGCAATCTGCAGTTCCCTGTCGCCGTCGGCGGTTTCACGGGTCTGCAACACGAACTTGCCGCTGGCCCAGGCCGCGATCTGCGGTTGCTCCAAACCAACCGTCACGTTCTCCGGATAAATATTGGCGCCGTAATACGACACCGTGAAATCGGCCCGGCCGAACACGAACACGAACGGCAACTCCCGCGGCCGAAAGTCGACCGGTAAGCCCAGATCGATATGCGATGTTACGCCGTATCGGCTTAAAAAATCCCGCATCTCCGCAAACGCGACCAAACCGCCCTTGTCGGCGATGTGGTAGCGCAGCAGCGGTACGCTGGATGCGCCGGATACCACCAGGGTACCGTCGTGCAATTCGAAAAAGCGGCTGGCCGGATCGTATTGCACCAGGGTCGGTAGGCGCGACTCGCCGAACAAGGCCCGCGCCGCATCCGGCCGGTCGGCCAGCCAACGCCGGATCGCAATGCTGTAAGGGGTTTCGTTACCCAGCACGCCGCCGTCGGCGGTGCCGTACAACGACGCACTGTCGGAGCAAATATCTGCAGAGCTGGTGCGCCGGGCCAGCAAGCTGCGCCATTCCTCGCTGAACACTTCGCCGGCGAATACCAGCTTGGGCCGGTACTTTGCCCAATCCATGCCTTCGGCAAGGCCGGCGTCGATCACGTCCTTGACGAACGGCGGATAGCCCAGCAACACGGTTTGTTCGAAGTGCGGCGCCAATTCGCGCACCACCCGCAGAATCTCAGCCTTGTTGTTGCCTGGCGTCGCCACCATCAGCGGATAGCCCTTGCGCGCCAGCTGCCAGCAGCAGGAGGTGGTAAAGATGCCGCCGACCCAATTGCCCAAGGCAAAACACACCACCGCCAAAGTGCTACGCCGATCAGCTTGAAAGCTGTCGGCAAACACTTGCTCGAAACGCAGCGCTACCTCCAATTCGTCGGCGGCGGCGCGCGGCCAGAAGGTCGGCTTGCCGGTGGAACCGGACGACACCGCCACCCGGTCCGCGCCGCGCAAGCTGCCGCCGAAGCAGCGTTGCGGCAACGGATAGGCCTGCATGTAATCGGCCTTGCCCATCAACGGCAGATTGTTGAACGCCGCATAATCGTTGATCTGTGCCGGATCGACTTGGCGTGCGGCCAGAAAATCACGGTAGGCCGGCACCTCGGCGGCGCAGCGTTTGAACAGCTGTAAATATTTGTGCCGGGCATCCAGCGCGGCGTTCTCGGCCAGCAAACGATCGAGCGGCGTATTGACGAATCGATCGAACGCTTCGGCGGCCGGCGGCAACGGAAAATCGGACATGGCAATCCCCACGGAAAAAGTCGAAGCCAGATTGTAGCGCCATCGCGACTCTCCCCGACCGGCATTTGCGCGATAATCGGCTTTTCCCCGTCCGGCGTAGCGATCATGCAAGCACTGGTTTTATCCGACACCTTAGCCTACCGTACCGACTTTGCCGAGCCGGTGCCGGCAACGGACGCCGCCTTGATCGAACTGCGTCTGGCCGGCATCTGCGCCACCGATCTGGAATTGGCGCAAGGTTATGCCGACTTCCGCGGCATTCCCGGCCACGAATTCGTCGGCCGCGTGGTGGCAGTCGGCAACCCGCAACACGACGCTTGGCTGCAACAGCGGGTGGTCGGCAGCATCAACATCGGTTGCCAGACCTGCCCGGAATGCCTGCAACACGGCCCGGAACATTGCCCGAACCGGCGCGTGCTGGGCATCCGCGGTCAACATGGCGCCTTCGCCGATTATCTGACCCTACCGATTCGCAACCTGCAACGCATTCCCGACGCGGTGCCGGATCGGGCGGCGGTATTTGTCGAACCGCTGGCGGCGGCCTTGCGCGTAGCCGAGCAGCTGGCGCAGCGGCCGGCCGGCGTAATCGCCGTGGTCGGTCCGGGCCGGCTCGGCCTGTTGATCGGCAAAGTGCTGGCCCTGGCCGGCCACGACGTCGTGATGCTGGGGCGAACGTCGACATCGCTGGCGTTAGCGGCGGATTGGGGCTTGCAGACCGGTCTGGCCGCCGAGTGCCCGGACAACCGTTTCGATTGCGTGGTCGATACCAGCGGCAACGCCGCCGGCTTTACGGCAGCGCTGCGCCTGACCCGACCGCGCGGCGCGCTGGTATTGAAAAGCACCTTCGCTGCCGGCGCGGCGCTGGATTTAAGCAAAATCGTCGTCGCCGAAATTGCGCTACTCGGCTCGCGCTGCGGACCGTTCGCTGAGGCGGTGGAATTATTAGCGAAAGGCGCCGTGCCGGTGGAGACCATGATAGACGGCGAATACCCGTTGCGCGACGGCGTCGTCGCGTTCGCCCATGCCGCCCAGCCCGGAGTCCGCAAAATCCTGCTGCGGCGCTAAACCGAGTCTTGCCGATATAAACCGATGATGGTCCTGATATTGACCAGCATCGCCACGCTCTCGGCCAGCAAGGCCGGCCAAGCCTGCCAATACAGGTCGTTACCGATCCAGGCCAGGCTGCAGGCTAGCAAGGCGATGCGCATGCGCCGGTTGTCCAGGTAAAACAACGCGACGGTGGTATTGATGGTGGCAAAGCCCGGCGCCAGCGATATCGGCCCCTGCCAGGAGAATGCAGTGAACGCGGCGAAAGCCAAGGTAAATCCGGCCGCCGTCCAATGTTTGCCGGCCCCGTGGGTGACGTAAGCGGACAACAAGGTGCGCAACGCGGTGCCGGCCATGTTCAAGCCGGCAGTCCAGGCGTTCAATAAAAAATACTGACCGGCCCAAAACAAGGCCCCAGTCGCCGACCAACGCCGAAACGCCCGGCCGCCCGGCAACCAGTAGGCGCGCCACTCCAGCACGATGCCGATACTGCCCACCGCATAGGCCAGGCTGTGCAAATCCAGGGTGTCGATCAATGCGGCCAAAGGTGGCGGATTCCTAAGTTGTAGATTAAATGCGACCGCCAGCGTGTCAACGGCCGGCACGCCCGTTGTTCGGACGGGTCCGTTACTGTCATACACGGCTACAGTCCGACAGCGATGATATACGCTAATCCGGATCGGGCATACCGTCGGCCCATGAAATGGTCTAATAACCCCGGACACTTCTAAAGGCAGAATTTATACTGTTAGTAGAGGTGATCATGAGTAACGAAAAAAACATAATCGGCCAAAATATAGCCTGGAATTCAAACAAGATGCCGCCAGACTGGTTCTTGAAAAAGGCTACAGCCAGCAGCAAGCGGCCGATCATTTGGGTATATCGCAAAGCGCCCTGGGACGCTGGGTACGAGCGGAACGCAAGCCTTCGGCCAACGAATCTACGCTAAAAAAATCTTGCCTGAATCTGGGGGATCATGACGAATTGATCCGATTGCGCCAGGAAAACGAACAACTGCGGATGGAGCGCGAGATATTAAAAAAGGCCGCCGTCTTCTTTGCGAAAGAAGCCGAATAAAATACGGATTTATTCAGGCGCAACAGAAGACGTATCCAGTGACCGTGCTCTGTCGAGTCATGCAGGTGAGTACCAGTGCCTATTATGCATGGCTCAAGGCTCCGCAAGATAACGACAACCAGCGACAAGACCAGAAACTTGCCGAAAAAGTGCGGCAGCTTTTTATCGACAACAAGCAGAGTTTTGGTTCGCGTCGTTTAGCGGATCGATTGCAGAAACAAGGTTTCGCCGTCGGCCGCTTCAAAACGCGGCGGATCATGCGAGATTTAAAATTGACGGTGCGTTACCCAAACGCTTTAAAGTCACCACGGACAGCAACCACAGCGAGGCCATATCCCCCAATCGACTGGATCGCCAATTCAAGGTCGCTCAGCCAAATCAAGTGTGGACCACAGATATTACCTATGTCTGGACGTTGCAGGGCTGGATGTATGTCGCGGTGGTGATCGATCTGTTCTCCCGCCAAGTGGTGGGATGGGCCATTGATGACCATATACCCACAGGGCACAAGTGCGGACCTCGCTCTGTGTCAACGCATTACAAATGGCCTTCTGGCGCCGCAAACCGCCGCCGGGTCTGCTGCATCATTCGGATCGTGGCAGCCAGTATGCCAGTCGGGAATATCGCCAGCATTTAGCAGTGATGAAGATGGAACAGAGCATGAGCCGAAAAGGCAATTGCTGGGATAATTCGCCGACAGAACGCTTTTTCCGTAGCTTGAAACATGAACAGCTAAACTACGAAAAATTCAAAACCCAGGAAGCGGCGAAACTGAGCGTGATCGACTATTTGGCTTTTTACAACGGTCGTCGATCGCACTCAACATTGGGCTATCAATCCCCGATCGAATTCGAGCGGGACTTTTCGAAAAACGCTGCCTAAGCAGGTGTCCGGTTTTTGTTGACCATTACACAGATTAGCCGATAGAGCCGATCCGGCTACGGCGCGGGAAGCGACCGTCTCTACCAAGTCGGTGCCGGCGAGCCAGGCGGCGGTCGGCGGTTGCTTATCCTTGCTGATGGCCTTATCAGACAAGCTCGGCTGGACCCGCGGGACGCCGATTTGATCCTGGCAAAGCGTTTACCGCTCCCCAAACAACTCTCGACGCCGAACGGTTTTAAACCCGCTGTTACCGAAAATCCCGGCTGCATTTGCAATGACGAGCAAAGCCAAATAAGCTGCAGTCGGACGAAGCCGAAACCCGCTTGGCACCGGCGTGCGGGCTCGTCACGATTCGGCCAGTTTAGCGGGCTCCGGCGATAACGCCGCAGAAAGCCCCGGTCGCACCTTTGTCGTGGCAGACCACGGCGAAGGTTTCGTAACGTTTTTCGCCCTAACCTTAACGAAAGCAGGCTACGGCATTGCGGTTTGGGTTTAACGGCATAGTGCAGGGGGTAGGTATGAACGGTCACCAACACGATCGGCGCGGGCCGATATTCTCGCTGCGGTTTAACGCAGTCATTTTTTTCCTGGTGGCTTGGCTTGGCTCGGGCTGGGCGGCGGCGGACGAGCCGACCCTGAGGCAACGGGCCTTAACCTACCCGGTATTGATTCCGCGGGTACAGCCCGCATCAAGCGAGGCTGAACAACCGGCCAGCACCCAGCCGGCCCAGCGGGTTGACGACAAGGTGACCGCGCCCGCGATTCAGCGCTTGCCGGACCGAATGACGGTCAAACCGCCACTGCTGTCGCAAGATCAGATCCGGCTAAAAAAAGAACTGCACGCGCTAAACCGGCAGAAAAAACAGTTGGAACAAGAGGCGGCGAATGCCAGGATTCAGCTGGATCAGAAACAGGCGCAGTTGAATCAAACCAGCCAACCCGTGTTAAAACAAAGACTGCAGTTGGAGATCAATCAGATCAACTCGCAACTGGGTAGTCTGCAACAGAGCCTGCAAAACGTAGACCAACAGCGGCAAACCTTGATGATGCACATCACCGATAGCAGCGATTATCAAGACGATACCGAGGAGTTGACGCCTGCCGGCCAGACCGGTTCCGAAGGCCCCGGCCGCTGGAACCCCGATGGCCGTCAGAATTATTGTTTTATCGCCACGGCTGCTTACGGCAGTCCGCTGGCGCAGGAAGTGGTGGCATTGAAACGCTTCAGGGACCGGCATTTGCTGCCATACTCGCTGGGCCGCGCCTTCGTCGATGTTTACTACCGATATTCGCCGCCGGTCGCCGACTATGTCGCCCGGCACCAAACTGCCCGGATTGCGACGCGGATGCTGCTCTGGCCGGTGGTGGCTGCACTGAAACACCCTGCCCTGTTTTGGTTAAGCCTGTTGTTCGGGCTGGGTATAGCCGTTAAGCGCCAGCGTAAACCGGTTACCGGCGTCAAATTGTAAAGGCCGAGATGGCGGCCATGAGCGGATTGCCCCCTTTGCGCCACGCCCTGTTGGCCGGCGTGCTGAGCTGGGTCGCTGCCGGCTGTAATTTGCTGCACAGCTCGGAGAATTTGGATTTTCCGGACGATGCCGAGTCTGGCGCCATCATGACCGGTAACTGGCCCAGCCAAGCGCAGCGCTTGCGGGAACTGGGTTTGAGCGAGTTTAAACAACAACGCTACGATCTGGCCTTAAGCCATTATCGGCAAGCCCTGGCATTGGCGCACAACACCGAGCCGCCTGAATTCCGCGGCGATTTATTTTACAAAATCGGCCGCAGCCATCTAAAACTCCAGCAATACGCACAGGCCACGACCGCCTTTGAAAACGGCCTGCAGCAATTCGACGCCGAGCACGAGAATGAGCTGGCGATATTGCACAACATGTTGGGCACCACCTATCGAAAATTGGGCGCGATCGACAAAGCCGGAGCGCATTTGGAGCAGGCTCTAAACTTGCGGCGTAAACTGGCCGACGGCTTGGGCGAAGCGAGGACGCTGGGCAATCTGGGATTGACTTATCTGGCGCAGGGCCGCTACGCCAAAGCGCTGGAGATCTACCATCAAGCCCAACAACGGTTCTCCGCATTGCCGGAGGCGTCAGTTCACGACAAAGGCACCATCCTCAGCAATATCAGCGCGGTTTATGCCGAAATGGGCCGATACGACACGGCCCTGGCCCAGCAACGCCAGGCGTTGGCCATTTTCGAGGCTGCCGAGGATATCGACGTCCAGGCCGATATCGCTTCGGCTTACCACAATCTCGGTTATATCTACGCCGAACAAAAAGATCACCAGGCCGCAACCAAAGCCTTCGAGCACGCCATTGCGATTCGCGAGCAGCTCAACGACCGGTTCGGCGTCGCGGAAACCCAAAATAATCTCGGGCTGACGCTAAGCGAGCAACAGCAGCACACGCCAGCGCTGGCCGTGTTATCGAGCGCACTCGACGTATTGCAACAGCTCGGCACCCGTAAGCCGACCGCGGCCACTTACGACAGCATCGGCAGCGTTTACGCCCGCCTCGGCCAACTCGAACCGGCATTTAGCGCCTATTTGCAAGCGTTGGCGATCTGGCGCGACATTGGAGACCGCGACAATGCCCGAATCACCCTGGGGAACATCGGCGCCCTGTTCGAGCGGCAAGGTCAACAGACCTTGGCTATCGCCTTCTACAAGCAGTCCGTCAACCTCAGCGAACGGATACGCAAGGACTTGAAATCCCTGCCGGAACAGGATCAAAAAGCCTATCTGGCCAGAGTGCAGGGTTTTTACCGTAGTCTTGCCGATCTATTGCTGCGCCAGGACCGGGTGATCGAGGCCCAACAAGTGCTGGATCTGTTAAAAGTGCAGGAAGCCGCCGACTTCCTCGGCCCGGTGCGCGGCAACGAAACGACCGGCCAGGGTGTCGCCGAATTGCCGGCGGAGCAAGACATCTTAAAAAACTACGCCGCTTTGGAGCGACAAGCCATCAGCACCGGCCAGGCACTGGCGGCCTTGGACAAACTGGACCGCTCCCAGCGGAGCCCGGAGCAGCAAAAACAGTGGCAGGAATTGGACCGGCAGCAACGCAGCCTGCAACGAGCCTTCGCAACCTTCATCGAAAGCCGCGAGATTCAGGCTCTGATCGGCAATCTGAGCCGGGAAGCCCGAACCGCATTGCCGGCCCTGGAACAACTGCGCTCGCTCAAGGACAATCTGGCGCGCTTGGGGACACAGACGGTGTTGCTCTATCCGTTGGTGTTGTACGACCGCTTGGAGATCGTCCTGGTCGGGACGCTGAGTCCGCCATTACATATTCCGGTGCCGGTGGACCGCGCAACATTGAATCAGGCGATTGTGGAACTGAGAACCGCCCTGACCCGGCGGCACAACGACGTCGAACAAAGGGCGCAGACACTTTACCGCTGGCTGGTACAACCGATAGAACCCCATCTACACCAGCTCGGCGCCAAAACCATTCTCTACGCCCCCGACGGCGTCCTGCGCTACATTCCGCTGGCAGCCTTGCACGACGGCCGGCAATGGCTGGCGCAACGCTTTAACACCGTCAACATAACCGCTCTATCTCTGACCGAACTCGAGACCCGGCCGCTGCGCGAGCCTAAATTGCTGGCGGCGGCCTTCGCCAGCGGCGATTACGATTTCACCCTGGGCGACCGGCATTTCGACTTCAAAGGACTGCCGTTTGCCGGCCTGGAAGTGAATGATCTGGCCGCTTTGTATCCGGGGGCGCTAAAGCTGGTCGACCGCAACTTCACTCCCGCTGCGGTGCTTCCGGAACTGAACCGGTTCAATATCATTCACTTCGCCACCCATGCGGCGCTGGTGTCCGGCAAGCCGGACGAATCGTTCATCCTGTTCGGCAACGGCGAACGGGTTACGGTCGATCAGGTCAAGTACGAGTGGTCACTGGAAAACGTCGACTTGATTGCGCTCAGCGCCTGCGAAACCGCTTTGGGGGCGTCGCTGGGCAAGGGTGAGGAGATTTTGGGGCTAGGCTTTCTGATGGAAAACGCGGGGGCCCGCGCTACGCTGGCATCGCTATGGTCGGTGGACGACGGCGGCACCCAGGCCTTGATGAACGCTTTTTATCGCGCCCTGCAACAATCCGGCACCACCAAGGGAGATGCCCTCCGCCAAGCCCAGCTATCCATGATAACCGGCGCTTCCGGCCCCGGTTCCGACGACGGCCGCGGCGTGCAGACCAGCGACGGCGACGGCGGCGTTTCTTTTAGCCACCCCTACTACTGGGCTCCCTTCATATTGATCGGTAACGGCCTTTGAGCCAATCGGCGGCGGCTATACCAGGCCCTGCGCTTTAACCGACGGGGACACCAAAAAAGCCCCTGAGCAGGGGCTTTTTATAGATACGATCGCGGCGTACTTTAGAACGGAATGTCGTCGTCGAAATCGTCATACGCGGCCGGGCCGGCAGGCGCCGGGCTGCCGCCAGCGCCTGCCGGGCGGTTGTCGTAGGCACTCGGCGGCGGCGTATTGCTGTCGGCGTAGCTGGTAGTGCCGCCGCTACGGCTGTCGAGCATGTTCATGTTTTCGGCGACGATTTCAGTGGTGTAGCGGTCCTGGCCGTCCTGGCCCTGCCATTTCTGGGTACGGATACGGCCATCGACGTAGACCTGGCTGCCCTTTTTTAAGTACTCGCCGGCGATTTTGGCCAAGCCGCTGAAAAACACCACCCGGTGCCACTCGGTTTCTTCCTTGCGCTCGTTGGTATTGCGGTCGCGCCAACGGCGGGTAGTCGCCAGCCGGATCGTGGTGATGGCGTCGCCGCTCGGCATGTAACGTACTTCCGGATCGGCGCCGAGGCGGCCGATCAGCATGACTTTGTTCAGCATGGTTGTCTCCGTGTGTTGTTCAGCAGCAGCCTAACGCCATTGCTGTAAAAATTGGTTGAGTTGGTCTTTGTCCAGGCGCTGGCTGTCGACCTTCAGATAAGCGGCGCGTTCTTCGAAATGCAGCCGGACTTCCTCGACGCCGGCAATCGCCAGCAATTGTTTGGAAAAGTCGCTACCCCGTTCGGCGGCAACGCCTTGTAACGGCAGCAGCAGATTGGCCCAATAGCGCGGCGGCGACATGAACAGCGCGATCAGCACCCAACTGGCGGCCACCCCGGCCGAGAACAGGAACACGGCAACGGCGCCGAATTCGCCGTACAGCCAACCGCCGGCCGCCCCGCCCAGAAACGCGCCGAGGAACTGGCCGCTGGAGTAAATCCCCATCGCAGTGCCTTTTAAATCGCCCGGCGCGGTCTTCGAGATCAACGACGGCAAAGTCGCTTCCAACAAATTAAAACCGCAGAAGAAAATCCACAGACAGGCGATCAGGCCGATCAGCTGGCCGTGCAACACCACGAAGCCGAGATTGGCGACGACCAGGGTCGCGATTGCGCCAAGAAACACCGGCTTCATCTTGCGTTTCTTCTCGGCAATGATGACGAACGGAATGATGCCGGCCATCGAGGTCACCAACACCGGCAAGTACACCATCCAGTGGCTACCGCCATCCAGGCCGGCATCGCGCATCAGCAAGGGCACCACGACGAAGCTGGCCATCAGGATCAAATGCAAGGCAAAAATGCCGTAATTCAGGCGCAGCAGGTCGGGGTTGGTAATGACGCTGCTCAATTCCGACGGAATATATTCGGCGTCGCGGTGAGTGCTGATTTTTTCCGGATTGGGTACGACGAACAGAATCACCAGTATCGCCAGCGCGGCCAGTAACGCGATCATCCAGAAAATACCGGCAATGCCGAACTGGTGGGCGATGATCGGCCCCAGCGTGATGGCAACGCCGAACGAAACGCCGATGCTGGCGCCTATCGTCGCCATGGCTTTGGTGCGGTGTACTTCCTGGGTCAAATCGGCCAGCAGCGCCATCACCGCCGCCGAAATCGCCCCGCAACCCTGCAAGGCCCGGCCGATCAGGACGCCGTAAATATCGGTAGCCAATGCCGCCCAAATGCTGCCGGCCACGAACAAGACCAAGCCGATCACGATCACAGTCTTGCGGCTGAAGCGGTCGGACAGCAGGCCAAACGGAATTTGCAAAATGGCTTGGGTCAAGCCGTAAATGCCCATGGTCAAACCGACCAGTTTCGGCGTGGAACCCGGCATTTGCTCGGTAAACAGCGACAACACCGGCAGCAGCATGAACAAACCCAGCATTCTGAGCGCATAGATACTGGCCAGCGACACGGTCGCCCGCTTCTCCATGGCCGTCATCGGACTGGTAATATCCTGAACCTGTGTCAAACCTGTAACTCCTCTTTGCCTCGGTACGATTTAAGCCGCTTATAGTACCAGTTTCTCGCCGGCTTCCTCCAGCGCGAACCGGCGAAATCGGCCGGGCGCCGGGCGCGGATTGCCGGCCTGCGCCGGTTGCGCGCCCACCCCAAGCCACGGCCCGCTTACCGACGATGCAGGCTCGCGATATACTCTGACTTTGCTTCGGACCCGGTCGGGTCCGTTAACCCCGAATTTCAAACTCGCCTCCCGGAGGGACGCCATGAACCGTTTCACCCTGCTGCATTTGACCGCCTTGCTACTCGGCGGCAGCCTGCTCGGCGCCTGCTCGTTTTCCACCAGTTCGGAAAGCGCGTTCGACAGCTCGAAAGCCTTGTTCAACAGTGCCTCCAGCCCGTTCAAGTCCAGTTCCGATTCCTCGGGCGACGCCAAGGAAAAATACGAGACAGACGTCGCCGATTACACGGCCGATTTCGTGGTCAGCTCCAGCGGCACGCTGGACAGCTTTCGCACCCGCTTGAGCGAACTCGCGGAAAACCACGGCATCACCGATTGGGAGAACGACCGCTACACCTACCTCGGCATCGGCCGCGGCCTGCGCAAAGCCAAGCTCGGCAAGCCGCAAATCTCGGCGTTCACGGAAAGCCTGAGCCGTAACGATCCGATGAAAAAACAAGCCATCGAAGACGGCCTGAAAAAATAACCGGACCCGGCCATGCGGCAGCGTGCTCGCTTGGTTTTCGGCTGCTGGCTGGTTAGCGCGCTACTGGCGGTCGCGGCCGGATCGGTCGCCGCCGCCAGTTTCGACTTTTTGTACATCGAAGCCAACGAGGGCAACGCCAGCGGCGGCCACGCCGCACTCCGCTTCGGCAACCGGGTCTACCATTTCCAGCACGTCGAGCCGGGCTTGCTACGGCTGTACCGCGACGACTTCGCCGCGTTCCGCTTCGCTTATGCCGACCAGCAGAACCGCACCCTGCACGGTCACCGCATCGAAGTCGCCGACGCCTACTACCAAGCCTTGCAAGAGACTTTCGATAGCCGGCTGGCGCAACAAAATCGCGAACTCAGCCTGTTGCGCGCGTTACAGGAAGACGCCGATCTGAGCCGCGATCTGCAGGATTCGGAGCAGGTTCCGCAACTGCGTCTGCGGGCGCTAGGCTATTTTCTGGAAGAGTATCTGGCCGCACCGATTCCGGCTGCGGCCGCAGGCGGCGACAGTCCGGAACTGGCGGCATTGCGCTCGATGGCGCTGCAAAGCTACGGCCCGGATTTTCTGACGCAAAAACGCCGGGACCTATGGCAGGAGTTGTCGACGCTGGCGCCCGACGATTCGGCGCAAGCAAGCGCTTCGGTCCCGCCGGCCGATCGTTTGACTTTCGCCCAGCATTACAAAAACCGCTTGCTGAACCTGGCCGCGCTCGACCTGCTGCTGGCCGGCAAATCGCCGCGGGCCGATGCGTTATTGACCCTGAGCGGCGCGCATTACCGGCTGAGCGAAGCGCAGCAAAACGCGCTCCGCCGATACCGGGACCAAACCCGCGCCGATCTGCTCCGGCTGCTGAACAGCGAGCGGCCGGATTGGGGTTATCCGCTGTTGGTGGGCATGGCCCGGCTGCACGCCCTGCATCAATCCTTGGCCGGCGGCTATCTGACGGTACTGGATCGGCGCGCTGCCGACGCCGACCCGTATGCGCCGGCCGTGGACCTGCCGGCCGCGCTGAAGTATTCCCGGCAATTATTGGGCGCCGCCAACGCCCCATTGGCTGCGGCGCAAGCGCTCGACGAACGTAGCTATGCCACGATCGAACACGGCGCGAATGCGGTATTCGCGTTGGAACGCGCCCTATCGGAACAACCAGCCGCCGCCCTACCCCGCTTCAGCAATACGCCGGACAAATCCGCGTCGGCGGACTGGCCCCGCCCACCGCTGCCGGCGGCGACAGCCGAGGCTTACCGCGCCGGTGCTGCCGCCCGCTTGGCCGATTACCGGCAGCAATTGTTTGAGCGTTACGCTTATCATCTAGTACAGCGCAATTGCGTGACCGAAGTCTTTCAATTGCTGAATGCGACCGCCGCCGCGCAAGCGTCGGCCACAGTCGATGCATCCGACCTGGCGACGCTATCCGAGCAGGCGCTGGGCGCTTATCTGGACGGCCATTTTCCGAATCCGATTCCGTTCGTCGCCTTCGACCGGGTCGGCGAACGCTACCGCACCGTTGCCAGTTACCAACTGCCGGCCTACCGTGACCGGCAAATTCAAGAGCGTTATCGGACCGCGCCGGATTGGTGGGTGGATCTACAGGAATCGAACAGCTTGACCTCGTCCTTATACCGCTGGCAAGGCAGCGACGCCGCCTTCGTGTTTTTCACCCAGGACGCGGCCTGGCCGCGGCCGCTGCAAGGCGGCGTCAATCTGGCCGCAGCGGCGCTGGAAACCGGATTCGGCCTACTGAGCTGGCCGTGGGACGCAGGCCAACACCTGGCAAAAGGCATGAAAGGCTGGGCGGTGAGTCTGCCGGAGTTGGTGTTTTTTAACATCCGCAAGGGCTCGTTTCCGCATTTGTTGCCGGACGTAACCGCACCCAACAACTGAATCGGTATCTGCTGGTTAAAACGGTACTTGTCTCATCATCGACACCCGGTTCCGGTTCGCCTTTGGGGTGACGAAAATCTTTGCCTCGTCATCAATCCCCCTTTGCCCAAGCCCCGGCATTCCCCGTATAGTATCCGGCTGTTAAAAATCCCAGGACTTTACCGCAGTGGACACCATCAGCATACGCGGCGCCCGCACCCATAACCTGAAAAACATCGACCTCGACCTGCCGCGCGACAAATTGATCGTCATCACCGGCCTGTCCGGTTCCGGCAAGTCGTCGCTGGCCTTCGATACCATTTATGCCGAGGGCCAGCGCCGTTACGTCGAGTCGTTGTCGGCCTATGCCCGCCAGTTCTTGTCGATGATGGAAAAGCCGGACGTCGACCATATCGAAGGCCTGTCGCCGGCGATTTCGATCGAGCAAAAATCCACCTCGCACAATCCGCGTTCGACGGTCGGCACCATCACCGAGATTTACGATTACCTACGGCTGCTGTACGCCCGCGTCGGCATTCCGCGCTGCCCGGAGCATGGCGTGTCGTTGCAGGCGCAGACCGTCAGCCAGATGGTCGATCAGGTGCTGGCGCAGCCGGAAGGCGAGCGCTGGATGCTGCTGGCGCCGGTGATTAACGATCGCAAGGGCGAGCACGTCTTATTGCTGGAAGACTTGAAGGCGCAAGGCTTTTTGCGGGCCCGCATCGACGGCGAAGTCTACGAACTGGACGAACCGCCAGCCCTGGATTTAAAGAAAAAACATACCATCGAAGTCATCGTCGACCGCTTCAAAATCAGAAACGACATCCAATTGCGCCTGGCCGAATCGTTCGAAACTGCCTTGCGGCTGTCGGAAGGTTTGGCGATTGCCGCGTCGATGGAAACCGATCAGCAACTGCTGTTCTCGGAACGTTACGCCTGCCCGCATTGCGGCTACAGCCTCAGCGAGCTGGAGCCGCGCATCTTCTCCTTCAACAACCCGAAAGGCGCCTGCCCCAGTTGCGACGGCCTGGGCGTGCGCCAGCATTTCGATCCGCAATTGGTGGTGCACAACCCGGACATCAGTCTGGCCGGCGGCGCGGTGCGCGGCTGGGATCGGCGCAATGCCTATTACTACCAGATCATTTGCGCGCTGGCGGCGCATTACAACTTCGATCCGGAAGCGCCGTTCGCCAAGATTCCGCGCGACGTGCAGGCCATCATTCTGTACGGCAGTGGCAGCGAAAACATCGAGTTTCAATTTCAGATGGGCAACGCCAAACCCAAAGTGTCGCGCCATCCGTTCGAAGGCATCATTCCCAACATGGAGCGCCGCTATCGGGAGAGCGACTCGCAAATGGTGCGCGACGAACTGGCGAAATATCTGGCGCAACAGACCTGCTCGGTCTGCGACGGCGCCCGTTTGAACATCGGCGCCCGTAATGTGTTCGTCGAGGACCAGCCCTTGCACCATTTGACCCGGCTGCCGATCCGCGACGCCTTGCATTTCTTCCAGGCCTTGACCATCGCTGGCCATCGCGGCGAGATCGCCGCCAAAATCAACAAAGAGATTCAGGAGCGGCTGGAATTTCTGGTCAACGTCGGCTTGGACTATCTGACGCTGGACCGCAGCGCCGACACGCTGTCCGGCGGCGAAGCCCAGCGCATCCGTCTCGCCTCGCAGATCGGCGCCGGCCTGGTCGGCGTGATGTATGTGCTGGACGAGCCGTCGATCGGTTTACACCAGCGCGATAACGAGCGCTTGCTGAATACCTTGTTCAGACTGCGCGACCTCGGCAATACCGTGATCGTGGTCGAACACGACGAAGACGCCATCCGCGCCGCCGACCACATCGTCGACATCGGCCCCGGCGCCGGCGTCCACGGCGGCCAAATCGTCGCCCAAGGCACACCGGCGCAAATTTTGGCCGACGCCAACTCGCTGACCGGCCAATACCTGTCCGGCGCGGAAACCATTGCGGTGCCGAAGCAAACCGTCGCCAACGATCCGGCCCGGCAATTGACCATCAAAGGTGCCAGCGGCAACAACCTGAAGAACGTCACGGCCAGTTTTCCGGTGGGGCTGTTGACCTGCGTCACCGGCGTCTCCGGCTCCGGCAAATCGACCTTGATCAACGATACGCTCTACAGCCATGCCGCCCGCGTCATCAACGGCGCCAGTTGCATCCCGGCGCCATGCGAGGCCATCGAAGGCCTGGAGCAGTTCGACAAGGTAGTCGACATCGACCAAAGCCCGATCGGCCGCACGCCAAGATCGAATCCGGCCACCTACACCGGCATCTTCACGCCGATCCGCGAATTGTTTGCCGCGGTGCCGGAAGCCCGCTCGCGCGGCTACAACCCCGGCCGCTTCAGCTTCAACGTCAAGGGCGGCCGCTGCGAAGCCTGCGCCGGCGACGGTGTGATCAAAGTGGAAATGCACTTTTTGCCCGACATCTTCGTACCTTGCGACATCTGCCACGGCAAGCGCTACAACCGGGAAACCCTGGAAATCCGCTACAAAGGCAAGACCATCCACGAAGTGCTGGAAATGACGGTCGAAGACGCCGCGGCGTTTTTCTCGGCCATCCCCAGCCTGGCGCGCAAACTGCAAACCCTGATCGACGTGGGCCTGAGCTACATCACGCTGGGCCAGAACGCGGTAACCCTGTCCGGCGGCGAAGCGCAGCGAGTCAAGCTGGCGAAGGAACTGTCGAAACGCGACACCGGCACCACGCTGTACATCCTCGACGAACCGACCACCGGCCTGCACTTCCACGACATCAAACAATTGCTGAGCGTACTGCACACCCTGCGCGACCACGGCAACACCCTGATCGTGATCGAACACAACCTGGACGTGATCAAGACCGCCGACTGGATCGTCGACATGGGCCCGGAAGGCGGCAGCGGCGGCGGCACGCTAGTCGCGGAAGGCACGCCCAAACAAATCGCCAAGCATAAGACTTCGCATACCGGGGCTTATTTAAAGCGGTTTTTCAGTTGATGCGACTTGCCGCCGCGCGATGGACTGCTGATTAGGATCAGTCCCATAAAGGGTAGACGAAGGAGACGAGCCATGGCCCTAGCGCTAAAAGACCGGCAACAACACACCTACGGCGAATATCGACAATGGCCGGACGACGTGCGCTACGAATTGATCGACGGCGCCGCCTATCTGATGTCGCCGACACCCGATTTGGCCCATCAAGACGTTGCCGGGGAAATTTATTGTCAAACCGCCAACGCATTGCAAGGCAGTTCCAGCCGCGCCTTCATCGCGCCGCTGGACGTACGCCTACCGAGCCACGACGAAGCAGACGAACTGATAACCAGCGTCGTACAACCCGATGTGTTAGTCGTCTGCGACGCCGATAAACTGGACAGACGCGGCGTGCGCGGTGCGCCGGACTGGGTCGTGGAAGTGTTGTCGCCGTCCACTGCCAGTCACGACCAGATCAAAAAACGCGATTTATACCAACGCCACGGCGTCCGCGAATACTGGCTGGTCCACCCTGTCGACCGCCTGCTGTTCGTCTACAAACTGCAAAACGGCGAATACGGCAAACCCGAGCTGTACCCGCTGGAAGGCGAAACCCAGGTCGGTATTTTGCCGGAGATCGTGATTCGTTGGGACGAGTTGGTCTCGCGCTTGCCCAAGGATTATTGAAGGATACAGCGGCGTCATCAAGGCCTGCACAGCCAAACCTGCCGTTTAGCCGAGGACGTTCGTCCTGATGCCACCCGCATGGCAATTTTGCGTCTCGGCGACGAACTCGTAGTGCGCCAAACGCCCGCCAATGCCTCAGCTTCGAAGCCCCAATGCCTTGGCGGTTGATTTCATCGCCGAAAGCAATCACAAAAGCCGCAGCAAAAGCCACTGTTCTATCGGGCAGATTGCCAAAAAATGTGAAATGCCTCATACCAAAAACGGCCATTTTGTAAAAAAAACTGACAGAAGCACAGTCACCCTGATGGATGTGAAAATCGGTTTTAATTGATTGAAATCAAACAAAACTATGATTTTTAACTTGACACTCCATTATTTAAAATCGACCACTGCAGTCAATTGATGTGCATAAAAAGCTGACACCCACGGATTCGACGATGTCGACACCGCAAAAACCCGCTAACGCCAGAGCTTTACCCCTCACGCCTGCGCACTTGCAGCAGGCGTTTCTGGCCGTCTGCCGGCAACGCCGGCATTTTCCGGCGGATGCCGATATCCGGCACTGGCGACGGCATTGGCCGGCGCGCAAGAGCGGGCTATTGGCGAAGATTCAGAGCGGTGACTATCGATTTTCCCCGCAGCATCGGCTGTGCAAAACCGATGGTCAGGTCGTGCATCTATGGTCGGCTGAAGACGCGGTGGTCATCAAGCTGTTGAGCGCTTGGCTGCAGGACCGGCTGACCGTGTCGCCGGCCTGCGTGCATGTCAAAGGCCATGGCGGCCTCAAACGCACCGTGACCCAGATCCAGGCCAAGCTGGGCGACTACCGCTTTGTTTGCAAAACCGATGTCAAGGGCTACTACCCAGCCAGCGCCCCAGACACGCAGCTCAATCAAAACTGCTACGCGACCCTAAAGCCGATGTAGGGTGTGGTGAGTTTACGAACCGCACCGTCCGCGAACGATGCGCTTCACCTTGTTCCGCGCATCCTTCAGACCTAGAGACTGTCGTGAAAGCCCCCTCTCCTCGCGGGAGAGGGCTGGGGTGAGGGGAATAGCCTTAAATCAAACCTGCAACCGCTTGCCCTGACAGCAACCCCCCGCCAAAACCTTCATCGGCAAGAGCGAGCACGGTTTTGATTTTCTCGGTTACCGCTTTTCCCGGCAACCCTTGCAACTGGCGACCGTCACGGTCAAAAAACAGGTTGAACTACTGCACCGGCTTTATGAGCAACAGACCCACAAAAAAGCCAGTTCCGAGAAACTGGCTTGGGTTCTGGGGCAGTACGTTCAGCGTTGGCGGCGCTGGTGTAAGGCCGGATTGAGCGACATTGTTAAACAGGAACCCTTTTGCCCCGAGTACGCAACCATCGTTGACTTAACAGACCGACCCCGAGCAGCATCAGGGTGCTAGGTTCGGGGACGGTCGCCGGTTGGCTTTTTGTCCAGATCGCATACGTGCGGCCGGACGCACGGGATGTGTCACTATTGCTTATGTTTTCTGTATACCCAATGAAAGGTTGTCTATCAGTTGGGAGTACTAGTCCATATATGTCGACGACGTTTCGTTGGAAAATGGATGGGGTGTATGGGGTTAGTAATATACAGTTGCCGAATGTAGACGCCACACAACCGGAAATCCTCGACGGGTCTTGGACGAAACGAGCATCGGATATTAAAAGCGCTAACAATGCGTCAACCGCAAGATAAGCGTCAGTAGCTATAAACGGGAAATCACTCTGCTCATCACAGCCGCTAAACAATCCCACGCACGAGCCGTCACGGATGAATACATCGTATTTGTTTACCCCGACTAATATATCGCGTGCGCCAGTCAAGATACCGTTAGCATCGGTGACGAGCGAAGCAGCGCTGCTGCTGTGCAGGGGCAGCAGCAACAGAAATAAAACAGCGGTTAGGGTGCGTAGCATGTGTCCTCCAAGGGGGATGTAGTAAAGGCAAATCGCCTGGCTATTTTTGCAAGCATGAACTGGGCCAGTCGAAACTTTTATGTCACCGATCATTAGTCGAATGAATGACCGGGCAGGCGACGTGGAAAGTTTGTCCGCAAAGCCGATGGGGGCTTAATGAGGCCACCGCCTACCTAAATCTGCCGTGGTGCCCTTGGAAGCCCTGCTGCGGCCCACCCGAGTCAACCTACTTTGGGTATTGGCTTCCGGATAGTCTTAAAAAAGGCAGCAAAACGCCCCTTAATCCTTAGTTTTGCAGCAACCCGATGGCTATCGGCATTAGGCTAGTTCTGCTAAATACACTTAACCGGACGATCAAAAATTTAAAGGGCCGCCCGCAATTGGCCGAAAACTGTCGAAAAACATTGAACATATATTTCAGCCGATAGACTTTGCATGCCGATTCGATTGCCCTTCTATTGCATAAAACTCCAAAAAACGGATTATCTGTTCCCACTGTGAACCACCGCCTCGGCATCATCTCGGACACCCACGGCCTGCTGCGCCCGGAAGCGCTGGCGGCGCTTGGCGGTTGCGAGCGGATTTTGCACGCCGGCGACGTCGGCAAGCCGGAGGTGTTGCAAGCACTAAGGGAGTTGGCGCCGGTGACGGCGGTGCGCGGCAATAACGATAAAGGCGCATGGGCCGAGGAATTACCTGAATCCGCCCGTTTGACGGTGGCGCAAATCGGCATTTACCTGATCCACGATCTGGCCGAACTTGCCCTCGATCCGGCGGCAGCCGGAATTCGGGTTGTGATTTCCGGCCATTCCCACCGGCCGGCGATTGCGGAACGGGACGGCGTGTTGTATGTAAACCCCGGCAGCGCCGGTCCGCGCCGCTTTAAATTGCCGATCAGCGTCGCCGAACTGGTCATATCCGACCAGGTGCAGGCTAGAATCATCCCGCTACAGGTTTGAGAGACTTTGTTTTAACGACCGGCGGATAAGTTCGCCGCGGCCGCAACTTAAACACGTAAGCGCAAACTGCGCCTACTCAACCCGCTTAACCGCGACAAAACCAACGACCATGAGTTTCGACTTCAACGCTTACCTTAACCGCATCGGCATAGCCCGCCCCGAACCCACCCTGGCCGGCCTGAGCGCTTTGCAACAGGCGCAACTCGGCGCGATTCCGTTCGAGAACATCAATCCGCTGTTGGGCTTGCTGCCCGACTTGGCACCGGCGGCGTTGAAGACGAAGATCGTCGCCAGCCGGCGCGGCGGGTATTGCTTCGAGCTGAACGGCTTATTCGAGCAGGCGCTAATCGAACTGGGATTTAGCTACCAGCCGATCATGGCGCGGGTGCGGATGGGCCTCAGCGAAGGCGGGCCGCGCCTGCATTTGGCCTTTATCGTCGAGGCCGACGGCGAACCCTGGCTGGTCGATGTCGGTTTCGGCGGTCCCAGCCACTATCGGCCGTTGCGGCTGGGCACCGAGCAGGAACAAACCCTGGACCATAACCGGTTTCGCTTGCGTTTGGAGGCGGAATCGGGGGAAACCGTGCTGGAACGGCAGCAAGACGGCGACTGGTTTGCGCTGTACAGTTTCGACCGCTCCAGAGTGCAGCGCTGCGACCTGGAAGCGGCCAATCTGGTCTGCACGACCTGGGATCAGTCGCTGCTGTCGCAAAATCTGTTGATTTGCCGCAATACCGCCTCGGGCTGGGTGCAGTTGTTCAACACCAACTTTTCCCAATTCCATGCCGGAGAACAGGTCAGCACGCCGGTTAACAGCCGGGCGCATTTGGGCGATTTGCTGGGCGGCCATTTCGACATCGAGCTGGCAGACGAGCAATTGGCTAGGCTGGCCGAGCGGCTGGCGTTATCAGAAGCTTGAATCGGAACAAGACAAGGTTGAGTCGTGATTAAATGCCGAGGCAGGCAACCCAAATCGAGAGATGACTCTGCGAGTCGAATGATCGAGAGCAGAATCAGGTGCAGCCCGGAACCGGCTGCAACGATATTGAAACTTCGAGTCTGGTGGGTGCTGAGGGGTTCGAACCCCCGACCCTCGCCTTGTAAGGGCGATGCTCTCCCAGCTGAGCTAAGCACCCGACTCGAGGCCGCGCATTTTATCGAAATCGCCGCGGCGCGCAAACTGTTTTTGTCGTTGGTTCCGCTCGACCCGGCTGATTTGCCGCCAAATTCTGCCGATGCCGGCAGTGCGCCGTCCCGATCGGCGCCGGTTTCCAAAGCCTCCCGGAGCAGACTGGCCGCGGCCGCGTCGGAGAGCTTGATAAATCCGTATTTTAGCCTAGGCTGATGTAAGCAATGGACTACAAAACCTGCGGTCTGATAAGCTTTCCCCCGACCCTACGTTTACCGACAAAATCGCATGAGTAAAAGCTCCCCTTTCCTGCCTATTTACGATTTTTCTCCCAACGTAAACGCCAACTATCTGAAACAGATTCTGCCGCTGCTGGTTCGGCACAATATCGCGGCCAATCCGATCAATTACGCGATCTGGTACGACTATGTCGCCGAAAACAATGCCAGCCTGAACCGGGCGGTCAATACGTTGATCTCCGAGCAGAAAAAGTTCGACTACGAAACCAGCGTCGAGCTGTATAAAACCCATATTTGCAACGCCTCGCTGGAATCGTTCGAGCAGATCAACCGCCAGTTGCACAAGGTCATCGAACAAGCCACCAGCGCGATCAACGACACTTACAACAAGGCCGAGGAAACCAACGACAGCTTCCAGAAAAAGTCGGTGATTCTGGAAAACTTTTCCGCATCCGACGGCTTGAAAACGGTACTGCAGGAAATCATCCAGGAAACCAAATCGCTGGCACTGACCAGCCAGGCCATGCAGACCAAGTTAACCGAAGCCAACCGGGAAATGGAACAACTGCGGGAAGAACTGGCCCAAGTGAAACAGATCGCCACCACCGACGGCTTGACCGGTTTATTGAACCGGCGCGCTTTCGATATGACCTTGGCGGAGATCGTCGAACGCTCGGCGCCGGAAACCGCCTGCCTGTCGATGCTGGATATCGACCATTTCAAACGCATCAACGATACCTACGGCCATACCATCGGCGATAACGTGATCAAATACGTCGCCACGCTGATGAAAAAACACGCCGAAGACCATCACCACGTCGCCCGCTACGGCGGCGAAGAGCTTGCCATCATCATGCCGAATACCAGCCCGGATCGGGCGATACAAATCTCGGAGAACATCCGTAGCGCCATGGAAGCCAGCAAGCTGCAGCGCAAGAACGACAACCAGCCCTTGGGCAAAATCACGCTGTCGATCGGCGTCGCCCGCTTGCAACAGGGCGACGATTCGGAAAGTTTTCTGGTCAGAGCCGATAAGGCACTCTATCAAGCCAAACAAAGCGGCCGCAATAAAGTCGTGCCGTCGTAATCCCGGATGCCGCGCTTGGGGTTCAGGCCTCGGCAAAGCGCTGGACGATCAAGCACCCCACCATATCGCCCTCGACATTGACCATAGTGCGGACCGTATCCAGCACCCGATCCACCGGCAATAAAATCGCGATCGCTTCGGCCGGCAAACCGACGGCTTGCAGCACCATCACCATGGTCACCATCCCGGCGCTGGGTATGCCCGGCGCGCCCATGGCAGCCACCATCGTCGTAAAACAGACGATCAGTTGCTGCGCCAAATCCAACTCGATCCCGGCCAGATTGGCGACGAACAACGCCGCGGCCGCCTCGTACAGCGCAGTGCCGTCCATATTGACGGTGGCACCAAGCGGGATTACAAAACCGGCAATACTAGGCTTGACGTGCAGATGCTGCTCGGCGCAACGCAAGGTCACCGGCAGCGTCGCCGAGCTGGAACTGGTGGCAAAGGCGGTGAGCAGCGCGGCACGCGCGCCGCGAAAAAACTTCAGCGGCGAGACGCCGGTCGCCAGGAATAATAAGCCCGGCAACACCACGAAACCGTGCAGCAAGGTGGTACCGATCACGACCGCGACGAATTGGGCCAAACTGCTCAACAAAGCCATGTTCTGCGTCGCCAGCAACTGCGCCAGCAAGGCGCAAATCCCGAACGGCGCCAGCCGCATGATCCAGCCGACCAGGCGCAACATCAATTCCAAGCCTTCCTGCAGCAATAACAGGATATTGCGGTAACGGTCGCCGCCGACCACCAGCGCAATTCCCAATAGCAGCGCAAACACCACTATCGCCAGCACGTTGGCCTGCGCCAACGCGGCAAACGGGTTGAGGAACAGGCCGTGCAGGAAACTGGCGATAAACTCGGGGAAGCTCATCTGCTTGGCGCTAAAACCTTGGCTGGCGTGCTGGAACAGCTCCAAATTCAGACCTTTGCCGGGTTCGAACCAAATCGCCGCGCCCAGCCCGAGCAGGATCGCCAACGCCATCGACAACACGAAAAAGCCCAGCGTTGCGATCCACACCCGGTGGAGCTGGCTGTGCAAGCGTAAATTGGCAACGCCGACTGCGATCGAGGTAAACACCAGCGGCACCAGTACCATTTTCAACAGATCGACAAACAAAGTGCCGACCAAACCCAGCAGATAAAGCCCCTGCCGGCTAAGCGGCGCCTCCGGCCCCAATCCGGCGAAACCGATGCCTAGCGCGATACCCAGCGCCGCCCCGAGAAAAATTTGGCCGTTCAATCCGATTTTCACCGCGTTCTCCTGATGCAAACATGTAATGCCGATTGTAACCCCGGCGTCGGCGAAGCGATCGAACGTCGCCCTTCGGCCCGTTGCCGAAACAAAATTCGTTGACCGGCGGCCGATGCCGGCAGTACTTTGCGGAAAAATGGGGACTGGTTGCGGCTGATTGGCTGGTTGCAGCCGGCAACGACAACACTAAAACGAAAGGAACAAGCATGAAGATCGGACCCAAACCCGCAGCAAGCAAAGCCTGCACGCGCCTGAAACCCAAAACCGGCTTTAGCGCCGACGCGCGCCGCTTGCGCCAGGCGTTGGAGCGAATCGCCGAGCTGGAACAACGCTTGGCGGCGCTGGAGCAAGTCGTTCAAATCGCGCCCGACGGATCGCTTCAGATCAGCGCTGCCGCGAATGTCGAAGTCAACGCGAGTCTGGTAACCATCAATGCCAACAACGTGAAGGCCGCCAACATCATCCAATGCGAAACGCTGATTGCGAACAATGTCGTGGCAGCGACTTATACCCCGGGCGCCGGGAATATTTGGTAGGCGCGGCGAGCGGGCAAAGCAGAGCGCCAAGCCGGACGGCTCGGCGCGCTGGAGTTTGCCAGCGGCTTGTCTTAGCCGCGGCGTTTAGCCCAACCGATGCCGCCGGCCAAAACCGTACCGAACAACCAAACCGCCGACGGCAGCGGCACTGCCGCCACGGTAGCCGCAGCGATGAACGGCTCGCCGGCCAAGCCTTGTTGGTTGGAATGGAAGCGGATACTGAGCAAAGTTTGGTTGGCGAACGCCGCCGGTAAATTGAAAATCTGCTGGTCCAACCGGGCCCGGCCGCTGCCGGCGGAAAATGCCGGGATCGCATCGACGCCGTTGATGGCGTTAGTGAATGCGCCGTCGTAATGGTCGCGGACGTTTTGGCCTTCGATCAGGTCGACGGTGTAGACGTCGCCCGAACTACCGCTGAAGCTGACGTAGCCGACGTTTGCGCCATCGGCGCCGAATGCGGTATTGATCAAGGTAAACGCCTGGGTGACGCCGAAGATATTGACCGGAATATCGATCTGGCTGTTATGGAAGGCGGTGTTGCCGTCGCCATCGACCGCCAGTTGAAACGGCACGCCGTTGAAGGTCTGCGTACCGGGGAACAGGCCGTTGTAACTGCTCCCGTCGGTCCAGGTTCTGATATCCGCGTTGAGGCTGGGCAAGGTCAGCGAGGTGTAGGAAGCGTTGGCAGCCGCCATGTCCGCCGTCAATAACAGCGCAGCAATAATTTGAAGTTTCATATCGATTCCCCCTCGAATTTGGCTAACAATACCCCAAAAAATACCGGAGTATTCTCGCCCATTTTATTTGAACCGCGTCACAAAGTCATGCTGCAATGCCGAGCGGCAAACGGATTTTCATCGCCCGGTAAAATCGACGCGTCAAGCTTAGGCCAACGGCTCGAGCTTGGCCAAGCCGGCTGCAGCGTCAAGCCTTTACTGTTCCGCGGAATGTCGCAGTGCCGATCCAATGGGCACGCTGCAGCCTGGCGGCCGACGTTTTTCCAGCCGGCGCCGCCTGACCTTAATGCACTATGCGAGGAGATTGTTTTGAAAAACAGGAATTCGATTTTGTTGCCGGCGATGCTGGCCGGTTTACTGGCCGGCCCGGCGGCGGCTGTCACCATCCATTTCGACTACAGCTACGACGGCGGCTTCTTTTCCGGCAGCAATCTGTCCAGACGCACCACGCTGGATGCGGCGGGCCAATATTTCTCGGCGCTGCTGCAAGACAGTCTGGCGGCTATCGATTCCAATGGCAGCAACCAGTTCACGGCGGTCTTCAGCCGGCCGGACAGCGGCGCGACCGCAAATTTGGCATCGTTCGACGTTACCGCCGACACGCTGACCGTATTCGTCGGCGGCCGCGACTTGGGCGGCAACTCGCTGGGTTTGGGCGGACCGGGCGGCTACAGCATCTCCGGCACCCAAAGCTTCTTGAACCAGGCCGCCTACCGCGGCGAAAGCGGCGCCCAAACCAATCCACCAACGGATTTTGCCACCTGGGGCGGGTCTATCAGTTTCGACGCCGATTCGGCCTGGTATTTCGATAGCGATCCCGCCAGCACCGAGTCGTTTAGCGGCTTCGATTTTTACTCGGTGGCCTTGCACGAATTGGGGCACGTGCTCGGCATCGGCACCGCCAATTCCTGGAGCCGCTGGCTGCAAGGCGGCAAATTCACCGGCCTGGAATCGAAATTGGTCAACGGCGGTCAGGACGTGCTGCTGTCGGCCGACGCCGCGCATTGGCAATCCGGGCAAACCAGTACCATCAACGGCCTGGGCAGCTACCAAGCGGCAATGACGCCGAATATCGCCGCCGGCACCCGCAAGAATTTTACCGACCTGGATCTGGCGGCGCTCTCCGACATCGGTTGGGAAGTGGCGGCCACCACACCCGCCCGCCAAGTACCGTTACCCGAGCCGGCTTATTGGCTATTCGCCATGGGGCTGGCCGCCATCGGCCAGCGCTTGCTCGGCCGCGACGCCGCCCCTCTGCCGGGTTGAGTACAAGCCCGCTTCCAGCCGGGCCGTTCAGCTGTTTACTTGCCACCGCCCGCCCAGAAGTTGACCGGCGCGGACGCTCAGCAGCCCGGCCAACACGGCCAACAGCCAACGCCCGCCGCCCTCCAGAAAAAGCATGACATCCAAGCTGAACGGCACCGGTCTGACGCGGCCGGCCTGTTCGGCCATGTTTTGAAACATCATCTCCAGGTTGCCCAGCAACAGTAGCGGCACCGTAACGGTTACCAGCAGTAACGACAGCACAATACCGCCGATGGCGGCGATGCCGCGTTGCGCCCAGGTCGTTCCCGGCCAGGCCAGTACCAGGGACAAGGTGATCACCGGCGGCACCAGGGTATGGGTCAGATGGGTGCCGGCCGTCATCTGGGCGCCGGGATTGACGGTATAGCCGGCGACTACCGGAATCGGCCGCAACACCCAAGCCGAGACCGAAATCAAATAGTCGCCATCTTTGACAGCCAAGGCCAGCCCCGGCGCAAAATCCCGGCTCCATTCGCGCATGCCGAAGTCGACGAATGGCAGTAAAAACTCGCCCAAGGGCTGGCGAAATATGAAAGCCGATACCGACAGCGCCAACCAGACCAGCAGCAGCCTGGTGCTGAATTTAACTAACGCGGCGGTTTCCATCGGCATCCGCACCTCCCGACGCCGCCCACCAGGCAAAAAACAAGCAGCCCAACACGACGATCAAGGTCGGCGCAAAATAGGTATGGGCCGGCAGAAACCAAGCCGGATAATAGGCAACGACAACATAAATCGCGGCGATGCGCAGCAGGTTCAGCAAATACATGAAAACCGCCGCAGCCAATACGCCGGCCAGTTTGCGACCAAGCTCAGCCGGATACGCCAGCATGGCCGAGACCACCAGAAACAGCGCACCGGAACCGTCGCATCCGCGCACGACCTCCAAGTTAGCCCGCGCCGAAACCAAATGGTTGCCGACGGCCGCCACCCGTTCGCCCGGCGCCAATAGATCGATCAACGCCGCATCGGGCCGCACCAGGCCCCAATGGTAAAGCGTGTCCCGCAATACCTCGTCCGGAATTTGGAAATAAGCCCGATGCATCAAACCGTAGATGCCGGCAAACAACAGCGGAAACCGCCACCGCCGAAGCTTGGCCGCCATCGATGCGGCAGGAGTGGTTAATTCGATTGGATTTGCCATGGTCTCGATACCCAGTCGGGCAAGCGGATTGAGAATTGCGGTCGATTCGATCCCGGCGCAACGCCGCAGCGAGCCGGCTGCCGCTTTGCTTTGCCAGGCTGTTGAGCTTCAGCTTTGGCCGTATCGTTCTGGCGCTACGCTTGATCGCCATTATTCGCCAAACGGCAAGGGCCAGCTAACCCACGTCTTGCGACACACTTTCGCCAGCCATTTTATGATGAACGGCGGCAATATCCTGACCTTGCAAAAAATCCTAGGCAACGGCTCGCTCAAGTTGAATCCGCTTAGCAAAATGGGCCGATAAAACCAACAAAAAAAGGCCCAATCAATGGATGGGCCTTTGTCTTGGGCCGGTTATAACCCGGCTCGTATTCTGAAAGAGTACCTCTCTCTTTTAAACAGGGCCATAACCATCGCTCCAAACATCCAAGCGAGGGAAGGTAAAGGAACTTGAGAGATTTGGTCCAGGGTCACTACGCCGCGAAAACCCGAAAAGCGGCCGTCAAGAACATTTGCACCACTGAAAACGTTTACTTGATCGCCAGCCTTCCAAAATTGAGGATGGTTTTCTCTAAACACTGACATTGAGTAGTAACCGCCAACGTGAAAGAAAGAGCCGGATGAATATAATGGATTTGTTGAGTAAATACCGCCATCGTTCTTTAAGGCGCCGTTTGGCCATTGTTTGGTTGAGGCAACCGGGTCTTTTATGAAGACACCCTCTAAGAAATCGGCATAAAACAAATCCGCGTAGATGTTACCTTGCTCTCCGGGACGAGGAAGATCTTCTAGTTCTTCAATGCTTCCGTCATAGTGCGTAATCACGGCCTGACGGTTAAAATCGACTGAAAAAGCGTAGTGAATGTCGCTGCCAACACTTAATCCAGCTGCGGCAATTAATCCCGCACTATCGGACTCGATCTGCGTTATATGCCCTGAGAATTTATAAACGAGCTCGGCTTGAGATACTGGAGCCACACCCATCCAACCAAACGCTACTAAGATCGACAAAACGAATTTAGTCTTCATCACCAACTGACCATGTAAGTTAAAAGGAAAGCAACTCTAACATGTGAAGTAATGCACAACAAATGCAATAATTCATCTCCGGTTCAGGAATTATCCGTAAGTGTCCCGCCAGTGTCCCACGGGACAGCATCCAAAAACCAACCTAAGCCGCCCTCACCTCGTCCAACAAATCCGGATGGCGGTCTAGGACTTTAAGCAATTTCACCAGGGCCAGCGGTGGCTTGGTCTTGCCGTTCTCGTAGCGGGAAAAGGCATTGATACCGCCGCCGAAAATCTCCGACGCTTCTCGCTGGTCGAGTGCCAGCTTTTTGCGGACACTGGCAATAAAACCGGGGTCTACAATCGAGGCATTGACCTGCTTGTTGAATTCCAGCATCAAAGCCATGGTGCGTTTGGATTCTTCCGCATCGTTAATCACTTCATCGCAGGCCGGGCAAAAATCGCCAGTCACCCCCGGAATTACGGTGGTTTCGCCTTTGTAGGTGTAAGGCACGTCACGGGTATCGTGTACCAGCTCGCCAACCGCACAGGATGGACATTTCATAATCACAGCTCCTTAAACGAAACAATCAGCTAGCGCTCTGGCTAACGATAGATTTCTCGACGGTGGCCGATGGCAACCACAAGGATTTTTAATTCACAATCTTCGATGGTATAGACCATCCGGTAATCGCCTACGCGGATGCGGTAAAGATCATCAACGCCGTGCAGTTTCTTGAAGCCTGGCGGCCGTGGATTTTCGGCTAAATCGCAAGCCGCCGCATAGAGGCGCTTTTGAATCTCGTTTGGAAGTTTTGAAAAGGCTTTTTCGGCGCTTGGTTTGAATACAACTCTATAGGTCATATTTCAAACGCATCTCGTCCAGGCTGATTTCGCCGGGTTCGGTCAATGACTGGGCGGCGGCCTGGATGTCGGCTTGATCATCGAGGTATTCTCGTAATAGGTTATCGAGAAACGTTAACGGCGATTGACCAGCAACAGTTGCGGCGTTGATTAACAGCGTTTCAGTAGGTTGTGGTAACTGGATCATTTTAGAGCCTCCTTTTTCGTTACATTTAACGCTGAGGATGTCGCTTGTGTTCATCATCGGATTTTATAGCGTTTATCGGCAACAGGATCAAACGCCCAGCAAAAGCCTGGACGCGCGCTACCTGATGGGTAAGCAACCAAGTCGACAGTGATTTAAAGTGCCATTATAAAATGGACACTTTATGAACAAGGCAATAAAAAAGGCCTAGGTCTTTCGACATAAGCCTTTAATATATATGGAGCTGGCGATGGGACTCGAACCCGCGACCGGCTGATTACAAATCAGCTGCTCTACCAACTGAGCTACGCCAGCAAATTGGCTGGCCATTATACAAAAAAAATCGGATTAATCCATTTCTTTTTACCGCTGCGGCTTACTTGTTGCGGATGCTGTCTATCATGCCGGACAAGTAATCCATGATTTGCGCCAGGAACAGAATCAGCCGGTCGAGCTGAGCCTGCAAGAAGAACAGGAAATGGCTGTGGTCGAAATCCTGGTCCAGATAAAAACTCAAGCCGTTATTGATGGTATTCAACCCCATCGCCAGCATGATCAGGGCTGCCGCTTTGAACATGTAGCCGCGCAGCTTGGCACTCATTTTGCCGAAGGCGACGCTGATGAACAGCATCATCGGCAGCGTTCCGGCACCGAAAGCCAGCATCAACGCGCCGCCTTCCAGCACGCTGGTTGCCGTCGTCGCCTTTACCGCCATCGCAAACGTCAACATGCAAGGCATCAGGCCATTCAGAAAGCCGGCGATCACCGACCCGATCAACGGCCCTTTTTGATTGGCGGTAGCATACCCCTTGCGCAGAACCGTCAATGGAATCAGACGCAAAGAGCCCTGCCAGGGAATCCAGCCCAGCACCCCCATCGCCAGCGCGATAACCACCAAACCCATCGCGATCTGCAAAATACTTTGGATCTTGCCGAACAAGCCGCTCGATACCAACACCACGCCCAATGCCGCAGCCAGCATGCCGATCGTCGCGTAAACCGAAATCCGCGTCAGTTGGTAGGCCAGATAAGGCAGGTAGCTTTTGCTTTTTCCGGCTTTCATGAAATAGCCGGATACCAATGCCCCGCACATACCGAGGCAATGGCCGCTGCCCAAAAACCCGGCGGCAAACGCCAAGGTGTAATCGAATCCGCTGGCCGCAGCCATTTCGGTCATGCCGTGCATGGCATGATCCATCCCTTCCATATTGTGGTGGTTCATTTACTTGTTCAATCTCAGAGAATTGACGATGACGGATACGGAGGACAACGCCATCGCCGCCGAGGCGATCATCGGATTCAGTTTGCCGAGCGCCGCGACCGGAATCGCTACAGTGTTGTAACCGAAGGCCCAGAACAGGTTTTGTTTGATGACGCGGATGGTAAAAGCGCTGAGCTCGATGGTATCGGTCACCTTGCCGATATCGCCTTGCACCAGAGTCAGATCGGCCGATTCGATGGCAATGTCGGCGCCGCCGCCGACCGCAAAGCCGACGTTGGCCGCCGCCAGTGCCGGCGCATCGTTGATACCGTCGCCGATCATGCCGACGTTGCGGCCGTCCTGTTGCAATTGGCGGATGATTTGCAATTTTTGCTCCGGCCTGGCGTTGGCGACGACGTCGGCTATGCCAACTTTATCGGCGATGAAATGCGCGGTTTTTTCGGTGTCGCCGGTCACCATCATGGTTTTGATACCGAGACGATGCAGGCGGGCGATGGCTTCTGCAGCCTCGTCGCGCGGATTGTCGGACACGGCAAATACCGCAACCTCTTTGCCGTCCACCGCCATGTACACCGGAGTCTGGCCCTGCCGGGCGAACAAATCGGCGTGTTCAGTCAGACGTTCGACCGCCACTTGCTGGCTTTCCAGCCAAGCCTGGTTGCCCAGCAGAATTTTGTGTCCGGCCACTTCGGCCCGGATGCCGCGGCCGGTCTCGCTGTAAAAATAGCCGCACTCTCCCGGCTCGACGCCCTGCTCGCGGGCGTGGGCAACCACAGCTTTGCCCAGGTAGTGCTCCGAGTTGTTCTCAGCCGATGCCGCCAATAACAGCAGTTTGGCCTCAGCCATCCGCGAGATTTTGACCAGCTTGCTAACCCTGGGCCGGCCCTCGGTAATGGTGCCGGTTTTGTCGAACACGATCGCGTTAAGTTTGCTGGCGATTTCCAGACTTTCGCCGTTGCGGATGTAGACGCCCTGCTTGGCGGCCTGGCCGGCGCCGACCATGATCGCCGCCGGCGTCGCCAATCCCAGCGCACACGGACAGGCAATTAGAAGCACCGTAATCGCATTGCCGAAGGCGAAGCCGAACGGCGCTCCGGCCAGCAGCCAACCGGCCAGAGTCGCCGCAGAAAGCCCCATTACCACCGGCACGAATACCGCCGAAATTTTGTCGACCTGTTTCTGGATCGGCAATTTGGTCGCCTGCGCCTGATCGACCATGTGCACGATGCCGGCCAGCACGGTGTCCATGCCAATCGCAGTCGCTTTGACATGCAACACGCCATTACCGTTGACGCATCCACCGATCACGGCGTGGCCCGGATTCTTCACCACCGGCATGCTCTCGCCGGTAATCATGGCTTCGTCGACGGTGGAAATGCCGTAGACGACCAGGCCGTCGGTCGGAATCTTCTCGCCGGGCCGCACCAACAGCAAATCGCCGATCCGGATATCGTCTATATCGATGCGCCGTTCGTTACCGCCCTCCAGCAGCAAGGTCGCTGTTTGCGGTTGTAAATCGACTAATTTGCGAATCGCTTCGCCGGCCTTGCCGCGGGCGCGCTCTTCCAGGTAACGGCCGAGCAAGACGAAGGTGACAATCGCTGCGGCGGCTTCGAAATATATATGGCCACGGCCGCGGAACAAGGCCGGCACGCTGTAACCGTAAGCCGAACCGACGCCCAATGCGATCAGGCTGTCCATGTTAGCCGCCCGTTGTTTGGCCAAGCGATAAGCCTTGCTGAAAAACTGGCGGCCGGAGCCGAACACCACTTGGGTGGTTAATGCGAATTGCAACCAGTGCAGCCAGCTCCGGCTAGCCATCGCCATCGCCGAGACCACTACTGGTATGCTCAACAGCCCTGCGGTTACGAATCGGCGCCGGGCCACGTCAATTCGTTGCAACTCCTTTTCGATCAGTTTCTTTCGTTGCGACAGCGTATCGACCGGCATTGCGCTATAGCCCAACCGTTCGACGATTTCCACCACATCAGCCGAACTCAAACAGCCCTGCACGTTTACGGTTTCGGTAGCGAAATTGACACCGGCTTTCTTCACCCGCTCGTCGCGGTTAAGCACCATTTCGATCAACAGCGCGCAGGATGCGCAACTCATGCCCTGCACCGCCAAATCGATATCGTGCAACGGCCCGTCGATGATTTTCCGTTTATCCTGTTTGATATCGGTCTGCTTTTGGGCGATGTTACCCAACACGGCGTCCAGCATAATCAACAGATTCTTCTTCGGCAGCCGGCTGGAATCGAATTCGATCACGACCGAACCGATCGCAAACACCGAGCGCACCCGTTTAATTTCCGGGCGCTTTTTCAGCAAAATTTCCAGGATATATCCGCGTTCCGGATCGTCGGCCAACACACGCGAAACGATGCGTACCCGGTTGCGCAATTGGTGGCGCAACTCGAAGTTTTTGGGGATTGGGATCTCGGTTTCCATGGGCGGGATAATCCTGTACTGGAAAGGCGAACCGGTGCGCCGCCGGCCAAGCGGCGACTCCGGGCTGAACGCTATTTAGGCCTGCGGGAGCGGACCAGTAAGAAAAACATATAGAACAAGGCCATCCATTCGTAACGGTGTACAAACGGCCGCACCAGCCATTCTTGGGTAATCCGCGTCCAATGGGTCTTGATCAAGTAGAGCACCAACACGTCATTTAAAAAATCGATTGTGGCTTTTTCCGGATCCTTGATTAGCGCTTTCGGACCTTTGACACCCAGTTTGCCCACGATCTTCGCCGCCTGCAACGTTTCCCGGCCGGCCTGATATTTTTCGCGAAACCAACCGCCGACCCGGGTTTGCTTGAAGCGCTGACTGATATCGAGCATCGATTTTTTAGCCTTGTCGGCTAAAGGCGTCTCGAACAGCCCCTGTTGTTCCAACTCGGCCACGACACGATATAGGCAAACTGCCAATTGATTGAAGCCGCAAACCGACTCGTTATAACGGATCGATAATTTGCGCTGGTTTCGATAGAGGCGCACCGAACGCACGCCGCCAGTTTCCGAGAGTTTTAGCGTAAGCTGTCTGGCGGCCTCGGCTTGGCAGGCCGATACCGGCAGTTGAAACCTGACGTGGCCGTCTCCGCGGTAACGCAATAGAAATTGTTTCTGGATTGCCATGGGTCGTAATACACACTAAAACGGGCGGTTCGGGATTGCCGAAACCGCCCGTTGTCAACTCAGCAAAGTTCGGGTTGGAGGTGTAAACCAAGCCTGCTCATTCGCTTTCTTTGGCCTCGGCAACGATATCTTCCAGGTTTTCCTTTTGGTGCAGCACGAAGTCTTTGCCTGCCTCCAGGGTCTTGCTGGCACTGGCAATGATATCTTTCCGGTATTTGTAGACAAAATAACCGGCTACCATCCCGGCACCAAACACCAGCAGTGGATGTTTCGCTAGTTTACTCATTAATTTTCCTCCAGTATTAACCGTTGCGGTCGCCAAAGTACCCGCCACCACCTGCTTAGTCATCGATTGACCGTTTGCATCGGATTTGGGTTCGTGCTTGTGCGCCATAGTGTCCTCTATGCTGTTTATGAATTGGGCTGACGGGCGTCGTCTTGATCCGCTAATACTTGCGCTTCATGCAACATTTGGTAAATACCTTTACACCCTTCGCAACAAAATCTTTTGTCTCCGTCGACGGTTTTAAGTTCAAAACCCGTCACTTCAACCGGCAATCCGCAAAGGTCGCAATCTTTTTTGATTTCATCCGCCATGACACAAACCCGTTTTTGTTCGGCAAATACCGCCATTCCGTAGTGGAATTATACCTGAACCTGACAACCGGCTTGACGAAAACCAACGGCGTGATGCGAGTGACGGCAACTTGGACATAGGTTCCCGAAAGGAAAATTTTGAAGTTTGAGGCGCTGACCCGCCGGTTTACGGCAGGGGCGCAGGAACCACTATCGGCGACCCCGTGCCGCTTGGCTGGAAGCCTTCATCAACGCAATTCTCAGGGCTCCGGTCAGGCTCGCACTCAAGCCAAGCCGCATCGCCAAAGCCGGCACTAAAATCATCGAAGCCACCGCCAAACCGGCACCCAAAACCAATCCGGCGGTATTCAGTTGCTGAGCAACCACTTCTTGATTCACAACTACCAATTCTTGAGCCATCTGTTTACCTCGCGCAGAAAAAATTAATGCAACGCCGATAAACAGCACAAAAAATGCCACAAATATAACTTATTGATTATGCCGAACAAAGTCCGTATGAAGCGCGATTTCTCGGCAAAAACAAGGCATATGCCTTATTTCTAACGCGTTATATAACACAGTTTTTTTAATTATTGGACTCCTACCCAGCTTTCTCTTGCGCCATCCGCAACGGCCGGCCTTGCCTAACAGACTAATGCTGATCCAGACCGAATGCGGTATGCAATGCGCGAACAGCCAACTCCAGGTATTTTTCATCGACCACTACCGAAATTTTAATTTCGGATGTCGAAATCATTTGAATATTGATGCCTTCGTCGGCCAACACCCTGAACATCGAGCTGGCAATACCGGCGTGCGAGCGCATGCCAACGCCGACGATAGACACCTTAACGATGGTGTTGTCGCCAATCACCGTCGTACTGCCGCCCAAGTCAGCTTTTAAACCTTCCAACACATTCTTGGCGCGGGCAAAGTCATTGCGATTCACGGTGAAGGTGAAATCGGTGGTGCCATGAGCGGAAATGTTCTGCACGATCATGTCCACTTCGATGTTTTCGGCAGCGATCGGCCCCAAAATTTTCGACGCCACCCCCGGCAAATCAGGCACACCGGTCAAGGTCAGTTTGGCCTCGTCCCGATTGAACGCGATGCCCGAAATTAACGCTTTTTCCATTTCTGATTCCTCGTAGGTAATTAGAGTGCCATTGCCTTCCATAAACGAAGACAACACGCGCAATTTGACGTTGTATTTGCCGGCGAACTCGACCGAGCGGATCTGCAGGACTTTCGAACCCAAGCTGGCCATTTCCAGCATTTCCTCGAAGGTAATCTGTTCCAAGCGCCGCGCTTTGGGTACTACGCGCGGATCGGTGGTGTAGACGCCATCGACGTCGGTGTAGATATGGCATTCGTCGGCTTTAAGCGCCGCCGCCAGCGCCACGCCGGTGGTATCGGAACCGCCGCGGCCTAAAGTGGTGATGTTGCCGTGCTCGTCGACCCCCTGAAAACCGGCCACAACCACGACTCGACCAGCCTCCAGATCGGCGCGGATGTTGGCTTCGTCGATTTCGCGGATGCGGGCTTTGGTAAAGGCGCTATCGGTCAGAATCCGCACCTGCGGACCGGTATAGGACTTGGCTTCCACGCCGATGTGATGCAACGCCATCGACAGCAGCGCGATGGTCACCTGTTCGCCGGTCGACAGCAGCACGTCCAACTCGCGGTCGGTCGGTTGCGGCTGCATTTGTTTGGCCAATGCCACCAAGCGGTTGGTTTCGCCGCTCATCGCCGAGACGACGACCACGATTTGATCGCCCTTGTCGTGGGCTATTTTCACTTTTTCGGCCACCGCCTTGATCCGCTCCACCGAGCCGACCGAAGTGCCGCCGAATTTATAAACGTACAATGCCATTCTTTATTGACCTTATTGGCTTTCTTACACTGAAATTGGTGGCGGACGCTCTCGCCCGCCGTCGCGATTAACCCAGCTTGGCTTTAACCCATTCCGGTACCGCCGCCAGCGCCGCCGGCAATGCCGCCGGATCGTTACCGCCCGCTTGCGCCATATCCGGCCGGCCGCCGCCTTTGCCGCCGACCTGGGTGGCGACGAAGTTGACCAAATCGCCAGCCTTGACCTTGTCCATCGCGTCTTTCGAGACGCTGGCTATCAGGCTGACCTTGTCGCCGCTGACGGTGGCCAACACCAATGCGGCGCTGCCGAGCTTGTTTTTGAGTTGATCGGCCAAGTCGCGCAAGGCTTTCGGATCAACATCTTCAAGCTGCACCGCCAATACTTTCACTCCGTTGACCTCGACGGCCTGACTGGTCATCTCGTCACCGGCCGAACTGGCCAGTTTGCCCTTGAGTTTTTCCAGCTCCTTTTCCAGATGGCGGGTTTTCTCCAACAACTGTTGCACCTTGTCGGCGGTCTTGTCCGGCGCGGCTTTCAACAAGCCGGCGATACTCAACAAAGCCTGTTCGCGCTGGGCAATCCATTCCAACGCACCTTCGCCGGTTACCGCTTCGACGCGACGCACGCCGGCGGCGACGCCGGTTTCGGTCACAATTTTCAGCAAACCGATGTCGCCGGTACGTTGCACATGAGTCCCACCGCAAAGCTCGGTGGAAAAATCGCCCATGGTGAGAACGCGAACTTCGTCACCGTATTTTTCGCCGAACAAGGCCATCGCGCCGGCTTTGACCGCGTCATCCTTGGCCATGATTTGCGCGCAGACGGCGTTATTGGCGCGAATTTGTTCGTTGACCAAACGCTCGACCGCAGCAATTTGCTCGGCGGTCATCGGCTCGAAATGCGAGAAGTCGAAACGTAAACGCTCATTGTTGACCTGCGAGCCTTTTTGCTGCACGTGCTCGCCCAACACGTTGCGCAAGGCGGCGTGCAACAAGTGAGTCGCCGAGTGATTGCGCTCGGTGGCTTTACGGATCTCGGCGTTGACGCTGACTTCGCAAGCCATGCCTTCGGCAATCACGCCTTTGACGACTTTGCCCTTGTGCAAAAACAACTGGCCGCCCTGCTTTTGGGTGTCCGTGACTTCGAACGTGCCACCGGTGCATTCGATCAAGCCGCTGTCGCCGACCTGGCCGCCGGATTCGGCGTAGAATGGAGTTTGGTCCAGAATCACCACGCCTTCGTCGCCGGCTTCCAAGCTCTCGACCGGTTGGCCTTTTTTGAACAGGCCGATGACTTGCACCGAGCCGTCAAGATGCGAATAGCCGGTAAATTCGGTAACGCTGTCGTGGCGTATGTCCTGGTCATAATCGGCCGCGAATTGGCCGCCGGCCCGAGCCCGGTCGCGCTGGGCGCTCATTTCCACTTCGAAGCCGGCGTGGTCCACGCTCAAGTTGTGCTCGCGCGCGAAGTCGGCGGTCAAATCCACCGGGAATCCGTAGGTGTCGTACAGCAAAAACACCACGTCGCCGGGTATGACATGGCCGTCCATCTTGGCGACGCAGTTCTCCAGGATTTTCATACCTTGGCCCAAGGTTTCGGCGAAGCGTTCTTCTTCCTTCTTCAAAACCCGCTCGACCTGATCCTGAGCCTTGGCTAGTTCAGGATAGGCTGCGCCCATCTCGGCAACTAGAGGTGCGACCAGTTTGTAGAAGAAGGTGTCCTGAATGCCCAAGCGGTAGCCGTGGCGGATCGCCCGACGCACGATGCGGCGCAACACGTAGCCGCGGCCTTCGTTGGACGGCAGCACACCGTCCGCCACCAAAAACGCGCAGGAGCGGATATGGTCGGCGATGACGCGCAAAGAGCTGTTGCTCAAATCACTGGTACCGGCCAACGCGGCGGCAGTTCTGACCAGATTTTGGAAGATGTCGATTTCGTAGTTGCTGTGCACGCCTTGCATCACGGCGGCGATGCGCTCCAGGCCCATGCCAGTGTCGACCGACGGCGCCGGTAATGGCGTCAGGTTGCCGTCCTTGTCGCGCTCGTATTGCATGAACACCAGATTCCAGATCTCGATGTAACGGTCGCCGTCATCGTCCGGGCTGCCGGGCGGGCCACCGGCCACATGCTCACCGTGGTCGTAGAAAATCTCGGTACAAGGACCGCACGGACCGACATCGCCCATCGACCAGAAATTGTCCTTGGCGCCGATGCGCGAGAAGCGGGTCGGATCGATTTTGACCTCTTCCAGCCAGATCGCCTCGGCTTCGGAATCCTCGTCGAACACCGTCACCCAGAGTTTGGACGGCGGAATGCCCATTTCTTTGGTCAAAAAGTCCCAGGCGAAATTGATCGCGTCGCGCTTGAAATAGTCGCCGAAGCTGAAGTTGCCCAGCATCTCGAAGAAGGTATGGTGGCGGGCGGTGTAACCGACGTTCTCCAAATCGTTATGCTTGCCGCCGGCCCGCACGCAACGCTGGCTGGTCGCGGCGCGGTTAAAATCGACTTTCTCCCGGCCGAGGAACACGTCCTTGAACTGCACCATGCCGGCGTTGGTGAACAGCAAGGTCGGATCGTTGCCCGGCACCAAGCTGCTGGACGGACGCACGGCGTGGCCGCGCTGGCGGAAAAATTCCAAAAAGGCGGCGCGAATTTCGGCGCTGGTCATATGTTTCATGGGTTTACTTCAGTTGTTTTCTAATCCATAACAAACTCGGCCTTGGCCACGCCAGAGCCACCAAACCGGATACAGCGCTGAACCGAAAGGATCAGCCCGACCGAGATAACTTGATTTTTAATGCGGCAAACACCTGCTTGATCGTCTCGCCGCTAAAGCCGCGCTGCTGCATAAACCGGCTGCGCTTGGCCCATTCGTTTGGCGGCAAGGCCTTTTCGTCGCCGTATTTACCCGCATAAACGTCTAAGGCCAAATTCAGCCAGCCGCCCTGCTCTTCGGCTTGCGCGTCCAAATCGACGCCGCTGATGCCGCGCTGCTGCAATTCGTAGGCGATGCGGATCGGGCCGTAGCCTTTACCGATGCGGTCGCGGACGTAACATTCGGCGTAGCGGTCGTCGTTTTGCCAATTCTGCTCGGTCAGCGCATCGATAACCGGATTAACTTCTTCGCGCTCGAAGCCGCGCAAGGCCAACTTATCCAGCAACTCGCGGCGGCTATGCTCGCGCCGCGCCAACAATCTCAGACAAATCTCTTCGATTTGCCGGCCGCGCTCATTCGCCGTCGTTGAACTCGGGGTCTTCGTCTTCATGGGCCGGAGCGGTCGTCACTCTGCTGGCGAAGGCTTTCTCGCGAATGGCTTTTTCCAGCTCGGCGGCGATTTCCGGGTGCTCGCGCAAATACTGCTTGGCGTTATCCTTGCCCTGGCCGATTTTGTCGTTGTTGTAGCTGTACCAGGAACCGGACTTTTGCACGAAGCCGAATTCGACGCCCAAGTCGACCAATTCGCCAAGGAATGACACGCCCTCACCGTACAGAATTTCGAAGTCGGCCTGCTTGAACGGCGGTGCGACTTTGTTCTTGACGATCTTGACCCGGGTTTCGTTGCCGATCACCTCGTCGCCTTTCTTGATCGCGCCGATGCGGCGAATGTCCATCCTGACCGAGGCATAGAATTTCAACGCGTTACCGCCGGTGGTAGTTTCCGGATTGCCGAACATCACGCCGATTTTCATCCGCAACTGGTTGATGAAGATCACCAGCGTGTTGGAACGTTTGATGTTGGCGGTCAGTTTACGCAAGGCCTGCGACATCAAACGGGCTTGCAGGCCCATGTGCGAGTCACCCATGTCGCCTTCGATTTCGGCTTTCGGTGTCAGCGCCGCCACCGAGTCGATGACGACGATGTCGACCGCGCCGGAACGGACCAGCATGTCGGTGATTTCCAGGGCCTGCTCGCCGGTATCCGGTTGCGACACCAGCAGGTCGTCGATATTGACGCCGATCTTTTGCGCATATACCGGGTCCAGCGCGTGCTCGGCGTCAACGAAGGCCGCGGTGCCGCCCAATTTCTGCATCTGGGCGATGGTTTGCAGCGTCAACGTGGTTTTACCGGACGATTCGGGACCGTAGATTTCGATGATCCGGCCACGCGGCAAACCGCCGCAACCCAGAGCGATGTCGACGGACAAGGAGCCGGTAGACACCACTTCGATGTCGCGGGTCGCGGCGACGTCGCCCATGCGCATGACCGAGCCCTTGCCGAATTGTTTTTCGATTTGCATCAACGCGGCGCCGAGAGCCTTTTTCTTGTTTTCGTCCATATCCTACCTACTGTTGTCTGCCCGGTGAAAACGCGGCATTATCCCATAGAGGCCGGCCGTGAAACAGTTTTTATCGGCCGGATTGCCGGAAAAAACCGGCCGCCGCGCGCGGGTTGAACGGGAAATACAGGTGGAGATAAGACGCCTGCAAAGCGCCGTCGCGAAAAAACCCTTCACCATGGCCGAAACTGCGTAGCGGCTGCGAAATCTGCAGCGGCTGCAGTTCGGTTTCCAGGGTCGAAAAATGAAAACTGTGACCACGGATCTCGCCTTCCGGCAAGGTCAGACTGTGCATGCCCAGGTTTGCCAGCCGGCTCTGCATCGTCGCCCGGCCGGGCAACAAACCGGCCATCTCGGCGGCCTGGCCCTGCTTGTCGGCCAGACTTTCCAGCAAATACAGAAAGCCGCCGCATTCGGCGTAAATCGCTTTGCCCAGACCATGGTGCTCGCGCAAGGCACGCTTCATCGGCAAATTCCCGGCCAGCGCCGACAAATGCAGCTCCGGATAGCCGCCCGGCAAATACAGACTATCGACCTCCGGCAACGCCGAGTCGGCCAACGGCGAGAAGAACGCCAACTCGGCGCCCATCGCCAACAGACAATCCAGATTGGCTTGATAAATAAACGAAAACGCCGCATCCCGCGCGACGCCAATCCGCAACCCGGCCAGCAGTTGCGGCAGCGGCTCGCCGCGGACCGCCTCGAATCGCACCGGTTGCGGCAACCGGCACGGGCCGAAGCCGTTCAGCAATTCGGCGGCTCGCGCCAAGCGGGCGGAAAGGTCGCCGATTTCGTCGGCTTGCAGCAAGCCCAGATGGCGCGAAGGCAGTCCGATGGCATCGTCGCGGGCGACCGCGGCCAGCATCGGCATGTCCGGAGGCAAGGCTTCCTGTAACAGCTTGGCATGGCCGGCACTGCCGACTTTGTTGGCGATGACGCCGGCAAACGGCAATTCCGGCCGGTAGCTGGCCAACCCATGGGCGACCGCGGCGAAGGTTTGCGCCATGCCTTGAGCATCGATTACCGCCGCCACCGGCACGCCCAGCGTCTGGGCCAAATCGGCGCTGCTGCTGTCGCCGTCGAACAGGCCCATCACACCCTCGATCAAGATCAAATCGGCTGCCCCGGCGGCACGGTAGAGCAACTCGCGGCAATGGCTCTCGCCCATCATCCACAAATCCAGTTGGTAAACCGGATGACCGGAGGCGAACGCCAATATCTGCGGATCGATGAAATCGGGGCCGGTTTTGCACACCCGCACCCGCAGACCCTGGCTGCGGAAATGGTAAGCCAGCGCGGCGGCGATGGTGGTTTTACCTTGGCCCGAAGCCGGCGCAGCGATCAGCATTGCCGGGCAGGCCAAGGAGTTTTGCAAGGATGTCATGATGAAAACGAGAGTAGCCGACCGGCGGATTGACGCCGGCCGGGCGCTTAAAAGCGCGGGATCAGGAAGCCGCCAGCATATTGTCCAGCGCCTGCTTGGCCAGCGCGGCCTGTTCGGCAGCTACGGCGACTTGGTTGACGACATGGCCGGCGGCCAAATTCTCCAGGACCCAGCACAAATGCTGCGGATCGGTGCGGAACATGGTCGAGCACATGCTCAAGGTCGGCGCCATGAAATGCACGCTTTTGCCTTGGGCCTTGCACTCCTGGGCCAGACGGTTGACCAGATTCAGTTCGGTGGCCACCAGCCAGCGGGTATTGGCTTCGGCTTCGCGGACAATCTTCAGAATCATCTCGGTTGAACCGATGTGATCCGATTTTTCGCAGACTTCGAAACAAGCCTCCGGATGGGAAATGACGATAGTTTCCGGATGTTTAGCCTTGAAATTGTCGATTTGCTCCGGCTGAAATGCCTGATGCACCGAGCAATGGCCTTTCCAGAGGATAATCTTGGCGTCGCGGATTTGCTGCTCGGTCAAACCGCCTTGGGGTTTGTTGAAGTCCCAGGTCACCATCTGTGCCAACGGGATACCCATCCGAAAACCGGTATTGCGGCCCAAATGCTGGTCCGGGAAGAACAACACTTTCTCGCGGCGGGCAAAACTCCAGTTCAGGATTTTCTGAGCATTGGACGAGGTACAGACGATACCGCCGTGTTGGCCGCAAAACGCTTTCAAATCGGCGGCGGAGTTAATATAGGTGACGGGCGTGACCGAATTTTCGACGTCGATGATCTTGGCCAACTCATCCCAGCATTGTTGGACTTTGACTTTGTTGGCCATATCGGCCATCGAGCAACCGGCCGCCATGTCCGGCAGAATTGCGATTTGTTCCGGCCGCGACAGAATGTCGGCGACCTCGGCCATGAAATGGACGCCGCAAAATACGATGTATTCAGCCTCGGATTGGGCGGCTTCGCGCGACAGTTTCAAAGAATCGCCGTAAATATCGGCGTGCTTGAACACCTCATCGCGCTGGTAATGGTGGCCCAGAATAATGCAGCGTTTGCCGAGTTTGGCTTTGGCGGCGGCTATCCGCTCATCACACTCGGCGTCGTCCAGTAAGGCATAATCGTGGATCGGTAAAGCAGCGGCTGTCATGTAATCGTTACCTGGCAATGAAAGACGCGCCATTGTAGCGCCAAGCCGCTGTTTTCGATACCGCTTAGCCGGTCTGCAAAGCGAAGCGCAATAAAGTCCAGGCGATCCAGCCGAATCCCAAGGTCGTTGCGATAAAACTGAGCAGCGAATAAATCCGCCACACCGGCTTGGCCCAGAAATCGGGATCGAAAGCCGCAACCACAAATACGCCGGGATTGGTCATGCCGCCGATCACGACCAGCCAACATGCCGCCACCGGTAACTGCACTTTGGTTGCGTAAAAGCCGAGACAGAACAGCGCCATCAACGCAAAATCGACGTGAGCGCGAATCATGGTTTTGTAGTCCTTCAGGAACACGCCGTCGATGCCGGGAACCGGGAACCATTTGGCAAAAGTCATCAGCCAAGCCGACATTAAAATTGCGGCAATCATAAGTGCCGCACCGACCAGTAATATTTCCATGTTGTTATTTTTTTGTCTGAATCAAAGGCCGCCTAGCGGGGTCTCAATGCAAAGCCTGTTGCAACAGGTTCATGGTGCCGGATCCGCCCTGGTTTTGCACATACTGTAATACGACGGGCAAAAACTGGCTGACCATGGATGGGTTCATGCCCAAGGACTGAAACGAGCCGGCCAAAGCCGCCAAACTGCCCAAGGCATTGTTTTGACCACCCAACAGACTGCCGGCGGCACCCAATAAACCGCTATTGCTGCCGGCTGGCGGCAGTTGCGGCGCCGACGACAGGTAGCCGTCCATGCCGGGAACGCTACCGCTCAACTGAGAAAAATCGGCGGGATTCATGCGTTGTTGCGCCACCGAAAAGATCGAGCCGACGCCACCCAAAGCCTGCTGCGGACTGATGCCCAATTTTCCGACCAGCAAATTGATCAAACTCGCTTCGTTGCCTGTACCGGTAACGGCAGAGCCCAGTGCGCCGACCGCAGCCGGCGCTTGTTGCGCAACCGCATTTTGCGCCCCACCCAAGCCGAAAATCTGACCGGCCTCCTGTGCCGGCACACTCGCGCTTAAGCAGCACAGCGCGATCGTCGTGACATACCCGTGTAAGTTTTTCATAGTAGAGATACCCTGTTTTGCCTCAGTTTGCGAATAGACGTCCCGATCCGGCGTACTCAGCCGCTACCCAACGTGCCGGTTGGAACTTTAAATCGAAACCTTAGCCCCTGGCAACCGACAGCGTTCTGGGGTACTAAACTTGTTCGGCTATGGCACCACCGTATCGACCAGGTAGTACCTGTCCAAACCGCATGCGCGATGGTCTCCGAACGGATTCCCGGCAAACGGTACTTAAGCTTACACTTAATAAGTATAATCGCCGGCTTGGCCTAACCATCGATCGGGTAACGATATGCAGAATATTCAAAAAACACTGGAAGACTACTATCTCCGCTTGCAAGCCCACCCCAAATACCTGCAGGTCATGACTTTGCCGACCTTGCAACGTTGGGGGGTATTGGTCGGCCTGTTCCTGGCATCGCAAATTCTGGTATTCGGCAGCCTCTACCTCATTTTCGGCAAAATCGTCGTGATCGGCTTTCTCGCCAGCGTACTGGCCGGCTGCGCCACCGGCGTCGGCGCCCTGCCGGCCCTGTTTTTTAAAGACATTTCCGACCGCTTATTCAATAGTCTGCTCGGTGCCGCCGCCGGCGTCATGTTGGCCGCGACCGCATTTTCGCTGCTGGTGCCCGGCATGGAATACGGCGAACAAGTCTGGCCCGGCAAAGGTTTGTGGGTCGTCTCGGCCGGTATGCTGATCGGCGCCCTGTTCTTGCATTTCGCCGACAGCCGCCTGCCGCATCTGCATTTCGATTCGGTCAGCGACCATTCCTTGGATTCGCTTCAAAAAATCTCGCTGTTCATCATCGCCATCACCATCCATAACTTCCCGGAAGGCATGTCGGTCGGGGTCAGCTTTGGTTCCGGCGATTTGAACAACGGCTTGGTGCTGTCCATCGCGATCGCCTTGCAAAACCTGCCGGAAGGTTTGGCGGTGGCTCTGCCGCTGGTGGGCCTGGGCTACGATAAATGGAAAGCGGTCGGAATTGCCACCTTGACCGGCCTGGTCGAGCCGGTCGGCGGTTTGCTGGGAATCACGATGGTCACACTGTTTTCGTCGATCCTGCCGATCGCCATGGGTTTCGCCGCCGGCGCCATGCTGTTCGTGATCAGCGAAGAAATCATCCCGGAAACCCACTCCAAGGGCCGTTCCCGCATCGCCACCTTCTCGCTGATGTTCGGTTTCATCGTGATGATGGTATTGGACAGGCTGCTGGTCTAGCCGACACTTTCGACCCAACCGCCCGCCTTACAGATCAAAACCGGCGGGCCTGCCTTTGTCTTTCTCGAAAACACCGGATCCATGGACTATATCTCCCAGCTACTTGGTCAACTTCAAGCCATCAGCCCAGCCGAACTTCTGACCACCGGCGGCACCAGCTTTGCACTGATCGCCGCCGCCGAAATCGGCGATAAAAGCCAACTGGTTTGCATGACGCTGGCGTCGCGCCACCGGCCGGCACCGGTACTGTGGGGCGCGATCGCGGCATTCATGCTGTTGAATACGTTGGCCGTGGTATTCGGCACAGCGATCGCGAACTGGCTGCCGGACTATGCCGTCGCGGCCAGTGTCGCGCTGTTATTCGCGGTGTTCGGCATTCACGCCCTGTGCAATGGCGACGATGACGAAGACGCACAGGATGTTGCCGAAAAAAGCGGTCACGGCATTTTCTTCACCACCTTCTTGTTGATCACGGTCGCCGAATTCGGCGACAAGACGCAATTGGCTGTGGTCGCCTTCAGCAGTACCGCACAACCCGCTGCCGTTTGGTTAGGGTCCACCTTGGCATTGAGTTTTACATCCGCGCTCGGCGTATTGGCCGGCCGTACCGTACTGCAACGTATCCCGCTTAGCCTGTTGCATAAAGTCAGCGGCCTGCTTTTTCTGGGATTGGCCGCCGCCGCCGGCTACAAAACCTATCTTAGCCTGGCTGCAGCCGGACTGATTCCAACCCTCTGAACCGGTTTGTCGAATATATCCGCCTCAACGGCTTTGGTATTACGCAGCGCTGATTACCACCCCTTCGGGTTTTAAGCTCAACGAATAATCGCCATTCAGCAGGCCCTGCAATTCGCGGCCGGCCATGTTGTAGCGCCAGCCTTGCAGCAGCAGGCAATCCTCGTCGCCGAACAGCAATTGCTCCAAATCCTTGCGGCTTGCCAGTATCACCGGATTCAGCGAATTTTCCTCGGCCCGAATCCTGACCACCGCGCTCAACACATCCAGAATCGCCTCGTGTTGCTGATTCTTTTTAAAGGCGTGGTCTTTATCGGCAATCGGCTTCGGCGGCCGTTGCCTGGCCTCATCGATCAGGCTGCATAGGGTCTTGCCGTAACGGTTTACCGTGCGTTCGTTGATGTTGCGGATCTTCCCGAGCTCGGCGAGCGTTACCGGCTGCAATTTGGCCAGCTCCAGCAGCAAATCGTCCTGCATCAACCAGTTGCGCGGTTTGTTTTCCTGCTGCGCGCTGCGTTCGCGCCATTCGCTCAGGCTTTGCATGATCGACAACTGCTTGCCGGTCAATTTGTTCTTACCGCGGATTTTGAGCCAGGCGTTCTCCGGCGACAGTTGGTAGAGTTCGGGATTGTTCAACAAGGCAAAATCGCTCTCCAGCCAATTCAATCGTCCCAATTTGGCCAATTGTTCGCACATCATCGTGTAAATCTTGCACAGATAAATCACGTCGTCGGCAGCGTATTGGATCTGGTCGGCGCTCAACGGCCGCTCCGACCAATCGGTGCGGGTATGCGCCTTGCTCAAATTGACGTTCAAAAAGCTGGATACCAACATCGCATAGCCCGGATTTTCCTGAAAACCCAACAAAGGCGCGGCAATCTGGGTATCGAAGATCGGCCCAGGGATTTTGCCGGTGATCTGATAAAAAATTTCCAGATCCTGGCGGCACGAATGCAGCACCTTGACGATATTCGGCGCGTAGATGGCGTCGAACAACTCGCTCAAATCGCCGACGGCCAGCGGATCGACACAGGCAACCCAGCCCGGCGCCGCGATTTGCAACAGACAGAACTTGGGGTAATAGGTTTTTTCGCGGAGAAACTCGGTATCCAGTGCAATCCAAGGTTCGTTGGCTATTTGCCGGCAAAGGTCTGCAATTTGGTCGGGTTTATCGATGTATTGGATGGACATGATCTCATTCTGTTTGACAAGGGGGCCGATAAAGGGCTCGGCTGGCTATTTTACTCCGCCGGCCGCGGCCCGGCTGAATAATTCGCCAATGACGGGGAGCGGGAAAATTTCCTTTTTTCAACCGAAACCATAGCGCTTTACAACGCGCAAGTTACCATGCGGCACTTTTTTGGTTAGTCAGTTTAGGTAAAAGTCATGAATAAATTTGCCGTGGGTATGTTGCCCTGGTTTAGCCTGCTGCCGTTGGCCGAAGCCATCGCGGCCGAAACATCCGATAAACTGGATGCGGTAGAGGTGGTTGCGGTAACGCCATTACAGTTCAGCGGCATTGACATCAGGAAAATCCCGGCCAACGTACAAACCGTTTCCGCCGACCAGCTGCAGGAGGCACAGGCGCTTTCGCTGGCCGAGTACATGAACCGTTATTTGGGCAGCGTCAACATTAACGACGCCCAAAACAACCCGCTACAGCCGGACGTGCAATACCGCGGGTTCAGCGCGTCGCCGTTGATGGGATTGCCGCAGGGCTTGGCGGTTTACGTCAACGGCATCCGCTTCAATGAACCGTTCGGCGACATGGTGAACTGGGATTTGATACCGAACGGCGCGATCGAAAGCATGGCGCTGCAGCCGGCGTCGAATCCGGCCTTTGGTCTGAATGCATTGGGCGGTTCGATCAGCGTCAATACCAAGACCGGCTTTTCCGCGCCCGGTCACAGCTTCGAGGCCCAAGGTGGCTCCTGGGACCGGCATTCCGAAGAAGTCAGCAGCGGCTGGAACAACGGCACCTGGGGTTATTTCCTGGATTTCAAATACTTCAACGAGAAAGGTTGGCGCGCCCATTCTCCCAGCGAGGCCAAACAAGGCTTTGGTACCCTGAGCTGGCGCGGCGTTAAATCCAGTCTGGACCTAAGCATTGCCGGGACCGAGAACACTTTGCGCGGCAACGGCACGCTACCGCAACAAATGCTGGCTTTCGGTCGCGATCAAGTGTTCACCCACCCCGACATTACTCGCAACCGAATGATGCTGGTCTCACTGGACGGCGACACTTGGTTGAACGACCACAACCAGTTATCCGGCACCATGTACTACCGACGCAATAAAATCGGCACTTATAACGGCGACGGTAGCGAATTCGGCCCCTGCGTCGACGAAGGCGGCGGCGAGGACAATTTCTTGTGCTCCGAATCCGGCGGAGAACTGGACGACGAGGGCCTATTGGATCTTAACGGAAACAACATCGGCGCGCTCTCCAGCTTGGAAGGCGGCACGATCAATACCTCCAGCACGCTGCAACAATCCTTCGGTTTTGCACTGCAGGATGCCTTCGACCACAAGATTTTCGGTCGCAACAACCGTCTGGTCGGCGGCGCCAGCTTTGACTACGGTAACGCGCGTTACCACGCCGACACCCAACTGGGTTCATTGACCGCCGACCGCGGTGTGGCCGGCGGCGGCGTATTGATTCAAGACGCTCACGTCCGTTTGACCACCGAGACCGACAACTACGGCGTTTTCCTGACCGATACTTTTTCTGTGACCGACCAATTGGACGTCACGGTTTCCGGACGCTACAACCAATCCCACATCAAACTGCGCGATCACGTCGGCGAAGATTTGAACGGCTCGCATTCTTTCGACCGCTTCAATCCGGCCGCCGGCTTTACCTACACCGTAATGCCGGAATTGACCTTCTTCGGCAACTACAGCGAATCGTCGCGAGTGCCGACACCGATGGAGTTGAGCTGTGCCAATCCCGACGATCCGTGCCGACTGCCGAACGCATTCGTCTCCGATCCGCCGTTGAAGCAAGTGGTCGCAAACACCTTCGAAACCGGTCTGCGCGGCCGCTTGAAAAACCTGTTGCCGGGCTATCTGGACTGGAATCTGGCGCTGTTCCGCACCATCAACAATGACGACATCATCTTCAAAAGTACCGGCGGCGTCGGCAGCAACCTGGGTTACTTCGACAATGTCGGCTCGACCCTGCGCCAAGGCGTCGAACTCGGCCTGAACGGAAACTTTTACGAACGTTGGCGCTGGTCGACCCATTACACCTATATCGACGCCAGCTTCGAAACCGGCTTTCTGTCCAGCAGCCCCAACAACCCAATGGCGGACGGTAACGGCGACATCGTCGTGCGACCCGGCGATAAATTGCCCGGCATCCCGGCCCACCAATTCAAATTCAGTACCGACTTCGACATCGTCTCGGCCTGGACCTTGGGCATGGACATGAACTACAACAGCTCGCAATACCTACGTGGCGACGAGGCCAATCTGACGGCCAAACTGCCGGCTTTCGTCGTGTTCAACCTGCGTAGCGAGTACCGCTTTAATCCAAACGTCACCTTGTTCGGTAGAGTGACCAATTTGTTCGACCGCGAATACGCCAACTTCGGCACCTGGGGTAATACCGGGGATGTATTGGACGGCCTGGGTTTGCCGGGCGATCAACAAAGCCGCTTCGTCGGCGTCGGCGCGCCCCGAGCGGCCTGGATCGGCATTCGCCTGACGATGTAATCTTCACCAATGAAAACGGCGGTTCAACCGCCGTTTTCGTCTCCGCCAACATTGCGCTGTTGTCTGAATTTATTGGGCTTGATGCGTTTGATGTTCAGCTTTTGCGAGCCGATTTCGGTTTCTGCCAATAACTGAAAGACATCTGCCGGCATGCCGTCGGGCAACTCCACCAGCGTATAGGTGTCTCGAATGTCAATCCGGCCGATGCGTTTTCTGTCGACGCCGGACTCCGATACCAATACCGCCTGAATCTGGTCGCGACTGACTTGGTGTTGATTGCCGACCGCGAGGCGGTAACGAACCATTTTATAGTTGGGCTGAATCGAGCGGCTCGGCTCCGCCGGCTGGCGTTTCAGGGGTGGATACAGATTCGGCTGGTTCATGAATACCAACGCCGCGGCGCAAGTTAGCAGGTCGATATTCAAATCGGCCGCTATCCGTTGTACCAAGTCGCGCTGCCGAGTCAAATCCTCTTCTCTGGCAACCCGTTGCAGGCGGCGTTTGAATTTATCTTCTTTTCTCGGCTCAACCGGAATCGCGCTCATAACTTATTACAGTCGGTCCAAATCGATTTCCACGTAAGCTTCGTCGCGTAAGCGCCGCAACCATAACTCGGTTTCTTCCTCGATTTTGCGCTTCCGAATCTCGTCGCGGATTTTATCTTTTCTAAACTGCTCGCTATTATCCTGGCTTTCCCGACCTAACACCTGAATCATGTGCCAGCCGAACTGAGTCTGTACCGGGGCACTAATTTCGTTGATACCCAATTTGTTCATCGCTTCCTCGAACGGCGGCACCAAGGCACCCGGCCCAACCCAATCCAGCGAACCGCCGTTGATGGCCGAACCTTTGTCGTCGGAATGGGCCCGAGCCAGCGCGGCAAAATCGTCGCCATCGTTGATCCTGTCACGCAGCGCCAATAAGCGTTTCTGTGCCTCGGCATCGTCGACCAGTTCATTGGTTTTGATCAGGATATGTCTGACCTTGGTCTTGGTAACGATATGTTGGCTACCGCCTTCGGTTTCCAGCATCTTGATGATATGAAAGCCACTGGGGCTCCGAATGGCCTCGGATACGTCGCCCTGGTTCATCGTACCGACAATATCGGTAAACAGCGAAGGAATCTGGCCTATGCTGCGCCAGCCCAGATCGCCGCCCTTCAACGCGTTGTCGTCGTCGGAAACGCCAACCGCGACTTGTTTGAAATCTTTGCCGCCGCGCAAATCGGCAATGACTTGGTCGGCTTTGTCTTTGGCTTTTTGAATCGCCGAAGCTGAGGCGCCTTCCGGGACCGCGATCAGAATATGGCCCAGATGATATTGCCCGCCACTCTGCCCCGCCTTACTCTGGGTTTCCATGTAGTGCTGGACTTCGGCATCGGTCACTTTAACCCGCGCCCCGATTTCGCGGCCACGCAACTGGTTGATGATGATTTCGTTGCGCAGGTTGTCTTCGAAACCCTTGTAATCCATCCCTTGCCGGGCCAATTCGCTGCGGAAAGCATCGACGGACATGCCGTTGCGGGCGGCGATGTCCGCCACCGAGGCGTTCAGCATTTCGTCGCTGACCTGAATCCCGGACTTTGCCGCCATTTGCCGCTGTAATTTATCGACCACCATCCGTTCAAGCACTTGTTTGCGTAGCACGAATTCCGGCGGCACCATCACGTTGCTACTACTCAGCTTATTGCTGATCGCCGCAACTTCGGTGTTCAGCTCCCGTTTCAGGATAACGTCTTCTTCGACCACCGCAACGATCCGATCCAATAGCTGGGCCTGGGCCAAGCCGACGTAAAAACTAAGCGAAAACAGCAAAGTGGCTAGCGATTGTTTCAACATGTATTGCTTATTCAAAGAAATTATCCTTGCGGTAACCGTCCAGGTTGGTTTGCAGGAAGGTATCGACATGGTCGCCGAAACTACTCAGGCCTTTGAGTTCCAACTGTACGAAGAAAGCGGTTTCCGGCTTGGTGCTCGGATCGATGAAGGCGATGGTGTTGGCGCCGTTGATGAAACGCCGGCCGAGGACGCGGAACCGCCAGCAGCAGTTTTCCTTCTCGATCCCGATGAAGCTCTCGGTGGTTTTGTCGAAATTCAACGAATATTGCCAACGGCCTAAGCCGAACCACTCGCCGAACAACGGCCAGCGGAACGAGACGTCAGTTTGCGAGATGGTTTGCGAGAACACTTGAGTCGTGTTGTTTTGGTTTACGGTCTGCACCACGTCCTGCGGATTGGCGCGACGGTAACGGTAACCGATATTCAAGATTTGGTTTGGCTGCATCCGGTATTTCAACGCAAACTGGCCGCGAGACAAGCTGTTCAACTCCGGATCCCATTGGGCGCCGGTGATGTAGCGCAGATTCCGACTCAACTGGCCGCTCAACTCGCCGATGAAGTTGGAAGTGCTACTGGTTTGAGGTTGGGCGAACGGCCGCAAGGTCGGATTATTTCGATCGAACAGATCGACCGTGCGATCCTCGAAATACAAAATCTGGCCGAGCGTCAGTTTGAGCGGTTCAAGCCCGGTAGTTGAATCAATAAAGCGCGAGGAGGCCGCCAGCGTGATTTGGTTAGCATCTTGAATCCGGTCGTAACCGGAGAAACGGTTTTCCCGGAATAAACTGTAGAAATTGGTATCGAACAGCGCGGTATCGAAGATCGGAATATTGCTCTGGTCTTTGCGCGGGATGTACAGATAAAACAGGCGCGGCTCCAAAGTATTGACATACGGAGTCCCCGAAATCTGCATATCCTTTTCGAACACAATGCCGCTGTCCACCGAAAACACCGGCAAGGTCCGGGAAATGCTGCTCGGCAGCCCGGCGACGGTCTGGTTGCTGAGCTGGTATTGGGAATACAAGGCCGAAATCTTCGGGATGAAGAAGCCCTCACTGCTTTCCAACGGGAAGCTGACCGACGGCGCCACATTAAAGCGCTGGCCGTTGACCAGGGTCTTGTGGGTGAAATAGCTATATTGGTTGTCCAACGCCAAAGTCAGCGGAAAATCGTCGAAGGCGTGGGAAAAATTCATGCCGATGCGCGGCAGTACGTCGTAAGGCAACAAATCGTCGGTGATGGTCTTGTCCACCGACTGGTAGTGGTAGCCGGCGGCCGACAGATACACGCCGGCGCGAGCGTAGGTCAGCATGCCGGTACTGGGCAGGTAACTGGTATTTTGAAATCCCAGAGCGTTGTTCAAGTCGTTGAAATAAGTCTTGTCGGAGACGTAGTTCAAATCCAGCAAGGAACTTAGGCCCGGAAGCCATAAGGTCTGGTCTTTCAAACTCGCCGAGTAGCGGGCTTTATCCGCCAACTGGTCGTGCGGCATGTATTCTGCGGCAAACGTACCGCGGGACATCTCCGTCAAATAGCGGAATTTATTGCGTAATTGTTCGCCGCGTCGGCTCATGTACCGGGGAGTGACGATGTCGTCGAAGTTAGGCGCGATATTCCAGTAAAACGGTAAAGTAGCGTCGAAACCGTTACGCTGGGTACTACCCCAGGTCGGCGCCAGGAAACCGGATAAGCGCCGGTTGTCGGTAGGAAACGAGATGTACGGCGTATACAACACCGGAACGCCTTTGAACTCCAGCCAGGCGTTCTTCGCCGAGCCTTGCCCGCTGTCCCGGTTAATCTTCAAACGCGAAGCATGCACGACCCAATCCTGGTTACCGGGGGCGCAACTGGTAAAGGCTGCATCGTTATAGCGCGACAAACTTTTACTGTCCCGGTAAACCACGTCGGCGCTACCGCGGAAAGGCGCCTGCGGCACGATGAATTGAGCATTGCGCAGACGGGCTTCGTCTTTGCCCAGATTCAGCGACAACGTGTCGCTGGACATCGCGAGTTGATCTTCGCTGTATAACACGCCGCCTTGCGCGTCTAAGGTTTCGGCCACTGTGTCGTAACTGGCTTTATCGGCCACCAAATGCTGATCGGCACGATTCATATCGACATTGCCGGCAAAATTCAACACTTCGCCGTCGAAGACTTCGGAAAAATCGGCATTGATTTCGGTGGTTGCCGCATCCCTGGCTTCTTTGGAAGTCGCCTTGATTTTAGGCCTCCTCTTTCCCCACACCTCGCAGCTTTGCCACGGATCGCGATCGAATTCGGCCCGCAAAGTCTGAAAGTCGCGTTCCTGCTGATGACTGAACGCCGGGGCAAACCAGAGCGAACCGGCCGCATCGGCGACGCCGTTATCGTCGACTATATGGGCTTCGCCTTTGGGATCGGCACCGACCAGATTGCAGTTCCAACCGTTTTTGGCATCCCCAGCCTTACAGGTCCAGCCTTGGGTTCGGCTGCCACCCGCCGCAACCTGAGTTTTGGCTTCTGCTTTTTCGACTTCCGGTTTCTGGTTCTCGCCAACTTTCACCCGCAACTTCTGCGGCTCGGCGACCGATTTTTCCACGACTTTAACCGTTTCTTTCGGCGCATCCTTCGGAGACGCCGCCGGTTGTTGCGCCTGCTGCACCGGCACAGGCGCTACGGCGGCGGGCGGTTGGGCCACCGTTTCCGCTTTGGCCGGCGCCACCGGCTCTGCCGGAACAGTTTTTACGGTTTGCGGTTGTTGCTGGGCCTCAGGCGTGTTACTTGGGCCTTGGTTAAGACAGGTCCATTCGCCATTTTTGGTTTGTTCACAATTCCATGCCGAGTTGTTGGCGGCGGACGCGAGCCCGGTTACGAACATCAAAGCCGAAGAAATTGTATAGAACCGATAATTCATGTTTTGGCGAATGCGGCTAAATTGGCTTAGCGGGATGGAAATCGAATAAAATGCATCGAATCATTTTACCTTAGGTTGCTCGGCAAATATCAAAAATGTACGACTCCCGCTTGGAAGACCGTCGCCTGGCGGCACTCGTCGATTGGTTGCAGCGCGATCTTTCGCTGGACATCCATCGTTTCTCCCCCGCTTCCAGTGACGCCAGTTTCCGGCGCTACTTTCGGATCGAACACGCCTCAGGCGTGCACATCGCGATGGACGCCCCGCCCGAGAAAGAGAACTGCGCCGCGTTTATCCGGGTCGCGGGTTTAATGCGAAAGGCCGGCATTCACGTACCTGAGATTCATAGCAGCAACACTGAGCTGGGATTTTTGCTGTTGGAAGATTTAGGCTGCGAAAACCTGTTGGACCGGCTAAACCCTGAAACTGCGGAGAGCCTCTATGCCAAGGCCTTGGACAGCCTGTTCGCATTGCAACGCAACGTCGACCCCGCCAGCTGCGGATTGCCGGAATACGACGCGGGATTCATCGAACGCGAACTCGGCATCTTCTACGAGTGGTTCCTGCAAAAATTGGTCGGACTGGAATTGCCGCAATCATTGGCAGAGCGACTGAATCGGATTCTAATCGAATCGGCATTGGCGCAGCCGCGGGTCTGCGTCCACCGCGACTACCATTCCCGTAATCTGATGTTGCCGCGCAGTGGTACTCTAGGTGTAATCGACTTTCAAGACGCCGTGGTTGGCCCGATCAGCTACGACCTGGTATCGCTGTTGCGTGACTGCTACATCACTTGGCCGGCCCGGCAAGTCGACGCCTGGACTCAAGCCTACCATACCCGTCTAGACGCCGCAGACTTGATCGCGGTGGACTACCGGCAATTTCAACGCTGGTTCGATCTGATGGGCATGCAACGTCACCTGAAAGCAATCGGTATTTTTGCCAGGCTCCACCTGCGCGACGCCAAATCCAGTTATCTGGCGGATATTCCGCGCACGTTTGCCTACGTGGAACACGTTTGTACTCGCTATCCGGAGCTGGACCAGTTTCACCAATTTTTACAGCAGCAGCTTAAACCCGCTTACCCGCCCATCCAATGAAAGCCATGATCCTCGCCGCCGGACGCGGCGAACGAATGCGTCCGCTGACCGATCACACCCCGAAACCGCTACTGCGAGCCGCCGGCAAACCTTTGATCGAATACACGCTGGAAAATCTGGCCGCCGCCGGTTTCACCGATATCGTGATCAATATCGCCCACCTCGGCGCGCTCATTAAAAACCATTGCGGCAACGGCGCACGCTGGGGCCTATCGATCGCTTACTCCGACGAAGGCGAAACGGCACTGGAAACGGCCGGCGGCATCGCCAAAGCCTTGCCGCTACTTGGTGATACTCCGTTTCTGGCTATCAACGCCGACATTGTCTGCGATTGTTCATTGCGGCCGTTGCGCGACGTCAAGTTAGACTTGGCACATCTGGTCATGATCGACAATCCGCCGCACCACCCCGAAGGCGACTTCGCCCTGACGGACTCCGGCTTGCTGGCAGAGCAAGGGGAAACCAAACTGACTTTCAGCGGAATTGGCCTCTATCACCCCGAATTATTCAAGGGCGTTCCGGCAGCACCGCTAAAATTGCGCCCGGTGCTCAATCGGGCAATACAACAGCAACGGATAAGCGGACAAAAACATTCCGGTATCTGGCTCGATATCGGCACCCCAGACCGACTGGAACATTTCAGTAACATGGTCGGCAGCGAACGAGCCCCGATAAAGACTTAGACCGCCCAGCGGCCCCCGGACAATCGATCGGCAGGCCGTCAAAAAGGCTTAACCACTGCCAAGATGACGATCGCAAACAGGAACAGAACCGGTATCTCGTTGACCCACCGAAAATAAACGTGGGAATGGCGATTACGGTCGTGCTTGAAATCCAGCAGCCATTTGCCGCAAACGCCGTGGTACACCACCAACAAGCCCAACAGTGCCAATTTCAAGTGCAACCAGCCGCTAGCCGAATACAACATCCAGGCATAGTCGGCCAACATCCAGATGCCGAACGCAAGGGTGCACAGCATTCCCGGAGTCATGATGCCGTAGTACAACTTGCGTTCCATGACTTTAAAGCGCTCGTTGCTGATACTGTCCTCGCTCATCGCATGGTAGACGAATAGGCGCGGCAAATAAAACAGCCCGGCAAACCAGGTGACCATGAATATCAGGTGTAAGGCTTTTAACCACAACATCGGTGCACCCGCCGGTTAGCGCAGCGTCTGGTCTTTGGTGACCGTCGAGCCTGGAGACACAGGCACCGCCGGCGGCGCAACGATCATGACCGGATTGGCATTGTGCTGGGCCTGCCGCTCCAGCGCTGCGGCCTGTCTTTGCGCAGCCTCGACTTGTTGCTGCTGGGCGATAGCACTTTGCTTCAATGCATTGGTCGATTCGGTTTGATTTCTCAACACGGCATCGCGCCGCTCCGCTTCCCGTTTCGCGGCTTTCTTACTGTCATATTCGCTTTCCAAAGCTTCGCGTTTGGCTTTTGCTGCCGCCTCCAGCTCCGGATCGGCCTGAATATCCAACTGCTCGACTTTCGCCGCGGTTTGGCAGGGTTTCGATTGATAGACGGTCTTACCATCCTTGCCGACGCATTTGAAAACCTCGGCTTCCGCTTGCTGCCAGGCAATAATCATCGCGATCAGAACAAAATACCTCATCAGGAACCTCACCGATATGTCGTTATACGAATTGATTAAGTTTAGGGCAAAGCGGCTGTCTTTTCCGGACCATGGCGAAAATCTCTCGCCGAGTAAATAGCCGGCACTAGCTACCTATCTCGTCATCAGTCAATTCGGCCAGCGCGTCTCGGTGCTCGCGCCTGATCAACATCAGATTCCTGGCATAAACAAAAGTGCCCGGCAATTGCCCCAGAATAATCACCGGATCAACCCGGTGAATACCGTACAGCAAGACGATCACCCCGCCCGACAGACTGAAATACCAAAAACTGACCGGAATAATGCTTTTTTGGTGGCGTTCGCTATGAATCCACTGCACGATGAAGCGCATCATGAACAGCGACTGCCCCACCAACCCGATGGTGAGCCAGATAATATCGTTCGAGTCCATGCTGGACAGATGGTGCTGCCATTTGTCCATCAAATGACTGAAAAAACCGAAAACACCCTGTTCCATCAAGTCCTCGCTTCCAACTGAGCCGATGCGGGATATGCAGAATTAACCACGCGCCACCTCGCTGACTTGCGCCAAACTGTGCCGCCGTTTCAGCCAGACCACACCCAAGATATCGACGATACCCACCAAAGCCCGATCCAGCGTCCCGTATTTGGACTGCCCGAAATTGCGCGGCCGGTGGTTGACTTTAACCGAAATCACCCGGCCGCCGGCCATTTGGATCAAGGCCGGCAAGAAGCGGTGGATATGATCGAAATACGGTAATCCCAAGAATTTGTCGCGCAAAAACAATTTCAAGCCGCAGCCGGTATCCGGGGTTGCATCGTGCAAAATCGCCTGGCGCACCGCATTGGCGAATTTGGACGAGAATTTGCGCCAACCCGTGTCGTTTCGTTGATGACGAAACCCGGCCAGCATCCATAATTGCGGATCGTTCTGGGCTTGCCAGGCGGCGACCAGATTTGGAATGTCGGCCGGATCGTTCTGGCCGTCGCCGTCCAGCGTCGCGATCCACGGGTAACGCGCAGCAAGCACTCCACTGTGCACCGCCCGGCTTTGGCCGCAACTGCGCCGATGCTGCAATACGCGCAATGCCGAATATTTTTGCATGGCCCGCTGCAACTTGGCCGCGGTATCGTCGGTGCTGCCGTCGTCGACGAATATCATTTCGTAAGCATCCTGACCGCTCAAAGCTTGGTCAATTTCGGCGATCAACGCGTCTACGTTGTCGGTTTCGTTATGAACGGGAACTACGACGGAAATTTGCATAAACTCGGAAAAAGTAAAAAGTTGCTAATTGTATCAAACGCTTAATGCGAAGCCGGATTATTGTCGGCCGGTCATAGGGGTTTTAACCGACCAAACTGGTCGGCACGGCGGAAAACCAGCCAATATTCGCGATGCCCCTGCAGATAAAAGGTATCCTCCGGTTTGTCTTTTTCCAACGAAACCAGATAACCGGCCGGATGGCTGGCCGCCCAGCGCTCGGCGTCGGCAACCGTCGCCAATACCGGCAGCGGCGTGGTCAGTCTGCCCAGAAAATTCAGCTGCCCCTGGTAATTGCCGACGTAAACGTAAGGCACGCCCTGTTCGTTAAACGTGCGGATCTGCAGCGCAGCCGGACGCAAGTCATAGGCCAGACCGACATACTGAAAGAAGAAGATAAAACCGGCGAAAACCGCCACCACCACAGCGGCGGACAAGGGTGCCACCGACAAAGTTCGCGAGCGCCAGACTGCGACGACCAAGCCTACCGCAACTGCCAACACCCAGAGCCCCCAGTCGATTTCGACAGTTTGCACCCAATGCAACTTGGCCAAACCCGGCACCTGCGGCAGTATCATCAGAAAAATGCCGATCAACGCAAACAAAACCGGGAGCACCGATTCCGCGGCAATAGAACAGGCCAAACGCTTCCGCGACAACACCCTGGCCGTAACCAAAGCAAAAGCCGGCAGCATCGGAATCAGATAATGCAGTTGCTTGCTGGGCAATGCCGAAAACAACACAAAAACCGAAACCAACCAAATCGCACTGAACTTTAAACCGTTGTCGCCATTAAGCCCCTGACGCAAGCCGGCCCATAAGCGCGGCCAGAACAACCAGGGAAACAATAACAAAGGCAGAAACTGTAAATACCAGAAAAAAGGCCGAGTATGGATTTTGGTACCCACGGTACGGTCCGCGGTTTGATGCCACAAAATCGCGTCGGCGTACTCCTGCCCGCCCGCCTGTGCTGCGGGCAAGGCCCAAGCCAAAGCCAACGACGCACCCAACAACACTGCCGCCAGCAATCCCGCCCACCAGGCGGCTCCCAGCGCTTTGGCGTCGGTGTGCCAGAATCTGACAAACAAGGCCGTGGGCAACAGATGCAGAAAAATCACCGGCCCCTTGGTCAGCAGACCCAACCCGATCGCCAGGCCGAAATAGAGCCAGCCCTTGCGCACCCGACCGTTCGCTACGATTAACAGGCCCAGCATGCCCAGCATCACGCAATCGGTCAGCAAGATATCGAACATGGTCGACGTGGCAAACAAAGTCCACAGCAATGTACCGGCCAGCACCCAGGGCGCCAGTGCCGCTGCCTCACGTTGCTCAGGCCAAAGAGTTGCGGCCAAGCACCTGACCAATAACAAATTACCGAGCGCCGCCAGCGGTCCCACTAAACGCGGCCACCAGTCGTTGACGCCAAACAGCCCCCAACCGAGCTGAATCAGCCAGAACAACAGGGGCGGCTTGTGGCTGTAGGTATGCCCGTTCAGATAAGGCACTAAAAAATCGCTGCGTAGCCACATTTCCCAAGCCACACTCAGATAGCGGGTTTCGTCGATCGGAATCGGCGCGCGAAAAAACACGCTGATGCTCAGCAGAAGCCAGAGCAAAAATATTCCCCAACGGTAAATCGGATCGCTAGATAAATTCATTTCGAAAATTTGCGGCCGCCGCAACTAACGGCCATGGGAGCCGAAGACCGGACTAAATCCGATGGAAAAGCCAGATTCATGCCAATACTTCGTTAGAGGGATTTCGACGCCAGGCGCCCCAATCGAAAACGTACACGACTGCCACTGCGGGTTGATATAAACCACAATGACGGTTCAATTGCACCGTTACTGACTCAGCAATCGCCAAGAAACCGATTCTCCGGCCCGCAACGGTGTGATCGCCGTTCCTAAATCGGGATCGGCATATACATCCGGCACCTGCCACGCCTGCTTGACCAAGGTAACCTCACCGCTATTGCGCGGCAATCCGTAGAAATCCGCACCGAAATCGCTGGCAAAGCCCTCCAACTTTTCCAGAGCGCCGGCCGATTCGAAGGCTTCCGCATACAATTCCAACGCCGCATGCGCACTGAAACAGCCGGCGCAACCGCAGTGGCTTTCTTTCAATGCGGTAAGATGAGGCGCGCTGTCGGTACCGAGAAAAAACTTGGGGTTGCCGCTGGTTGCCGCCTGCAATAAAGCCTGCCGATGATGCTCGCGTTTCAGAATCGGCAAACAGTAAAAATGCGGCCGAATTCCGCCCGCCAACAAGGCATTACGGTTGTAAAGCAAATGCTGCGGCGTGATGGTTGCACCGACATTGGCCGGCGCCGATTGGACAAATTCCACCGCCTCCTGCGTAGTCACGTGTTCGACAACAATCCGTAGCCGCGGAAAACGACGGATAATTGGACTGAGCTTGGTTTCGAGAAAGATTTTTTCGCGATCGAAAATGTCGTATTCGGCGTCGGTAACCTCGCCGTGAACCAGCAATGGCACCCCATATTTTTCCATCGCTTCAAACAAGGGGTAAGCCGCAACGATATCGGCGACGCCGGCGTCGGAATTGGTCGTCGCACCGGCCGGATACAGCTTGAAGGCATAAACGTGTTCGCAGTCGGCGACGTTTTTTATTTGTTCCGGCGTTGTGTTCCCGGTCAGATACAGCGTCATCAATGGCTGAAACTCAGAGCCTTCAGGCAGCGCATTCAAAATCTCCTGCCGATAAGCCAACGCCTGCTCCACCTTAGTAACCGGCGGCTTCAGATTGGGCATGATGATCGCCCTGGCAAATTGCCTGGCGCTATGACCAATGACCGAGCGCAACATACTTCCGTTTCTGACGTGCAAATGCCAGTCGTCGGGCTGGCGGATGGTCAATTTGTCCATATTCTCCGGGCGTTTTCATTTAAAATGGCGCGATATTCTAGCATTAAGGGCCTTGAAAATTTAAAACCTGGCCTTAGTAAGCGGTTTTTAGAGACTTTTAACTGGAGAAGCAGATGCCTATTTACGAATACCAATGTAACGCTTGCGGGTACGAACACGAGGCCCTGCAAAAACTGGGCGCCGAACCCCTGGTGATTTGCCCCGCCTGTAATGAACCCGAATTGAAAAAGAAAATCTCCGCGGCCGGCTTCAGACTGAAAGGCGGCGGCTGGTACGAAACCGATTTCAAAAGCGGCAACAAGAAAAACGTCGCCGGCGAAAGCAAGACTCCGGAAAAATCCGGCGGTAACAGCGGCGGTTGCGGCGGCAGTTGCGCTTGCCATTAAACTTGCCTGAAACCCTATAAATTCGTACCATCGCCAGCTTTTTGAAATATTCCGAGAGACATTATGCGTAGCCACAAGTGTGGAGAACTGAACACCCAGCATCTGGGACAAACCGTGGCCCTGTGCGGCTGGGTGCACCGCCGCCGCGACCATGGCGGCGTGATTTTTATCGACTTGCGCGACCGCGCCGGCCTGGTACAAGTGGTGTTCGATCCCGACGCGGCCGAGAGTTTCGCCATTGCCGAGCATGTGCGCAGCGAATACGTGCTGCGCATCGAGGGCATCGTCCGCGACCGGCCTGAAGGCACGCATAATCCGAACATGTCCACCGGCCAGATCGAAGTGCTGGGCAAACACATCGAAGTCTTAAACGAAGCCGAGACCCCGCCGTTCCCGTTGGAAAGCGAGATCGAAGTCAACGAAGAAACCCGCTTGCGCTTCCGTTACATCGACTTACGCCGCACAGCGATGCAGCAAAAAATGAAGGTGCGCCGCGACGTCACCCGCAACCTGCGCCAGTATCTGGACGATCACGAGTTTTTCGAAATCGAAACACCGTATTTAACTAAAGCCACGCCGGAAGGCGCCCGCGACTACATCGTCCCCAGCCGCACCCACCAAAATTCGTTCTTTGCCTTGCCGCAATCGCCCCAGCTCTACAAACAGTTGCTGATGATCGCCGGCATGGACCGTTACTACCAAGTAGTGCGTTGCTTCCGCGACGAAGACTTGCGCGCCGACCGCCAGCCGGAATTTACCCAGCTCGATATCGAAACCTCGTTCATGAACGAGCAGGAAATCATGGCGGTGATGGAAGAAATGATCCGCCGCCTGTTCAAGGACATCATCGACGTCGATTTGGGCGACCAATTCCCAGTCATGAGCTATGCAGAAGCGATGCGCCGTTTCGGTTCCGACCGCCCCGACCTGCGGATTCCGCTGGAGCTGGTGGACATCGCCGAAGAAATGAAAGACGTGGATTTCAAAGTCTTTTCCGGCCCGGCCAACGATCCGAACGGCCGCGTTGTAGCGATGAAACTGCCGGAAGGCGGCGACTTGAGCCGTAGCGTGATCGACGAGCTGACCAAATTCGTCGGCATCTATGGTGCCAAAGGCCTGGCGTACATCAAGGTCAACGATTTGGCCGCCGGCGTGGACGGCTTGCAATCGCCGATCGTCAAATTTGCGCCGGCCGAAGTTTGGGCCAAGGTCATGGCAAAAGTCGGCGCCCAAAACGGCGATTTGATTTTCTTCGGTGCCGACAAAGCCGGTATCGTTAACGAAGCCATGGGTGCCCTGCGCGTGAAACTGGGCCTGGACCGCAACCTGCTGACCGGGCCGTGGAAACCATTGTGGGTCGTCGATTTCCCGATGTTCGCCTGGGACGAAAAAGCCCAGCGCTACACTGCGATTCACCATCCGTTTACCGCGCCAAGCTGTTCGATCGAGGAACTGGTCGCTAATCCGGGAACCGCGTTGTCACGGGCTTACGATTTGGTATTGAATGGCACCGAAGTCGGCGGCGGTTCGATCCGGATCAACCGCACCGCGATGCAGCAAACCGTGTTCGATATTCTCGGTATTGGTCACGAAGAGGCCCGCGAGAAATTCGGCTTCCTACTGGATGCCCTGAAATACGGTGCGCCGCCGCACGGCGGTATTGCTTTCGGCTTGGACCGTCTGGTGATGCTGATGACCGGCGCCGGCTCTATCCGCGACGTGATTGCGTTCCCGAAAACCCAAACCGCGGCCTGCCCGTTATTCAATGCCCCGGCAGTGGTCAGTGAAGAACAGCTCAAGGAGCTGGGCATCCGCCTGCGCAAACCGGCCGGCAAAGAAGAGAAACCAGACTAATCTGCGGCCAAACAGCAGCAGGCGAACCGCTAGGACGGTCCGCCTGCTCTCCGCATCGCAGCAAACCCACAAGCAGTCAAAAATTGCCTTGACATAAATCAAAAAATACGGCAACACAATTATTGACTTTTTCCACAGGATTGATAAGTTAATCACGTTATTTTTGTTAAATAACAGATCCGAGTCGCGGATCTTTAACTGACACAGGGATTCGCGTCCCCGGCTCCCGATTGCGGAGGAGGTTGGTATGAACAAAATAACCCCCCATCTTATTCGCGATTTAAACGCCACACTTCCGGAAGGCACCGAATGCTATTTGTGCTCGGCCGTCAGACAAGCGCTCAGCAAATACCGTAGAGGGCGCGAACCGGCGACTTATCTGGCTAAAGAACAGGCGGTTCCGATGCTTTCGACCCGACTGGGCCGCGGCTTGAAACGCTTTTTCGTTAAGGACGTACAAGCGGCGCTCGACAGCATGGACAACCCCAAAAACCGTCTGAGCTGGCCTTTCTAAACAGCCGCATGGCTATGCCTATCTTATACTGATCCCGGAACCCATGCAGAATCCCCCCTTCAGCCGAAGGGGGCGTTTTTTCCGGCGACAATCGCCCAACGTCAGGCATTCGCCAACGGAAAAGCCAACACCTCGGCAATCGATTCGCTACCGGTGACTAACATCAACAACCGATCCAAACCGATCGCCACCCCGCTACAGTCCGGCAAGCCGGAGACTAACGCGTCCAGCAGATAACGGTCTTTGGTAACCGCAGGCAGGCCGTTTTGCTCGCGGTAAGCGATTTCGCGGTTGAACCGCTGTTCCTGCTCGTCTGGATCGGCCAACTCGAAAAATCCGTTACCCAATTCGACACCATTGACAAAAATCTCAAAACGCTCGCAAACCCGCGGATCGTCGACACTGTGCCTGGCCAGCGAAGACTGTATCGCCGGATAGCCGTAAACCAAATACAGAGTGCTGGCTACCATCGCCGCCTGCACCCGGTGGCTGAAAATAAAATCCAACCACAATGCGTGGTCGTCGCCACACAAGCTAATGGCGTCTTGTAGGCCGTGCTCCGCAGCATAGGCAGCGTAAGTCTCGCGCTGGAACACCAACGGGTCCAGGCCCACGCTGCCAAGGAACAGTTGCCGGTAGGAGATTTGCACCACAGGCATCGGCAAGCCGTCCACTAAGACTAAAGACCGCACCAACTCGGCCGCCTCGGCCATGAGTCGTTGCAGATCGAAACCGACTCTGTACCACTCCAGAATCGTGAACTCCGGATTGTGAAAGCGTCCGGCCTCACCGTTGCGGAAGGCCTTGCAAATCTGGTAGATGCTGCCGCTGCCGGCCGCCAACAGCCGCTTCATCGCAAATTCCGGCGAGGTTTGCAAAAACAGGGTTTGCCGCGTCGGCGGCGCTAGGTAATCGCTGCTGAAAAAATCCAACTGCGGATCGGTACCGGTGGTCCGGCATAACAACGGGGTTTCGACTTCCAGAACCTGACGCTGATCGAAAAAGCGCCTGATTGCGGCGAGCATTTGCGCGCGGCGGCGCAAATGCCCGATAGTGCAAACAGGCCGCCAGGCAGCAGCCACTATTCTTTGACGCGGGAGACGTACTCGCCGGTACGGGTATCGACTTTGATCACTTCTCCGGTTTGTACGAACAGCGGCACCCGCACCACAGCGCCGGTTTCCAATGTTGCCGGCTTGCCGCCGCCGCCGGAAGTATCGCCCTTCAAACCGGGATCGGTTTCGGTGATCGCCAATTCGACGAAATTGGGCGGCGTCACCGATAGCGGCGAATCGTTCCACAAAGTCATCGTGCAGATATCCTGTTCTTTCAGCCATTTAATGGCTTCAGACACGGCGTTTTTATCGGCTTGGTATTGCTCGAAGGTGTCCGGCACCATGAAATGCCAGAATTCGCCGTCGCTATACAGATATTGCATTTCCTTATCGACGACGTCGGCACCTTCCACGGTATCGCCGGATTTGAAAGTGCGCTCGATTACCCGGCCGGTTTTCAGATTGCGGATCCTGACCCGGTTGAAGGCTTGGCCTTTGCCGGGCTTAACGAACTCGTTCTCGATAATCGCGCAAGGGTCGTTATCCAGCATGATCTTCAAACCGCCCTTGAACTCGTTGGTGCTAAAAGTCGCCATTTTTTCCTCGTGAAACAAACAATAAGCGGACGATTATAATGGATAAGATTTTTATTCGGAAACCGGAGCAACTTTGAACACCCCATCCGCCACGTGGCAACAGGCGCTTGCCGATGCATTCGACAGCGTTGCCGACTTGTGCGCCTATCTGCAACTTTCACCCGCCGATTTGAATTTACCCGAGCAAGCCAGCGCATTTCCGTTACGGGTGCCGCGCGATTTTGCGGCGCGAATGCAAGCCGGCAACCCGGATGACCCACTGCTACGCCAAGTATTGCCGGATCTGGCCGAATTAACCGATTACCGCGGCTACACTGACGACCCGGTCGGCGACTTAAAGGCCGTGGCGGAGACCGGCGTGATTCACAAATACCGGGGTCGAGTGCTATTCATCATGACCGGCGCCTGTGCGGTGCACTGCCGCTACTGTTTTCGCAGAAATTTTCCGTACGGCGAATTGCAATTGTCCGGCCGACAATTCGAAAGCGCCCTGACCTATGTCGAGCGACATCCGGAAATTAGCGAAGTAATTCTGAGCGGTGGCGATCCTTTGCTACTCAGCGACGCTAAACTCGAACAGCTCATGTTTCGTTTCGCTGAAATCGGCCACATCAAGCGCATCCGCATCCACACCCGCACCCCGGTAGTGCTGCCGGAACGCGTGACCAAAGCATTGCTGCGGACTTTCGCCGCGTTGCCAAAACCAGTCGTGATGGTGTTGCACGTCAACCATGCTCAAGAACTCAGCAATTCGGTCAACCAAATCTGTACCGAACTCAAACTTAGCGGCGTGACCCTATTAAATCAAAGTGTGTTATTGAAAGGAATCAACGATGACGGCGAACAACTCCGTGAGCTGAGCGAAAAATTATTCAGCTTTAACATCCTGCCCTACTACTTACATTTGCTGGACCGAGCTCGCGGCGTCGGCCATTTCGAAGTGAGCGAAGCGGAAGCCAAAATACTGCACCAGCACTTGCAAAGGCATTTGCCCGGCTATTTGGTACCGCGACTGGTCAAAGAACAGGCAGGAGCAGCCTTTAAAATCCCGATTTGCTAAACACACCAGCAAATTCGGCTTCAGCTAAATTCACATTTACATGGCCGCAGGCTAAGATTTTCGCTTCGAGAACGGTTTTACCCGGGCCAATCCGCCATGACCGACACTTCCACCGAATCATCCGAGCAGATACCGCGGCTGGTGTTGATCGCCGCTTGCTTGCTTTTGCTCTGCGATGTAGCGGTGACACTCTACCAGCAGACCAGCGGCCGCGGCTCTTTATCCGATCTAATCAGTTTGCTATTGCCGGGAACTGCCGCGCTATTGCTATTCGGCAACCTACTGCTACACCCGACCCGCGACAAATCGCTGGCGGCCCAGGTGCGGCGCAACTACGATGCGCTGAACCATCCGGTCGTGTTAGTCGACAGTGCCGGCCTGATACGCGCTATCAACCGCGCCGCCACATTGGCGACAGGCAAAAACGCCGGGGATTTGCTGAATCAGCCGGTACACGTTTGGTTTCACCCGTGCCAGCTTGCGGAAAGCGAATGCCCTCTGTGCCAACACATCAAAGCCGGTAAAGCCATGCTCGCCGCCGATTTCGCTTTCCCCGGCGACACTTGGCGGGAAATCTCGCTGCAGCGTTTGAGTTCGCGCAACAATAGCGAATTGATCGAATTTCACATCGATATCACACCGCGTAAGCGCGTCGAAGAACAATTGACGCTGGCCATCGACGGCGCCCAACTGGGCTATTGGGATTGGGAGTATCCCACCGGCAAGCATTTGGTCAATCAACGTTGGCTCGACATGCTCGGCCTGAAGCAGGACGAACTCGACAACTACGTCAGCGATTGGGCGAGGCGTTTGCACCCTGACGATAGGGAGCGGGTAAGGACTGTCGTCGCAAAACACATCGAGTCCCGCCGCCCTTATGTCGTCGAATTTCGCATGCGCCACAAACTGGGCCACTGGGTTTGGATTCAAGGGTCCGGAGCCGTAGTCGCACACGATCCGGTAAGCGGCGGCCCCACCCGTTTATGCGGCACCCATCAGGATATCAGCCAACGCAAACAGTCCGAGACCAATTTACAGGCCGCTTACCACATTATCAGTCGTAGCGGTGCAGTGGTATTGAAATGGAACAATTCCGAGGGCTTGCCAGTCGAGTTCGCCACTGAGAACGCTCGCCAGCTATTCGGCTACAGCGCAGAGCAACTGGTTAACGGCGGCGTGTTTTACACAAACCTGGTACATCCGGACGACTTGGCCGCATTCCAAAGGGAGATTGAAATCGGCGGTGAATCCTTAGAATGCCAGGAAATCGTCCATCAACCTTATCGTATCGTTACCCACGGCGGCGGCATTAAATGGGTGCAAGACCGAAAGATGATCGTCCGCAACGAGCAGGGCCGGATTACCGATTACCAGGGACTGGTCAGTGACGTCACCCAGCAACGCCAGCAAAACAGCGCCATCAGAAACATCATTTCCAGCACGGCGCCGCAGAATGCCGAGTCACTATTGGATAACTTGACCATACTGACCCTGGAAACTCTGGGAGCCGATTACGCATTGGTAGCAGAAGTATTGGATAGCGGCCGCGCCCATAGCCTTTCGCTATGCGCTCACGGCAAAATCGTGCCCAACCAGGAAATTAGCTTATTGAATTCGCCCTGCCGGGAGGTTGCTGCCGGCCGCATCTGCTGCTTCGGCAGCGGCGTCGGCCAAACCTTTCCTAACGCGGGATGGTTGCAAGCGCGACATATCGAGGGCTATCTCGGCATTCCGCTACAGGACAAACAGCAGAACAGTTTCGGCTTCATCGCCGTGTCGTATTGCAAACCGATCCCCGACGCCACATTCGCCACAGACATACTGAAGCTGCTCGCGCTGCAAATCAGCGCAGAATTGGCACGGAGCCGGGCAATCGATGCGTTGCAGGATCAAAAACAACGCTTACTGGATGCGCAAAGTATTTCCCATATCGGCGATTGGCGCTGGCGTTTGTCCGACAATCATTTCAGTTGGTCGGACGAAATGTACCGCATCACCGGGACCGCAAAACCGGATTTTTCCCCGGATTTTTCGGCGATTTTGACCCGACTGGTGCACCCGGAAGACCAAGCTTTTTTCAAATCGGCGATGCAAAATGCCGTCCACGGCCACGTTATCGACTTTCGCCACCGGATCGTATTGAGTAATAAGGAAATCCGTCACGTGCACCAGCGCGGCAAAGCCTTGCGCGATGCCGATAACAAAATCGTCGGCGTGCAAGGCACCATGCAAGACATTACCGACCGCCTGCAGGCCGAACAACGTTTGTTGGAGGCGAAACAGCAGGCGGAACAAGCTACCCGGGTCAAATCGGAATTTTTGGCCAATATGAGCCACGAAATCCGCACGCCGATGAATGCCATCATCGGTCTGGTGGAGCTATGCCTGAACACCGGTATCACCGACAAACAACGCGATTATCTGGAACGGGTCGAAACCGCGTCCCGATCGCTGATGACCATCATCGACGATATTCTGGATTTCTCGAAAATGGAAGCCGGGAAGATGCACTTGGAATCCACACCCTTCGTACTCGAGGAAATGCTGGATAACGTCTTTTCCACAATGTCAGAACTTAGCGCCCGCAAAGGCTTGGCGCTAATTCGGCCGCCGGCGGACCAAACGCATCTGGCAGTCGTCGGCGATCCACAACGTTTACGGCAAATACTTATCAACTTGATCGGTAACGCTATCAAGTTCACCGAACACGGCGAGATCCGAGTCACGCTAAACGAATTAAGCCGCTCGGCCCAACAGACCTGCATGCAATTCAGCATCAGCGATACCGGCATCGGTATGAACGCCGAAATGCAAGCCAAATTGTTTCAAGCTTTCAGCCAGGGCGATAGCAGCATCACCCGCAACTATGGCGGCACCGGGCTTGGTCTGATCATATCGAAGCAGTTGGTCGAGCAAATGGGCGGAACGATCAGCGTTTCGAGTCGGGAAAACGTTGGTTCCACCTTTACGTTCAGTGTCAAATTGGGTATCAGCAATATGGCTTCGATTCGTCAGGCACAATACCTGCGGAAAAATACCCTGGACACCGACAAGCTGCATACCATCGCCGGAGCCCGGGTATTGTTAGTCGAGGACAACGAAGTGAATCGAATCGTCGCGATCGAATTGCTCAAGCAAGCCGGTATCGAGGCGGAGGTCGCCGAAAACGGCGAAATAGCCTTGCAGAAATTGCAACAGATGCCGTTCGACTGCGTATTGATGGACGTACAGATGCCGGTCATGGACGGCTATCAGACCACGAAACACTTGCGATCCCTGCCAAGTTGCCAGACATTGCCGGTCATCGCGATGACCGCGAACGCGATGAGCAATGACCGCAATAAGTGCCTGCAAGCGGATATGGACGATTTCGTCAGCAAACCGATATTGCCGGAAACCCTCTACGCGGCCCTGGTGAAATGGATTGCCCCGCGCACCAACACCACGCTCCACATCGCGCCGAAAGACACAATCAACAGCCATATCCCTTACCTTTACGGCATCGATAGCGTCGTCGGTTTACAGCATACGGCCGGAAACCGGGTGGTCTACCGCAAAATCCTACAAAAATTCGCCGAAAACCACGCCGACACGATGGCCGAAATCAATCAGGCGGTTGCCGACAACAATCACGATAAAGTTTACCAATTGGTCCATACTTTAAAAGGCTTGGTCGGCTCACTTGGCGCGCTACAGTTACAAAGCCATTTGGTGCGACTGGAAGAATGCTTGTCGGCCACTCAGTCCAACCCCGGAATCTGGTCGACGATAGAAAGCAACATCGCCGCCACTGCGTTGGAAATGGCCAAAGTGATCCGCGGCATCAACAGCGCGCTACCGGCCGCCGCCGAACCTGAGGCGAAAATTAGCCTGTCGCCGCTGGAACTCCGTCAACAATTGGCGTTACTGATCAACAAATTACAAGTCTTCGACTCGGATGCAGATCGGCAAATGGAACAGATCGCCGCCGCGGTCGAAGACGCAAATCTGGCGGAAGCGTTGGCACCGGTGAAAAAGCAAATCGCCAATTACCAGTTTGTGGAAGCCGCTCAGGCACTGAACCGTTTATTGGATTCTGGAATGTAACATCATGGAAAACCCAAAGGCCCACACCATCCTAGCGGTGGACGACAGTCCGGAAAACCTGGATTTGATCAAAAACATCCTGGAGCCTTACTATCACGTCAAGGTCGCCGTGAACAGCGAACTGGCGATAAAAATCGCGTCCAGCCAACTTCCTGACTTGATTCTGCTGGATATCGTGATGGACGGTACCGATGGCTACCAGACCTGCCTGCAACTCAAATCGCAAGATAAAACCCGTAACATTCCCATCATTTTTTTGACCGCCAAACATACCGAAGAAGACGAGGTCCACGGCTTCCGCATCGGTGGTAACGATTACATCACCAAGCCCTTTTCCCCTTCCATCGTCCTGGCCAGAGTCAAAACCCAAATCCAACTAAAAACCAAATCCGATCTGTTGGAAAAATTGGCGTCGCTGGACGGATTGACGGAACTTCCCAACCGCCGCGCGTTCGATGCAGCGCTGGAACGGCAGTGGAACCAATCCAAGCGTACCGGCATGCCGCTTTCCCTGATGATCGTCGACATTGATTCGTTCAAACAATATAACGACTTTTACGGCCACCCGATGGGGGACGAATGTTTGAAACGGGTAGCCGAAGCATTGCAAGCGATGACCCACCGCCCGGAAGACTTGGTCGCTCGACTCGGCGGCGAGGAATTCGCAATCCTGCTACCCAACACCGACAGTATCGGCGCAATGCTGAGGGCAGAACAGTATCGGGAAACCGTAGAAACCCTGAAAATCCGTCACGTCAAGAACAATCCCTTGGCTTTTGTCACCATCTCCGTCGGCGTTGCCAGCTTACAGGCCCATGCTCACGACCACTCGGCAATTCTACTAAAAGCCGCCGACGACGCGCTCTATCAAGCCAAAAACCAGGGGCGCAACCGGGTTTGCGCCAACAACATTACCGACATTGGTTAAAGGCCCCAGCGGAATCTCGCATCGAGAACAGCGGAAACCCGCTATAATCCGCGCCTATCGCCACCACCGATCGCCGCCGACTCGTTCCGAATATGCACGTTTATCTCGATTTCAACGCTTCGTATTTTGCAGCGTTCCTAATGGGTTTGTTCAGTAGCCTGCATTGTATCGGCATGTGCGGCTCGATCATCGGCACGCTGACATATAGCCTTAAACCCGAGCTGCGTAACGACAAACGGCGTTTGTTCGCAATCGTACTGAATTACAACCTGGGGCGGATTTTCAGCTACGCCCTGGCCGGCGCGTTGGCCGGGGCGATACAGGTGTTTCTAAGCTTGCCGTTCAGCCATGGCCAAGCACATCGGTTGCTGCAACTTTTTTCAGCCGCCGTGATGGCCGGCGCCGGTCTGTACTTGGCCGGCTGGTTCCCACGCTTTGCTTATATCGAAAAAGTGGGCGCGCGCTTTTGGAAATGCATCGAACCTTTGGGCCGACGCCTGATTCCGGTACAGAACCGCACCCAGGCCTTATTGTTCGGTATGGTTTGGGGATGGCTGCCGTGCGGCCTGATCTACACCGCGCTGGCGTTAGCGGCAACGGCCGAAGGGATAGTACACAGTGCAATGACCATGCTAGCTTTCGGGTTAGGTACTTTACCAGCCGTCATGGGAATCGGTATAATGACTTCGTTTATGACTCGGCTTTCCAGACTGCGCCAATTCAAGCATGCGGTCGGAGCCTTGTTTATCATTTTCGCATTATTGGCAGCCTTTCCTTGGCTAAACCCGATGCGCGTTGAACACATTATGACGTATTGAGAGGTTTTACAGGTGGATAACTTCAATTCGATTATTGGACAGTCTCCAGCCATAGAAGCGCTAATCCGTAGCGCCCGAATTGTCGCCGCGACCGACGTTACCGTCTTGATCAAAGGCGAAACCGGTACCGGCAAAGAGGTACTCGCCACGGCAATACAGAAAGACAGCCCGCGCGCCAACAAACCTTTTATCACGTTGAACTGTGCCGCCCTACCCGAGGGCTTGGTCGAATCGGAGATTTTCGGCCATAAAAAAGGCGCGTTTACCGGCGCAATTTCCGACAAACAGGGATTGTTCCAGGCCGCTGACGGCGGCACGCTCTTCCTGGACGAAATCAACTCATTACCGATCAGCATTCAATCGAAACTGTTACGTTTTCTGGAATCCGGCGAATGCCTGCCGGTCGGCGGTACCAAACCCTATACTGTCAACGTGCGCGTCATTGCGGCCTCCAACGCCGACTTGACCAGATTGATCGAAAACGGCGAGTTTCGCCAAGACTTGTATTTCCGCCTGAATGTCGTCCCTCTGGAAATCCCGTCCTTACATCAGCGTAGCGAAGACATCGAAGAGTTAGCGAAACACTTCTTCGCCCATTTTTCGGCGACGCATTCGCTAGAACCACCAACCTTCAGCAGGCAAGCGTTAAAAACCCTGCGCAACTACAAATGGCCGGGCAACGTGCGCGAACTGCGCAACCTCTGCGAACGACTCAGCATCCTGCTATCCGGCAAAGTCATCGAGCCGGAAAACCTGCCGCACGAATTCAGCCGTGGAACGGTAGCCTCCGGCCCGGAATTCACGCTGCCGGAACTGGGTCTGCAATTGGATGCATTGGAAGCGGACATGATTTTACAGGCGCTGACCAGAACCAAAGGCAACCGCAGCAAATCCGCCAGATTGCTGGGCATATCGCGCGATACGCTACTGTATCGGATTCAGAAACACGGTTTAGCCACCCACTGACAAACCGAGGCCGCAAATTCAGCGGCCTTTTTTATGCCCCGCAAAAAAGGACTACGGCTAACAATTTCCAATCCGCCGTATTATCGTTTGCGCACCCATTGCACCGTTACATTGTCGCTTTTGCCCTGAGCCCGCAGCACGGCCATTTTCGCCATCTTCTGCAACTCGGGTTTAGCGCTGGCCGGTTGCGACAATTGCAACAATTCGGGCTCTTTGACAAATTCCCAAAAGCCGTCGCTGCATAAAATGAAGGTCTCGCCACTTTTTACCGGCGGACAACTGACAATATCGACAACCGGAGGATATAAGGCGTTAATACTCCGCGTCAATTTATGCTGATCTGGATGCACACCCATTTCCCATTCGCTGATCTTACCTTCGTCAAACAATTGCTGCGGCAGCGAATGGTCCTTGGTCCGCCACAGCACCCGTTCGGCGTTGAGCCGGTAAATGCGCGAATCTCCGCAGTGTGCGGTGATGGCCTGCTCAGCGTCCAGATACAATATCGCACAAGTCGTATGCGCATTTAGCGCGACCGGGTCGCCGGCAAACAGCTCGCGCATACCAGCCACGGCCTCGGCAATCCAATCCTGCACCGCCGGCGCGCCGCGACTTTGAATAGGTGAGCGATATTTATCCACCAACGCAATCAAACAACGGCAAAAATATTGCGACGCTTTTTCCCCGCCATGGTGACCGCCCAAACCGTCAGCCACCACAAACAGCGCATATTCGTTACATACCCGATGCGCCATACAATCTTGATTGACCTCGCGGTTACCGATCGAGGTCAATTGGTAAAACTCGAGTTCTGCCAGCATAGCTCTAACCGTGCAAACGCGCCTCTCGCATCACCCGCTTCATATCCCTTACCGCTTGCTCCAACCCGCAAAACAAAGCCTGGGCGATCAAGGCGTGGCCGATATTCAATTCGACGATAGAATCGATCCGGCAAATCGCTTCGACGTTGTGCAGATTTAAACCATGTCCGGCATTGACCTGCAGGCCGGCGGCATGGGCGTATGCCGCTGCGTCGCGAATCCGCTGCAGCTCCCTTTCACGCTCCTCGCAGGTTTCGGCATCGGCATAGCGGCCGGTATGCAATTCGACTACCGGAGCACCGGCAGCCAACGCCGCGTCGATTTGGCGAAAATCAGGATCGATGAACAACGAGACTTCGATGCCGGCCTCGGCCAACTGCAGACAGGCTTGTTTCATTCTGTCGGCAGCGCCGGCCACGTCCAAGCCACCCTCGGTCGTCAATTCCTCGCGACGCTCTGGCACCAAACAGCAAGCCTGCGGCCGCAGTTCACAGGCGATCGCCAGCATCGGCTCGGTCACCGCCATTTCCAGATTCAAGCGGGTATGTAACATCTCCTGCAACAGCCGGATATCCCGGTCCTGAATATGCCGTCTATCCTCCCGCAAATGTGCGGTGATGCCGTCGGCACCGGCTTGCTCCGCCAACAACGCTGCCTGCACCGGTTCAGGGTAACGGGTACCTCTGGCTTGCCGCAGTGTCGCGACATGATCGATGTTGACGCCCAGCAATATAGTTTGTTTTGTCATGTACTCTTAAATCCGAGGAAAAAATCCGCGAAAACCATTCGGTTATAAATGTTTGATTATTTTGGCCAGCACTGCGCGACTACTCAGCTGCCGCCCTTGCAAGTGGACATCCAACATTTTCCTGAGCAGGGCTTTGGCTTCGACCAACGCCTCAGCCGGCAATGCCGCCCTGCCGGCTAACATCGCCAGCGTGCCGCCGCCGACCGCGCCGCCGCCGGCCTGTTCCATGCCGTAATCGGCAATAAAATTGTAGCGCCGACCGGCGACAATCGGTTCGCCGCTGACATCGTAAGCCAAATCGGCGGCATAGCCGGCCTCTCGCAACAAATCCAGCTCGAAATAGCGCAAAGTTTGCTCGATATTCCGAGCATCAGACAATTCGCGCAGGCATCGCCGGTAAAGCGCGAAAATTCCCGGTTGGGGATCGGCTTTCTGCACGAAGATACCGACCAATTCGTTGACATAAAATCCGCAGTACAAAGCCAAGCTCTGTAACGGATAACTGTCGACATATTCGGCGTCGGCCAGGACTTTGAGTTCATGTTTGCCGACATAAGACAGCTTCAATGCCGAAAACGGCAGCAGCAGGCCGGCCGTCTTCGACTTCGGTTTTCTGACCCCCTTGGCCAAAATCGCAACCATCCCGAAATCGCGGGTGAATACGTCTAACAACAGACTAGTTTCCCGATACGGCCGATGTTGCAACACGAACGCCGGCTGCAAATGAACCGCACTACCATCCATCACTCACCGAAGTCGGTAAAACCCAAACTCTGTAAGGCCCGCTCGTTATCCGACCAGCCTTTTTTCACCTTGACCCATAACTGCAGATAGACTTTTTGGCCGATCAATTTTTCGATATCGACTCGAGCCTCGCTACCGACCTTTTTCAGCATCTCGCCCTGTTTACCGATGACGATGCTTTTCTGGCTGTCGCGCTCAACTAAAATCGCCGCGTAAATTTTGCATAATTCCGGGTATTCTTCGTAGCGCTCGATTTCGACAGTCAATGCGTAAGGTAGCTCGTCACCCAGACGCCGGGTCAATTTCTCGCGAATGATTTCCGCGGCAAAAAACCGCTCCGGCCGGTCGGTGATTTGGTCCTCCGGGTAAATCGGCTCGGCCTCGGGCAATAAGGCCATGATTTGCTGCTCCAGCACATCCAGATTGGTATTCCGTAAGGCCGACACCGGCAGAATGTGTTGGAACGGATACTTAGCCTGAGCCTCGGCGAAAAACCGCAGCACGGCGTCCTTGTCCTTGAGCTTATCGACTTTGTTGACCACCAGAATCACCGGCAAACCGGCTCGTTCCAGCTTCTTGAAAATTTTCTCGTCGTATTCGTGCCAATACAAGCCGTCCAATAACCAGACCACGACATCGACTCCCAGCAGGGTGCTGTCGGCGGTTTTGTTCAGGTAACGGTTCAAGACTTTTTTTTCGTCCTGATGCATGCCCGGCGTATCCATGAAAATCGCCTGACCGGCCTCGGTGGTTTTGATGCCGAGAATCCGATGCCGGGTGGTTTGCGGCTTGCGGGACGTGATGCTGAGCTTTTGCCCCAGCAAGTGGTTCATCAACGTCGACTTGCCGACGTTGGGCCTACCGATCAGAGCGACATATCCGCAGTTCATTTAGCCTTGGTTTGCAAAAGGTTCAACATATTTTCCGCCGCGGCCTGCTCGGCCTTTTTGCGGGAGATTCCGACACCGTTGCAGGTCTCGGAAGTGACCACGACGCTACATTTCACTTCGAAAGTCTGGGCATGGTCGGCTCCGGACATGCCGATCAATTCGTAAACCGGCAAGGGCTTGCGGCCGGCCTGCATCAACTCTTGCAACCGGGTTTTCGGATCCTTGTTCCAATCGTCGACTTTCAAATCTGCGAACTTATCGGCAAACAGGCGCAGTATCCATTGCCGGCAAGTGTCGATGCCCTGATCTCGAAGCAACGCGCCCATGATAGCTTCCAGCGCATCCGACAAAATCGAATCGCGACGAAATCCGCCGCTCTTCAACTCGCCTGACCCCAGGATCAGATAGTCGCCGAGATTATGCTGTCTGGCCAATTCGGCCAGCGAACTTTGATTGACCAGACTAGCCCGCAAACGGCTCAGCACGCCTTCGCCGGCATCGGGAAACAACTCGTACAATTGCTCGGCAATGACGAAGCCGAGTACCGAATCACCCAGATATTCCAACCGTTCGTTATTGCGGGCACCGACGCTACGGTGGGTCAGCGCCATGCTGAACAACTGCGGATCGTTGAAGGTCAATCCGAGTTTTGCCGAGAGAAGTTCGGGTTTCTTAATCACTTGTTGCCGGCTTCGAATCCTTCGTGGAATTCGACCAGTACACTCAGATTGCCCATGATGTGCTCCACCCGCTCGTAGTCGATTTCGACCCGGACGTAACCCGGTTGCGCCACGATCGTCACGTCTTCGGGCTTGACATGTTCGACATAGTTCATATCGAACCGTTTATCCAGACTGGTCTTGATCTCGGATTTAGACTTGGTGACGATATCGGTCGTGTTTTCGATCGCCTTGATCGCATTGACCACACGGCTGTGATTGATATAAATCGGCGCAATCTTCAGTATCAACAGCGTAAAGAAACCGATCAATGCCAAAATGAAGGCTATCGACAAAAAGGTCAGGCCTTGCTGTTTTCGGGGTAAAGAGCGCATCGCGTCCTCCTAAAAGCTTAAACAACGGGCGCATATCTGGTATCAATGCACACCGCTAAACCGTCCGGTAAGCCCGGATTACTGCAGTACTGTCCCCAGACGGCCGAAATCGATGCCGTTATTTTGCCAATCCCAATTCATCCAGATAAAGAACGCTTTACCGACCAGATTGGCTTCGGGTACATAGCCCCAGTAACGGCTGTCGTTACTATTGTCGCGGTTGTCGCCCATCATGAAGTACTGCCCGGGTGGTACCACAAAGACGTCTTCAACCGTGGAAGCTCCAGGCGCCACCAGGATGGAATGTTGCACGCCGTTCAAATCTTCTTCCAAGCGCTCGGCACCGGTCATATTGGCGCCTTGACCGACACCCTGGTAGCGTCCTAACGAAACTTGTTTAATCGGAGTACCGTTTACGTAAAGTTTCTTGTCGAAATAGGCGATTCTATCGCCGGGCAAACCGATCACCCGTTTGATGTAATCGACTTCCGGTTGCTTCGGGTAACGGAATACGACGATGTCGCCGCGTTTCGGCTCACCCATTTCAACGACTTTGGTATTCAATACCGGCAAGCGGATACCGTAACTGAATTTGTTGACCAGGATGAAATCGCCGACCAGCAGCGTCGGCATCATCGACCCGGACGGAATCCGGAACGGCTCGACCAAAAACGAACGCAGCAATAGCACGATCAAGACCACCGGAAAAAACGAACGGGCGTATTCGACCAACACCGGTTCCTTTTCGGTTGGATACGGCAAACCGGCGCGCTTCAAATACAGGCTGTAGCCACCCCAGACGATACCGGTGACAAACGTGGCGGCGACCAAAAAAAATGAAAAATCGTAATCCATAAACTATTGCCGTTACTCTTTATTGACTTGCAACACCGCCAGAAACGCCTCCTGCGGAATCTCGATACTACCGACCTGCTTCATCCGTTTCTTACCGGCTTTCTGCTTTTCCAGCAGTTTTTTCTTCCGCGTGATATCGCCGCCGTAACATTTGGCCGTCACGTTCTTACGCATGGCCTTGACCGTGGAACGGGCGATGATTTTGGAACCGATCGCGGCTTGGATCGCGACTTCGTACATTTGGCGCGGAATCAAATCCTTCATTTTTTCGACCAAATCGCGGCCGCGGTTTTGCGCCTGGTCGCGGTGGACGATAATCGACAACGCGTCGACCTTGTCGCTGTTGATCAAAACATCCAGTTTCACCAACGGCGCCGGCTCGAAACGGAGAAATTCGTAATCGAACGAAGCGTAACCGCGGCTGACCGACTTCAAGCGATCGAAGAAATCCAATACCACTTCGCTCATCGGCAACTCGTAATTCAACGAAACCTGACCGCCGACATACTGCATGTTCTTTTGGTTGCCGCGCTTTTCGACGCATAGATTGATCACGCTGCCCAAGTAGGTCTGCGGTACCAAAATGTTAGCCAAAATGATGGGCTCGCGAACCTCTTCGATGGTGCCGGGATCCGGCAACTTCGCCGGGTTATCGACCATCATCACTTCGCCGTTGTGGGTCTCGACTTCATAGACCACGGTCGGCGCGGTCGTAATCAGATCGATGTTGTATTCGCGCTCCAGCCTCTCCTGCACGATCTCCATGTGCAACATGCCGAGAAAACCGCAACGAAAGCCGAATCCCAGCGCCTGCGACGTTTCGGCTTCGTAATTCAATGCCGAATCGTTCAGCCGTAATTTGTCCAAAGCCTCGCGCATGGCGCCGAAATCGTCGGAACTGACCGGATACAGGCCGGCAAATACCCGCGGCTGCACCTTTTCGAAACCGGGCAAGACTTCGCCGGCCGGATTGTCGGTCGCGGTAATGGTATCGCCGACCGGGGCACCGAAAATGTCCTTGATACCGGCGACGATAAAACCCACCTCACCCGTTGCCAGCTCTGGCTTTTCCAACTGCTTGGGCGTGAACACGCCCAGTTTGTCGACGGGATAAGACTTGCCGGTCGACATCACGGTGATCTTTTGTTTACGCCTCAACGAACCGTTGACAATGCGTACCAACGACACCACGCCAAGGTAGTTGTCAAACCAGGAATCGATGATTAAGGCCTGCAGCGGCCCGGCTTCGTTACCGCTTGGCGGTGGAATTTTTTGGATCAGTTGTTCCAGCACCGACTCTACATTCAGGCCGGTCTTGGCGCTGATCTGACAGGCGTCGTCGGCCGGAATGCCGATGACGTCTTCTATCTCGGCCATCACCCGCTCCGGCTCGGCCGAGGGCAGATCGATCTTGTTCAATACCGGCACCACTTCGAGTCCCTGCTCGATCGCGGTGTAGCAATTGGCGACACTCTGCGCCTCTACACCTTGAGCGGCATCGACGACCAGCAAGGCACCTTCGCAGGCAGCCAAGGAACGCGACACTTCGTAGGAAAAATCGACGTGGCCCGGAGTGTCGATGAAATTCAGTTGGTAGGTTTCGCCGTCGCCGGTCTTGTAATCCAGCGTAACGCTCTGCGCTTTGATGGTAATGCCGCGTTCCCGCTCCAGATCCATAGAATCCAGTACTTGAGCCTCCATCTCCCGGTCGCTGAGTCCGCCGCAAATTTGAATGAACCGGTCCGCCAATGTCGATTTCCCGTGGTCGATATGGGCGATGATAGAGAAATTTCTGATATGTTTTTGATCCACTTAGCTTCTTGATAATACGTTGGGTTGCAATAACTTACGGCGGCTGCCCTGCCGCCGGATGGCGGGTTCAGGCAGTAGCCAATATTTCCCGGAATTGGGCAACGGTTTCGGCGGTCAGCGGTTGCCGTTGATTATCCCAAACCACGCCGTCGAGGGCGTCGGCCAGGGTATCGATGGTTTCCATGAAATCGTCGAATACGGCCAACGGATTGTCGACTTCGCGCGGCTGCATAAAAAAGACAATGCCGGGACAATAGAAATCGTCCAACCCTGTGTCGGGAAAGGTACCGGGATCGACCATGCTGGCCACCGCAAAATCCACCATCCGATTCGCGTCCACTCGCTCGAACACTCTGACGCTACCGTAACGCAAACCGACCCGTTCGAAGGCGTCGAACAAGTCTTCACCGTTGAACCCCTGATCGGCGCGAGCGACGATGCTGAATTCGATCAGAATCGGCAAATGGGTGCGGCTGGTAGCGGGCGCGGGAACAGCAACCGCTTTTTCCGGTTCCCGCCGCGCGGCAACCGCGGCTTTCGGCGACGGCTTGATAGCTTTGTCATCTAACAACGCATCTCCATCAACCAGGTCGTCTCCCAAAGCAAACACGCCGAGGCCGTCTTCCTCGCCCTCAACGGCAAATTCGTCCACAGTTCTGTCGTCGTAAGAGTCTTCGTCGTAGTAATCGTCGGCGGCGCGTTTATAACGCAACGATTTGACGAAATGCCACAACACCATGCCGATCATCACCAGCACGCCGATCAAAATAATCACGACTCTTAATAATTCTTTATCCATCAGTTTTCCGCCATGCTTACCGCTTCATCAATATCCACCGCCACCATTCGGGATACCCCGGGCTCCTTCATGGTAACACCTGCCAGATGTTTTGCAATTTCCATTGTGACTTTGTTGTGTGAAATGTACAAAAATTGGACGGTTGCCGACATGTCTTCCACCATCTTCGAAAACCGCACGACATTGGCATCGTCGAGCGGCGCGTCGACTTCGTCCAGCAAGCAGAACGGCGCCGGATTCAACTCGAAAATGGAGAAAACCAAAGCCACCGCGGTCAGCGCTTTTTCGCCGCCGGACAACAAATGGATGGAACTGTTCCGCTTTCCGGGCGGCCTGGCAATAATGTTGACGCCGGCTTCCAGCAAATCGTCTTCGGTCAATTCCAGATAGGCCTGACCGCCGCCGAACAAGCGCGGAAATTTTTCTTTGAGACCGTTGTTGATCTTGTCGAAGGTTTCCTTGAAACGCTGCCGGCTCTCGCGGTCGATCTTGCTGATCGCCTGGTCCAAGGTATTCAGGGCGTCGACCAGATCGTCGTGCTGCTCGTTCAGGAACTTCATCCGCTCAGACTGGGTTTTGTATTCCTCAATCGCCGTCAAATTGATCGAACCCAAACGTTCGATTTGATCGACCAGATCGTCGACCTCGCGCTTCCATTGACTCTCGCTGGCGCCCTCGTGCAAGTTGGCCAGTATCACTTCCGGATCGGCATCGACTTCAGCCAATTGTTCAGCCACGGTTTGCTGCCTGACCTTACTGTCCTGCTGCTCGAAACGAATTTGATCCAGCGCTTCCTTTTGCTTCTCCAACGCACGCTGGGTTTGCGAATATTGTTCGGCCAACTGGCTGACGGATTGTTCGCTAGCCTGTTGCGCTTGGCGTTCGGCGCGCAGGCCATCCTCGAATTGTTGTTTTTTTTCCAACAACTCTTCCAACTGCATACGCTCCTCGTCCAACGGCGCCAGCGCATAGTGCAATTTGTTTTCCAACTCGACGATCCGGTCGGCCGCTTGCTGATGCTGCACTTGCAGGCGCTCGATCTGTTTGGCAGTCAGGATTTCCGAGGATTTCAAGGATTCGATCTGGGCATGCAAACGATGCAAATGCCGGCGAGCTTCATCGACCGAAGCGTCGGTGTTCTGCTGCCGAGCCTGCAATTCCTGACTGAGTCGCTCCAACTCGGTCTTACGGTCGCCCAAATCGCCCAAAGCTTGTTCAGCGTCCTGTTTGGCCAATTCCGCTTCCGAGATGCTCTCGACCACCTCGGCTAAATGCTGGCCGATCTCCTCGACTTCATGGTCCAACTGTTCCAGACGACGCTTTTGTTGTTCGAAACGCGCGGCCTGGGCGCTGTATTCGGCGCTTTTTGCCGAAAACTCGGCACTCAACAATTTTTCTTTCTGCTGATATTGCTCGCGATGGCCTTCCGCGGCCTTCAAGTCGTGTTCGCAATGTTCCAATTGCTGTTCTTGTTCGGCAATCGCCATTTGCAATTCGGCTTGCCGCAATTTCAACTCGCGCAATTCTTTTTCCCGGTGCAACACGCCGGCCTTGCTATCGCTGCCGCGGCTGACCTTGATCCAGTCGCGGCCCAGCCAAGTGCCGTCCGGCAGCACCACCGACTCGTGCGCCTGTAGCGGCAGTTGCCGCGCCTGCCGCATCGAGTCCGCGCAATAGATTCCGCTCAAAAAACTGTCCAGCCGCCAACGGCTGCGGACCTTGCCGGCCAAGGTGTCAGCCACCACCGATGCGGGCGCGGCAGCCGGGTGAGTTTCGAACACGATCAGCGACTGCTTGTTCAGCTCTTGCAGCTCGGCCAAAATCGCGTCGGCGCTGTCGATACAGATTGCTTCCAGATAACTGCCTAACACGGTTTCGGCCGCCGTTTCCCAGCCTTCGTCGGCTTCGACGAATTCCGCCAGCCGCGGCTGCTGTTCCAAGCCCATTTGCTCCAGCCAGACGCCGAGTTCTTTCTTATCCTTACCCATCGCATGTTGCTGCAACAATTCCAGCGAACTGATCTTGCCGTTGACCTTTTGCAATTCGGCGCGGTCGGCGTGCAACTGTTCCTGAATCTGCTTGATTTCCGGCCGCAGCTCGCCGATACGTTGCAGCACAGCATCCAAATCCTGCTGTAGCTGCTGGCGCTCAGTCTCGATCAGCTCGATGCTGCTATCCAGCGTTTCCAATTCCAACTGCAACCGGGTATCGGTCAAACCGTGGCGTTCGCTGTGCAATTTATCGAGCCTTGCCTGCAATTGCCGACTCTGGTTTTCCAACTGAACCAGCTTGGTCCGCTGCACTTCGACTTGCTCCCGGTAACCGGCGTTTTCGGCCAGAAAAGTCTCCCACTGCTGTTGCCATTGCTGTTTTTGCAGATGTGCGTTCTGTTGGATACCCAGCAAATCCTCTTCACGTTCCTTGGCAACTACCATGGTTTCTTCGGCTTCCAATAGTGTCTGCCGGATCTCCTCGAGTTGTTGCCTATCCTGCTCGCATTCGACCTGCGCTTGCTCCGCCTGCTGCTTCAAGCGCTCGATCTCGACCAAGGTTTCTTCGTGGCTCTTCTGATTGTGTTTGATGGTTTGCTCGAGACGGCTGACTTCGGCCACCAGCGTGGTGTATTCAGCTTGGGTCGAGTCCAGATGCTGCTGCTGAGCTTTTTGTTCGCTCCGCTTCAGCTCCATCGCCTTCTCGGTATCACGCAACAACACAAACAGGCGATTGTGTTCTTCAGCCACGCTTTGCAACTTGGCTTCGAGTTGTTGCGCGGAACGTTGAAAATTGCGCCAGCGCATCGCCAGCAATTCCTGTTTAAACTGGCGTTCCTGTTTTTTCAATTCGGTGTATTTCTCGGCCTTTTCCGCTTGCCGAGCCAAGTTTTTGATCTGCTTTTCCACCTCGTCGCGCAGATCGTTCAAACGCTCCAGATTTTCCCGGGTGTGACGCATGCGGGTTTCGGTTTCCGAGCGGCGTTCCTTATATTTGGAGACACCGGCAGCCTCTTCGATGTGCACGCGCAAATCTTCCGGCTTGGCTTCCACCATCCGCGAGATCGTGCCCTGCTCGATGATCGCGTAACTGCGCGAGCCCAGACCGGTGCCCAAAAACAAATCGGTGATGTCTTTGCGCCGGCATTTGGAGCCGTTGAGCATGAACAGCGACTGGCCGTCGCGGCTGACTTGGCGCTTGATCGAAATCGTCGCATATTTGGCATATTCGCCGCCGGCCTTGCCTTCGCTATTGTCGAATACCAGTTCCACCGCAGCCACGCTGACCGGCTTGCGGCCGGATGAACCGTTGAAAATAACGTCGGCCATATTGCCGCCGCGCAAGTGCTTGGCCGAACTCTCGCCCATGACCCAGCGCACCGCGTCGATGATATTGGACTTGCCGCAACCGTTAGGCCCGACGATCGCGGTCAGATTGCCGTTGATCGGAATCGTGGTGGGATCGACGAAGGATTTGAATCCAGAAAGTTTGATTTTCTCCAGTTTCATGACTGGTTGGCGCGTGCAAGACCGGCTACAAAACCCCGCATTATCCCCGAAATGGGGCGACGATTGGAATGGATTTTACCGCCCGAAGTGTTGCATCAGCATTGCAATCGAATCGCGCTATGGGTTTTATCGCTTCACGTGCGAAAATTTTAGCCGTCCTCCGGCCGCCTAGTTTCACGGCCGAAGCATTGTTAACCGGCCACTAACGGATTGCTTTGATGAACCTCGACCTGCGCACGATGATGGTGATGATTGCCGTGCTCAGCTTTTTACTCTCCATCCTGCTATTGGTCGCCAGTCTGCATGCTCGCGGCATAAGGGGCTTGAGGCACTGGTCAATGGCCAGCCTGTTCATCAGTTTCGGCGCCGGCCTTGCTTATCCGGCACTGACTCCGCAACCGGGCTGGAACATCGTTGCCGGCGCATCGTTTCTGGTCATCGGCTCGGCCTTGCAATTTCTCGGAATTCAAGCCTTCAAAAACCGGTCCTGCCGATGCGGTTTGCTATTCGCGGCAGTAGCATCGGTGGTCGGCGTCAGCGCTTGGTTTACCTTGTTCGCACCCAATACCCAATTACGCGCCAGCGCCAATTCCCTGATTTTCGCCGGGATCAATTTCGCCTGTGCTCGCTCGTTGCTGATTCCGCTCGCTTCCTATCAGAGAACCGCGCATTGGTTGACGGGTGCCTCTTTCGCGGCGCTGGGTTTGGTTTATGTCGCCAGGGCGGTGTCGATATTTTCCTCCCCGGCAACAGATTACGACCTGTTCAATTCAATGCCGCTTAATCCTGTCATGTTTTTTGCCGGCAGCGTCATCCAGTTGTTTCTCAGCTTCGGCTTTGTCCTGATGGTGAACTACCGGATGGCGGCCGAACTGGAAAACCTAGCCGCGATTGACGCCCTGACCGGCGCTTGGAACCGGCGCAGCCTGGATCTGGAATGCCAACGCCTGCTAGCGCGAAGCGCGCGGCGCAAAGAAGCCTTGGCCGTTTTGATGCTGGATGTCGACTATTTTAAAAACATTAACGATGCTCACGGCCACCAAGCCGGCGATCAAGTCTTGAGACAATTGATAGAAAACGCCAAGCGCCAGATTCGTGGCGAGGATTATCTGGCGCGCTACGGCGGCGAGGAGTTCTGCCTGATCCTGCCCTGCACCAACGAAAAGGAAGCCCACTGTCTAGCGGAAAGACTGCGGCAAAGCCACGCCACCCAACCGACGCAGTGGCAAGGACAAACCATAACCAGCACCATCAGCATCGGGATTGCCGGTTCGGACAACATCGGCTTGAATTTTTCCGCGTTGTTGCAGGCTGCCGACACAGCCTTGTATCGCGCCAAGCAAGCCGGACGCAACAGGGTGGCCAATTTCTCGGATATTTCGTTGTTGGACTTGGGCGAGTAGCCCGGCCAATATTGGCCCGGACCGGCGATTGATGCCAGCGCGGCAAGGACGAAGCAACCGGCTTTTCGCTAGCCGGTTGCTTCCGGATAAGAAGATCAATTCAACAGTGTGCGCACGCGGTCGGCGGAGGTATTACCGTGGGCGGCTACGACTTGCCCAGGTTCGCGGCTGATCCCCGAAATCAAGTCACCTAGCGCTTGCTGGGCCTGATCTCGACTGGCGATTTGCGGACGTTCAATCTCAGGAATCTGGGCAAATGAGGCCTGCGACCGTTTTAAAGACTCCTCCGACAGCACCAGCGTATCGCCGGATACCGCTTGATTTTTTTGCGGCGGCACGTTCTGTTCGCTTGTTTTGCGCCGCTCGGCGAGTTCATCGGCTACCGTTCTGCGCGAAGCCGCCACCTGGTTCAATGCAACGTTTTGCTGGGAATGACTGGGATTAATTTCCATAATCGCCTCCACGTAACTGAATAAATATCGACCAAAACAGAGCTTCTGGCTGCCAGACTTTAGATTCTAACTCAAGCCCGGGACTTTGCTGACTATTTTGTTTCGGAGTTTTCAAGAAACAACAGCGATTACTGCGGCATACATAAAACGGTGTCCAGCGCCCCTGGGTTACCTACTGACGAAAAGGTTATTAGTCCGCCTCCTTAACTGGTAAAATTTCGCCTTTGCGGCAGATTGTTCGCGGCAAATTTTCATTACCCGAGTAAAAGACACGATGACCACCCGACCCAGCTCAGATTTGACCACTTTCGAAAACCCGCGTCCGGCCCGAGATTTCACGATCCGGATCGACATTCCGGAATTCACCTGCCTGTGCCCGATGACCGGCCAGCCGGATTTCGCCAAACTGACGATAGAATACGTGCCGGATCGACTCTGTGTGGAGTTGAAATCCCTGAAACTTTACATGTGGACCTTTCGCGAACGCGGTGCGTTTCATGAGGCCGTCACCAACGAAATTCTCGACCACATCGTCGCAGCGATTTCGCCCAACTTCATGCGCCTGCGCGCCGAGTTCAACGTGCGCGGCGGCATTTACACCACGGTAGTCGCCGAACATCGCAACCCGAATTGGCAAGCACCGGCGCCGGTAGCATTGCCTTAGCCTGAGGCCTCGTGAGCGGCAGAACCTTTTACAACGCCGACATTGCCGTCGCCCTCAAGTACGACGGCAAAAACGCGCCCAGAGTCACCGCCAAAGGCGAAGGCATTACCGCTCAGCAAATCTTGGCCATCGCCGAAAAGCACGGCGTCCCGTTGCAAAACCAACCGGAATTGGCGCGGATATTGGCGCAGATTCCGCTGGGCGAAGAAATCCCCCAACAACTTTACGTCGCCGTTGCCGAAGTCATTGCTTTCGCTTACTTTCTCAGCGGCAAATTACCCGATCCCGAACCATGAGCTTAAAACAGATTTGCACCGTCCTGCCTCAATACGCCCTCCCCCATCACTTGCTTTCAAGCTGGATGGCCAAATTGACCCACTGCCGCAACAAAACCTGGAAAAATCTGTTCATTCAAGCCATCAGCCGGGCATACGGCGTCAATCTGGAAGAGGCCAAATATCCCAATCTTGACCACTACGCCAACTTCAACGAATTTTTCACCCGGGAATTGAAAGACGGCATCCGGCCGATCGCGGCCGCGGCAGATGCAATCGCCTGCCCGGCCGACGGCGTAATCAGCCAAGTCGGCACAATTCAGGATGGCCGTATTTTCCAGGCCAAAGGTCACGAATATTCTGCCTTGGAATTGCTCGGCGGCGACGCGGAGCGCGCAGCCGCTTTCGAACACGGCAGCTTCGCGACGATTTATTTGTCGCCCAAGGACTACCATCGACTGCACATGCCTTTGAGCGGAACGCTAACGGAAATGGTACACATACCGGGCCGCCTGTTCAGCGTCAACAACGCCACGGTGGAGACCGTACCCAATTTGTTCGCCCGCAACGAACGCGTAGCCTGCTTGTTCGAAACCGAGGCCGGTCCGATGGCGTTGGTACTGGTCGGAGCAATTTTCGTATCCAGCGTCGAGACGGTCTGGCATGGCGTGGTAACGCCGCCGTCGATCAGCGCGCCGCGGACTTGGCAATATCCGGACAAGCCGCCGATGCTGGACAAAGGCGCCGAAATGGGCCGCTTCAATATGGGATCGACCATCATCGTCTTATTCGGCAAAGACGTTACCGCTTGGAACGGCGAGTTACAGGCCGGCCGCGCCGTTAAGCTCGGTGAAGCTATCGGCCGCGTTTTGAAATAAGCCGCAAGGTTCGCAATTGCCTGCCGGCATGGGTTTAGCCGGCCTAATGTGGCATAATGGCCGCTTGTCCGCCGAGCCGGACCATTAAAACAACGACAACAACACGAGGATAAATATGAGTTTTTTGATTTCCGACGCAATGGCTCAGACTGCACCTGCCATGCAACAACCGGGTTTCGAGGGCATGCTGTTTCCGCTGGGCATTTTGATATTTTTCTATTTTCTGTTCATACGCCCCCAAGCCAAACGCAATAAAGAGCAGAAACAAATGCTGGCGGCACTGACCAAAGGCGCCGAGGTGGTCACCAGCGGCGGTATTCTTGGCAAAGTTGCGGAATTGGACGATAACTTCGTCAAACTGGAAGTCTCCGACAATAGTTTCATCCAAGTGCAACGCCACGCCATTGCCAGCATGATGCCCAAAGGCACTTACAAAACCTTGAACAACAAAAAATCCTAACCCCGACCGCCGCAACCCGTTTACTTCCCGCTCTTACCCGCAACAGTCCGGCTGTTACTGCTTTAACGGAATAACCATGCAAAATCATTTCCCTGTCTGGAAAAACACTCTGGTGCTGATCATCTTGCTGATCGGTACGATTTACGCGTTACCCAATATCTACGGTAACGACCCGGCAGTGCAACTGGCGTCCTCCACATCGGCACCGTTGCAGCAGAACCAGGCCGACGATGTTGCCGCGACGATTAAAAACGCAGGTTTCACGCTGAAAGCGTTCGAATTCGAGAACGGCAAAATCCTGGCCCGGTTTAACAACACCGACGAGCAAATGAAAGCCGCCGATCTGTTGCGCGAGCAATTGGCGGACAAAGCCACCGTGGCGCTGAATCTGGCCCCCGCTACGCCGGACTGGCTGCGTACTATGGGCGCGAATCCGATGCATCTGGGCCTGGACTTGCGCGGTGGCGTGCATTTCCTGTTGGAAGTGGACATGGACAGCGCCTTGAAGCAGGCGGAAGAACGTTACACCAACGACATCCGTACCGCGTTCCGCGACGCCAAAGTTCGTTACCAGTCGGTGACCAAAGAAGATCAAGGCATCAAAGTCGCGCTTCCGAACGAAGAATCGCGGGTTGCAGCGGCTGCAGTGTTGAACAAGGATTTCCGCAATCTGGCATTGGTGGAAAGCGGGCCGAACGAATTCACTCTGTCCATTCCGGAACGCGACCTGCGCGAGATCAAAAAATCCGCCCTGGGCCAAAACATCACCACGCTGCGTAACCGGGTTAACGAATTGGGCGTAGCCGAACCGATCATTCAGCAACAGGGCGACAGCCGTATCGTCGTTCAATTGCCGGGCGTACAAGACACCACCCGCGCCAAAGAGTTGCTGGGCACTACGGCGACCCTGGAATACCGTTTAGTCGACGTCGAACACGACGTGCAATCGGCTTTGAGCGGACACGAACCGGCCGGCAGCCGCTTATATAAAGATAAAAACGGCAATCCGGTGTTGTTGAAACGAGCCGTCATCGTCACCGGCGACCAGATCACCGACGCTTCGTCGGGTCTGGATCAGGACGGCCAGGCCGCAGTGTTCATTACCTTGGACGGCGCCGGCGCCAAGAAAATGGGCAAGATGACCCAGGAAAATATCGGCAAGCCGATGGCCGTGGTGTTTATCGAGTACAAATCCGAAACCCGAGTGGTTAACGGCGAAAAAGTCCAGCACAAGGAAAAAGTCGAGAAAGTCATCAGCGTCGCCACCATCCGCGACAGCTTCAGCAAGCGTTTCCAGACCACCGGCCTGGACAGCCCGGAAGAAGCCCGCACGCTGGCACTGTTGCTTAGAGCCGGCGCACTGGCGGCTCCGGTCGAAATCGTCGAAGAACGCACGGTCGGTCCGAGTCTGGGTCAGGAAAACATCGACCAGGGCATGATGTCGATCACCGCCGGCTTCCTCCTGGTGGTATTTTTCATGATCGGTTACTACCGCGCATTCGGTTTGATCGCCAATTTCGCACTGCTTTTCAACGTGGTGTTGCTGATCGCGATCATGTCGGTGCTGCAAGCGACGCTGACCTTGCCCGGCATGGCCGGCATCGTGTTGACAGTCGGTATGGCGGTCGACGCCAACGTCTTGATCAACGAACGGATTCGGGAAGAACTGCGTAACGGTTTGAGCCTGCAAGCCAGTATCTTTACCGGTTACGAAAAAGCTTTCGCCACAATTCTCGACTCCAACGTTACCCATTTTATTGTTGCGGTGCTGCTGTTCGGTTTCGGCACCGGTCCGGTGAAAGGTTTTGCGCTGGTGCTGATGATAGGCATCGCCACTTCGGTATTCACCGCTGTGACCGGCACCCGCATGTTGGTCAACTGGTTTTATGGCGGCGACCGCCGCGACGGCAGAGTATCCATCTAAGCGATCCACAGATATAGAGCTCGGACTGCCGAGAGCAGTCCTGGCCGCATTATTCGGCAGGGCGTTATTCAACCCCTGCCGGACGCGATATAATACGAAAATCTTTTCTTAACATTAGCCTACGGGAGTTAAACAATGGCAATCGAACGTACTTTCTCAATCATCAAGCCTGATGCGGTCGCTAAAAACGTGATTGGGGAAATTGTCAGCCGTTTCGAAAAAAACGGTCTGCGCATCGTTGCATCCAAAATGCTGCAACTGAGCCAAGAGCAAGCCGAAGGCTTCTACGCCGAACATAAGGAACGCGGCTTCTTCAAAGACCTGGTCAGCTTTATGACCTCCGGTCCGGTAATCGTGCAAGTGCTGGAAGGCGAAAACGCCGTGTTGAAAAACCGCGAGCTGATGGGCGCCACCAACCCGAAAGAAGCCGCGCCAGGCACCATCCGCGCCGACTTCGCGGTCAGCATCGACGAAAACGCAGTACACGGCTCCGATGCGCCGGAATCAGCAGCAAGAGAAATCGCTTACTTCTTCTCCGCCAATGAACTCTGCGACCGTATCCGCTAAACCGGATCCGATCAATTTGCTCGATTTCGACAGAAAGGGCCTGCAGGCCTTTTTTGTCGGACTCGGCGAAAAGCCGTTTCGCGCCACCCAGGTGTTGAAATGGATTTATCAGGAAGGCATCTCCAATTTCGATGAAATGACCAACCTGAGCAAGCCCTTGCGCGCTTACCTCAGCGAGCACTGCCAAATCAAAGCGCCGCAGATCGTCGCCGAACAATTGGCTAGCGACGGCACCTGCAAATGGGCGATGCAAATGCAGTGCGGCAACCGGGTCGAAACCGTGTACATTCCGGAAGAACGCCGAGCCACGTTGTGCATCTCGTCGCAAGTCGGTTGCGCACTGGCGTGCACCTTCTGCTCCACCGCCAAACAAGGTTTCAATCGCAATCTGTCGACCGCCGAAATCATCGGTCAGCTTTATTTGGCACAACAACGCCTCGGACCGGAACGCCGTATCACCAACGTGGTAATGATGGGCATGGGCGAGCCACTATTGAATTTCGACAACGTCGTGGCAGCGATGAATCTGATGATGGACGATTTCTGCTACGGACTGTCCAAACGCCGGGTAACGATCAGCACCTCCGGTATCGTGCCGGCAATGCAACGTTTGAATGCGGTGTGCGACGTCAGCATGGCGGTTTCCCTGCACGCGCCGAATGACGCATTGCGCGACCAGTTGGTGCCGATCAACGTCAAATACCCGCTGAAAGAACTGATGGAAGCCTGCCGAGCCTACGCCAAGACCGGGCCGCGCAAACACATCACGTTCGAATACGTCATGCTGGACGGCATCAACGACAGCGAAGCCGATGCGCATACACTGGTCAAATTGCTGAAAGACGTACCGTCCAAATTAAACCTGATTCCGTTCAATCCGTTTCCGCAATCCCATTATCGCTGCTCGGCGCAAAGCACAATTTTGAAGTTTCGCGATATTCTGCACAACGCCGGCATCGTCACCACGATCCGCAAAACCCGGGGCGAGGATATCGATGCGGCCTGCGGCCAGCTGGTGGGACAAGTGCAAGACAAGAGCCGCCGCCATCTTAAACTGCAAGCCCAGGAAGCCGCGCATGTCAGTTAAGTCTCTGGCGGGTGCAGTCCTCTGGCTGATGGTGGCCGGCGGTTGCGGCCTGCTGCCGACCAGCCGCGAAACCATGAGCTCCGCCGACAAGGCCAGGCTGAATTTACAGATGGGTGCCCGTTATCTCGACATGGGCATGCTCGATGTAGCCAGAGAAAAGCTGGAAACCGCAGTCCGCCTCGACTCCAGCAATGCTGAAATCCATAACACGCTGGCAGTATTTTACGAACGCATCAAGGACTACGACGCAGCCGACGACAGTTACCGTAACGCAATGCGCAAGGATCCGGAAAGTTTCAGCATCAAAAGCAATTACGGACGCTTTTTGTGTGACCGGGGCAAATACGACCAGGGATTCGAGTTACTGAACAACTCTTTGGAATCGCCGATGAACAACCGGCCCTGGTTTGCATTAACCAATTTGGGTTTATGTCATGTCAAACAGAACGACTTTCGCCAAGCCGAAACCTGTTTCCGTCAAGCGTTACAAACCCAGCCGGACTATGCGCCGGCATTGTTGGAAATGCAGCGTATCAGCTACCAGAACCAGCAGTTCATGTCGGCTAGAGCCTTCATGGAACGCTATTTGGGCGTCGCCAAGCACACACCGGAAAGCCTCTGGCTAGCATTCCAAACCGAACGCGCGCTCGGCAACGGCAAGCTGGCCGAAGAATACCGCGAGCAACTACTCGGCTCGTTCCCCGCTTCCAAAGAAGCACAACAAGTTAAAACCGCGATCAGCAAATAGTCCCGCAGTAAACCCATGGCAAAACAACAACAGGCCATTCAGGCCATCCGCGGCATGCACGACATTCTTCCCGAGCAATCGCCTTACTGGCAATGGCTCGAAGGCCAGGCTCGCCAGGTATTGGCCGGATACGGCTACCAGGAAATTCGTCTGCCCATCGTCGAAAAAACCGAATTATTCAAACGCTCGATCGGCGAAGTCACCGACATCGTCGAAAAGGAAATGTATACCTTCGAAGACCGTAACGGCGATTCGTTGACATTACGCCCGGAAGGCACCGCTGGCTGCCTGCGCGCCTGCCTCGAACACGGCCTGTTGCACAACCAAAGCCACCGCTTGTGGTATTACGGCCCGATGTTCCGCCACGAGCGCCCGCAAAAAGGCCGCTACCGCCAGTTTTACCAATTGGGTGTCGAGACTTACGGCATGCCGGGCCCGGATATCGATGCCGAAATGGTATTGTTGACCGACCGTTTGTGGAAACGCCTGGGTATTCGCGACATGGTGGAGTTGCAAATCAACTCGTTGGGCACCAGCGAGGAGCGATTGGCTTACCGCGGCACACTAGTCGAATATTTCAAACAACATTTAAGCCTGCTGGACGAAGACAGCCTGCGCCGGCTGGAGACCAACCCACTACGCATCCTGGACAGCAAGAATCCGGAAATGCAGGCAATGCTGCAACAAGCGCCGGTACTACTGGAACATTTGGGTGCGGAAAGCCTGGCCCATTTCGACAGCCTGAAAGCAACGCTGGACGATTTGGGTATCGTCTACACCATCAATACCCGACTGGTGCGCGGCCTGGATTATTATGGCAAAACCGTTTTCGAATGGGTCACCGAACGACTCGGCTCGCAAGGCACCATCTGCGCCGGCGGCCGCTACGACGGATTGATCGAGCAATTGGGCGGCAAAGCCAACCACGCGATCGGTTTTGCGATGGGTATGGAACGCATACTGGCGTTGTTGGAGTTGCTGGAAACGGTTCCGGTGGAAGCCAGCGTCGACGTATACATGATCCGGGTCGGCGGTGAGGCCGAAGCCGCCGGCATGCGCCTGGCGGAATCCATCCGCGATCAATTGCCGCATTTGAAGTTACAAGTCAATTGCGGCGGCGGCAGCTTTAAAAGTCAATTCAAAAAAGCCGACAAATCCGGAGCGGAGTACGCCATCGTCATTGGCGACGACGAGGCCGCCCGCGGCGAAGTGGCGTTGAAGCCCTTGCGCGCCGATCAGGAACAACGCACGCTCGACCATAACCAACTCCTGCAAGCTCTGCGGGACTGGCATCAACCCAAATCCCTGTAACCTGGAAAGATAAGAGAAAGCACCGTGGCAATTTACGATACTGAAGAAGAACAACTGGAACAGTTGAAAAAATGGTGGGAGGCCAACCAAACATCGCTGATCGTCGGCGTGGCCACGGCGCTGGTATTGGTCGCCAGCTGGAATATGTGGCAAAACCACCAGACCAGCCAGCGTAGTCAGGCGTCGCAAATGTACCAGCAGATGCTGGAAAGCGCCGCCAAGGACAATAGCGAATCGACTGAAAAGCTGGCCGAACGCCTTCCGACCGAGTTTGCTTCCACTGCCTACGCCAATTACGCCCACCTGCAACTGGCCAAAGTCAAAGTGCAGAAAGGCGATCTGGAAGGCGCTAAAGCCGTTCTGAAACAGGCAATCCAGACCGCGGACAGCGAACCACTGAAACACGTAGCCCGCCTGCGTTTGATCCAGCTGATGCTGGCCACCGGCCAATACGAGCAAGGACTGCAACTGATCGCCGAAGTCGACCCGGCCAAAGCCGAAGGCTTCTCGGCCAGCTACGACGAATTGCAGGGCGATCTGTACGTCGCATTGGACCGTATCGACGAAGCGCGCAGCGCTTACCAAAGTGCGATCAGAACCGGTCAAGCCACGCCGCTGACTCAATTCAAATTGGACGACGTCGCCGCGCCTGCGGTTGCGCCGACTGCCGCCAATTAACGCTGTTGAACACGATTTCGTTTAGGCCATGCAAATAAGGAAAGCCAGATACCTGACCATCGCCACCCTGCTCGCCGGCCCGCTGGTATTGGGCGGATGCGCCGGCCTGGATGCCGGTCGGGATTTCATCTCCGGGATAACGGACTATGTAATGGGCGACGACGATAATGCGGATCCGCCGGCCGCACTGCAGGAATACACCCCGGAACTGCAACTGGAAACGGTCTGGAAGGAATCGGTGGGTACCGGCGCCGACGAAAAGTATCTGAAGTTGATCCCTGCTGTGGCCGACGGTACGGTTTACGCCGCCGATTATAAAGGCCATCTGCAGGCGCGCAACGCCGCCAGCGGCAATCTGGCCTGGGAAACCGATACCGAATACAGTTTCTCCGCCGGGCCCGGCTTGGGCGTGAATACTGTGGTGATGGGCACCAACACCGGCGAAGTCATCGGCTTCGATCGAGCCAGCGGCGAACAGCGCTGGAAAACCGACGTGCCCAGCGAAGTCCAGGCCACTCCGGTAGTCAGCCGCGGCACGGTGATTATCCGTACCACCGACGGTAAAATCATGGCTTTGCGCGAAAGCGACGGCGGATTGCTTTGGACTTCCGAACACAGCGTTCCCGCTTTGAGTATCCGCGGAGCCGGTACGCCGCTTATCATTGACGGCAACGTCATTGCCGGCGCCGCTAACGGCAAACTACAAGCCTTACAACTCACAGACGGCAAAGCGGTTTGGGAAGCCACCATTGCGATTCCCAGCGGCCGCTCCGAAGTCGAACGATTGGTCGATCTCGACGCCGATCCGGCCGCCAGCCGCGGTGCAATCTATGTCGCCAGTTTTACCGGCGGCGCTTCCTCGGTTTCCGAAATCGACGGCGACGTGTTGTGGCGCAATGAAGCCGTGTCGTCCTATACCGGACTCAGCCTGGATTACCGATACATTTATGTCAGCGATACCCAAGGCGACGTTTGGCAGCTAGACCAACGCAGCGGCGCTTCGTTGTGGAAACAAAAGGATCTGCATAACCGTCACCTTACCGCACCGGCGGCTTACCAAAGTTATGTCGTGGTCGGCGATTTCGAAGGCTACGTCCATTGGCTGTCGGTGACAGACGGCCGCCAATTGGCGCGAACCCAAGTCAGCAAAGCGGCGATTGAGGCCAAACCGGTAGTCGTGGACGACACTGTTTATATATATGCCAAAGACGGCACCCTCGCTGCGTTAAAGGCCCGATAATTCGATGTTACCCGTTATTGCTCTAGTAGGCCGACCCAACGTCGGCAAATCCACCCTGTTCAATTACCTGACCCGTAGCCGCGAGGCGCTGGTGGCCGATTATCCGGGCTTGACCCGGGACCGCCAATACGGCCGGGTCAAACGCGGCGAGCGCGATTGCCTGGTGGTCGACACCGGCGGTATCACCGACGACCAGGAAGGTATCGACGCCTTCGCCAAGAAGCAGGTCGAAATTGCATTGCAGGAAGCCGACGTCGTGTTCTTCATGGTCGACGCCCGCGACGGCATCAATGCCTCCGACGAAGCGATCGCCGATATGCTGCGCAAGCTCGGCAAACCGGTGGTATTGGTCGTCAACAAAATCGACGGTATCGACAGCAATACGGTCACCCACGATTTTTACAGCCTGGCGCTCGGCGAACCGGTGCCGATTGCCGCCAGCCACGGCCGCAACGTGCACGAATTGTTGGGTCGGATCGACGAGTTGTTGCCGCCCCAAGCTGAGGAGATTCAGGAAGAAGATCCCGGCATCGCCATCGCCATCGTCGGCCGCCCCAACGTCGGCAAATCGACGCTGGTCAACCGTTTACTCGGCGAAGAACGCGTCGTGGTGTTCGACGAAGCCGGCACCACTCGCGATAGCATTTACATCCCATTCGAACGCGACGGCAAGAAATTCACGCTGATCGACACCGCCGGCATGCGCCGCCGCTCCCGAGTGGCATTGACCGTGGAAAAGTTCAGCATCATTAAATCACTGCAAGCGATCGAAAAAGCCCATGTCGTGATCTATTTGATCGACGCCCGCGAAGGCGTTACCGACCAGGATGCGCATATTCTGGGGTTGGTATTGGAAGCCGGCCGCGCATTGATTATCGGACTGAATAAATGGGATGGCCTTAACGCCGAGCACCGCGAGTTCGTCAAAAAGCAAATCGAAATGAAGCTGTCGTTTCTGGACTTTGCCGAAAAACATCCGATTTCGGCCTTGCACGGCAGCGGCGTCGGCAAATTGTTCGATGTCGTGCACAGCCTTTACGACTCGGCGATGGTCGATATGTCGACGCCGTTATTGACCCGAATCCTGACCGACGCGCTGGCGGCGCATCAACCGCCGCTGGTCGGCGGCCGTCGGATCAAATTGAAATACGCCCACCAGGGCGGGCGCAATCCGCCGGTGGTAGTGATTCACGGCGTACAGACCGATGCCCTGCCCGGCGCCTACAAACGCTATTTGATGAACTATTTCCGCGACCAACTGCAATTGAAAGGAACGCCGGTGCGCTTGGTATTCAAATCGCCGGAAAATCCGTTTCAAGGCCGAAAAAACCCGCTCAGCGACCGGCAGATCAAAAAACGTAAGCGTTTGATCGACTTCAGCAAGCGAAAGAAATAAAAATAGTAACCGCTACAGGAGCCCAGAATGGCAACCATCACCTTCCAAGGCAAACCCATCAACACCGTCGGCGATTTACCGGCCGTCGGCAGTCCCGCCCCGGACTTTCTGCTTACCAACCGGAAAATGCAGGATGTCGGCTTGGCCGAATTTGCCGGCAAACGCAAGGTATTCAATATCGTACCGAGCCTGGACACCCCGACTTGCGCGGCGTCTACCCGCAAGTTCAACGAAAAAGCGGCTCATTTACCGAATACCGTGGTGCTGGCCGTATCGGCAGACCTGCCGTTCGCTCAAGTCCGATTCTGCGAAATTGAAGGCATCAAACATGTGGTGCCGCTGTCCACGTTTCGCTCCAGTTTCGCCCACGACTACGGCGTCGAGTTGTTGGATAGCATTTTGGCCGGACTAACGGCACGCGCAATTGTCATTATCGACGAACATAACACGGTCATTTACACCCAGCTGGTCAACGAAATTGCCGACGAACCCGATTACTCCGCGGCGCTGGCAACCCTAAATTAGAAGCTTTAAAAAGCGGCCCATGGGAAATTTCAAAGAACTATCGCAATTCATTAAAATTCGGTAGCCTAAGCCCAATATTGTTAACTTAAGGTTTAGAACGGAACTTTATCTTTCTCAGATTTATCTCAAGCCAAGATATCCGTGCGGCTTTGTTTCGGATATTTGAAGACACACTGTACCAATCGTTGCCATCAAACTAAGGACGAAATAACTCAACGGGCTTATCGATTACTGTTTTTCCCTATGGAGCGCACTGCCAAAAAAGTAGTTGCGGCTCGAGGAACCCAAGGTAGTGCTAGCAATGAATAGCGAATTCTCGGCTCGGCGTCGAACAGTACGCCGCCAACAGGAACGACGAACCAACCCGTACCCATTCAATTCGGAAGAATGGATTGCCTTCATTCAGCAACAATATTTACTGTGGCCCAAGTACGAACGCCGTATGGGCGAACGCCGGGTTGCCGAAAGACGCGAGACCGACCGCCGAGCAGGATTGCGAAAGGAATCTGAAGACGTCATTTTCCAGCGTACCCGCTGGTTTTCCGCGGAAACCATCCTGAACGACGATGAGAAACAAATGATCCAGGAATTGTTTGCGGAGGAAGAATAGTGCTACGGCTCGGCTCGAATGTCGGCGGGATGCCTGACAATCACGTAGAAGCGGTCTCTGGAACGCTTTACCCAGCCACGCACCTCGACGTTTTTTCCAATATAACTTTCCAAGGCTATAAATAACGGCAAGGAACTTGGCTCGATGGAGACCGAGACCTTATCGCTGAATAACAAATAACTATGCTTTACCGTTTGTTTGAACGAAATTATCTTGCCGGTCACCCGTTTCCATCCTTGGTAATTTGACTGATCCAACCGCTCAACGGGAGTTGGGCTATAGGCCGCATCGGACCATACACCAATATTGCCGCGTTCCGCTTCCTCCTGCGCGGCCAGCAATTCGTTAACATATCTCAGGTTTGGCGGGTGAATATTGACAGTCGCTAATCCCGCTTCACCAACTCGACGTTGATCAATTGTTTATTTTCGTTAAATACATAAGCCAGAGTACGTTGATATTTATCCTGTTTTTCCACATCGCCCTGCAGGAATACCTTTCGTTGTTCCAGCTTAAGCCGCAACCATTGTTTGGCCTGTTCACCTCCAGCTTCCGCGGATTTGATGCGGCCAGCGATTTCCGGCGTATTTATACCTAACAACCTAACTTTGCGGCCGTCATCTAATAGAATAGTATCGCCATCAAACACCTTCTCAACCCGGTAGTAGCTTATCCCCGGATCAATATGCATTACTTGGGCATCTTCATGATGCCGATCCGAGAAATGGCTACGGCCGTGAACGTCTGTCCAACGATAGACTTCGGCGCCAGCAATTACTGGCACCAGTAACGCGAGCACGGACCAACACCCAATTTTTATTGTTTTACGCATACTATGGATATGTCTACTAACCAACAGATAATCGCTGCGACTGAAGCGTGGATTAAATCATTCGTAATAGCCTACAACATTTGTCCCTTTGCAAATCGAGAGCAGCAGCGTAACAGCATTCGTTATCGAGTAGAAAATGGCAATAACGTCGAATCTTGCCTGAACGCGGTTATACAAGAATGCATGCATCTCGATACTCACTCAGAGACAGAAACAACCTTGCTAATTATCACCAGACAGCTCGACAACTTTTACGACTATCTGGACGTATTGGCAATTGCCGAGCAATTATTGATTGATCAAGGATACGAGGGAATTTATCAAATAGCCAGTTTTCACCCGCATTATCGGTTTGCCGATAGTGGCGAAAACGATCCCGATAACTATACGAATCGATCACCGTACCCAATGTTGCATCTAATTCGAGAAAGCAGCATCGAAAGCGCCTTAGCTTCATATCCTGATCCGGCAAGAATACCGGAACGGAATGTGAAGTTGACTAGACAATTAGGCCTAAAGAAACTGCAAAACATTCTTCGCGACTGCCTTGAATCAACTACTTCGGAATGAGCCGCAGAAAGTGCCAAGTGTTACAGTAGAATTGTGTGAGAAGAGTCTAGGCAAAAAAAAAGCCCGTCTGAG